>DXEG01000005.1 GCA_019115125.1 Candidatus Blautia faecipullorum
ACGCCATGCGTGAACTGTAACTGAATCCAGCCCATTTTAAGTCGCCTACGGCGAGGGGCTGGATTCTTTGGTCATTTTTCGTACTGGCCCGTGCATTTTCAGCGAGTGAAAATGCCGGGAGTGAACTGTAACGGCAGTACATACGGATATGAAAAATCTTATGCCTAAAGATTGTAGAAGCTGCTCCATAATGTTATAATGTCCATTAAGAAGGGAGACATACTGATGCTGAAAATGATTATCCGCATGAATGATGAAAAGATTACTGCCGAAAAGAAATATCATCTGGATAGTATTTATCATACGCTTAACCATACATTCCAAACAGTGGGCCTTCCCCGTATGGAAGACAGTTCCGGCGCACTGGTATACCGCGACTGCGGCAGATCAAAAGATTTCGGCCTGTTTGGTAAAGTAGTCAACACATTAAAACGTCAAAACTGGTTCATGGATAATGTAGCGGTATGGCGTCTTTGTGACAGTGATGATTCTGACAGCCCTGATGATTTTAATGAAGAAGATCTTTTAACTCATTACCGTACAAAGCCAGTAATAAGGATCTAAGTTTTTGGAGAGAAAATATTTTAAAGCATTGAATTTTGATTTGGATACCCATCAATTAGAAAAGCATTATCCCGGATCCAATTACCGGAAAGCATATAAGGATTTGCGGCGATTCTTCAAACGACATAGTTTTTCCCATCGGCAGGGTTCCGGTTATATATCAGATGAAAAACTATCGACGGCCGATATTTATGACCTGATGGAGGAATTAAGTTATGAATTTCCATGGATTGGGATATGTGTCAATAAAATTGACGTTACTAACATAGGACGACAGCATGATTTGACTGATCTTCTGAAACCGACTGAAGAAATAATTATCGACAGTTCTATGCTGATGCTTACCGATGATCCGGATCCCCAAAAAGGATAAGGCAACTTGAGCAGGATATGAAAGTATTTATGAAGAAGATAGGGGCCTGTTAAGCTTCTCGCTTAACAGGCCCCTATCTCCGAGTCCAGCCACTCCGTGGCTCCCACCGACGCCACTGCCTTCGCGCCGCACAGATTGCCGTATGCCGCACATTCCCGCAGACTTTTCTTCGCGCAGAGAGCGTGAAGGAAGCCTGCCGTGAAGCTGTCGCCCGCGCCTGTGGTATCCAGACATTTTACATTTTTTTCCGCCGGTATCCATAAGCGCTCTTCCTCACTGTCCAGATAACAGCCCCTTCCGCCGCATTTGATCACCACATTTTTCACCCCGGCAGCCCGCAAAGCCTCCGCCGCTTTTTCCACGGTGTTCTCTCCGGTAAGGAGCATGGCCTCCTCGTCATTGGGGAGCAGATAGTCCACAAAACGGAACGCCGGCGCAAGGTCCCGCACACTTTCGTTGTTCTTGCGCTTTGTCATATCGGCGCATACCGTCATCCCCTGCTCTTTGGCCTTCCGAAAAATCATTTCCAGTTCCCGGGGCCCGATCTCCGGGAACACAAAGATACTGGCAAAACAAAGGATTGCCGCACTTTTCGGAAAAGGCATATGAATATCCTCCAGAGTAAGACTGCGCAGGGTTCCCGAAGGATTGGTCAGGAAATGCCTGGAGCCGTCCCGGCTTACCAGAACCGCGTTGATCCCGGTTGGAGTATGCTCCCGTACGCAGTCCTCCGGAAGGAGGATTCCCCTCTCCCGGCAGTGCTCCGTAATAAATTCCCCGGCCTTATCCGGACCGGTCACCGTTTCAAGCAGAACTCTTCTGCCAAGCCCGGCCAGAACCGTCGCTTCGTTCAGAGCGTCCCCGCCTGTTGACAGACGGATTTCCTCCGCCGGAGAGGAGCCAGTATGAAACACCTCCTCCCCCGCCGGACGTACCAGCACATCCAGGATAGCCGCCCCAATGATCACAATTTCCGGATTTTGCTTTTTCATCTCCTCCGGCAGACGATCGGGGCTCATTGCTTTCACCCGTTCTTCATTTCCGTCCTTTATGGCTTCCTCATAATACCACCTCTTGTACCGGATCATCGCCAGAACCTTCTCCAGCTTACGCATTTCTTCCTTTACTACTTCCTCCTGACGGATAAAGAGATCCCGCCTTTTCGGGTAGGTGCCGCTTCCCTGGGCGCACCATTCTATAAATTCTTTAATCTCCCTGATCTCCAGGCCTGATCTTTTCAGGCAGTCGATCACTCTCAGCGTCTCGATCTCTCTTTCCCCGAATCTGCGCGCGCCGCCGCTTCTCTGCAGCCCTGGAAACAGCCCCTCCTTGTCATAATAACGAAGAGTAGATATGGGAATCTGAAACATCTCGGAAATTTGCCCGATGGTATACACCTTCATCCTCCTCTTTTCTCTATGTGAAAAACTTAAACAGCTCTTTTTACTCTTCAATAAGCCAGTCGATAAGGCTAATAGATTTGATCCCCTCATACGAGGAATCCAGCCCCACATCCAGCGACAATACAATTTTTTCATAATTGTCGCCGATCTTCTGAAGCGGCGCCAGCTCCCTGCTTCGCGTATCCTCGCTGATCATAGACTCCGTCACCTGCACATACAGCTTATCGTCCATTTTGGCGGCGATGAAATCAACCTCGCTATTGTCTACCTTACCAATGGCAACATCATACCCGCGGCGCAAAAGCTCAAAATAAACTACATTTTCTATCGCATGACCGCTGTCGCGATCACGAAATCCTAATAGGCAGTTCCTCAGACCAATATCTACGATATAATATTTCCCGAGTGTCCTCAGATACTCCTTTCCCTTAATATCAAATCGTTTGATATCATAAAAAATAGGACTCCAAAAGTGCATTTACATATGTCTGGACTGTATGTGTGCTAGGTATACCTCTGCGCTTTCCGTCTTCCAAGAGTCCCTCATTCACCAATATGTTGCCGATAGAGGAAACAGAAACACTGCTTCCGATATTATCTGCCAAAAACAGGATGATCTTGCGCAGCAGGATTGGATCCGTGATACGCTTCTGACCCCTGCGGCTTTCACGTTCCAAAATATCCCGTATAACAACCGTGGAATATGTTTTTGAGTTCATGGGAATCGATCATTTCCTGCTCTTCCTTGTTTTTATAAGATAGCACAAACTTTTTGTTTATTCAAGTTTGTGCACTCAAGTGCAGAAAAATTCTTTTTTCGGTACTTCTTGCATTTCAAAGCAAAAAACTCCCCGTGCGGAATACGTCTGTACTCTGCACGGAGGAGTTTTTTTCTTTCTTATACGGAATAAATATATTCCCCGTTTTCCTTCACGCCGTAAAAATCAGCAAAGCTCAGGGAAAAGATTTCTTCCTCCCGCCCGGTAAGATCGATCTCATTTTTGATCAGATACTGATAGATACCGTCGTGGGAAATATCTCCCTGCTGGAGGAATCCCGCCAGACGGTGGTTTCTGAAGATCGCCCTCTCGTACTGGTTTTTACTCTCCCGGACGATCACATGATCTCCCTCCTCCGGGTTCAGCGCGCCTACGCACAGAGATACCAGGCCGAAAAAGTTAATGGTATTTTTCGCCGCGAAACGATCCACATACATGAACCTGTTCCCGAGGACCATATTCTGAGCGGCGATCCTTCCCTGCTTCTGCGCGTTGGGCCAGATACCGGACAGGCCTGTTACGTCTCCCGCCGCATACACATCCGGCAGGGAGGTCTGCATATAACCGTCCACCTGGATCCCTCTGTCAATGACAAGACCGCTGTCCTCGAAGCCTGCCACGGCGCTTCGCACGCCTGCCGCCACGATCACCATATCGCACGCCAGCTTCTCTCCATTGTCGAGAACCACATGAGTGATCTCGCCTTTTTCGTTGGAAACAGTATCGGCCCCTTTTCTTCCCAGACAGAAACGGCAGCCTGCCTCTTCAAAACGCTTCTGGTATTCCGCCGCGCCCCTCTCGTCAAGCTGGATGGGAAGAATACGCTCCGCCATTTCCACAATGGTGATCTTCTTTTTCTGCTCCAGAAGACCGTAAGCCGCGTCCAGTCCCACCAGACCGGAGCCGATGATCACGATATTTTCCGAATTCCGCGCTCTCTCGTCAATAGCTCTGGCGTCGCTCAGATGACGAAGACCGAAAACGTTTGGAGCGTTCCTCAGATCTCCCACTGGAGGAATAAAGCTCTCCGCTCCCGTGGCGATCAAAAGCTTATCATACTCGCAGGCATAGCCCTCCGCTCCGTAGTACACCTTTTTTGCCCCGGCGTCCAGCCTGACCGCTCTCTGTCCGGGAATCTGCCAGATATTGTTTTTCTCAAAAAAATCCGCCGGAACAAAATTCAGGCCTTCCGCGTCCCGCTCATGGCTTAAATACTTATGCAGCATACAGCGGGAATGAGGCTTTTCATCCACGGAGAGCATGACGATCTCATCCTGGGGAGCCAGCTCCCGAAGAGTCCTGGCGGCGGTCATTCCCGCCGCTCCGATTCCGATAATCACATATTTCATCTTCGTCACACCTCCTCCACATAGATCGCCTGCTTGGGACATGCCTTCACACAGCTCGGCTCGCCGCCCAGTTCCTTACAGAAATCACATTTTATCACAATGCTGCGGGTTTCATCATCCGGCTTCAGCACGCCGTAGGGACAGTTCATCACGCACATAAAACAGGAACCGCATTTTTCCTTGTCATAATATACATGACCGTCCTCGGGGCTTTTGCTCAGCGCTCCGCTCATGCAGGAAAGAACACATTCCGGCTCGTCGCAGTGGCGGCAGAAAACCGGTCTGTAGCCGTCCGCCGTCTTATAAATAAAGTTGCGGCTTTCATTTGCGGGATCCGCAAGATCCAGCGTATAAATATCGCCCGTATCCTTCCTGTGGGCCTGCATACATGCCAGACTGCAGCTTTTGCAGCCGTCGCATTTCTCCGCGTCAATGATAATTCTTTTCATGGTCACGCCCCCTTATCAGATATTCAGCCCCTCACGTTTTTCCATAATGATCTTCTCCAAAATATCGGCGCTTTCTTTGGCGTCTCCGTTGATGATCACCTGACCGCCGGTAAGCTGCTTCATATCCTCAGTCAGAAGCTTCACAGCCAGCTTGCTTCCTGTCACAAAGGGCGGCAGTCCCAGATGCAGGGGAAGTCCCAGGGCCAGACCGAAGCATCCGTCCGCCAGAGCCTGCTCCTCAAGCCACTGCGCCGCGGAAAGAACCAGAGGAAGCTGAGGAAGATCCACGCCCACCTCCTTCGCAAGCTCTGTAGCCACGATCTCCAGGCGTCCGATCGCCAGGCAGGGACCGAAATTCAGCACAGGCGGAATTCCCAGCTTCTCGCAGACCGCGCGGAGCTTCGGTCCTGCAAGCTCCGCCGCCTTGGGCTCCATCAGACCGCAGTTTTCGATTCCTCCTGAGGAACATCCTGCCGTGAGGACGAGGATATCCCTGGCGATCAGTTCCTTTGTAAGCTCCACGGAAAGAACGTCATGTCCCCCTGCCGTCAGGTTGGAGCATCCTACTACGCCCGCGATGCCCTTGATGTCTCCGGATACCAGAAGATCGATCAGCGGCTTCCAGGAATCTCCCAGGAATTTTTTGAGAGAACCTTCGCTGACGCCTGTAAGAGTATCGTCATTTCCGTGCTCCGGGAAAAGATTCATGGGAACGCTGCCTCTTCTCTCCTTGTAGGCCTCCACGATCTCATCGATAATTTCCATACTCTGCTGCTCTCTGTTTTCAAATACAAAGGGCTTCAGCTCCGCGTTGGCCTTTTTCGCCACGTCGTCCAGACAGATCTGCTTGATCTTCAGCTCATCGCAGATGGGCTCGATCCCCGGAAGAGTGCAGTTAAATTCGGACAAAACCGCGTCAATGGCGCCTGTAGCCAGAACCGCCTCGCTGGTATAGTTGTTTCCCGCGTGGCCTTCAAAAATATCCGTATAATGGGCGCCGCGAAGCTGAAGATCCTGTCCCACGCAGGTGCAGCCTACCAGCTTGAAGCCCTTGGCTCCCGCCGCTTTCGCCTTGGCCGTCGCCTCCTCGCTTCTCAGTCTTTCCTGAAGATCCACAAAAATCGTATGCTGATGTCCGGTGATCATGATATTGATATAGTCCGGATCCACGACTCTGAGTCCCACGGGAGCCATACGAAGCTCCGGCTCACCCAACAGCACGTCATTCAGAAGGTTTGTAAGGGTCAGCCCGTAAAGTCCTGTGGAAATACCAAGCTTCAGACAGTCTGTGTACATATCAACAGGGTCGGAATTCAGATTCGTGGAGCATTTCACAACGCCGTGGAATACCTCACCTTTGGCGCCGCCGGGAAGAATACCAAGCTCCTTCCATTTTTCAAAGCGGGGCGCGTAGGCCAGCTTTTCCACCAGCTCCATTTTCTCATATTCCGGTTTATACAGGTCGTCCAGCACCTTCTGCGCAACCTGCTCTGCCTTCTCATATTGATCCTCCGCTTCAACGCCAAAAACCTCCGCCAGATGGTTCAGAGCGTTGAGGCCCTTGATCTCACCTTTCGCCCTGGCGGTTTTCAGTACGTTGAGAGCGGTGTTTTCCACAATATGGATATAGCATCCGGAGCCGGACGCCACTGCTCTCAAAAAGTTTCTCGCGACGATCACATCCGCGGTTGCTCCGCAGATTCCTCTGGGCGCCTTTGGCGTGATACGGCAGGGGCCGTTGGAGCAAAGACGGCAGCAGACTCCCTGCAGGCCGAAACCGCATTTGGTGCTCTGTCCCTCTACCCTGTGGTGAGAGGTCTCCATAGGCAGGCCGGCAATATAATTTTCCAGGGGCTTGTCTGCGCTCTTACATGTGGAACATCCATAACATTCGTTCATTTTCTGGTCCTCCTTTGTGTGTTGGTGTGTTTTACAATATACTCGAAAATCCAGCCGCTTCGCGTCTGCCGCGCCTTGCGCTCTGTGATTTTTGTATTATTTTGCGTTTCAGATACATTATATCAATTCTGGATTAAATTAGTCAATATTAACTCTTTAATTGCATTTTTTCTTTTGACATGATATATTTTACATGATCTTTGTCCACCCGGGATAAAGGCGGATTTACTGCGCAGAATACAATAAAACGCTAGAAAAAAACTAAGGGGTACCGTATGATTGAAGAGAAACTGAGAAAACGTCTGAAAAAGGCTGCCGCCGCGGTAATCTGCATCAGCCTGCTGTTTCTTATATGCGGAGGAGTATTTTCCGCTTATCTTGAAAATACAAGGAACCAGCTTCTCAGAGAACAGGTGATCATTGAAGCCGAAGAATATAAATCCAGAATCCTGAAGCAGCTCCGGGCAGACTTCCAGACGCTGTCAACGCTGTCTGTATTTCTTGGCAGTGAAGGCAGCTCGGACCGGGAGCTGCTGGCAGAACGGCTGTCGCAGACACAGAAATATAATGACTTTGTTACTATGGCCTATTATGATCAGAACCGCCGCGGCGTTATTTCCAACGAGGGAGAAACGCCTCTGTCCAACGCGGAGCTTTCGGAGCTTTCCGCCGAGGGACAGGAAGGTATCGAAAGGGCGCTGGCCGGAGAAACCACTGTCTCGAAACTGTTCGAAAGCACAATCACCAATCGCCGTGTATTCGCGTACAGCGTACCGGTTTACGAGGGCGGCCAGATAACAGGAGCCCTTGCCGCTACGGACCAGATTGAAATTTTCTCTGACATTCTGTCCGGAGACACCGTGCTGGGCGGAGGCGGTTATATTCATCTGATCGACTCCCGCGGAGACTTCCTGATCTATTCTTCCAAAACTGTGATCCAGAATGCAACTTCTTCTATCTTTGAGGGGCCTTACCTGTCGGAAGCGTCCACAAATGAAGTACGCCAAGCCATGAAAAATCAGAAGAGGATCTTTTCCACCTTTTCCTATGAAGGAAGGACATATCCTTTCCTGCTGGAGCCGATAGGTCTGAACGACTGGTATCTGTTCTGCGTCAATACAGGAGAAGGATTAGCCGCCGGCCCCGGAAGCTCCACGCGGGTAGCGCAGATCATGTTTGCAGCCACAGTCCTTCTTATTGTCCTGCTGATGATATACAGCTTCCGTATTCTGCGCAGCTACAGCCAGGAGCTGCTGCATCTGGCCTATTACGATCCACTCACCGGAGCGGAAAATATGTCCCGTTTCCGTCAGCGGCTGACAGAAACACTGAAGACAAGTCAGGGAAGCATCACTGCGCTCACTATCCGCCACTTTCCTTTTCTCATAGAGATATTCGGCAAAGAAAAGGCGGATCAGCTTCTTTGTGAGATCAAGGAGATTGCGAATAAACATATGGAGCCCGGCGAGTTTCTCTGTCATGATGCCGAGGACCGGTTCTACCTCTTTTTCAGAGAAACCGATACGGCTGTCATCCGCCGTCGCCTGAAGGCCTTCATCAAAGAAGTGGAAGAAATTTCTTTATTCAGCAGCACCGATTACCAGCTTGCCGTTTACTGCGGAGTCACGATATCCTCGATCAGTGACGATCCCGCGGCTGAGGCGGAAAGTATGCTTACCAGGATCCATTTTGCCCTGGACAAAGCAAAGGGAGGCCACAGCAGCACTGTCTGGTTTTTTGATACGGAGCTGCACAAGCAGGAGGAGCTGGAGAATTATATCGAAAGCCACATGCACAGCGCTCTGCAGAACGGGGAATTCAAACTGTTTCTGCAGCCAAAAATGGATCTCAGAAACGGCGCTCTGAACGGCGCGGAGGCGCTTGTGCGCTGGCAGACCGGATCCGGAAAGATGATCTTTCCCAATCAGTTTATTCCTCTGTTTGAAATGAACGGTTTCTGTATAAGTCTGGATCTTTATATGGTCGAGCGCGCGTGCCGCCAGATCCGCTTCTGGATAGACAATGGGATGGAGCCTGTTCCCATCTCTGTAAATCAGTCCAGGCTGCTGTTTTTTGAGGGAGCTTATGTGCAGAAGCTTACACAGCTTCTTAAAAAATACAGGATTCCCGCCCGCTATATCACTCTGGAAATCCTGGAGGGACTGGCTCTTGATAATATCGATGAGCTGAATACAAAGATCATCCAGCTTCAGAAGCTTGGATTCCGGATCTCCCTGGATGATTTTGGAAGCGGATATTCTTCCCTGAACATACTTGGGAACCTGAAAATTGACGAGGTTAAGCTGGACAGAGACTTCCTGATCAACGCCGCCGGGCAGGAACAGGGCCGGGTGAAACTGATCATGGAGGAAATCGTCCGTCTGGCCGGACGGCTTGGCATTTCCACGCTGGCCGAAGGCGTGGAGACCAAGGAGGATGAAGAGCTGCTGCGGGCTATCGGCTGCGGCGCCGGCCAGGGCTATCTGTACAGCCGCCCTTTAAGCGCTCCGGATTTTGATGAGAGATATATGAAAACAAGATCCCAGGAAGCTGAGATTTTCCTGTAAAATGAAACAAGCACCTGTCATAATGAGCAGATGCTTGTTTCAATGGCTGTCTTATTATATGTTATATTTTCACCGACTGCTACAAAATCTCTTCCGGATATTCCACGCCTTCCGGCAGTGGATCCCACTCGTTCAGTCCAAGTTTCTGTTTAAATTTCGCCTGTTCAAGAGTAAGCGTCGGCAGATCCTCCTTCAGATAATCCAGCAGCTCGTCAATCCCCTCTCTGGTCACATTATTCACCAGAAAGATCCTCTCACAGCCCGCGTTGATCAGCCATTGCCTGACCATGGGGATATTCGCGTAAGGGGAATCGGTTTTTGTGATAATTCCGATCAGCGGGCGCTGTATAAAAGCGCGGCTGCTGTCTCCAAAAAGATTAAACGGCTCGTCCGCCGCCTGGACAATGGCCACCACGTCCGCCTCGAAGGAAAAACAGGCCAGCCCTACGCTGAACCGCTTGGATTCCGCGTATTCGCCGGGCGAGTCAATGGTATCGTCCGCCGTATTCGTATATTGGGTTTTTATATAATGAAGCTCCTCTCCCTTCAAAGCCTGAGTCAGAGAGGTCTTTCCAGCTTCGCTTCTTCCCATGAGAAATATTTTTTTCATCTTGTCACCTTACTTTGGCCGCTTCCTCAGCTTTTGTGAATTTCACAGGTCTTAAAATCTAATGTATCAGCAAAAAAGCGAACCACTTCCTCCACCGCGGCCTCCACCTGGGCCAGTCCCCCGGTAAGAATCAGGGAGCCGCAGAAACGATCCATAAAGCCGATCTGCACATGGGCGCTCTTCACCGCCACGTCCGCCGCTACCACAACTGCCTCCCAGGGTGTAAAGCGGAGCATCCCTATAGATTCTCCTCTGTGATCCTCCCCTTCATGTACGCCTATATGCAAAGCCAGATTCTGATAGATACGTTCCTCCGACGGCGTTAATATATGCGCCAGGCAGACCTCCTTGCCCGGTACACGGACCCGGGTCATACGGAGCTTTTTCCCTTTGAGGTGTTCATAGTCATCGTGGAACAGCTTTTCCAGAAGTTCCTCCTTCGTCATTCGAGCCATGCGCGCACTTCCTATCTTTTTGTAATATTGCAGACCACATATCCAAGAGAATCCCGGAAATAGTTCACGATCTCAGTAAGAGCTGACGTGACGTCCGAAATTTCGCCTGTGATGATCAGGGTTCCTGTAAACCTGTCCGCGAATCCCAGATAAACGTTCCCGCTCTTCACCGCGATGTCCGACGCGATCACGGCCGATTCGGGAGGAGTCATATTCATAATCCCTATGGCCGACGACCGGTAATCTACCTCGGGGTTCAGGCCAAGCTTCTGGTATATGATCGGAGACGGGCCGCCCATTACATGGGCAAAGGTGATTTCCTTGCCTGCCACTGTTTCCTGTACGATTCTTATCTGTTCTCCATGATCATTTGCCATCTGTTTATCCTCTCTTTCAGAAATTTTCCTCTTGATCAGGTGTATAAAAACAAAATATCCCAAACAAAATCGTTCAAGATATTTTTCTTTTCGTCTTTTCTGTTCCGTAACGCAATACAGATATTGCTTCTGTAAAAATCATACTATCGCAGATTTTTTCTGTCAAGTTGAAATCCTTTTGTATTCTGGTAATATTTTACGGTTTTCCATAAAAATCATTCATTTCTTCAAGGCTGTTTCCTCAGAATCTTATCCATACTCTTTCCTTTTGCCAGCTCATCCACCAGCTTATCCAGATAACGGATATCTCTCATAAGAGGGTCCTCAATATTTTCAACCCGTACCTTACATACTACTCCTTTTATCAGCTTTCGGCTTTCATTCATCTCCGGAGCGCCGCGAAAAAAATCTTCATAGGTAACGCTGCTTCTGCTTATTTTTTCAAGCTCCGCCTGGCTGTATCCGGTAAGCCAGCAGATGATTTCATCTACCTCTTCTTTCGCCCTTCCCTTTCTGACAGCTTTATTTACAAGCAGGGGATAAATCTTAGAAAATTCCATTTTATATATTTTATCATTACTCATAGCTTCTCCTTTTCTCTGATCCGGTATTTTTCTGCTTTTACAGAACCATCACCAGGGTTCCCATCGTGATCAGGACGCAGCCGGCAAGAGATTTCGCCGTAAATTCCTCGTGCAGGAACACAAAAGCCAGTATCAATGTTATGACGACGCTGAGCTTGTCAATGGGCACCACCTTGGAGGCGTCGCCCAACTGCAGCGCGCGGTAATAGCAAAGCCATGACGCTCCTGTCGCCAGCCCGGACAGAATCAGAAAAACCCAGCTTTTTTTACTGATCTGCGCGATGCCGTTTTGGGTGTTCGTCAGAAATACCATGCCCCACGCCATGATAACCACCACCACCGTCCTGATCGCTGTGGCAAGATTGGAATTCACCCCTTCGATTCCAACCTTTGCCAGAATAGATGTCAGCGCCGCGAATACTGCCGAAAGTAACGCAAATATCATCCACATAATCAAGTCTCCTTCTTTTTTATGATACCATTACTGCCCATATGCCGCCGTTTCCATACACAAAACATCCGCGAAAACCGCCGCCCGGCTGATAAATATATATACATTATATCCCTGTATCATAATATAGTAAATGCAAAAGGAGAAGCAATACCGCTCCGGCAAGAAAATTTTTTCCTTATGAGTGATTCTTCAAAATCTCCTCCGCCGTCTGCTCCGGCGTAAGACCCGAGACATCGATCTTCTCTGTCTCAAGCCCTCCATAGAGACAAAGCCGTCCGATGCTTCTCTCAATAATCTCCCCTGAGCGGATCCCGGCCTCCACGTCTCTCTCCAGCCTTTTCCGCAGGGACGCCTCCTGGCAAATCAGTGAGATACAATGTACCGTACATTCGTCTGCGTCGAGCTTTGACAGCAGCCCGTCTATGATCGACTGCTCGTGCATCACCCAACAGAAAACGATATTATCATAAGCGCTGCAGTGTATAAGCTGATTCAATAAAAAACAGATATTCTCCATCACCATTTTTTTCGTTTCCGGAGTGACCTGAAAAGGATTCATGTCCCAGCACCAGTCCCCATCCAGAAACACACAGTTGGCAAGCTTTGTTTTCAGTATCTGACAGGCCGTTGTTTTTCCAACTCCCATAGTCCCGCCGACCATATAAATATTTTTCATGATTTTTCCATTCCTCAGCTTCGTTTTACAAATATCCTGCTTTCCGAAAGCAGCAGGCCCCCCAGCGTCAGGACGGTTCCCAGACCTGTCATCCATGTAAAGGGCTCGTGAAGGATCACCACGGAAGCCGCTACCGTAATGACGGGAACCAGGTAAATATAAACGCTGGTCTTGACCGCCCCAAGAAGCCTCATCGCAAAATTCCATGTAACAAAGCATAAAGCGGAGGCTCCCAGTCCCAGAAACAGAATATTCAACAGATTCACCGGATTCCTGAAGCAGCTCAGATCTGGGTGAAAGTCAAAAAAGATCAGCGCCGGTATCATAAACAGAATACCGTAGAAAAAAATCCTTCTGGTGGATAAAACCGTGTTATAACCGTAATCACTGATCTTTCTTGTAAGGATCGAGTAAACAGCCCACAGAAGCGCCGCAAGAAGCGCCAGCAGATCCCCCGCGGGATTAAGCTGAAGCGCGGAGCCGTTAAAGCTGATCAGCACAATCCCAGCCATAGCCACCACAAAGCCTACAAAGAAATTTACCCGCAGCTTCTCGTCCTTTTTCAGAAACACCCTGGACAGGATCGCCGTAAAAAACGGCGCCACCGAAATAATTACACCCACATTGGACGCCATCGTAAAGGTCAGGGCAATATTTTCCATCAAATAATATAAACACACTCCCGACAGCCCGGCCGCCGCAAAAACGGCTTCTTTTTTCCAGTCTGTATTTTTGAGAGGTCGGGGACAGGCAAGAAACAGCGCCAGAAATCCGATCACAAAACGGATAAACAGTATTTCCACCGGCTGAAGCGCCTTCAGAAGCACCTTGGTAGAGATAAAGGTGGTTCCCCAGATCATTATCGTTATCAAAGCGGCCAGATGGCCTTTCGTCTCATATTTATTCATCCTGTATTTCTCCTGCATCTAATTATTTCCACGGTCAGCAAGCCGGACAGACATATGCCTGCATGTCCATTTCGCCATGCCGGCAGCATGGTTTTCACTTTACAGCGTTTCCCGCCAGGTCTGGAAAATCATTTCCCGGACGTCCGCCCGGCGCCGCTGCCAGTCTTCATTATATCATCCGGCGTTTCAAAAGGCTTGTAAAATATCTTCTTTTTAAACAGATATTTTAAAAAACGTTCAGCCATATACGGATCATACCCAGAATCAGCAGATGGACAGGATAAAACCAATAAAAGAACCATTTGGAAAAGTTTTTTCCCTTTTCCATGCGTCTGCCATTGTACAGATAAAGAACCACGGCTCCGGAGAGGAGAATTCCCACGATACTTTCCAGCGCGTAAATCAGGTTCGTTCCCACGGAAAAACGCCCCGCGCCTCCGGCATAATTCAGGACTCCGAACATAACCGCCGCTGCCGCGAAGGCCGCTTTCAGCCTTTCCTCCGAGCCTTCCGCCCAGATAAACAAAAGCGTAAACACCGGAGCCAGAAGCGCCCAGTCGGAAAAAAGCGAAAGAAACGTCAGGAACACGATCACCAGATTCCTTAACACCGTTTCTTTTATCCTGTCATGCGCAAGGAGGATCAGAAAACACAGCAATAGAGTGAATATCATGTTCATCCCGTAGTACCCGATCACGCCGTTCTCTGTAAAAGCCAGACAGTATGGGATCTCAGAAATAAGAGCAAATACCGCCAGCCTTATCCCATATTTTTTCTTTGAACGGGTATAATGAAAGCCCTCCACAAGAAAATAACACATGGTAATCGCGGTAAAATACCCGATATTCAGGAATACCTGCGCCAGAATAGTATCCTGATCCATAAAAACCGTGGATATGTGGTTCAGGAGCATGGTTCCCATGGCTATGTACTTAATAACGTCTCTGTTTAAAACTTTGTATTTCTGATCCATTTTCCGTCCTCCCCGGCTGTCACTTTTCAATCTGCGGTCTTGCCGCTATATACCGCTCATGAGGCATGTCCACGCCTTTATAATGCTTTGTCCAGCAGTCTCTCACTGTCATACCGTTTCTTTGGGCGACTCTTTTAGACGCTGTATTAATATCTCTGATGATCGAACATACCTCCCCGGCATGGAGCGTCTCAAAAGCGTATTCCTTACATGCCCTTGCCGCTTCCGTGGCATAGCCCTTGTGCCAGAAGGCTCTCTGAAAAAGATAACCGATCTCCAGCACTTCCCCGTCTTTCCAGGGCTGCATTGTCAGCCCGCACTGGCCGATCACCTCACCGGTCTCCTTTAAAACCGCCGCCCAGAGCCCGAAGTCCCATTTCTTATATCTGGCGATCTGCCGGTCAAGCCACTCCTGCACCTCCTGGTCCGTGAAAGCGCCCTCGTAGGCATACATGGTTTCCTCATCCTGCAGTATTTTGCACAGCGCGTCATAATCGCCCTGGTTCAGCTCCCGTAAATACATTCTTTCTGTCTCTATTACCATAAATCACGCTTCCTTTCCCCAATTTTCCGGAACCCTGTGTTCCCTTGCTTGCATTATACTCTTTTCCCATATTTTCTGACAAGTAAAAATGCCGGGAGCAAACAGCCGCCGCTTGACACCCGATCTGAAACACAGTAGTATAAATCACAATAACGCCGCAAAACGCGGAAATATCATATTTTCATACATATATGCCTTTGTCCTCTCTGTACAAGAGCATATACGGTTCTTGCACAGAGAGGGTATATAAGTAAAGAAAGAAGGAAATCCATTATGGCTGATAAAATATTGATCCGGGGCGCGAAGGTACACAATCTCAAAAATGTCAGCGTGGACGTCCCCCTGAACCGCATCGTAGGGATCGCGGGCGTATCCGGCTCCGGCAAATCCTCCCTGGCGCTGGGCGTCCTCTACGCGGAGGGATCGCGCCGCTATCTGGAATCGCTGTCCACCTATACCCGCAGGCGAATGACCCAGAGCGCGAGGGCGCAGGTGGACGAGGTCTTGTATGTACCGGCCGCGCTGGCCCTCCGCCAAAGGCCCGGTATCCCCGGAATACGCAGCACCTTCGGGACAGGCACGGAGCTTCTCAACAGTCTGCGCCTGATGTTCTCCCGGCTGGCAAGCCATCGCTGCCCCAACGGACACTATCACCCTCCCACGCTGGCCGTTGCCGCCGAGCAGGAATTGATCTGCCCTGTCTGCGGCACAGAATTCTTTGCCCCCTCCGCGGAAGAACTCGCCTTCAACAGCCAGGGAGCCTGCCGTACCTGCGACGGAACAGGCATGGTGCGCACGGTAGACCGCTCTACCCTGGTGCCTGACGAATCTCTCACCATTGACGAGGGCGCGGTCGCTCCATGGAACTCTCTCATGTGGTCCCTGATGACCGACGTCTGCCGGGCTATGGGAGTCCGCACAGACGTACCCTTCTGCCAGCTCACCCCAGAGGAAAAGGAAATTGTTTTCAACGGTCCGGCGGAAAAAAAGCATATCTTATATAAAGCCAAAAATTCCAATCAGGCGGGAGAACTTGATTTCACCTATTTCAACGCGGTTTATACGGTGGAAAACGCCCTGGCAAAGGTGAAGGATGAAAAAGGGATGAAGCGGGTGGCAAAATTTCTGAAAGAGGAAACCTGTCCCGACTGCGGCGGAAGCCGTCTTTCCGAGGCCGCCAGAGCGCCGAAGCTCTGCGGTCTGTCGCTGGATCAGGTCTGCCAGATGAATCTTTCCGCTCTCACAGAGTGGGTGGAAAGAGTTCCCTCCTCTCTCCCCGAAGAAATGCGCCCTATGGCGGAGAGCATCTGCGCCTCCTTCCAGTCCGCCGCAAAACGGCTGATGGATCTGGGGCTTGGTTATCTTACCCTGGACCGGGCCTCCTCCACTCTTTCCACGGGAGAACGGCAGCGGATGCAGCTTGCGAGAGCCGTACGAAACCGGACTACCGGAGTCATGTATGTGCTGGACGAGCCGTCCATCGGCCTGCATCCCTCCAATATCGAAGGGCTTACCGGAGTAATGCGGGATCTTGCCGCCGACGGAAATTCTGTCGTTCTGGTGGATCACGATACCCAGATCCTCTCCGAGGCAGACTGGCTGATCGAAATGGGTCCGGGCGCCGGATCAGAGGGCGGATCTGTAATCGCGGAAGGGTCCATCCGGGACATTATTAATAATAAAAGCTCAAAAATAGGTCCCTTTCTGAAAGGAGCACCGGACGCACGGATCAGAACGAAGCCCTCCGTGGCTGAGCTTTTTTCTGAGGGAACCATTCATCTTTCCACAGCCGCTATTCATACGGTAAAGCCTCTGGAAGCGGATATTCCCAAGGGAAGGCTGACAGTGGTAACCGGGGTTTCCGGCTCCGGAAAGACCACCCTGATCCTGGAGAGCCTGATCCCCGGCCTGGACGCTCTCATTCACGGAAAAAAACTCCCGGAGCATGTACTGTCTGCGGATGCGGAAGGAATCCGACAGATCAAGCTTATCGACGCCGCGCCCATCGGGATCAACGTCCGTTCCACGGTGGCCACCTACGCCAACGTCCATGACGAGCTGAGAAAAATTTTCGCGAAAACACCCGACGCGAAGAGACTGGGATTCAAGGCGGGAGATTTTTCCTATAATACAGGGAGACTGCGCTGCCCGGTATGCGACGGAACCGGGGAGATCAGTCTCGACGTACAGTTTCTTCCTGATGTGGATATTCCCTGCCCTAAGTGCCGGGGTTCCAGATATTCCCAGGAAGCCCGCCAGATCAAATACATTACAAAAAAACAGCAGGCCCTGTCGCTGCCGGAATTCATGTCCATGGATATCCGTACAGCGCTTAAGGCCTGCGAAAATATGAAGCTTGTCCGCCAGAGGCTTGAAATCCTTAACGATCTTGGTCTGGGGTACCTGACTCTTGGAGAGCAAACGCCCAGTCTTTCCGGCGGAGAAGCCCAGCGGCTGAAGCTTGCCAGCGAACTGAAGAAAACACAGTCGGATTCTGTTTTTGTTTTTGACGAGCCCACCATCGGCCTTCATCCTCTGGATGTGCGGACACTGCTGGAAGTCTTTCAGACTCTCATTGACAGCGGAGCTACCGTCATCGTCATTGAACATGACCTGGATGTGATCCGAAACGCCGACTACATCATCGACATGGGCCCCGGAGGCGGAGCGGCTGGAGGAAGGATCGTGGCCGCCGGAACTCCGGAGCAGATCAAAAGCAGCCCGGAGAGCATTACCGGAAAATACCTGTAAGCCTGCCGTATTCTTCAGCCCGGAACGCTGTCAGTGTCTCTCCGGATCGCTGTAGACCTCGCAGAACCTGCAGGCAAAGGAGGGCTCTTCGCCTCCCAGCCGCAGATGCGAGGTATCTCCTACATGCAGCGCCCGGAAATACGCGGTTCCTTTCTGGCGCTCCTCGGTTACCACCTCGGTAAAGGACGTTGGAAGCAGCGCCAGAGAATGCCACAATATAAAAGGGGACACGTTCCACAGATGCGCGAGCATGGCGCAGGTCACTCCGAAATGGCAGAAAAAGGTCAGCGTTTTTTTGCACTCTTTTTCCACACGATAGTGGTCTCCCTCCCGGACATATCCGTACTCCGCCAGAAGTTCGTCCAGCTTGTCCGTGAGTCCGTCATATACCGCCTCCATGTCGCTGCGGCGGGCCGCCTCTGAGTTTCTCCATCCCTCCCGGCTCATATATTCGGGATGCGAGGAGAGATAGCCGGGCACCATATCCCAGGGAATCCTCAGGGCGTATCTGTCCCCTTCCTTTCTGCAGTCCGGATACGCCTCCTGAAGCTCAGGCGAATGGTTAATGTCAACCTCGGCCGGAAACTCCCGCAGCCATTCCAGTACCCTGGCCTGCTTTCCTGTGCTTTTCAGGCAATACTCCGCCGTATGACGCGCCCGCCCCAGCGGCGACATAAAACATTCGCCCATATCCAGGGCCGGGGCAAGTTTTCCCAGAAGAGCGGCTTCCCGGTGTCCCTTTTCTGTCAATGTATCATGTTCATAGTCCGGATCTCCGTGACGGACAAAAAGAATTCTCATATATCCTCCTTCACAGCTCTGACTGTTCGTACTGTTTTTACCCTCTCTGTACAAGGGCATCTATGTCATTCTAACACAGATCAATTTTTCGTACAATGAAAAACGTAAGAGGATTTGACACCCTCAGGCCGCGAAATTCCCTGTATAGAGCTGATAATATTTTCCTCTGGCCGCGATCAGCTCGTCGTGGCTTCCCCGCTCTATGATCCGTCCCTGCTCCATGACCATGATGCAGTCCGAGTTTTTGATGGTGGAAAGTCTGTGAGCGATCACAAAGGTGGTCCTTCCCTTCATCAGCGCGTCCATGCCCGCCTGTACCAGCCCCTCGGTACGGGTATCAATGGACGAGGTGGCCTCGTCAAGGATCAGTACGGGCGGATCGGCCACCGCCGCTCTGGCAATGGCAAGGAGCTGTCTCTGCCCCTGGCTTAAGTTGCTTCCGTCTCCGGTGAGCACCGTCTGGTATCCGTTCGGAAGCCTCCTGATAAAGCTGTCCGCGTTGGCAAGCTTTGCCGCGGCCATACATTCCTCATCTGTGGCGTCCAGTTTTCCATAACGGATATTATCCATAACCGTTCCGGTAAACAGATGGGTGTCCTGAAGTACCATTCCAAGAGATCTGCGCAGATCCGGCTTTTTGATCTTGTTGATATTGATCCCGTCATAACGGATCTTACCATCCTGGATATCATAGAACCGGTTGATCAGATTGGTGATCGTGGTCTTTCCCGCTCCCGTGGAGCCTACAAGAGCGATCTTCTGACCTGGCTGGGCGTACATTTTAATATCGTGCAGGACCATCTTGTCGTCCTCATAGCCAAAATCCACGCCGTCAAACACAATGCCTCCCTCCATTTTCTGATAAGTAACCGTGCCCTCGGCCCTGTGCGGATGTCTCCAGGCCCACATGCCCGTACGCACCGGGGATTCGGCTACTGTCCCGTCAGGATTTTCCACCGCGTTTACCAGCTCTACATAGCCCTGGTCCTCCTCCGGCTTTTCGTCCAGAAGGGCAAATACTCTTTCCGCCCCCGCGGCCGCCATAACGATGGAGTTCATCTGCTGGCTGATCTGGGTGATCGGCTGGGTAAAGTTTTTGTTCAGTCCCACAAAGGCAATGACTGTACCTACCGTCACTCCTGTGCTTCCGTACAGCGCCAGCAGCGCTCCGGCCACCGCGCAGAGCACATAGCTCAGATTTCCGATATTGGCATTGATAGGCATGAGCAGATTCGCGTATCCATTGGCCTTGTCCGCGCTGTCTCTCAGACGGTCGTTCAGCTTTTTGAAGTCAGCCGCGGACTGCTTCTCGTGGCAGAATACCTTTACCACCTTCTGTCCGTCCATCATCTCCTCAATAAAACCGTCTACATTTCCCAGATCGCTCTGCTGTCTCTGGAAATATTTCCCGGAAAGCCCGGAAAACACCGTCGTGACCTTCAGCATGACAAGAGCCATCACCAGCGTTATGACCGTCAGCGGCACATTCAGGACCAGCATGGAGATCAATGTCGCCACAAGAGTCGCCGCCGAATTGATGATCTGAGGGATACTCTGGCTGAAAAGCTGTCTCAGCGTATCCACGTCATTGGTATAAACCGACATGATATCTCCGTGCGCATGCATGTCAAAGTATTTTATGGGCAGCGATTCCATATTTGCAAAAAGCTCGTCACGGAATTTTTTCATGGTGCCCTGGCTGACATTGACCATGATACGGTTGTAGGCGTAAGACGCGGCAATCCCTGTTATATAGAAAACAATAATCCCCATAAGGGCATGCGCCAGCGGACTGAAATCCGGATTTTCCGCACTTAACAGCGGCATAATATAATCGTCCACCAGAGACTGCACAAATAACATGCCCTGCATGGTGGCGAAGGCTCCGACGATAATGCAGGCCACCACAGCCAGAAACGAAAATCTGTAATTTGTTATCATATATGTCAGAAGACGTTTCAAAACATACAGCGAACTCGTCTTTTTCTTTTTTTGTCTCATCAGCACTAATCTCCTTTCCGCCTGTTTATACTGCCTGGTCGAAATCACCGCCGCCCTGGGTTTGGGATTCATAGATATCACGGTAGATCTCGTTGGTTTCAAGCAGGTTTTCATGGGTGTCAAAACCATTGATCCTTCCATCGTCCAGCACAAGGATCCTGTCCGCGTCCTGAACACTGGAAACTCTCTGGGCAATGATGAGCTTCGTGGTTCCCGGAATATAGGTCTGGATGGCCCGGCGGATCCTGGCGTCTGTGGCGGTATCCACCGCGCTTGTAGAATCATCCAGGATCAGAACTTTCGGCTTTTTCAGAAGCGCTCTGGCAATACACAATCTCTGCTTCTGTCCTCCCGAAACATTCGTGCCTCCCCGCTCGATCCAGGTGTGATACCCATCCGGCAGTCGGTCGATAAATTCCGCCGCGCAGGACGCTTCACAGGCCGTCCGGCACTCCTCCTCCGAGGCCTGTTCATTTCCCCATCGGAGATTATCCAGGATCGTGCCGGAAAAAAGCACATTTTTCTGGAGAACCACAGCAACCTCGTTTCTCAGCACCTCCATATCATATTCCCGCACGTCCCGTCCTCCGACCTTCACGGTGCCTTCCGAGGCGTCATACAGACGGCTGATCAAATTCACCAGACTGGATTTTCCGCAGCCGGTCCCTCCGATAATACCGATGGTCTCGCCGGACTTGATATGAAGATCGATATCCTCCAGAGTATCCTCGCCGGTTCCCTGTTTGTAGGCAAATCTTACATGGTCGAAATCAATCCGGCCGTCCCGCACCTCCATAACCGGGTTTTCCGGATTGTGAAGCTCCGGTTTTTCATTCAGTACTTCAGAAATACGCCGGATGCTGGCGGAACTCATAGTCACCATCACAAAGATCATGGACAGCATCATCAGAGACATCATGACCGACATGATATAGCTGAACAGAGAGGTAATGTCGCCTGTGGTCATACTCCCGGCGACGATAAACTGCGCTCCGAACCAGGATACCGCCGTAATGCAGGCGTAGACCACCAGCATCATCACCGGATTGTTGACCGCAAGCCTGCTCTCCGCCTTTACGAACAGACGGTACAAATTTTCCGCGGCTCTGCGGAATTTCTGGTTTTCATGATCCTCCCTTACATAAGCCTTGACCACGCGGATGGCGGTCACATTTTCCTGTATGCTGGCGTTCAGGTCGTCATACCGGCCAAACACCTCCCGGAATACAGAAATAGTCTTTGTCATGATCACCGCCAGGATGACAGCCAGAAAGCACAGGGCTCCCAAAAATACAAGGCTGAGATTCCGGTTGATCATAAAACACATCACCATACTGCTGATCAGCATGAGGGGCGATCTTACGGCGATACGGATGATCATCTGGAAGGCGTTCTGTACATTCGTCACGTCTGTAGTCATTCTCGTCACAAGTCCCGCCGTACTGAACTTATCAATATTGGAAAATGAGTAATCCTGTATACAGGTATACATACTCTCCCTGAGATTACAGGCAAAGCCTGAAGAAGCGCTGGCCGCGAATTTGCCGGCCATGGCTCCCGAAAACAGGCTTACCGCCGCCATGACAAGCATCAGAACGCCCAGCTTTAATATGACGGGCATACTGGATTTTTCCAGTCCCTCGTCAATGATCAGGGCAGTGATAAAGGGGAGCAGAACCTCCATGATCACCTCCAGAGTGGTAAACCCCATGGTCAGGAAGGTGTCCCTTTTATACTGCTTTAATTGTGCTAAAACGGTCTTCATTTCTTATCCTCCTGTCTCTTTTCTGTTTCACTTAAACCTGTCAAAATCTTATTCTCCAGCTCCCAGAGCCTCTGAGTCTCTCCCGGCTCCAGCGCGCCGCAGATTTCTGTTTCCAGACGCTCCGCCTGCCGGAGAAATTCTGCTCCCTCCTCATTCAGCTTTTCCGTGGGAAGGATCATTTTCTTTCTGACGTCTCCGGGATTTTCCCGGAAACAGAGATAACCTTTTTCTCTTAGTTTTTTCACAAGGACGGAAAGGGTTGCTTTGGAAATTCCCACTTCACGGCACAGCTCTGTAATATAAGTTCCCAAGGGATGGTGTCTCAGAATATATACGAGAAAATATACCTGGGTTCCGCTCAGATTTTTTCTCCTCAGAGCCTTTTCCAGCCTGATCTCCAAATCTATATTGATTTTTTTCATCAAAAAAACCATTTCATCTTTCCGAAATTTTTCCGCCGTCATGCTGCTCTCACCTCCTGCTGCAAGATATTTACTTTATAGACGGTACGGTTAACGGGCAGGCAGGCGCGTATCCTTACCGCCCTGTAAGATGAATATACCGGATGCCGCGTTGTCACAGCTTGTTTGCCGTTAAACAGTTCGTAACCTTACTATTTCATTCCGTAGAAATTCTACCTCATGTATCCTTGAATGTGAAATTCAAAAATGTTATAATCTATAAATAATTTTTATAGATATCAATTATGATTTTTTAATATTTTATTTGTCATCTGAAAACACAAAGCAGAACAGCATGATTTATAAGCCAAACATCAGGCGTTTCGTTCTTTATATGTCGAATTACGGGAGGTTCTTATGAATACAGTCCAACTGGAATGTTTTATCACCGTTGCCGAGCATCTGAATTTTTCCAGGGCTTCCGAGATTCTGCGGATCACTCAGCCTGCGGTCAGCCACCAGATACGCACCCTGGAAGAGGAACTGGGAGTAAAGCTTTTTAAGCGTACAAGCAAAAATGTCGAGCTTACGCCGGAGGGATTTCAGTTCCTCCCGGACGCCGAACTGATCCTTAAGACAGCCGCCTCCGCCAGGGAACGGCTTGAAAGACATGAAAATTTTATCACTTTTGAAATCGGATGCCGGGATTATACGGAGCTGAATCTCCTGCCTCCGGTATTAGAAAAGCTGTCAGACGAGTTTCCTCTGCTGCGGCCCTCCGTCCGTATTGTTCCCTCCCCGTCTATTTTAGGACTTGTGGAAAATCAGAAGCTTCATACCGCTTTCGGGATCAAAGAAGGGCATAAAAAAAACTCTCTGTATTTCAGAGAGCTTTATCCCGCGCGCATAGCCTGCGTCTGTTCCCCGGATCATCCGCTGGCCCGCTATGAATCTCTTACAAAAGATATGCTGTCCGGCAGTATCATTGCCTGCTCGCCCCGCCATACCGCCAGTTCCGTCTTTGCGGTCCAGAGCCGGATGCTCTCCAGCCTGCCGCCAGAGCAGCAGTATTTTGCCGAAACTGTTGAAGGCGTCTTCACCCTGGTGGAGGCACGTCTCGGATATACCCTCCACCCTGACGTGCCCCCGGCAAGAAATCCGGCCCTTCGGTATATCCCAGTCGCCGACCTGCCAGTCCTGCCTTTCGGCATCTATTACCGCAGCGACAACGACCATCCCATACTGAAGCGCTTCCTGAAGCTGCTCAGCGGTGATTCCGCGCTCCGGTCAGAAATTAGCGAATAGTCTTGTCATCAGCAGAAGTACAGCACCGCAGCACAAAATTGTATTATTTTATATTCATTTTTGCTGCGGTGTCATCTTATAACAGTATCAATTCCATTCTCAGACATTCTGTCTGCTTCGACAACCTCAATCACTACTTTATTTGGCAGACAAATAATAGTACCTCCTCTATTGTCTATCGCCCCTTGCTCTATACACAAATGTTCCGGACAGGATGCTTCCGTCATTCTGCACTGTCCATTTTTAATTATACAAACATTTGTATCTCCAATTTTTATAGTCTGTTCTTCTTCAAGAGAATATACACCATATTCTTCTCCATTGACGCTAATACGTATTTTTCCATCCGCCTTTATGATTTCTGTTTCCATAAGGAACCACCGTTTATCATAACAGATTATATCTGCATACAATGTATACAACTGTCCATTAACCTCAATTTCCGCAGTACGAAAAACAATACCATCCGCCCCCAAAATAGTCAGCAATGCATCTGTATCGGATGAAAAGCTTTCCCTACTTATGCAGGAATCTGTTTCTCTAATATTACCGATGAAATGAATATTTTTAAGATAAACACTATCATTCATAGAAAAACATCTTTCCATTTTCTCTTTTCCACTTACCTTCTGTTCACCGGATCCAGCCACATTTTCTTGTACTTTTGATACATCTGGATAGCATGCTGCATCTGTCAATTCCAAATACTGCTCAAAAAATAAAGTGGCAATATGTGCTTTTCTTTTTGCCAGATTTAGCCCCTCTGTATTTTCGCTTAAATTGCTCACAAATTCATGAATCTCATAGACTTCATCATATTCAATTTCCTTATCTAATCTGTAATTCTTTACATACGCTTCCATGGCAAAAGCTGAAAACATCTGATCAATGTCGTTCTTTTCCAAACCATTCAAGTAAAATCGTAATGCTTCCTCCGGCTGACGAAATCCTTTTTGTTTTGGTAATGCAGTATCAAATACAGAATGGCTTTGATTTGATCTATCCAAAAATTCACTGCTAAACTCCTCCATAGAATTTGTATCTATCTCATTATTTCTATTATCAAACATAAATAATGGGACAATTCCTCCATACTCATAAGCACTGCCGCCTATACCCATGTATAACACAGTATTAAAGTCCAAAATATACCATTTTTCCTGATATTCTATAGTCCTTGCACACAAGACAAAAGGCATATTCATCCAGATAAAATCAGCGGCAACTTCTTTTATCTGTTCTCCTCCCAGATATTGGATGGCTTCTTTTTGATTTCTATTAGCATTCTCCTCATAATCCCAGTGGTCACTTTGTCCTAAAACGGACGGGCTTTCAAAAGCGCCATCTGCTTTTATGTGAGAAAACCATAAATCTTCTCCTCTATAAAATACTCTTCTGAGACATTCTGCTCCCGTTTCTCCTTTTTCAAGATCTGCACGTCCCGTACTGTTCCATCCCCTATATTGGGCTCGTATCATCTCCGTAACTTTTCTTTTTCTTTGTTCTATGTTCAATCTTCTTGCATATTCACTCACATTTGGTACATATTCAACATACAACCATGCAGCGGTTTCAACCTGTTCTTCCAGCTTATAATTATCAACATAACTTTCTATTGCAAAAGCTGATAGCATCTGGTTCATATCTCCATTTTCCAGCCCGTGCAAATACAACATGACTGCTTCCTCCGGTGTTGAACATCCGTCGCCTTCTATTCTTGTTTCTGCTTTCACAGATTCTGTCCGTAGCATTAAAATAATCACTAGTATTGGAAAAAAGATTATTATTTTTCTGACGCAAAGTTTTTCCATCATAAAACCTTCCCTCATAAAATATTTCATCTATAAAGTTCCCTCTAAAACAAAGCTTCGTTTTTCCCAGACCGTATTTTTGTCAACAGAACTGTAGCGCTTAATGGCAGGATCACTGCAAACAACATTTCAAACACATTTTCATTGAATCCAAAAAATGATTGTATCCAGTCAATGATTGGCCCTGTGATCATTTGCATACCAGAAGATGCGCCACTGTATCCATAGCCGTAATCAAGTCCAAACATATCCAGAACGGAAGCAACGTCTGAACTTAGTTTATTGCTGTACTGCATAATACTGTTCGACGCCTGATTCGCTGCAAGCTGCAGCGACAGCCTCCATAAAAACATCACGATCTTCCATACTGAATTTATTCCTAATATAATGACAGGCCAGATAGAAGAATAGAGCTGCTCATCCGTTCCCTTTGCAATATAATAAGAACAGTGCGTTGTTTTTCTCAGCGCCCACCAATAGAATCCAAGCAAAACTGCCGCGGCTAAAATCAGAAATCCCACGGCCAGCTCTCCCGCAGCAAGTACTACAAATCCCATGATCGTTAGGAAAATCGATATGCTTAGCCAAATAACCAGATCAATGGTGACAACAACATTTATCATAGAAAATCCAGTAGTATTTAATGTATTATTTTTACTTCCGGCGTAAATCTGCCATGCCCCGATGCAGAGCAAAAGAGAAAAAATATATCCAATCAATCCTGTAAAGGTAAAGTTTAAGATTATTCGGAAGAACAGATCTCCGGTATATACAATACAGAACACCAGAGCCCACTTACTTCCGCAGACACGCCACAGCACTTTTTGGGCTGAACTCAATCCCTCCGGGACAAATTCCATCCCCATTTCTTCAGTTTTACCATTTCTGCGGTCTGTATTTTGAGAAAACAGAATATCATGGATAGCATCCGGTATTTCTCTTATCACATTTTTCACGGCGCCACATTCTTCCCGTGATAAAAGCAGATCATACTTATTCATCAGAAAACAGCAGCCTGCAGCCACAAAAATCTGCATGAACATACGTCCGTCGCCTGAACTGACATACCACCCGTACCGTAACCCTAGAAATATATCGTATATGTACAAAATACATGCGGCTGCAGTTCCCATATACAGACAGTACAGCAACGGCCTTCCATTTTCCTTTCGGCTGTTCACAGCGATCAAAAACAAAATGAAAGCGCTCCACACATATGCCGCGATCATACATACTCCCCATATTTTATCCGAGGTATTATAATAATTCAAATAAGGAATATACCGCAGAGCAGTCCAGAGATAGATAATTCCAAATAAAATTCCCAGCACTGTCAGGATTCCTTTTGATTTCTTCTCTCCCGGTACAGTGGTATTTCTTTTTGTATCTTTTGAATATGAAGACGCTTCCGAAATGATCTTTTTTGGGTACTGAGCCTCTCCCTCGCTCCTGATTACGGGTATTTCCGCCCCACATTCAGGACAAAATCTCGTTGCAGCCGGGATTTTCTTTCCACACATCGGGCAAAATACAAACTCCCTGTCCGTCTCCGGCTGAGACCGCACCTGTTTTTCTCCGCAATATGGACAAAAGTCAGCCTGATCTGGAATCATCTTTCTGCATTTTATACACTCTTTCATCTGTTGTCCCCTTTATATATTCATAAATATTTTTTCTATCTGTCTTTCATTTAGGAAGACTTTTTAACGTGGTGAATATCCGTCCGCATCCAGCTCATGCTCTTTCTTGCTCAGGAACTCCCCGTTCTTTTTTTCATAATCGTTTAAGATCCAATTCATATTCTCATCAAAATAATCCGGATCATAAATACCGTTATACCATGATTTTGAATTAAAATATATCTGTAATTCCTGTGATCTGAATATCCTTCCGGCTCTGGCATATACTTCATTCTTCGCATAGTTTAACTGCTGGAGAGACATTCCTGCTACATCTGCATCTGTAAGATAACGGCTGTTGCTGTCAGCAAAAATATACTCGCTTTCCCCATCGATTTCCTCGTTTTGATCCGCGACGCTCCCTTCGCCTGCCATTGTAAATTCACCCTCCACGATCGTATATGGCAGTGCGCATAAACATTCTGTATCCGCATGTGTATTCGGAATCATATGAAGCGATATTGTTCCATAATCTGTCCATCCGTCTTCATAATACTGGATCATATAGACTACATCTGCACTGCCGTCTTCTGAGACAACACTGCTCTGAAGCTCCAGATTTTTCTCTTCCGGAGTCGCCAGACTAAAAACAAATTTCTCTCCTTCCATACGGATTCCATCGTTTGCAAGCTTTTCCTCCGGAACCTCTGGGATCTTTCCGGACAAACCATCACATAATCCATATCCGGCCTGTACTAGCTCCTTTTCCGTATATCCTGAACTGCCGTCAGATCTCATGATACCGCCTCCATAACAGGCATAAACATACATAAGAGTCCAGAACTCTTCCCCGGTACCGCAGGAGATATGACATTCACCCTTCTCCCCTTCCTCAAGTTCCCTGATCATCTCGAGATTCATTTCATACCAAGTATAGACTGCAGACCTCATTTCACTTAATACATAACTATTCATTCCGTCTGTCTCTTTCATCATGGAATCCGTACTATCTGCTGTATTCCATGAAAGCTCCTCAAAATCTCCCGTGTAAGAATCCCATAACTCTGTATCTTCAGAGCCGAAGGGAACCTGGGAAAGCTGTTTCTGCCCACCCTTCTTGCTGAGGAAATAACGATTCCATGTTTTATCACTGGTGTCACTGAGAATCCCAAAATCTTCTTGAATCTCAGTATCCGTTATTTTATAAAATGTATATAGATCATGCGTTGAAGATCTGCTGTAAGCAGCTACCTCTTTGAACTTTGGAGAATAGTAAAAATCATCATACATGGACTTCAGCGTTCCAATTCTTCTTACTGTCTGATCCGCCTCATTATAGATATAAAACGCATACATCAGCAAAGCATCGGACTCGGCCCTTCCCCGCACAACCATCTCGAGCTTTCCGTCTCCATTCAGGTCGTATACACTGTAAGCTAGTTCCGAGTAATCAAACCAGAGCGGATCTTCCCCCTGATAAAAAGCTGTGACATAAATTTCTTTTTTCAAAGCAAGGCCTTCCTCATTTTTCCAGATGATATTTTTCTCCTGGACATTCTCTGAAACGCCGTCCGCAGTTTCTGCCGGAAGGTTCTGAAATGTCATTTCCGGGAGATAACTCATATCTCCATTTACTTGAAACAGTTGTTTAAATCCCTCTGTCTCCAACGTATAGACCAAGGCATCCGTTCTTTCCGGTTCTGCATATACCACCAGCGCCTTTCTTTCCTTCCAGAAATAGAGTTTCCCCGGTTTCTTATTCAAATAAAGCTCCGCGCCGGAAACACGCTGATACCAGCCTCCTTCTCTATCATATTTATATATTTCCTGAAGATACTGGCTTTCGTCTGATAAAAGACGCCGAAAAACTACTTCCTCAATGCCGTCCTGATCTATATCCGCTGTACAGTAATTTAAAGCCGTTCCAAGCTTTTGGAACTCTACGGCAAGCTCCACATATAAATCTTCCCGGGCTGCTGCGGCAGCTTCCTTCATGTCGACATCGTTATTCCCGGCTTCGTCGTTGCTCTCCGTCTCCTCTCTGAATTTTTTCCATATATTTGCGCCGTCTTCTTCCTCTAACACACTCTGTATGCTTTGGATTTTTTTATCTATATCCTCATAATCTGGATCCGCTCCCTTTACCATTTTATAATACAGCCAGGCCTTTTTATATTCTGCGTCTCCATATGCAATATTTCCCAGAGAATACAGCTCAGAACCATCTATCCCAACAGATTCGGAAATGCTTTCCTGGATTTTTTGATTTTCTTCAATCTTCTCATCAGCAGATGATCCGTTGTCTGTAACTTCAAAAAAGAGCTCTGTACCCAACGGAATCCATCCAGACTGACCATCCTCACTTTCCACCCAGATCCAGAGATTTCCATCCATAAGCCAGATATGATCAGCAATCACTCTGTCCCCTGTTTCCAGGATCCCGCAGGTTTTTTCGCAACCGGCATATTCATATAGATCTGTCTGTTTTATTGTGGTATAAAAACTGTATTCACTATTGTTGATTTCCGCCAGATATCCTGTCTGTTTTATCTGATCATCTTCATACAAACAATCAATTTTAAAATTCAGATAAGACCCCAGCGTAATAGAATTTAATACAAACTCCAACTGCAGGTTGCTGTTTGTCTTATTTTCTATGTTCATTTGAAAATAGCTTTTTTCCTTACTATCTAGCCATTGAGAATCGCTGACCAGATCCTCCATGGTAAGAATCTCTACAAATTCGTCTCCTGTATATCTGAGGAGTCCGCAGTATTCCTCCACAGTCTCTGAATGTAGATGAAGATACATAACTGCATTGCTGTTTTCATACACTCCCACATTAATATCAGCTTCAATACCGCCAAAGGCATACTCTATTTGTCTGGAATATACATTCACAGAATCCACATAAACAGCAAGAAAATCATACCCGTTGTTATCCCTCTGTGCATAAATATCGATTGCTTCCTCTGCGCCGTCCGTGTCAATATCTTTCATTCCTCTAAAGATATTTTCTCTTATCACATAACGATAATGTAGACCGGTGTAGTCGTCAGAAGATACCTCCGCGCTAAGGGATTTTACCCGACAGGCCGGCACATCAAACGTATACATCTCATAATACGGATTTTTTTCTGTGCCAATTTGAATGAACAGCTCGGGAATTTTATCCTCATTTATATCCCCCAGGGCATACATCATTTCATCTGGATCATAATTTCCACTCTCGACTAGTTCTCCGATTTCTTCATCATAAGAGTTGAATACATGTGCCCGTAAGGCAGACTGAACCTCAGACATCTCCGACAGATCCAGAATATATCCGGTAGCAACTGTTGTGGAATAATGATCCAGCAGCGGAGAACCGTCCTCCCATTTTGTACCGGTAAAAATGTCAGAATAATCGGCTTCCTCTGAAATAGAAAATATGTCTTCCGGCATATTAAGCTTTTCCAGATCGGTACAGTTATAAAACATTTTTTTCATAAAAGTAATTTCGTTTTCTGCAAAATCCGTTATATCTAGTTCTGTCAGGGATCTACATTCTGCGAACATATACCCCGCCGTATAAACGCTGTCCGTATAAAATGACTCGTTGAAATCAACGCTTTTCAAGTTAATGCAATATCTAAAAAGATTATTTGAGTACCTATTTGCGAGCACGCCTCCATCTGCCGCAATGTAAACATGGCAGTCTTTTTCACTCCGATCTACCCATGCAAAAACAGTTCCGTCCTGGTCCTCCGAAACATCCCACGCATCATCTGTTTTTCCATCCAATGAGCTTAAAAAGGTTACCTGTTCTACATCCTTACGCCGCAGCTTTTTATTTCCCAAAAAGCTTGTATTTCGTGAAAAGTTCCCCTCTGGGAAATCTGTTTCTGTCACTTCCATCAACGTCCGCGGCGAAGTATATTCGTTTGTGATCCGATACCATACATGTCCCTCCGCCTCCAGATTTCCGTCCTCGTTCAAAACAAACTCATCGGTTCCTGATCTGTCTTCAATAATCCCATAATAGCTGTACTCTTCTTTATACTTGCATGTCAAAAGGTTTCCTCTGATCTTATAACTGGCATAGGGACGGAATGTCGTTGTTCCGAGAGTTCCCCACCGCATACCATCCGTCCTCATTAAATTTCCTTCATCATTGAAGCTCAGTTTCATTGTCTGAGGATTTTCATACTCTCCAGCCTCAGGAGTATCGCACAGATAATATCCCTCAAATTCACTGACGGAAGTTCTGTTCCAGATAAACCCGGAACAGAAAAAGCACATCATCGTGATTCCCGCTATCATACACAATACCGAAAACGTTTTTTTCTTCTCCATCCACTCTTCCCCCCTTATTCTGTTTATACACTTATACATACACGCACATCTATTTTCGGACACTTTTCCATACAGTATCAATCAGCCTCTACGTTTACTTATGCTCCAAATGTACTTCCATCTTTAGTTTCAAAATTACCCATCTTCTCTAATTCCGACTGAAGTGTTTCCTGTTGCGTCTCTTTATTTGGATCTTGCACCTCATTTTCAATTTCTGTATTGCATGATTCCTCTGCCTCTTCGACTTTGCTGCCGCACTTCATACAGAATAACATTCCCGCTTCAAGATCGGCTCCGCAATTTTTACACTGCTTCTTCGGTTCTGATTTTTTTAACTCAGTACCGCAGTTTACACAAAATAATTGACCCTCCTGATAAAGAGTTCCGCACTGAGGGCATATATTTTCGCCTACTTCCTTTATTTCCGGTATTTGCCTTGTTCCGCAGTAATTACAAAAAATCACATCTGCGCCAATCTCTTTTCCACATGCGCTGCATAGCTTTAAGCCTTTTACATCTAAAATATCTTTACGGTATCTTTCTATTTTTTTCATATTCTCACAAATTTCCCATAAATAAGGCGATAACTCTGTATCCACACTTTCAGGCACCTTTGCGTATTTTCGGTAATAAGCCTTGCCGATTTCTGTATATATAGATACAATCTCCCGTTCTATTTCTGAAATGGAAGAATTCAGTCTGGAAATTTCCGTGTAATTTCTCGTTTTCTGCACTGCCTCATCTTTTGTTCTTGATATTTTTTTTCCTATCTCATCATAAAATGCCATGAACTGCCTCCCGTTTTCTCATAATCATCAAATAAATATCGCTCTATATGGCATATCTTTTCCAGACAAGCCATTATCAAAATGTAAACCTTTTGATATGTATCTCAGTTATGCTCCTGTCTTCATTTGGATGCGGAATTGTTCGATAATTGAAACGAGAGTTCCGAAATTATATTGAATTTGCCGTTCAGGTTAGCTATAATAAAATATGTAAAGAAGACTTTCAAAAGGTTTACTTTATGATAGTCCGTCTCATAGACACTACTCTCCTAACAGTCGGTATTCCCTCAGCCGACGGTAAAACGTGGCTTCACTCATGCCGCACTTTTCCAATACTTTTTGCAGGGAAAGCTGCTGTTTTTGCCATTTTTTTACAATACTTCCAAAATCGTCCGGGATCGGAATTTCCGGACGGCCAAATTTCACACCTTTGGCTTTTGCCGCGGCAATCCCTTCTGCCTGACGCTTTTTGATATTTTCCCGCTCTGTCTGTGCAACAAACGACAATATCTGTAGCACCAGATCGGCAATGAAAGTTCCCAGTAGGTCCTTCCCCTGCCGGGTATCTAAAAGCGGCATGTCGATCACACATATATCAATTCCTTTTTCTTTGGTTAAAAAACGCCACTGCCGCTGGATCTCTTCATAATTACGACCAAGCCGGTCAATGCTGAGAATATAGAGAATATCCCCGGCCTTCATTTTTTTCACTAATCGCTTGTACCCTCGGCGTTCAAAATCCTTTCCTGACTGTTTATCCATAAAAATATTCTTTTTCGGCACGGCTTTTTCCTGCATGGCAACCAGTTGCCTGTCTTCATTCTGTTCTGCGCTGGACACTCGTACATATCCGTAAACAATCATAATATTTCCTCCTTAAATGTGAGAACCTGTTTATATATTTTGTATCAGTATTATGAGCAATTCCAATGCAGCTTATTTGATGCCGCAATGATCACTGAAAATGCCAAAACGCATTTCGGGATAGTAAGCGATCACCAAGTCTCGGACAAACAAGGTCTTTATCGTGACAAGCAAAAAGCCTGCCGCAAAACCAAATAACGGTTTTACGGCAGACTTATGCCTATGATCTTATTCCGACTTTTTCTGTTCCAGATCCTCAGATATCCAGACAAATGCCCGCTCACACGAAAAAACTACTATCTTTTATTTACCAGCCAGAAAATCAGAGCCGCCTGCGCAGCAAGGATAAGCGGGATCCCCAATGTAAAAGATCTCTTTCTGGTTTTGTGGCGGAAAACATACATGGCAGCAAGCCCTCCCAGAGAACCTCCCGCCAGCGCCAGCCTGAAAAGCGTGGCTTCCCGGACCCTGCGGCGGCCTTTTCGAGCCGCGGATTTATCCGCCGCAAAAATCACAAAAGCGGCGATATTGATAACCAGGAGATAAAAGAACCATATCATGCAAACAACACCTCGGCCGCCTTTATGAGATATTCCGTGTCCCTCACTCCGGCTGTCTCATAAGGAGAATGCATGGCAAGCTGAGGCAGCCCGATATCTACAGTATTCAGCGCCACCCGTGTATTGGAAATATTACCCAGAGTGGAGCCGCCCGCCATGTCGGAACGGTTGACGAAGGTCTGTACCGGTACGCCTGCCTTCTCGCAGATATCCCGGAATATTGCCGCCGATATGCCGTCCGTACAGTATCTCTGATTCGCGTTAAATTTCATTACGATCCCTCCGTTCAGGCAGGGACGGTTCACCGGATCCGATTTGTCCCCATAATTGGGATGAACGGCGTGGGCATTGTCCGCGGAAACCATGAAGCTGTCCGCCAGGTGGATGAGATAATCCTCCCTGGAAAAGCCCAGACTCTCATGGACTCTGATAAGGGTGTCATACAAAAAAGTAGACGCGGCGCCCTGCTTCGTCCCGCTGCCTACCTCTTCATTATCAAGCACGCAGTGAACGGCCATGTACCGTTTCTTCTCTCCTGCGAGAAAGCCCTTCAGAGAAGCGAATACACACTGGAGATCATCCAGGCGCCCGCTGGAAAGAAATTCCTCCGAGGCTCCCCAGACACAGCCTTTTTGCCGGTTGTACAAAAAGAGATCGTGTCCCAGAACCGCATCCTCCGGTATCCCGGCCGCCTCTGCGACCAGTTTCAGGAAGCTTCCCTTCGAAGCGCTCCCGCCGTACAAAGGCAGCATATCCTTCTGCACATTGTACTTATAGCCGTCGTTGGCCTCTCTGTTCATATGTATGGCAAGGCTTGGGATCATCAGAAGATCCCTGTCGATATTCACGAGAACCGGACGCAGGGTTTTCGTCTCCGGATCGCGGACGATCACTCTCCCGGCCACAGAAAGCGGACGGTCAAACCACGGCGCGCAGATCATCCCGCCGTATTTTTCCACATTCAGCTTCACATAATGGCCCTCTGACTCTATTTCCGGGTTTTCTTTGATCTTAAAGCAGGGGGAGTCGCTGTGTCCCGTCATGATACGGATTCCTTCCATTTCTCCTTCAGGGATGGAAAAGGCGATCAGGGATGAGCCGTTTCTGGTCACATAATAACTCCCTCCCTTTTCAATCTCCCACTTGCGGTTCTCCGTAAGCTCCGTAAACCCGTTTTCGGCAAGCTCCTGCTTCATGTTCTCGACCGCGTGAAAGCAGGTTGGGCTTTTCTCAATAAAATCAAGAAGCTGCTTTGAAATCTTATCCATCAGAAAGTCTCCTCTCCTATGTATTCACGTATATTTCTAAAATATTATACAATTTTTCGTCTCCTAAAGAAAGGCTTTTCAGAAAGGATAATCTGAAACATGGCCGCGGCCACTACAGTTCACAGAAATCTGTGAACCGCAACAGAATCCAGCCCATTTTAAGTCGCCTTCAGCGAAGGGCTGGATTCTCTGGTCGTTTTTCGCACTGGCCTGTGCATTTTCAGCAAGTGAAAATGCCAGATCCGGACAGGAATCCTCGCCCATCCCGCAGCACATATCTGCCGCCGATGACAACGCCCCGGGAATCCCTCCTGTGTCCGATCTGCACGGTTTTTGCCACAGGGAGATCCTTTCCCGCATAATCTAAAACCATCTGTTCAATATCAGGCCGGCTTTCGCTTTCCTCCATCTCTAGGAAGGTTCCCAGAAGCACTCCCTCCACCTGGTCAAACACGCCCATCTGGGCAAGCTGCGCCAGGCAGGCGGCCATCTGGGGAGAGCGCCCCCTCATCGCCTCCAGAAGCAGGATCTTCCCCCGCATATCCGGCCAGAACTCTGTACCCGACAGCTTGAGAAGACAGCGGATATTTCCTCCTATTATCACGCCTTCCATGCGGTTCCCCCGGAGGAATTCACAGGAGAACTGAAACAATTCCCGGCTTCCGCCGGAAAGAAATCCACGAAATATTTCTCTCTGCTCTTCTCCCCCTTCTTCTGTAAGATTTCTGACCTGATAGAGGACAGAAGCTTTTCCTGTCTTTGCGTAAACCGCATTGATCACCGTCGTCAGATCGCTGTATCCCCAGTAAATCTTCGAGGAATTCCTGATCAGGCGATAATCCAGAAGGGGCAGGATCCCATTGGCAGAGTCGCCGCCGGAAACATCGAAGATAAATTTCACCTCCGGGTCCTGATAAAACCGCGTCAGTTCCCGGACCCGCTCCTCAGGGGAGCCGGAAAACGCGCTGCCGCCCTGTTTGTAAAGACATTTCGAGTTCACGGTTTCAATCCCCATTTCCTGAAGCAGCAGCCTGAGCTTTTCCATCTCTACTCTGCTTTTTTCCGGCAGTCCGTCGGAACAGGCGGTCAGCGCCGCCTTCACCGGAAGGGATACTTTAAAATTTAAGTGAAATCCCTCTTCCATTAAAGAGACGTATTTCAAAATATTGCAGTAAATCCGGCCACCTTCCTCCAGGCCGCACACATCCGTCAAAATCTGTTCCGGCGTCTTTTCCTCCCGGAGCTTTTTCCAGGCTGTTTCCCCTTCATCCTGATACAAAATCGCCGCCGCTGCCGTCATCTCCAGTACGGAAGCATCCTCCCCGTACTTGTGGAGCAGCTTCAGCGGCCCGATGATCCTTTCATTGGCGCCAAGCTTTCTCTGGGGATCCCTGGCGTTCCGGGCTACCGTATCCACGATTGTCCTGTCACAGAATTTTGCCTTTGACAGAGCGGCAAATTCCTCCTGATCCTTCTCGTCATAGCCGAATTCTCTGCAGAGAGCCCTGTTTGACGCCGCGTAGTTCCGGTCCAGGAGCTCCAGGATCTCCCCGTCGTTGGCCGCGTCTCCGTAATTGGTATAGCCCTTCATCCATCCAAGGTACGCGATCACGCAGCTTGCCGCATTGTAGGTAAACAGCTTCCTGGTAAGAAAATCCGAAAAATTTGAAATGGATTTTATAGCGGCCGCCTCCGGCACATAGCCGCCCAGCTTCTCCGCGTTATATTGAAGATATGGATAATTTTCGGAGTGAATATCCATCCCCTCGCCTTCGATGGTCGTGCAGAACACAGTGGCCTCGCTGACAAAAACATTCTCTTTTCCGATGGCTTTTTTCAATGTTTCAGCCGGGTGGGAAGCATTTTCACAGGTAATGATATAATACGGCCTGTCTTCATTGAGGCGCTGGGAAAGCTCCCTTCCCACGTCTTCCAGATTCTGCCCTCCCACAGATACCAGGATCAGCTCCGCGCCGTCAAAGGAGGCGTTTTCCCATGTACATGCCTCATAGTGATCCACCGTAAACGCTTCTCTGGTGTTTCCGAAAAAATGGATCCGAAAAGACTTTTCCTCATTCAGCCGCCGGATCAGTTCCGGATCCTTGTCCACGAAGCAGATTTCTTCCTTACCTTCTCTCAAAAGCCTGGCGAGAAACCCGCGGCCAGTTTTTCCCGCGCCGACAATCATTACCTTACTCATGAATCCATCCCCATTCCTTTAACAATCTGATCTTTTCTTTTACCAACATGCCGAGTTCTCCGGACGGGTCCAACCGGCACACTTTTTCCAGAACAGCGTCCACACCCTCTTTTCTTATACTCTCCAGCTCAACGGCGGACTCGTCCTCAGGATTTACATAGTAAACGGCGGCCGCTATGGCAATGCAGAGATGCTCCGGACAGATCCCGTACTCCTGCGCCAATCTTGCCGAACCCACCAGCCTGTCGTCCCTGCCAAGCTTCCTCAGCGGATCACGGGCATTGCGCTCGATAAAATCTACAATCGTATAATCCTGAAGCTTTCTTTTGGAGGTCAGCGTGAAGGCAAGCTGTTCCTCCAGCGGAAAGTGGTGTTTCGCGGACAGCGCCCGGGCCGTCTCCTGATATACGCCGTCCAGGATTTTCACGATCCTCTCGTCGTGGGCTGCGTCCGCAAGCTTTTCATATCCCAGCAGCGCTCCCAGATAAGAGACTGTTCCGTTTGCCGCGTTGTAGGTATAAAATTTTCTCTCCAGAAAGCCGGAAAACTCTGAAACCAGCTTCAATCCCCTGACTGCTGGCAGCTCGCCCACGATCCGCGACGCGTCTACAGGCAGCTCCCAGAAATCCTGCACATTTACGATCAGAGGATCCTTTTTTAAAAGCTCCGGGTCTGATTCGATGGCGGAGCGCATAATGACCGCCTCTGTGATACCCACCTGCTTTTCCAGATACTCTCTCGCGTCCTCACTGATCCGCTTCTCAATGCCGTTCCGCAGAATATCCGCCGGAAGCTTCCAGTTTTCACAGGTGACAATATTCAGACTGCCGCCCTTCTTCGCCTTTTCCTCAATGGCTTTTGTGAGACAGGGAACCAGGGCTTCCAGATTTTTCCCTCCGACTGCCGTAAATACGGCGTCCGCTTCCGTGATCGTCTTTACAGCCTGCTCTTCGTCCTGAAGGCAGACTGCCTTCGCCCCTTTTACCACACAATTTTTTCCGCTGTTTCCCAGTATATTCACCGTGTATTGTCCGCGCCTGTTCAAAAGCTCCGTAAGCGCGTCTGATTTCTCTATGAAGATAAAAGGAATCTCACTTAAATACAAAAGATGTCCAATAAAACCTCTGGCAATTTTCCCTGCTCCCAGGATCACGCATTTCATTATTTTATCCTCCTTAACTCCTGAAACTGCTTCTTTACCGCCGGATAAAGCTCCTTATATATGGAAAACCTGTCCCTCAGCCTTTCTGTATATCTGCCCTCCGGTTCTATGCTGCTTTTTATCCTGCACATCTGCTCCGCCGCCTCAAAGGGATCTTTGAACCATCCCGCTCCCGCAGCCGCGATCGCGGCTGCTCCCAGGGCGGAGGAATCCGTCTCCTCCAGAATATCGGCCGGAAGGCCGAACATTTCCGCTTTTAATCGGTTCAGGGCCGGGTTTACAGCGGCTCCGCCTGTAATCCTCAGCCGGGAGGCGCCGGGCATTCCCATGCTTTCATAGATATGATACAGGCTGAATACCACGCCCTCCAGGACCGCATAACCAAGCTCCTCCCTGGAGCAGTCCGCGGAAATACCGAAAAACATCCCTCTGGCGTCTGTGTCCCATAAAGGGGCCCTCTCACCGTTCAGATAGGGCAAAAATACCGGCGGCTGTTTCGCGCGCATTTTTTCCAAACCAGCCGTAAGAGATCCGCACAGCCCCAGGCCGAACTCCAGAGAAACGCCGCTGGAGGCCGTAACGCCGTAATGCACGAAATGATCCAGATAAGGCCCGCTTACCAACTTCGTATGTATATTCAGCTTTTCTTCAAGGACTCCCAGATGCTCGCTGGTACCGGAAATATCAAACATATCCCCGGTATGCCGCACTCCCATTCCCAGAAGCGCCGAAAAATAATCGTTCAGTCCCGTAAATACCGGAATCCCTTCCGGCAGCCGATACCCTCCCAGGTCAATAGCTCTGGTACAGCCCGCCGCCTCGGTCTCTTTTATCACCCTGGGAAGCTTTTCCCCTGAAAAGCCAATAGCGTCCAGAAACCTGCGGCTGTATTCTCCTGCGGAAATGTTGGTCAGACCGCGCCAGGAGTAAGGGTCCGTCACAAAATTTCCGGTAAGCCGCTCACAGAGAAGATCCTTCGGCTGACATACTTTAGCGGCGTCAGGAAAACGCCCCTGGATATACTTCAGTCTTGGCAGCGGATAGGACGCTATATCCGGGTGGGGCATGGAAATTTCTTCCGCGAAATCCTCCGGAGAGTACCTCTCTTTCAGCCAGGCAAGCTCCCTTGCGCCAATCCCGGAATCCCATCCGATCACTTCTTTGCCGTCCACAATATAGGTCCCCACCTGGGAGGAAAGTCCTATCCCTTCTACCGTTTCCAGCTCAGAGCGGGACAGTGCCTCCCATACCGCCGCCTCCCATCCTTCCGGGCTGACCGCGGTGTATCCCGCCTTCTGTTTTCTGACAGTTCCGTCCTGATAAACCTGTAGGATCTTCACAGAGGAGGTTCCCAGATCAATCCCCATCACACTTTTCATTTTCATGGAAGAAATACCGCCTTTACAAATCCCGCCGGACGTTTTCGGGCCAGCTCCAGAGCTTTTTCATACTCCTCGAGGGGCAGAAGATCCGTTGCGAAATGTTCAATATCCACAATGCCGTCCTCCATCAGAGAAACGGCTTTCTTGTGCTGGTTCCAGTTGTTTCCGGCTCCTATCACGCGGAGATTGTTGATATGGATATCGTCCATGCGTATGCTCATGGTCTTTCCTCTCCCGTATCCCGCCAGCGCAACGGTTCCGCCTTTTGCCGCAAGTTTCAGACACTGCTGGATGCAGCTTTCGATTCCGGTAGCGTCGATGACAACTTCCGTGCCCTCCGGGTGAAGCTTTTTCATTTCCTCCTGAAGATCGCATCTGCTGGTCGCCAGAGTAGCGAAGGCCCCCATTTTTTCCGCGATCTTCAGCCGCTTTTCTGTAGACGCGCAGACCACGATCTTTTTCATTCCCATGGCCTTGGCCGCCGCAAGCATACAAAGGCCGATGGATCCCGCGCCCATGATCAGACAGGTATCTCCGAATTTCGCTTCCGCTTTTTCCAGAGTTCCCAGCGCCACTCCCAACGGTTCACAGAGAGCGCCGTGTATAAAGGATATCCTCTCGGGAAGCTCGCACAGCCCGTAGGCGGGTACCTCCACATATTCCGCGTAGGCCCCGTTCCGCTTGAACCCGATTTCCTCAAAATCCTTACAGTATCTCCATTTGCCGCTTCTGCAGGCCTCGCAGCTCAGACACACCACGTCGTTGCTCCCGACTACTCTTTTTCCGATCCAATGGCTGTCTTTTTCACTTCCGGCTTTTACTACGATCCCGCTCCACTCATGGCCCGGTATCAGCGGATAATTGGCCGCGATATTTCCGTCCAGCACCTCCAGATCCGTGGCGCAGACTGCCGCCGCCTTCACCTTCACCAGGACAAATCCCGGCTCAGGCTCCGGTATCCCCACCTGCTCCAGGGATACTCTGCCCGGTTCTCTTATTACTATTGCTTTCACCCTGTACCTCCTTGCTTTTCCAGTCCTGATTCTCCGTCTCCGGTTGTCCGTATCAATCGTTTGTTTGTTCTTCTTGCATATTTTATCATAGCGTGATATAATATACAAGAGAGAAATTACTAAAAAGTACCTAAGAACGGAGGGGTATCATGACAAGAAATTTTATTCTCAATACGGAGCTTACCGAAAAGCAGGCGGCGCTGTTCTATCTCGGACAGGAGGGAATGATGATCAAATATCACGACAGATATTTTCTGATCGATCCTTATCTTTCTGATTATGTAGACCGGCACTGCCGCACAGATAAGGTTCAGTGGAGCCGCAGATATCCGGCTCCCATCCAGGCGGAGGAGCTGGATTTTGTAAACTATATTTTCTGTACACACGAGCATTTTGATCACTGCGATCCTGATACCCTGCGCGCCCTTGCCCAGGCCAGCCCCGAAGCTGTGTTTATTGTACCTCTTCCGGCCACGGCGGCGCTTCTCTCTTATGGTATTCCAGCGGAAAGGATCATCGGCGCCCGGGCAGATACGGAAATCACTCTGGATGAATGTAAGATCCTTCCTGTTCCCGCGGCTCATGAGGAGCTACATCCCGATGAAAACGGCTGTTACAGAGAGCTTGGCTACAAGCTGCTCTTTGACGGTCTTACCCTGTATCACGCAGGCGACTGCTGCATTTACGACGGACTTGCCGAGAGACTGATGGATACAGACGTTCTGATGCTTCCTGTGAACGGGCGGGGCTATTATAAGCTCAGAGAAGATATTATCGGCAACATGACCGCGGAGGAGGCCGTTCTTCTGGCCAGGGAAACAAACGCAGGAATGCTGATCCCCCTGCACTACGACCTCTATGACGTAAACGGCGTCAATCCGGCGGCCTTTGTGGATACGCTCTTCTCAATCAATCCCTCCCAGTGTTTTCACATGTTCGCTCCGGGAGAACGGTACATCCTGTCCTCTGAAAAATAAGTGATAACGAACAAAGTATGCAAGCACACTTTGCGCGCCTAATATGAGAAAGAGACTATCTCCGAAAGCCCAGGAATTTACAGCTTCCCGAAGCTTTGCGGAATAGTCCCTTCCTTTCTGCAGACGTTATTTTTTTGTATCCTCTCTGAAAAGCAGCCTCAACTCATTTTTAAGAAATCTGTATCAGGTCGACGGCTCCCTCCACGGCGGTCAAAGCCGCGCCTTCCACGGCAAGCTCCGTCTCCTCCACAAGCTTCACCCTTGCCTCACTTTTCTCGCAATACTGATAAAAGCGGTTCAGCAATTCTTTCTCGAAGGCGGTTCGGTATTTCATCAATTTCCCTGTCAGAATTATCGTTTCTGAATGAAACACCCGCATCATGTTATACATAAACACCGCCAGGGGATCCAGCAGCTCCTGCAGCGCTTCTTCATTCAGTCTTCCCGATTCAAGACTGGGAGCAAGGTAAGCCTCTATACAGCCTTTTTTTCCGCATCTGCAGGGCTTTCCTCCCGGCACGGCAATGCAGTGCGCCACCTCCAGCAGGCCGTTTCCCCTGATAATTTCCCCGTTTACCGACGCCGCCATTCCGATACTGCGGTCCAGGCGGAACAACAGCATATTTTCACATTCTTCATTTTTCAGCATGGCGTGCAGCATACAGTCCGGGTCATGCTCCACGAATACGGGAATTCCAAATTCCTGCTGCAGAATTTCCCTGACAGGCACGTTTTCCCAGTCCGGGCAGTGAGGAAACTTTACGGAAATCCCCTTTTCCGCATCCACCGCCCCCTGCATGGCCACCGCGATAGACAAAATATTTTTTTCTTTATACCCAGGCACGATCCTTCCTGTAAACCGCAGAATAACCTGAAGCAGCTCTTCTTTTCCCTGAAAGGAAACCTCCTCAGAAAATCTTTCCAGCACCTCGCCGCAGAGATTCATCACATGGGCCGCGAATCCTTCCCTGTTAAGATCGAGCCCGATCACAACGTTTTTCTTATCATTGATCCGGATCAGAGCGGGCGTTCTTCCAACACCGGAAGCGCTCGTATCTTTTTCCTCGACAATATACCCATGACTAAATAACTTATTGACGATCTTCGTCATCCCACCCCAGCTAAGTCCTGTAATATCCGAAATCTGTCTCCTGGAGACAGACCCGCAGTTGCGGATCACATTCAGCACACTGGAGCAATTTACATTGCTCATTTCTTCCAGACCAATATATTTTTTCAAAAAGACTTCCTCCCTGTAACTGCTGATAAAATATACCCATTTTCGGCAAAGGCGAAAGGTTTCAGCCCTTCCTCAGGTCATATTCCGCCGCCGCCCGCCCTGTTTTCGCGCGGAACAAAACCCTGTTTCCCCTCAGCAGCGTATACTCTACACCGCAGGAAACATCCTCCCGCACCTGCCGTATCATCCTTCCGCCGTCCGGGGCTTTCAGCATATTCCCCTCCATTCCCGAAAAACGGACGCGCAGACGGTATGGTCCCTGGGTGATCAGAAGTTCCCGGCTGTTCATCCTTTTCACCCTTGCTCCCAGATATGTGGCAAAACGATACTCCCTGCCATTGATCAGGAGAAACGCCACCGTTCCCGTAAAGCGTATTCCCGCAAGAGGTACGGAGGCGGCCGCGAGCATCACCGACCCTTCCGGCAGAAAATGCTGTGTCCAGATATATCTGTCAGGGAAGGAAACGCCGCTGTCTCCCTCCATATATCCGGCCCCATTGCAGAATCGTATTCTATTACCGTTTAGCTTCAGTTCTCCATTCACGGTATGCCTCATACTGTAGACGGCATGACGGCATTCCATAGCAGAAAGGAGGGCAAAGGGGCCCATAATATCATACCTGGGCTTTGAAAACGGACCGAAGCGGAGACACCCTCTGACCCGGATCTTTTCTCCTGCATTTTCCTCATGAAGTTGTCCGCTGTTTTGTTTTTCTATCGGCGGATCCGTCACAAAATCCAGCCGTATTCCTCCCCGGGAAAAGAGACTTTTTCCAATCTGCATCACACCCTTTTTGCGGTTGATCCGAAACTGCGATATAGGAAATTCCTGATACAGACTTTCCTTCTGCGTAATGATCTGAACAGAGCAGGAAGCTTTCTCCTCTGATAAAGATACCGAAGGGATTACCGCCACAGTTCCCTCCGTCCCCTGACACCGGTAATACCAGCCGTAGAAGTATTTACTCATAATGGATTCCCTCCTGCGCCGGGCCGTCCAGAAGCCTTCCCTCCGAATCAAACCGCGACCCATGGCAGGGACAGTCCCAGGAACGCTCATCCGGGTTCCAAGTCAGCTCGCACCTCAGATGCGGACAGACAATATCCACCTGACGGATTACATTTTCTTCTGTTTTGAACACGCCTGCTTTTCCCTCAGGCGTCTCCACAACCGCGCCGCTTCCCCGCTCAAGAGTTTCCGCGGTCTCTGAGGGAATATGAAACAGCCGTTTCACCGTACCTTTTACCGCTTCTTTGCCGTCCTTCATAAGCTGCGGTAGCTCCTCCGCGGAAAATCTGCCGGGGGCGAATACCTCCGCATACTCATTTTCAATCCCGCAGATCATATCCCGGAGGATCATCGCGGCCGCCATGGAGGAGGTCATTCCCCATTTTCTGAATCCCGAGGCAACAAACCAGTTGGGACGATCCGGAGAGTAACATCCGATAAACGGTACACTGTCCGCCGTGATACAATCCTGGGCCGACCAGTACGCGGCCACACTGCTTTTGGGATACAGCTCTTTCGCGGCGCTCTTTAGTTTTTCATAGCGTCTGCCGCCTTTATTCTCTCCTGTCCGGTGGCTCTGTCCGCCCAGAAGAATATATTGACCATACTGCCGGAAGGATAAGGTCTCCTTCCCGTCTCCTATATACATGCCCTTTAAGTCCCCGGCGTCCTCCAGAGCCAGGACGTAAGAACGCACCTGATGCATCCTGGCAAAATACATTCCCGGAAAATTGATAAAGGGAAAATGCGACGCAAAAACGATCTTTCCGGCTTTCACACTTCCGCAGGCCGTTTTGACCTGATGATCGGCCACCTCCGTCACCCGTGAGTCCTCATATACCCTCAGCCGCCGCGCCAGGGCCGAAATAAATTTCAGAGGGTGAAACTCTGCCTGAGCCGGAAAACGCACTGCCCCGGCGCAGGCTGCAGGAATTTCTATCTGTCTTACAAAATCGGCACAGACGCCCAGTCTCCGGGCAGCCTCGGTCTCTCTTTTTAATTTTTCTCCGTCTTTGGAATATACAAAGGCGTCACATTCTGTCAGATCACAGCAGATATGCTCTTCGCGGATTAATTTCTTGTATTCCTGAACCGCTCTCTGATTCGCCTGCACATATTTCCTCGCAGTCTCCTCGCCCTTTTTTTCAATAAAGGTGTGACAAAACATCCCATGCTGAGATGTGATCTTAGCGGTGGTATTCCCGGTCTGTCCGCCTCCAATCTGTTCCGCCTCCAAGACGACCGTGCGGACTCCTGCCCGCTCAAGATACCAGGCGGTCAAAATTCCCGCCATTCCCCCGCCTATCACAGCCGCGTCCGCTTCAATATCTTCTTCCAGGGCCGGCCTTTGCTTCCTGGTATATGTTTTGCTCCATATTGATTCCATTATTTGCCTCCTGTGGTGTTATACATTTAACATTTCCCACGAAAGGCAATTTATACCTGATGTGTCCGGGAGTTTTTCTCTCAGATACTCAAATCACGATATCTGCTCTGGTTTCTCCGATGCATCAGAAACATGATTAAGCTCATATGCCCGGCTTCCCCAGTCCCCCAGAGCCTTCAAAGCCGGATGGATCGCCTTTCCCAGGGAAGTAAGGGAATATTCCACCCTGGGAGGTATTTCATTATACTGACGCCGGTTTACAATTTTGTACAGTTCCAGTTCTTCCAGAGATTTTGAGAGCATAACGCTGGAAATCCCGTTCAGCCGCCGCTGAAGCTCGTTGAAGCGTATTGTTTCCTCCTGGTTTAATTCCCACAGAATACGCAGCTTCCATTTTCCACTCAATAAATCCAGTGCATACTTCACAGGACAATCTGACATACCAGAGCTCCTTTACTTAACTTTTTCTTAGCAGGTAAATAAATATTGCGTACTTGTTATCTTTTTACCGCCGCCTATAATTATAAATGCAGATATAAAAAAAGTAAAGGAGTGTGGCTTATGAACCTATTACATGCCATTGAGATCAGAAAGAGTGTCCGCGCATATACGCAGACACCAGTTGAAAAAGAGAAAACCGAAGCGATTATAAGAGCAGGCAGTCTGGCGCCCGTTTTTGGACAATTTCATATTACCGTGATCGAAAATCCCGGATTGCTGCAGGAAATCGGGCAGGTTACCTTGGAGATGATGAAAAACTCCGGCGATGAATTTCTGGAAAAACGCGCGGCGTCAAAAGGCTATAACCCTCTGTACGGCGCGCCTGTCATGATCCTTCTGTCCGCACCAGGCGGAAACGACAGCAAAGGCTTCAATATGGCGAATATCTCCTGCGCCGCCGAAAATATGATAATCCAGGCATCCGACCTGGGTCTCGGAACCTGCTTTGTCATGGGGCCTACGATTGCCTTCTCAGATCCTTCCCTGACAAAAAAGATAGAGCTTCCGCAGGGATATATCCCCCTTGCAGGCGTGTTGATCGGCTACCCCGCGGAAAGTCTCACAGAAAACAAAAGAAAGCTTACAAAAAATATCACCTATATCCGTTGATATTATGGCGCCGGTTTCTCCATATTCACATTTGAAAAAAGAAAAATACCGTCCTCATACCGGCTGTTTTCTCCCGTGTACTCGTCGATTACACTTTTCCAGAACAGATATGCCGGCCTGCTTCCGCAGGCCGGAGATACGTCCCAGCTCCCTCTATACATATTAAAGCACATAAAGGCTGCCGTCTTTCCGATTTTTTTGCGCCGGAACTTGGGCAGCACCATAAACTCTGCTATGCTGCGGCCGGAACGGCTTTTCCGCACATAATTGTTGATCATAACAAATCCAAGCAGCCTGTCTGTTCCGGCCTCCTTTATGAAAAAAGCCGCCCTTTCTTTTTCCTTAAAATACGCGTCAAACCAGGGATATGCATATACTGCCTCTTCATCCATATCGTTTTGATCGCTCAGACTTTCTTCAAACAGCGAATACTGCAGAAGCCTGAATAACATTTCCTTCCTGGATTCTTTGACTTTTTCCAATATAATTTCCATTCGAATCTGTCTCGCCTATCTTCTCACGATTATCTGGCAGCTTTCCATCACTTCTAACGCCGCCTCATGTTTCCGGGGATCGACGCCCGCACAGCAGGCTGCGTCTACGTAAATGGGAAGCTCCGGCAGCGATGATTTGAGCATGAGAGCATTGGATGCCACACAGATATCCGTACAGATCCCCACAAGCTCCGCCGATTCTATTTCTCCCTTTTCATACAGACGCCTGATCTCCTCCACGAGGCGAAGACTTCCGAAGCAGGGCTTTTCATAAACCTCCGCCGCCTTTTCCAGTCTGATTTTTTCCATCTCCGCAGGAAACTCCCATCCTTCCGTATTTTTCATACAGTGAAGAACCGGCAGCAGCTTTCCTTCCTGTGTATCCAGATAATTTTCTTCATGGGTATCCTTCGTCATCAGAATCTTCCCCGGAAACTCCCGGGCTTTTTTCAGCAGTCCCGGAAGCATCTGCTGCGCTTCCTTTGTACCCAGAGATCCCGTAACAAAGTCGTTCTGTACGTCGATAATGATCAAATATTTCATAGCTTTCCTCCACTTTTCTTTCATTATATCAAAAAAACCGGATATTCATAATATATTTATTCATGCGTTATCATGCGAAAGATATCCTAATTATTGTTCATCTCTCTATTCAGTTATTATCAGTAATTTCTATCAATCATCAAACTTATCCAAGAAATTCGAAACATTCCATGAGTATGGTTCACTCATCCTTTCATTCTTGTGGATATTTCATTGATTTTTCTATTCCATTCTATCACCACCTACTACAATATATTTATGGTTAATCTCCCTTACAGCCAGTAAGGAATTACCCATCTTGTTGCTTAAGCTGTTAGAATGATAAGAGCAATCGGTATAGCGGAAACCACCTTGGGCTTCACGCCCGTACAACAGTATGCTAACCAGCTCCTCATTCGCAGCGGTCGTTTTATGCAAGTTGAGCCGCTTTTAAGGCGCGTTCGTGTCACACTACAGTAAATTGAATGGGCAATGAGTAAAACTGGCACCAACCAATTGCAATACAAATGAAGGGGTGATATTTTTATGAACATGAACGCTGTGAGTATCGATGTTTCCAAACGAAAAAGCACAGTGACCATCCTCCGTCCCGGTGGAAAGGCTGTTTTAAAACCTTTTAATGTTCCTCATCTTTCCTCAGATTTTCAATCTCTGATAAACCAGATCAGGAAATTTGATAGCGAAACACGCATTGTTATGGAATGTACCGGCCGCTACTATGAACCTGTTGCCCGTCAGCTCTCCCATGCGGGCTTTTTCGTAAACGCTGTGAATCCCCAGATCATCCGTAACTTCCAGGGACAGGACAATCCTCTGCGCAAAGTAAAGACCGATAAGGCGGATTCTATAAAAATCGCTCGGTATACTCTTGACAGTTGGGATAAACTCAAACAATATAATCTTATGGATGAATTACGTTCGCAACAAAAAACTATGAACCGCCAATTTGATTTCTACATGAGACATAAAACTGCCATGAAAAACAATCTGATCGGTCTCATTGACCAGATCTATCCCAGGGCTAATATCTATTTTGACAGTCCTGCCCGCGAGGACGGCAGCCAGAAATGAGGAGATTTCCTTAATACCTGCTAGCATGTGGATTGTGTCCATAACATGTCCCTTAACGCCTTTACAGACCACTATCAGAAGTGGTGTGGTCGCAAGAAGTACAACTTCAGCAAATCTAAGGCCGATGAAATCTACGGAAAAGCAAAGGAGCTTATTCCCGTGCTTCCAAAGGACAGCTTTACCAAACGCATCATCAAACAGGCCATAGAACAGTTAAACACGGCATCACAGACCGTTGAACAACTTCGTTCTCTAATGAATGAAACAGCTTCCAGACTGCCGGAATATCCAGTTGTCATGGCGATAAAAGGCGCAGGCCCGTCTCTCAGTCCTCAACTTATGGCTGAGATTGGAGATGGGGCACGTTTCACTCACAAAGGATATCCTTGTAGCCCTCCACCGTAACCCCCAGGACACATAGGCAGCACGGCTTAAGATCCTGCCATCTTCACGCACTTTATAATGGATACAGGCCATAAAAACAAATGGATAAACAAGATTCAGAGGCCGGGGCTGTCATTCCTTAACTTCGGGCAGGATCTTATCTGTGATATTGCTGACCATCTATGCAGGCAGTTCGATCCCATAAAGATCCTGGAGCTGATCATGGATATCCCTTGTGCTTATTCCACGGGCATAAAGAGAAATGGCCGTTTCTTCAATACCGGATATATCCCGCTGATACTTTGGAATGAGCTTCGGTTCGAATTCTCCGTTCCTGTCTCTGGGGATATCCACCTGGAATTCTCTATACTGACTTTTCAAGGTTTTGGAAGAATGACCGTTTCTCTTGTTGTTGGTCTGCAGATCTCCTTTTTGATTTTTTTCATAACCGAGGGTGCACCCAATTCGGCTTCCATGAGTTCCAAAAGAATGTCTTTAAAACTGTCTTTCAGGAGTGCATAGACATTTGCAACGCTGCTAATGTTGTTTTCTGAGATGATCTGTCGGATTTGTTCCTTTGCTACTGCCATAGAAATACTCCTTTTCGATAAGAATTGATATATCTGAATTCTTATCAAAAAGGAGCCATTTTCTACCAAAGACACAAATCAATTTACACTACCTTTATTATTTCAATCACGTTCAATCCGATTTTTGTACCGCAAAAAATCACAAAATTGTTTCCGGCAGACACACTATCCATAATTTTGATATATCAAATATGCTCTTCAAAATTGGCTTTCCTTGTCTTTCCTCATCTTCCCCAACGCCTCCATCTGCTCTGCGTCCTCTCTCTCCCAATCTCTGCTCCGTCCTTTTCCTATCGCCAGAGAAATCACCATAACCAAGGCCACTACAACCAAAAGCCCGACTGCTCCCCATAAAATCCACATACTACACCTCTTCCGCTTTATAATGAATAACTCTCTCACAACAATTTCTATAAGATACCAACTAAACTAGCCTGTTTTTATATTGAAAACTGGCATCATCCATCATTCCTTACCCACTAAAAATCCGGACTAACCATTAGCATAAAGTACTTATACTCATTCCTGCATCAAACTTCCTCCTACATTTTATTCATATTTTTATTTATAACTTATCTAATTTTTTCCGCCAAAATACATCTCTCCTGTATTCCGGCTTTTCGCGCTATAATAGCATAATATTTTTTATGTACTATATAATATACATCTGCCCGCACTATAAAAAGCACGCGAACAGTCAACCGGCATATCCGCTGCAGGGCTTCCGTTTATAACAATCCGCAGCATCTGTGCGATCAGGTTACGTTTTGTCTGCCGCAGATTGAAACGCACCGAATACAGCATATAGGAAATTATGCTGTATCATTCAAAAATTACCTGATATGCCAAATCAAGGATATTCTATCACGGTATTTTCAAAGTGTAAACATACAAAAATGACGAAAAATCTACCGATTTCATACAAATATGTCATTTTCTGCCATATATACTCTGCTCTGTCGGTACAGAGCTGTTCTTAAGAACAGTTTTTGCTAAATTGAAATTTTAAATTCCAGTGCAGAAGTAAATTCCACCATACTTTATTTTTGCAGATTTTACAGGGAAATTTTTAAGCGAAATCTCCTGTTTTTTGCTATAATTAACTAAACTCATCGAAAAACACCTAATTTCTGGGTATGGGAAACAAACCGCTGAAAAACAGTGTGTAAGACTGAATTCCACCAGTCACATCTAAAAATGTGAAACGTTTACTTCCAGTCTGACAGCAGATTTCGATCAGTTGATTAGTGATTAAAGCGGATCAGCTTAGGTGTCGGATTCACCTCATCCGGGGCAATCGGTCTAAGCTGAAATGCGTTTAGGATCTCTTCTCCAAGTGTTTCCAATGCGATGCAGTATGGTGTCCTTCCATCCAGGCTTTCCCTCGGTGCGGAATTGATATAGGTCACGATCAGGTTCACATCCCATTGTGTAAGGAACTCAAAACAGGTTTCCCTTCGGCAGAATCATCCAGAGCATCGTATGCGCCTGTTCCAGCCCGCCCTTTTGCCCACTCTGCATCGGGTCACAATAATAAATGCTGGAACGCTGTATTCCGTTCACGCCGGTTTTCAAGGTATCCGGATCACCAAATTCAGAGCCTCGGTCAGTCAGGATGTATTCAAACACAGAAGCGAATTCATAGGTCCCCATACGCTTTTCCAAACGGTCAAAAAGCAAGACGGACAGCGCCTTTCGTGCAGCGGTTCATCAGAAAAGCAAGGAAGAGTTTTTCTTTGGTGAAAAACATGGTCAGCAAGGTCTTTTTTGATTTCCTGGAAGAATGGACAGTATCCATTTGGACATAGCCTGTAAGGGCAAGGGAACAGGAGTCACGATATAATCGGTTGGTAAAGACTGCTCTGTCCGAGATCTGTGTTTTATGGCACTTTCTTGGTTTGAAATGGACTTTCCGCTTCAGATCTATGTTCCTTGCCGTAAAGAGTCCTTGGTCAAGATACGAATATAGGGTACGGACGGACATATCCAGCTCCAGGTGGTTTGTCAGGATATGATAGGGAGACTGTCCCTGTTCGATCAGCGGGGAAATGATCTGATCCTTTTGCGAAGCTCTTGTTTTGTCGTGTTGATCCCGACTCTGGACCCCCAAAGCTTTTCGCGATATTTTCTGTTAGCAGATCGGGCATTATAGTTATACTTGTGGACAATCGTGCAGTGATTGATTTTTTTGTACAGCCGTTGCAGACATAAGTAGACCGGTCAAGCCTTACGCAGCGCTCTTTTTCGTAGTCTCTGCAGGTTTGGTTACAGGTAGGACAGGACGCGCATTTGATTCCGCACAGGATAATCTTTCCACAGGCATTAGTCTTCTTACAGTGATAGCGGTGAATACAGAAGTTCTTGGCATTATAGAAAGTCCCTTTGTGGTACCAATCTGAGAAACGGTGAGCCCTGACTTCTTTAGAGATTGTGGTAGGATCCTTGCACAGGAACCTGACGATATCCTTAAAGGAAGTGCCCTTATTCAGTTCGTTTTCGATATAGATACGGTTTTCAAGGGTAAGATGTTTCTAGTTACCAGGAATATATTTACTCATCGTGTGCCTCCTTCTACTGCTGTCAGAAGGAGAGATAACAATACCATGGATATATGAAAGAGTAAATATCAACTGTGCAGAAGTAAACGCCACTACCCCTAAGGATGGTGGAATTTAAAAATTCATTTTTGGAAGAAGAACAGTTTTGCTTAATATCCATTTGTCAACTCTCTCTCCCCATGATAAGATATTAGTAGTAACAGTGGCGTCAGCCACAGTAAGCACGCAGTGCGGTTTTACGAATGGCGCGGGCTGAACGGTTACTATTAGTATCAAATATCCCAAACGGAGGTGCGTAAATGGCAAAAAAAAATGTGATCGTCGGTCAGTCCGGTGGACCGACCGCAGTGATTAACAGCAGTCTCTACGGAGTTGTCTCGGAGAGTCTGGCCCACGCTGAAGAGATCGGCGAGGTTTTCGGCATGGTAAATGGAATTGAAGGCTTTCTCGAGGACCGGATCCTGAATTTCCGCGAGGCTCTTCCCGGAGAAAAGCTGGAATATCTCAAACACACTCCCGGCGCTTATCTGGGGTCCTGCCGCTACAAGCTGCCGGAATCCCTGGAGGATTCTGTTTATCCCCTGCTTTTTTCAAAATTTGAAAAGCTGGATATCGGCTGGTTTTTCTATATCGGCGGCAACGATTCTATGGACACGGTAAGCAAGCTTTCCCGCTACGCCGCGCAGACCGGAAGCCCGATCCGCATTATCGGGGAGCCAAAAACCATCGATAACGACCTGGTACATACCGATCACACTCCCGGATACGGAAGCGCGGCCAAATATGTGGCCTCCACAGTGCGGGAAATTGTCCTTGACGCTTCTGTATATGAAAAGAAATCCGTTACGATCGTAGAGATTATGGGACGTCATGCAGGATGGCTCACCGCGGCCGGAGCTCTCGCCAGAAAGTATAAAGGAGATAATCCAAAATATATTTATCTTCCTGAAAGCGATTTTGACACGGAAAATTTCCTGAAGGATATTGAAAACGCCCTGGAAAAAGACTGCTGTGTAGTGGTCTGCGTCTCGGAGGGTATCCACGACGCGGCAGGTACCTTTATCTGCGAGTATGATTCCACAGTGGGAACCGATACCTTTGGTCACAAAATGCTGGCCGGGTGCGGCAAATATCTGGAAAATCTTGTTCGCAGCCGTTTGGGTGTTAAAGCACGTTCTGTGGAACTGAATGTCAGCCAGCGCTGCAGCGCTTCTCTTATTTCTTCCGCCGACCAGCAGGAGGCTGTATCCGCCGGAGCTTTCGGCGTTCAGGCAGCGCTGAAAGGCGAAACAGGTAAAATGGTGTCCTTTATCCGCAGCACCGGAGAGGACGGCTCCTGCCGGATCGACTGCGGCCTGGAAGACGTAAATGTGATCTGCAATGAAGAAAAAACCATTCCCGCTGAATGGATCACCGGGAACGGCTCTGATATATCAGAGGAATTTATCAAATATGCCCTGCCGCTTATTCAGGGACAGGTTCATGTCCCCCTCGGCGAGGACGGACTGCCCGTATTTGTTTACCGCAAATAACTTTCCTATAATAAAAACACGCTGACGTACCGGAAATCTCATTCCAATACGTCAGCGTTGTTTTTTGCCTGCAATATAACGACATCCATAACGACTTCCGGAGTTTCCTCCCGGCCCTCTGCCGCCCCGGCTCCGGAATGTCTTTTTTCAGTACGAAACACAGTCTCGTCCCTCTGCATCCTGCATGGACACGAACAACCGGCTGAACATAAATCCCACTGCCCTCCGCATCATCTGCGGCCAACATAACGCCTTGCGCCCCGGCTTCTGCCTGAAATCACATTTTTTTATGCGTGTTCTCCAGCTCCGCCTCTATTTCCCTGTCCCGTTCTTCTTCCTCCTTTTTTTCTTCTCTGCTCTTTGGAAGAATGATATTCAGAAGAACGGCGATGATAGTCGCCAATACTACCGGCGATTTGCCGAATATTGTGGTAACCCAGTCCGGGAACGTGGCAAGAGCCGCCGTTGCCTGAGAAACACCCATACCAAGCGCCGCCGCCAGACCTACGATGGAAGAGTTGCGGTAATCCATCTCAGCGGACGCCACCAGCTTCATACCTGTCATTGCAATAGAGGCAAATACAGAAACGGTAGCTCCTCCCAGAACACACTGAGGAATCGTTGTCAGCAGCGCTGAGAATTTCGGTACAAAGCCCGCCACTGCCAGTATAAGCGCCGCCAGCCCAAGGACGCAACGGTTGATAACCTTTGTGGTCGTCACAATACCTACGTTCTGGCTGTATGTAGCAGTGGGGAGACAGCCGAAAAGCGCGCTGATGATATTCGTGATACCATATGCCACGATACCATTCTGAAGCTCCCCATCCTTGGGGGTACGGTTCATGGCGCCGATAGTTGTAGCCGAATAGTCTCCGATTGCCTGGACTGAATTGATGGCAAACAGGATTCCGATGGCGACGCAGGAGGAAATCTCAAATTCCACACCGAAATGCATAAACTGCGGAAGCTGAAAAACACCGGCTTCACCCACGCTGGACAGGTTTACCATGCCAAAGGGTATCGATACAATATAACCCGCAATAATTCCGATCAGGATGGAGGCCAGCTTAAAAATCCCCTTGCCGAAATGATTCAGCGCCGTTACCACCGCGAGGGTAAAAAACGCCACCAGCCAGTTCTGCCAGGAGCCGTAATCCTCGCTTCCGGTTCCGCCGGCCATGTAATTTATGGCGGTGGGATACAGGGAGAGCCCGATGGTAAATACTACGGTTCCGGTGATCAGAGGCGGGAAAAACACCCGTATCTGCCGCACAAGAAGCCCCATCACCAGAGCCACAAGGCCGCCTACGATCTGCGCCCCGAAAATTGTCGCAACTCCGTATCCCTCCGCAATAGCCTGCATACTGGGCACATAGGCAAAGCTGACGCCCATAATCATAGGAAGACCCGATCCAATGGCAAAACCCGCCTTCTTCCCAATTGGAAACAACTGAATCAGCGTGGACAATGCCGACAAAACAAGAGAAGCCTGAATCAGGATCACACGGTCCTCTGCATTTAATCCGCCGCCGCCCACTGCTCCCGCCACGATGATCGCAGGCGTCACGCAGCCCACGATCATAGCGACTACATGCTGAAGCGCTAATGGACAGGCTTCCCTTAAACGTGGAATCCCTTCAAGCTCAAAAATACTGCCTTTCTTCATAATACCCTCCCTTTTCCTCTGTTTTTTGCTGAAAATCACCCCTGATTATCCAGAAAAATTTTGTTTGAACAGGTTCTTTCTATTCAGTATACCAAATCAAAGATATAAAAACAATTAGGTTTGCTAAAAATTTTTGTCCGCATAACAACCAAAATTACATTGCAATTTTTGTGCTGTTTTGCCAAAAAACAATCTTTATGTCAGCAATTCAAAGGTATGGTAAAGATCTACTTTTCCATATCCCCACTCCTGATTGGGATATTGCATATCCTCTTCCCGGACAGCGCCCCGCCTAAGATAATTTTTTACACTGTTGCCCGAAAAATACGGCTCATTCCCCCGGATGATCGCCCACTCGAACATCAGCGCCGCAATGCCTGCCGTCTGCGCCGCGGCCAGACTGGTACCGGAAGCCTCTCCAAAACCTCCGGCAATACCTGCCGAAGCAGTTTTTACATCTACTCCGGGCGCGGCAAAATCAGGTTTGACCAAATGATCCGTGGTGTACCCTCTGCTGGCCCTTGTATACAGACTGCCGTCTCTCTGCTGATAAGCCGTAGCCGTCATACCGTCCTCCGCGTCTCCCGGCGAGGTTATCGTATATTCCGGGGAAGGCTCCAGGAAATAGGTCTCCGGCGATATCATTCCCTGCACCGGCAGCCACAGGTGAAAGCGGGAGGCTCCGTTTCTTCTGCCCTCCACCTCCAGCTTCCAGATTCCGGCGGCAGGGTGCAGAAAACGGAAAAAAATAAGGGTGTTTCCCGAATTCCGCTCAATAGGTATATAATTCACCTGTATCTTTGTCTCTACGAACACGAAGGACAGCTCCTGCGTTCCATATTTCAGCGCCGTGCTCACCGCCAGTCTCTCACCTGTAGGAGAAAGGATGGAGACGCTGTAAAAATTCGGCGAATCTCCCCAGAATTCCATGGAAAATCCCTGATCCGTTTCAGGGCCACCCACCCTGAGCTCTATCACATCTGAGGACTCCGCCTCGTCGATCGTTCCCATATAATGGTGTCTGGAAAGTCCTTCGTTCCCAGCCGCGGCGGAAACAGCATTCTGGCTGAAATTGGCCGTACTGTCGATCAACTGGCAGAGAGGACTTTCTCCCCTGTGGGATCCCTGGCTGCTGCCGAGTCCGATACATATAGAAAGAGGCATCTGATACCGCAGGGCGCATTTCATGGCATAGGAAATGCCCAGCATGATATCATCCTCCTGAAACACCTCGGCTTCCGGGGATATCAGATAAAAATCTCTGAGATACTGCTTAGCCGGCTTCAGCTTAATGATCACCAGCTCTGCCTCCGGGGCCGCCCCGGAAAAGCCCTCCTCAGGTATATATTTTCCCGCCGCTGTGGCCGCAAGCCTCGTTCCGTGTCCGTTAGTATCCACAGAAGGGACAAGCTCCAAAGGATTCTCGCTTTCCAGAGCGCGGTTGATCTCTTCTCTTGAAAACACCTGCCCGAAGGGCGCCGTCTCCGACTCTCCTCCCGGCAGGCTCTGATCCCAGATATTGATAATTCTGCTCTGATTTCCATTGCGGAAAGCAGGATGTTGGTAATCAATTCCCGAATCAATTACCGCGATCATGGTTCCTGCTCCTCTGAGCTTCAGATAAGGATGATCATGAAGCTTTGTGACTCCCGAGGCGGCAAGTCCTCCCAGATCCATGTAGGTATAGCATTTCGGAATTGACGAATATGTGTAGCTGGTAAACTCCAGCTTTGTCACCTGTCCGGCTGGTACATAAAGAATTCCAAACCGGTCGTTGATAATCTGGAAGGTCTTATCTGATTCGTATTCCAGCTCACCATAGATATTCTGATTGTAACGGACTATAAAATTCTGATACTGCTCATTTTGAGCAGGAACCGGCTCCGTTTCCTCCTGCTGCATAACCACAGAGCTGTCCGGCAAAGAGCAGCCAGCAGATTTCTCTTTTATCTGCCCGCCATAAAGCCGCTCCTGGTCCATCTCCTCAAAGTCCTCTTTTCTCAGCATATTTTCTTCCCGCCTGTCGTCTCGGCCGCCGACCAAAGAAAGAATGGGCTCCCATACATACAGCTCCTGCCATTGCCCCATAAACCTCCGCGCCGGCGAACATTTACTACAAAATATGCCGGGCAGGACGAAAACATGTATCAGTTCAACTATACAGTAAGCGGGAAACATAAAACATGCCTGCATGTTTTTGCGGGCAAACATCTGTATGAGCCGGTCTGCTACGAAAATATTTCAGATACGAAACGGGCGTCCCTTTCTGCAGACTGTCAGCATAACAAGCCCGGCAGCCAATATAAAAATACTGATAAACTGGGAGGTGGAAAGAATACCCACGCTCCCGCGGATCAGATCTCCCCGGAAAAACTCCAGAATAAAACGTCCAATACTATAAAAGATCAGATAACAGGCTGCCACCTGACCATCCGCCTTTTTTCGCCGGGCAGCGAACAAAAGTATTCCGAAATGAAGAAAATCCAACACAGCAGAATAAATCTGCGTAGGCACTAAGGGCACATTGTTGGGCGCGAAATCGGAATCATGAAAAGTAATAGCCAAAGCCCCACCTGTTTCCATGCCGTAGCAGCATCCGGCAAGCAGACAGCCCACTCTTCCAAATCCCTGAGCCAGCGCCACAGAAGGAGCCAATAAATCAAAATAGGCAAAAAAGCTCAGCCTTTTAACCCGGCAGTACAGCCACCCTGCCAGGATGCCTCCGATGATCCCCCCATATATCACATACCCGTCGGTCAGCGTATTAAGAAGGAAGCCCGGATCCTCCAAAATCTCCTTCCATTCCGTGATCCAGAAAAGGAGCTTCGAGCCGGCCATTCCTCCCAAAAGGCACCAGATAACAAGATAAAAAATCTGCTCGTTCTGCATTTTCATTTTTTTTGCCCGGTATTCTGCCGCGATCCAGGCAGCCATCACCCCGACAGCGATCATCAGTCCATATCCATATACTGTAAAAGGACCGATGGTAAAAAGTTCATTTTTCATAAACTGCTCCTTCTGCTTCTTTATCGGCCTCTCTCAGCCACTCCTTCACCTGCTCTTCACTAATGTCCGCCGCTTCTGCGATCTTTTCCACAGAAACACCCAATTTGTATAATTTCACCGCCATCCGGCATTTTTCTTTTTTCGATTTTTCTTCAGCTTCTTTTGCAGCTTCCTTCGCGGCTTCTTTTGCCGCCTCTCTCTTCTCGTCTTCGATGTATGTCTTTAGAATATATTCATCATCAAATATTGTCATCATAATATCTATGACCTCTCTTTCTCTGCTCTCCAAATATTCTCTCAGCACATTCCGCCAGCCTTGCATTCGCTCTGTCATTGCAAAGCCTGCTTTCATGGGAATCCGGATCCCCCTCTCCACAGACGTCCATGCCTAATATGTTCTGATTTTTAAAAATAATACGCAGATACTCTACGAGCTCCTCCAGTCTCATATCCCCCTGGCTCCAGGCGGTAGACGCGTCTTCCGGACAGAGTATGTCCTTGTCAACCGAAAGATAGCAGGGCAGCTCCCGGGGAAGTCCCGCGAAAAATTCTTTTACCTCATCCCCTGGAAGCTCTCGCAGTTTTTCCCTGGACAGATATCTTACCCGCTTTCTTAATTCCGGATCTGCCTGTTCAAAATCGGACTCAGCCGGTCCGATCAAAACCAGCTCTTTCAGATTCGGAAGCTTCTCCAGAGCCTCGGCCGCCCAGCCGCCGCAGGACAGAAGTCCACCGAAAGCAGGCGGCTGCATATCCGTATGATTATCAAACAAGATCAGCCGGAAAGGAACCTTCACTTTTTCCAGCCACAAAAGACTCATATAATGGTAGTTGCCGGAATCAAGGAAATGGATCTCCGCGCCGGAAAATTCCTCTATCCGCTCTCTGATCGTATCAGCCGCCTCCGTATCACAGTAACAGCTGCATCCGGTAAGCTGCTCCAGATCAATCCACACCGGGGACCGCCCCTGATAAAACTGCTGTTCCTTATATATGCCTGTAAAGTTCATAAGAATCACATTGTCTGTCACTTTTTTACCTGCCTTGTATATGTATTTTGTCTCTTCTTCGTCAGCCTTTATTCCATCACCTGAGCTCCGCTGACCACCGCTGCCTCTCTTACAGATTTTTCTGCAGTTTAAAAAAAGCCACTACACTTTACAATAATCATAACACAGTCAGTTCTTCTGCCGCAAGGCAAGAATATGAACGTATCAGTTCAGCCATACAGTGATCGGGAAGCATAAAACATACAATACTGTTTATTGCATTTTACTATTGACATCATATATACTATGTAGTACGATATACCTAATTTAAGAAAGGGGTGACCATATGAACCTGGACAAATGGAAATCACAGCTTGTCCGCGGCATACTGGAATACTGCATCCTGCTCATGCTGGACAGGAAATCCTGCTACGGATATGAAATTTTACAGGAGCTAAGTAAATATCCCATCATTGCCTCCACCGAAAGCACAGTTTATCCTCTGCTGAGAAGGCTTCAGAAGGAAAATTTTCTGAAATCTGTCTGGCAGGATTCCGCCGAGGGGCTTCCTCCCCGCAAATACTACGCGCTGACTACCGAGGGAGAGGCATATCTGAACGCGATGAATGAAGAATGGGAACATTTACTGTCTGCAATTCATGATCTGAAAGGAGAATAAAATATTATGAACAAAGAACTTGAGAAATATCTGAATTCTGTAGATAAATACCTGAAACCGCTTCCGGCTCTTGAAAGAGCGGATATTATCAAAGAAATTGAAAGCTCTGTTCTTGAAATGGAACGCGACCAGCTCTCCGATGAACAGATTATCAAAAGACTGGGAGAGCCAAAAAATCTGGCCAAGGCATATCTTGGGGATCTTCTCGCCAACCAGAAGGGAATAAGCTGGAATAAAGTTCTCACTGCCTGCGCTTTCTACAGTGCAGTAGGCTTTTCCGGGATCGTCATCATTCCCACCCTGGTAATCACAGCCCCTGTGTTCATTTTCTGCGGCGCAATCTGCCCGGCTCTGGGGCTTTTTAAGCTTATTGCCTCAATGCTGGGTTATCATATCCCTTATATCAGTTTTCAGTTTGGGGCCCTTTCCTTCTCCCCCGCCGTTGAATTCATTTTTTCACTGATCACCGGAGCAATCCTTGTTATCCTCGGAAGAGCCGCGTGGAAACTGCTGCTGTATTATATCAGGGCCGTCAGCAAAACAAAAAACCATCTGGCGGTTTAGGAAAGCCCCGGCGGAACATTTTTATAACATCGAAAACGCTTTTGGTCATTAATTCAACAGGCTGCCGCAAACACGGCAGCCTGTCTCAATATAAAATCTGGTTTCTTTTAAAACATCAGTACCGCCGGATCCGTCCCGGCAAATACCGGAGGCGCTTCTCAGGCTTTTCCAACAGAACCGAAAAGTTCCATTTTTTCTTTTACGGTAGCCTTGATCGCTTCAAATCCGGGTGCCAGGAGTTTACGCGGGTCAAAGCCCTTGCCCTGCTGATCCTTGCCTGCCTCGATATATTTCCGCGTAGCCTCTGCGAAGGAAAGCTGGCACTCTGTGTTTACGTTGATCTTGGAAACGCCGAGATCAATGGCTTTCTTGATCATGTCAGCCGGGATTCCTGTTCCGCCGTGAAGTACAAGCGGCATATCTCCTGTAAGCTGCTGAATCGCGTCAAGAGTCTCAAAGCTCAGTCCCTGCCAGTTTTCCGGATATTTTCCATGGATATTGCCGATGCCTGCAGCCAGGAAGTCAATTCCAAGATCCGCTACCATCTTGCATTCCTGAGGATCCGCGCACTCGCCCATACCTACAACGCCGTCTTCCTCACCGCCGATGGAGCCAACCTCTGCCTCCAGAGACATTCCGTGCTCCGCGCAGATCTTAACCAGCTCTTTAGTTTTGGCAACGTTCTCCTCGATGGGATAATGAGAACCGTCGAACATGATGGAGGTAAAGCCTGCTTCTACGCATTTCAGGCATCCGTCATAGCTGCCGTGATCAAGATGAAGCGCAACCGGAACTGTGATGTTCAGCTCTTCCATCATTCCCTTCACCATGCCTACGACTGTTTTATAACCAGCCATATACTTGCCGGCTCCCTCGGAAACACCAAGAATAACCGGAGAATTATTTTCCTGTGCAGTCAGCAGAATCGCCTTTGTCCATTCCAGGTTGTTGATATTGAACTGTCCTACTGCATAATGGCCTGCCTTTGCTTTTTTCAGCATTTCTGAAGCGTTTACTAACATGATAAATTCCTCCTAACCTTTCTTTGGACATAGCTTTTACTATGCCCCAATATAGTTCTAGTTTACCAGATTAATCCGGTTTCGTCTACTGTTTTATGTGAAAATTACACATACCTGCCCTCAGGATCCTGTGCTCCTGTGATACTCTCTCGTAAATTTTTCCAGCATGTGATCTATATTTCTGTTGTGGACATGGGTCGCCGGTTTCCTTGAAAAATGGGCGAGATCCTTTTTGATCTCCTCGAGTATTTCCTTATCCGCGTTCATCTCCGCCGCCCTGCTCTCATATTCGATAGGCGTCCTTATGCTGTGATAAGCGAGCAGAAAGCACTTCAGCGCCGCCCTGCTGTGATTTTCCTCATAAGCCATCTGAAAATACTCCAGAGCTTTCTCCATCTGGAACAGATAAGTATACGCGCACCCGAGATTATGGCAGATACTCTCCCGGAAGCCTTCCCTCTCATTCTGAAGATCATCCCGCTCCAGAAGCTTCTGATATACCCGGATTGCATGAACATACATCCCGTTTTCCACAAGAGTATCGCCCTTCTGCTTTTCCCTCACCGCCGGACTCTCCGCGTCCAGCTTCTGAAGCCTGTTATTTAATGCTTTCAGTTCCTCATAAGTGAGATAATTGATTTCCTTGAAAACCGGATAAAGAAACTCCTCCGTACTGACAAATTTCCCGATCTTCGCTCTCAGCTTCGCCGCCAGCTTGGGAAGCTTCAGCTCCTCCTGAAGCCAGGCACACAGGCCTTCATTCATAACGGTATGATCCACCAGATAGAGATTATGGTAAAGATAATAGCAAAGCTCTTCCAGCGAATAGATATTTGCGCTGATATTTTCGATATAATACGGTATTTCCGCCTTTTGGGTCTGACATAATATATAGCCGCTCACACTGCCTCCTCCTTTACCACTGGGCCGTCTCTTTCCATATTTTTCCGCTGCTTGGGAACAGGTCTCCAAAGCCCAGATCCTTCACCGTGATCTGACATTCCTTCTGAGAAATATACTGAAGCTCCAGGAAAAGCCGGGTCGTTTTGTTAGGCCTCTTCGGCAGTCCCGGCAGGGCCATGGCAACGCGCTTTTTCTCTGTGCTTCCCATTTTACTTATAATAAAGACAAGCTCTTCCACATTGTCAAGGATCAGCTCGCAGGATGCCTTGCAGTCATACCAGTTGCTTCCCGCCTCGATCAGCGGATGATAGGCGGGCGCTCCCATTACCCGCATATCCATACCCACATCTGTCAGCACAAGGGATCTGCTAAGGTAATGATAACCCTTCAGTCTCCTGTTGATCAGCCGCTCCGCCCCGGCCGCGCAGGCGCCTGCCGCAAAAAGATTGCTTCCGAAAAATACTTTTCTTTTCTGATAACAGAGCAGCTTTACGGATTTCACCGCCCATTCCTGGTCAAATCCCTCTCCGTTCATCTGAATACTGGAATAAAGATCCGTCCCCAGGGTTTCTTTTATAAACTTGAAGAAATCCTCATCCCGCTCCTCCGGAGTCTCTCTGAGTTCCGCCTTCACGGGCTCTTCCAGACGCACCAGAACCGGTTTCGTGCCTGAATTCATCACCAGCTTACGGAAAATCACATGATTTCCCTCGAAGCTGTACCATCCGACGCTGCGGTTCCAGGTCTCTACCTTCTGAGTCAGCACATAATAATAGAAGCTTTCCTCATAATCCAGAAAACTGTATACATCCTCCGGAAATCCAAGCATTTCGCAGGCTTTTCTGAGATTCTCCACCTGAACGGCGTCCAGCGTCTCCATTGTAATGATCATGGATTTTGTATTATGAACCACATCCATGACGCCGAGGAACTTCAGCAGTCCGCGGAAGAAGCGCGCAAGGATCTCCCAGGGCATAAGCGTCTCGCCGGCCACCTGCACGGGCTCCCTGCCTGCGGCGATCCCGTAAAGGTCATCCAGAAGAAAGCCTCCCTTTTCCCTGGCAAAATACTCCGCTTCCAGACCTACGCTGTAGGCGTCCTGATCCGCCCGTTTACAGAGACAGGTAGGCGTCTCGTAAAGACTGCTTCCCACCTTCACAGGAACGGAACGGGGTTCCTCCGCCTTACGGTCATAATAGCAGATCTGCGAATATTTTTTTCCGAAATCAATTCCGATAATCAAATCCCGTGTTTCATTCATTTCTCATGTTCCTTTTCTATGATAAACATTTCCTTCACATACTGCTCCTGGCGGAGGTAATGCTTCAGCCCTTCCGTCACCTCCTGGCGCTTGTCCAGCTTTCTGGCGGACAAAAGCTGGTTCAAAAGCTGATACTTGCTTCCGGAAGCACCTTCTACTTTTTTCATGGTGATCACACGCTCGGGCGTTTTTCTGGAGGTTCCGCGATAGTCAATCTGGAAATAATAATGCATGGACTCTCCGTAAAACAGCGTAAAGGTTTTTGTGAAAATCCCCTGATAGACCTCTTTTACCGGAGTGCTTTTATACTCTCCTCCCTGGCCCAGGCCTGTATCCATACTGTAAAAAAGCGTCACTCTCGCGTCCGGATTCGCGTGACATTCTACAAAGGTTTTGTCGTCAAGCTGATACGGACTCAAAAGCTCCGGCGCGATCCTTCTGAAAAATCCGAATACCATATTATCTTTTGCACATTCGTCCAGAAGAATTCGCTCTGTTTCAATATACTTGTCACTTTTTTCTTTGGAGAGCTCCTTCAGAAGCGCCAGCCTGCACACCCGGTTCACCGGCCAGTTATGATCCATGGCGTATTCAAGACGGCTGCGGATAAAGGGCGTCATCGCGTACTCTTTCACAAAAATGCCATAGGCTACCTGGGTAAGATAGGCTCCCACAATCCGTTCTTTTCCCGCCTGGTTCACATAGGATTCCAGCACCGCCTCCCCTTCCTTACGGAAATCCGAGGCAAACATAAGGAGACTTAAAATCTTCTCCTCCAGATCGTAGGTATCCATCTCAAAGCCCCTGGCGCTTTTCCAGATGGAAAGCATTTCATCCAGTGGGCCAAACCGGTACTGCATGAGATAATGCAGGATCACCTCGTCGTATTTTCCGCATCTGTATACCTCGGAAGCCAGAGCCAGAAGCTCTTCATCCTCCGTCATATCGGATTTCAGTATCATACGGCTGGTCATTTTCAGAAGGCTGCTCAATGAAAGCCCTTCATACCCGAATTCTTCCACAATCCCCATAGCCTGCCGGAACATTCTCCTGGAAATCAGCACTTCCAGAAGAACCGGACGGTCCACAAAGGCATATTCCCGGTAATCCATCTTTTTCAGATAGTGATCCAGATCCTCTCCCTGAATATGGGCCGCGTAGTAGTCCAGTATCTCCCTGCGTACAGTCCTTCTGAACTCTTCCGTGCATACCGGTGATCCGGCAAGTCTCTGATAATACTCCAGATTCGCGGAATCAAGGGGATTTTCACTGCAGTAATGAAGAAGGACTCCCGGATCGGCCGCGCCCATTTTCAGAAGCCGGGAAACCACTTTTCCGTCATCCATGAGCTTTTTCAGGTTGTAATGCACTGTGGAAACATACCTTCTCTGCTTATCGTCCTGGAACAGGATCACAGCGTCTTCTGTATAAATTTTCGGATAGGCCACTCCCTGTACGCAGGGGTAACACTCCTCCTCCTTCATCTGGCTGTGGCAGACGATCACCTGGCGGATCTTGGGATCGTCACAGTACAGACGGTGAGTAAAAAGCATTCCCGCCACTTTCTCCGCCTCTTCACGGGTCTGCGGATCAAAAAGAAATTCCTGATAGACAGCGGCATAATTCTCATCCATCTGTCCCTCGGCTATTTTGCGCCGCGCGAAGCGTTTCATACTGTCGCGGTAGCTCTCGTAGATCAGAGGCTCCTTTTCTTTATGGGCGATGACGCTTGCGTATACGAAGGCCTTCCTGGTATCTCCCAGCGTATTGTCATTATAATTAAAATACATAAGCAGCGGCTTGGGAAGCTCTCTCTGATAAGAGATATCCATCGTTTCCACATAATATTCAAAAAGCCGCGTAATTCTCAGGCCATGGCTCACCGCAAGAGAAAACCACCGGAAATATTCCGGTTTTCTTGGATTTCCCTTCATGACGTATTTGCATACCGCTTCCAGCACGTCGTCAGAGGGGAATTTTTCGTAGCCTGCCGCAAGCGCCTGATACAGCACATTGCTGAAGCTTTTTTCATAGCCGGACAGATAAGACATCCGCATGACAAGCTCCTCTGTAAGAAGCCCTCTTTTTCCGGCGTAGCAGAATACCTGCATCCAGAATGGGCTGATCCTGTGCAGAAGAGACAAATCCCTGCTGACCCACTTCCAGGCCTCCATGTAGAGCAGCGGACTTGTACAGCCCTTCTCAAACTGCTCCTCCATCATAAAAATCCCCATGGAGGGACTGTTTTTATAGTAGCTGTCCATGTGCAGAAGTATCCATAACAGCAGAAAGCTGTCCTCCTTCTGCATATAAAAATTCTGGATCCTTCTGAGAGCCTGCTCCCGGTCCTTATATAAGCCTGTAAGACAGCAGAGATAGAGGTAAACTCCTGCCAGCTCAAGATCATCACGGGTAAATTCTCTGTCCTGATATTTCTTCAGAATCCCCTGGGCTTCCGCCGTCTTTCCTTCCAGATGATCCACAAAAGCTTCATACATCTGGTATTCCGGATACTCACAGCCGGACTCTCTGAGCTGATTTAAAACAAAATGCGTGCTTCCTGCCCACGCCTTAAAATCCAGCCGTCCCTCTCTGTAGTCTATGTAATCCCTCACCATGGATATCCTGGAACGCTTCTCCTCCCCATGGACGTTGACACGGACATTTGGTCCTCTGGACGCGGTCACTCGATAGACAAGCTCCTGATAGGGGCTCCTTATCAGGATTTCCCCAAACTGAAGCCCTTCTTTTAATTTATCCGCGTGGATAATATATTCAATCCGGCAGGTGCTTCCTATAAAAGACTCCTCGGTGACCGCCTTTCGTTCTGCCTCCAGGAAGCCGCCTCTTGTCTCAATATCCAGTCTGATATGCCCCCACCCGCTTTTCTGTAACTCAAAAAACTCCTGGCTGGACTCATTCATACTGTAAAATTCCGCGTCCTCTGTTTTCAGCGAAACGGACACCGGCTCTTTTTCCTTTAAGCCGATCAGAAATTCCTCCAGGTGCTGATAGGTGACCGGCTGCCTGGACATTCCCGCATAGAGTGCCTTCTGACTGTTCCCGGCTCCCGCCATGACAACCGGAAAATATTTATCGGTGAACAGGCGATACGCCTCCCGGAAATCCCTTTTCGCGATCTCACGGAAGGCTTCCATATCCCGGATTTCTCCCTCTGAGCTCAAGATCTGTTCTTTTTTTGCTTCAATGAGAAAAGGAATCTTATATTCCCCCACATTGGAGGTCACGCAAAGCCAGCCGGAGCATTGATCCCCCGGCTTCATTCCTGTCCCGTCGGCTCCGTAAGGCAGGCAGACGGTTGTTCCGGAAAATTTTCCTATGCCCGGAACAAACCGGCGGTTGGAGGAAGTAATATATCCCTGAATCTTCTCATTGTCCTCTGTTCCCAGATACAGCTCTCCCCTGGCTGTCTGTCCGGCCTCCAGGGAAACGAAGATCTTTTCCTTTGAAAAAAGAAGCTGCGGCTGCTCGTATCTGAATTTTCCACTTAGTAATTGTTCGATCTTTTTCTTCAATCTGGTTCACCACGTTATCCTTTAAGTTCCATTCTTTTACGTTTTACGACAAAACCTATTATACACTACAAAATGAACGGGCGCAAGAAAGTATCCAGCTCTCCCGCGCCCATATCATAACATATCATAACAAAGTATAACCCTGCCGCCGGTCTGCGCGATGAAGCGCTCTTTTTGTCGGTTCATCCGCAAATTTTATTGGAAAAGCACGAAAAGCCAGTCCTTTTCATAGACTATAAGGAAATCCCCTTTGAGGTGAAGATTTGAAGACCTTTTTAAAACCTTTGACATCGGCTGAGGAAAAATTCTATCTTCAACGTTACCAGGAGGGCGATTTGGAAGCAAAGAATATCCTGATTGAGCGTAATCTCCGGCTCGTGGCTCATGTTGTAAAAAAATATCAGGGAGCTGACGAGGATCTGGATGATTTGATATCCATCGGAACCATCGGCCTGATCAAAGCAGTGTCCACCTTCGACACGGCAAAATCCGCACGGCTTTCCACCTACGCCGCCCGATGTATTGATAATGAGCTTCTGATGATGCTTCGTTCCAAGAAGAAACGTTCCAGGGAGGTCTCCCTCTATGATCCCATCGGCACTGATAAAGAGGGGAATGAGATCAGCCTGCTGGACATCATCGAGAGTCCCCCTGTGGATATTGTGAACGAATATTCCACCCGTGAGGATATCTCACGCCTGATGGCGGTCATAGAGGACGTCCTCACGCCCAAAGAATATCAGGTCATCTGTTTAAGATACGGCCTCTTCGGAGTCTCTGAACAGACCCAGAGAGAGATCGCCGGAAAACTGAAGATCAGCCGTTCCTATGTGTCCCGCATCGAAAAAAACGCCCTGAAAAAGCTGCGCGGGATCTTTGAGGAGACAGAGCAGGAGCAATATGAGTCTTTTTAAATCGGGAGTCTGCCGCCAAATAAAGTATGCAAGTATATCAGTTTGCATATTACAGTTTAGAACAGTTTGGAGTACTTTCCTATAATATTAAAAGACTGCGGACGGGGAAGCCTTTTTGATACTGACCTCCTCATCCGCAGTCTTTTTTATGGTTCCGCTCTTCTCAGCAGATCATATTCCTCCACTTCTACTCCCAGATCCACCGCAAGCTTCTGCTGGGGATGCGGGGCGCTTTCCACAGAATTCCCCTCCTCGTCATAGATTGCCCGGACAGCCGCCGTAAGGTTGCGGCCGTCGGGTTTCATGATCTCAATGCTTTCCCCCACAGTAAATTTATTTCTCTGAGTGATATGAACCAGTCCGTTTCCGTCCACTTCTTCCGCGTAACCCAGATAGGTATATTCCTTCACATAGGTATTGCTGTCGTAGATCTGCGCGTCCTCGTCAGGCTTTCCGTAGAAAAATCCCGTGGTAAACTGACGGTAGGTGCAGTTGGATATCTGATCCATATACCATTCCATATTTGCCTGATATTTTTCCGGCGACTCCAGATAATCGTCGATGGCTTTCCGGTAAGTTCTCGCCACCGTCGCCACATAGAGGGCGTTTTTCATCCGTCCCTCAATTTTCAGGCTGTCAATGCCGCTGTTCAGGATATCGTCCATATGGCCGATCATACAGAGATCCTTGGAATTAAAAATAAAGGTTCCCCTTTCATTCTCAAACACAGGCATATATTCTCCCGGCCTTTTCTCCTCCACCACAGAATACTTCCAGCGGCAGGGATGAGTGCAGGCTCCGCGGTTGGCGTCCCGTCCCGCGAGATAACTGCTCAGAAGACAGCGGCCGGAATAAGAAATACACATTGCCCCATGGACAAAGGTCTCTATCTCCATATCCTCAGGGATATGCTCCCGGATCTCCCGGATCTCCTTCAGTGAAAGCTCCCGGGCCGTCACCACTCTTTTCGCCCCCAGCCGGTGCCAGAAAAGATAGGTCTCATAATTCGTATTATTTGCCTGGGTGCTGATATGACACTCAATCTCAGGACAGATTTCTCTGGCATAGGTAAAAATTCCCGGATCGGCTATGATCAGAGCGTCCGGCTTCAGCTCCTTCAGCTCATAAAGATACTCTCTCACACCCTCCAGGTCCGCGTTGTGAGCCAGAATATTCACTGTCACATACACCTTTGCCCCATGCTCGTGGGCGAAAGCGATTCCCGCCTTCATGTCGTCATGAGAAAAATTTTTCGCCTTTGCCCTGAGTCCGAAGGCCTCGCCTCCAATATATACCGCGTCCGCGCCGAAGATCACCGCGATCCGCAGGACCTCAAGGCTGCTGGCCGGCACAAGTAACTCCACATTCCTCATATTACCTCTTTCCTGCCGTTGTTTCCGGCATACAGGTATGCTTCTCCTGTTTATTTTTTTACGCTGAGGGCCGCTCCGTCTCCGAGGGGAAGGATGCTTGTCAAAAGCCGCGGATCATGCTTCAGCACATAAAGATATTCCCTCATTCTTTTATAAATGGTTCTGTTTCTCCTCTCTACCAGATAATGAGACTGGATCAGCTCTCCCTCCTGAAGCACATTGTCCGAAAGAAGGATCCCTCCCGGTCTCAAAAGTCTCAAAACGTCTTCCAGCCAGTGAATGTACTGCCCCTTGGCCGCATCCATAAAAATCAGATCATACTGGCCGGCAAGCCCTTTCAGGATCTCCCCCGCATCGCCCTCAAGAAGAGTGATCTGCTCCTCCCTTCCGGCTCTGCGGAAATTTTCTTTTGCCAGAGGAATTCTTTTCTCATAATTCTCAATGGTAGTGATATGAAGCCTCTCCGGCCCGTATTCGCACATAAGAAGTGTGGAGAAGCCTACGGCTGTCCCCACCTCCAGAATCTGCTCCGGCTTCTGTACAGCCAGAAGTACCTTTATAAAGCTCTGCATCTCCCTGCGGATAACCGGCACGTCTGATTCCAGAGCGTTTTTTTCCAATTCCTCCAGAAAAGAAGTGTTGCCCATATCCAGAGAATTGATAAATGTTCTCATTCTTTCTTCTACGATCACGAATCCGCACCCTCTTGCTCCGCGTCTCCGGCCAGTATCCCCATAATCCGCGTAGGCGTATAAGCCGTGCTGAGAAGATAGGTTCCCGGCCGCATCTGTCCGCTGTAATTGGAAAGCTTTTCCTGAACCCAGAATACCAGAGCATCCTCGATAAGGCCTTTGCTTTCCAGAGTTTTCGCGATATCGTAAACAGAGTCGTCCTCCTTCACTACTACGGTGACCTCCTGGCCTTCTCCGGGACTCATTGCCTGCTGGTTAAATACCTCATATCCAAACTGATATGTAACTTTTCCAATCCAGATGATCAGGACGATCACGCAGACATACAGCGCCATTCTGAAAGCGCCGCTGGCAACAATGACCCCTGCCTTTCCCATCCGGTCTCTTGTATCTCCCATAGGTTCCTCCTTCCGGTATTCCTTTCTGCCTCCAGGATCAGAGAGGCGGTATATTCATATCGATCCCCGCCGTCAGGCTCCGGCATACATGCTGCATCAGTCTGCAGAGAGCAAGCTCCGCGTCAAGATATGCGTTCACCCGGGGATCACGCCGCAGATCAGCCGATTCCTTTAAAACCTGATCGGCAGACCGAAAAAGGTCGCTCCGGTCTCCCTCGTTCTGCAGTCTGAAGTTATTTGCCCGGAACTGGCTGACTCTTTCCGCCAGCTCCGGAGTTTTGTTTAAAATGTTTTCCTGTTCTTTATATTCCTTATATACGCTGCTTCTTTTGATGGATACAAGAAGCGTATGAATATTCCTCTCAATGGTATCCATAGGCTTATGCCTCCATAATGATCGGCAGTATCATCGGTCTCCTCTTGGTACGCTTCCATAAATAGTCGCCTACAGCGTCCTTCACAACAAGCTTGATCTTGCCCCAGTCGGTAATATGTCTGTCAATACAGGTATCCAGAGCATGTTCTACCACCTCGCGGGCATGATCCATCAGATCTTCGGACTCACGCACATAGACAAACCCTCTGGAAACAATATCCGGCCCCGCGAGAACCGTATTGCTGTGGCGTTCCAGCGTCATGACAACGATCATAATCCCGTCCTCGGCCAGATGCTGCCGGTCGCGGAGCACAATATTTCCTACGTCCCCCACTCCCAGTCCGTCTACCAGAATAGCTCCGGTCTGAACGTTTCCTGTAACCGCGGCGCTGTACTCATCCAGCTCCAGCACATTTCCTGAAGAAAGAATAAAGATATTCTCCTTTGGGATCCCAAGATCCTCCGCCACATGCTTCTGAGCTGTCAGATGGCGGTACTCGCCGTGAACCGGAACCGCGTATTTCGGACGCACCAGGGAATAGATGAGCTTGATCTCCTCCTGACAGGCATGTCCTGATACATGTACATCCTGGAAAATCACCTTGGCGCCCTTCATATAAAGCTCATTGATCACCTTTGAAACGGCCTTTTCATTTCCGGGAATAGGGTTGGAACTGAAAATGATCGTATCATTTGGCTTGATCGTGATCTTTTTGTGGATATTGGCCGCCATGCGCGACAAAGCCGCCATGGACTCTCCCTGGCTTCCTGTGGTGATCAGAACCACCTTATCATCCGGGTAATCCTTCACCTGATCGATCTCTATCAGAGTATTCTCCGGAATTCTCAGATACCCGAGCTCAGAGGCCGTGCTGATGACGTTCACCATGCTCCGCCCCTCTACAGCCACCTTTCTTCCAAAACGGTAAGCCGTATTGATGATCTGCTGCACCCGGTCCACGTTGGAGGCGAAGGTAGCGATGATGATCCTTGTACTGCGGTGTTCATTAAACAGGTTGTCAAACACCTTCCCCACAGTACGTTCCGACATGGTAAAGCCAGGACGCTCCGCATTGGTACTGTCGCACATCAGGGCCAGGACGCCCTTTTTGCCGATCTCCGCAAAGCGCTGCAGGTCGATGGCGTCTCCGAATACAGGCGTGTAATCCACCTTAAAATCACCCGTATGCACAACGATTCCCGCCGGAGAGTAAATAGCCAGCGCGGACGCGTCCTGAATACTGTGATTGGTTTTGATAAATTCAATAGAAAATTCTCCCAGGTTGATCACCTGGCCATGCTTCACTTCCTTCAGCTTCGTGGACCGCACCAGATTATGTTCTTTTAATTTGTTTGTGATCAGTCCCAGCGTCAGCTTCGTGGAATAGATCGGAACGTTGATCTCCTTCAGCACATAGGGCAGCGCGCCGATATGATCCTCATGTCCGTGAGTGATCACAAAACCCTTGACCTTGGAAATATTCTCCTTAAGATACGTAACATCAGGAATCACAAGATCGATCCCCAGCATATCGTCCTCGGGAAACGACAGACCGCAGTCTACAACTACTATACTCTCTCCATACTCAAAAGCTGTAATATTCATTCCGATCTGCTCAAGACCGCCTAACGGAATGATCTTCAGCTTCTCCGCCGATCTTCTTCCCCGCCGGGCGCCTCCGGCTTTTATCTGGTTCTTTCCTGCACTTTTGGATACAATATTTTTTGCCGGAGCTTTTTCTGTATATTTTCCGGCGCTCCTCTGTTTTGGTCTGTATTTGCTGTTTTTCTGCTTAGAAACCTGTTTCCTTGTATTATTATTGGCGGTGTTTCTTGTGTAGCCGCCATTTCTTTTCTGCTTATCATTCGTACTCACATTGCTGTTATCACTTTTCAATCAATGCACCTCCATCTTTTTATGGCACGCAAACTCAGGAATACCAACGGCATTCCTTAAAAACCCGCGCACTATTCTTTTTACATTTCCAGATTCACGTCCTCCAGCATCTGTTCGAACACTTTGTAAACCGCCTGCAGTTCTTCCTCGTCCACGACCATTTCATAGCAGGCGTCAGGACCTGCGTCTGACGATACGTCCTTTAAAATATAGGCAGATGCCTCTTCAGCCTGAGAATCAGAGACCAACAGATACGATACTCCTCCGATCCTCGTCTGCTCTTCCACATAAAATTCCTCTTCTGTTCCATCCGGAGACTGAAATCTAATTTTTTCCATGTTCTCTTCCTTATCTCGCCGCAAGGGAATCCAGATATCCCTGCAGAATCAAAACCGCCGCAATAGAATCCAGATACTCTTTTCTGTTTTCTCTGCGCACACCGGCCTCCATCAGCGTCCGTTCAGCCTCCACTGTAGTCAGCCGTTCGTCCCACATTACAACGGGCAGGCTTGTCCTTTTCTCCAGCATCTCCTTAAATTCCAGAGATTTTTCCGCCCTTTCTCCCATTGTGTTGTTCATATTTTTCGGAAGCCCCACTACAATCCGCTCCACCTTGTACTCTGCAGCAAGCTCTTCTATACGCGCCAAAGTTCTGCGGAGCTTATTTTCCTGCTTCCTCCAGATAGTCTCCACCCGCTGCGCGGTCAGCCCCAGAGGATCGCTGACTGCCACGCCAACTGTCTTAGATCCGTAATCCAATCCTAAAATACGCATATAATTATCGTTCCCAGGATTTATTCTTGATATACTCGTTTAAAAGCTCCTCTACCAGTTCATCTCTCTCTACCTTCATAATCATGCTTCTGGCGCCCTTATGGCTGGTGATATAAGTAGGATCCCCGGACATAATATAACCCACGATCTGGTTCACCGGGTTGTATCCTTTTTCATCCATCGCATTATACACCAGATCCAGAACCTCTTTCACTTCCAGCTCCTGATCCGGCTTTGTCCTGAAATATTGAGTATTTCCCAAACTGTTTTCTGCCATTTTCTCTCACGTCCTTACTGTTATTTCTTTTCTATATGGATTACACTATATAATAACTGTTCAGAATCTGCACAGTTACAGGCAACTACTGAAACTCTCACCGCCAGTCATCTTTCATCGTCTGTCGGATAATCAATATTATTTTAATATATCTCACGGCAAAATACAAGAAAAAATCTTTTTCAGGCCGTTGCGCGGGCTAAAAGAATATGGTTTTCCATCAGCTTTACACCCTCGGCCTCCATCAGATCATTCACCTTCATACCTTCAGTCTTTTCCAACGCGGTCTTCACATATTCCCGGCTGTGACCGATCAGATACTGTTTTCCGTCCAGTTCAACTTCCTCCTCCAGAAGGATTTCTATTTTCTTTCCAATAAAAGCTTTTTCATACTCCGATGTCCTGCGCTCGTTGAGCTCCAGTAATTCCTCGCTCCTCCGTGCTTTTACGGCTTCCGTAAGCTGGCCCTCCATGGAAGCGGCCTTCGTCCCCTGACGGCGGGAATATTTAAAAATATGCGTCTCATAAAAATGAATACCCTTTACAAACTCATAGGATTCCCGGAATTCCTCCTCTGTCTCTCCTGGAAAGCCTGTGATCACGTCTGTAGTAAGGGCCGGCGAAGGATAGTATCTGCGGATCAGCTCACATTTTTCCCGGTATTCCCCGGCGCTGTACCTGCGGTTCATCCGCTGCAGGGTTCTGTCGCACCCGCTCTGGAGAGAAAGATGAAAATGGGGGCAGACTTTCGGCAGAGCCGCGATCCCCTCCATAAACGCCTCCGTGATGATACGGGGCTCCAGAGAGCCCAGACGGATCCTTTTGATCCCGTTTACCTCATGAACGGCCCGGATCAGAGACAGAAGATCCTGTTTATCCTTTTCTTCAAAATCCACCCCATACGAGCTCAGATGGATCCCCGTCAGAACAACCTCCTGATAGCCCCTGCCCGCAAGTGTTCTTACCTCAGACAAAATATCTTCAGTACTGCGGCTGCGCACACGCCCTCTCGCGTAGGGAATGATACAGTAAGTACAGAACTGATTGCAGCCGTCCTGAACCTTAATGTAAGCCCTCACATGTTCCGCAGTACGGCTGATAGACAGGCTTTCATACTCCTTCGTCCTGTTTATCTCGATCACATGCAGCTCTTTTTTTCGCTCTTTCCAGTAATTCTCCAACACCTCCGCGATCTGATGCTTCTGATTGTTTCCAAGGATCAGATCTACAGCCCCGTCGTTTTTCAGCTTGTCTGTGTCTGTCTGGGCATAGCATCCCGCCGCCACCACAATGGCGTCAGGATTCATCTTTCTTGCTTTATGCAGCATCTGGCGCGATTTGCGGTCGGCAATATTTGTGACGGTGCAGGTATTGATCAGATAAACATCTGCTTTTTCACTGAAGGGCACGATCTCATAGCCAGCCTCCTCAAGGAGCTGCTGCATGGCCTCCGTTTCATATGCGTTTACTTTACATCCCAGATTGTGAAGCGCGGCTTTTTTATTCATATTTTCCCTCTTTTAGTCTTATTTTAAAATTTTTAACTACTGCGTTTTATCTTCTTTGTTTACGGAAATTTAATTCCATTTCCCTTGACTTTTCGCAAATGTACAGGTAAGATAATTAATAAGATGTAACTGTAAATCTTGGGGACAGTTACAGTGAAGTCTAATTTTTCAAGGGAGGTTCTCACAATGAAAACGTTAAAAATCTCACTGAACTCTATTGATAAAGTGAAAGCATTCGTAAACGAAATCAGCAAATTTGACTGTGATTTTGATCTGGTATCCGGAAGATATGTGATCGACGCAAAATCCATCATGGGCATATTCAGTCTGGATCTGTCCAAACCGATCAATCTGAATGTCCATGCGGAAGGCAGTCTTCTGGACTCTATTCTGGCTATTGTAGAGCCCTATGTGATTGAATGATTTTTGAACCCGGTCTTTATCTGCCGGCAGATGGGCCGGCGCCGGGAAACGAGCTTTACATGGCGGGAGTTTTTCAGCTCCCGCCTTTTTTGATGCAAATTTCCGCCGGAACGGTATTTAGTGTATTTCTATGATTTCTGTATTCTCCAGCGCTTCCTTCATAAGCTGGTCAATTTTTTCTTCAAGCTTTCTTTCGGATTTGCGGATCACATTCAGGTTCGGCTTGGTAACCGGATGCTTCGCCACAAAAATAGTGCAGCAATCCTCAAATGGCTGAATAGAAGTCTCAAAGGTATTAATTTTTCTGGATATTTCCACGATCTCCTGTTTGTCAAAGCCAATCACCGGACGGTAAACCGGCAGAGTGCAGACCTCGTTTGTGGCCGCAAGGCTCTGCAGTGTCTGGCTTGCGACCTGGCCGATGCTCTCGCCTGTGATCAGGCCAAGGCAGCCGCTCTCTTTCGCGAAATGTTCCGCGATGCGCATCATGTAGCGTCTCATGATAATGGTCAGCTCCTCATGGGGACACTGATCATAAATATAGAGCTGAATATCCGTAAAATTCACTACATGAAGCCGGATCGGGCCGCTGTAACGGGCTACCAGGCGGGCCAGATCCACCACCTTCTGCTTTGCCCGGTCGCTGGTGTAGGGCGGCGCGTGGAAATAAACCGCGTCGATCTTCACTCCGCGTTTGGCGATCATATATCCTGCCACCGGGCTGTCGATTCCGCCGGAAAGGAGAAGCATCGCTTTTCCATTGGTACCCACCGGCATTCCTCCCGGCCCCGGAAGCGTTTCGGAATACACATAAATTTTTTCCCGGATTTCCACAGAAACCGTCAGTTCCGGGCTGTGCACATCCACAGACGCTCCCGGGAACGCGTCCAGTATCACGCCGCCCAGCTCCGCGCTGACCTCCATAGACGGAACAGGATAGGATTTCTTCGCTCTTCTTGTATATACTTTGAAGGTTCCTGAAAATTCCGGATATCTGGCCTTCATATAGCCAAGAACGTCCTTTTTCGTCTGCTCCAGCCCCTGATCCTCATAAATCACCACCGGACTGATGCCCACAATTCCGAACACTCTCTGAAGGGCTTCCACTGCCTCGTCAAAATCATACTTTTCCGGGCAGAGCACATAAACCCTTCCCTGTTCCTTGATCACCTGGAAATCTCCCTCCACCGGCTCCAGAGCCAGACGCATCTGCTTTACCAGAGCGTCCTCAAACAGATAACGGTTCTTTCCTTTTATGGCGATTTCCGCGTACTTAATCAGAAATGCATGAAACAACATAATTCTTCTCCTCTTCTTTTCCCTCTATTTCCGTGAATATCTTCTCAGCATGGGGACAAGCTCTTTCATGACCCCGAGGAAATAATCGGCTTCCTCCTCTGTATTTTCCTCGGAAAAGCTCAGCCTCACCGTACTCTCGATCTGCTCCTTTGACATTCCCATTGCCGTAAGCACCGCGCTCGGCTTCCTCTTATGGCTGGAGCAGGCGCTTCCCGCGGAAATATAAATATCCCTGTCCTCCAGCGCATGGAGCAGGACCTCGCTTCTCACTCCCATAACGCTGACGCTCAGAATATGAGGCGCTCCTTCCCGCAAGGGCATCCCATTGATACGGATATTCTCGATCTCTGAAAGGCCCGCGGCGATATGCTCCTTCAGACTGTATAAGCGCTCGTTCTTCTCTTCCAGATTCTGGTAGCTTTCTTTAGCTGCCGCGCCGAGCCCCGCCGCTCCGGGAACATTGTCCGTGCCGGACCGCATCCCGTTCTGCTGGCCCCCGCCTAAGATCTGGGGCTGCAGCTTCGCTTTCTCATTGATATATAAAAATCCCACACCCTTGGGGCCGTGTATCTTGTGGCCGCTGACGGACAAAAGATCGATCCCTGCTTTTTTCGGATAAATGCGGTATTTGCCAAATGCCTGGATCGCGTCTACATGAAAAAGAGCCTTTGGACTTTTTTCATGCACCAGCTTCCCGATCTCCTCCACAGGCATAACCGCGCCCACTTCATTATTGACGTACATCACGGACACCAGGATGGTATCCGGCCGCAGGACGCTTTCCAGAGTCTCTGCTTTTACCCGGCCCTCACTGTCCACCGGAAGGTACGTCACCTCAAAGCCCTGCTCCTGGAGAAACGCCGCAGGCTGACTTACCGCCGCATGCTCCACCACAGTAGTCACAATATGCTTCCCGCTTCTTTTATTCGCCATAGCCCCGCCGATCAGAGCCAGATTATTGGCCTCCGTTCCGCCGGAGGTAAACAGTATTTCTTTTTCCTGAACCTTCAGAATTCCCGCAATGATTCTGGCGGAATCCTTCATATATTTTTCCGCCTCCACACCTTTGCGGTGCATGGCGGAAGGATTACCATAATCCTCTGTCATCGTCTTTATCACAATATCCTTCACTGAATCGTAGCATCTGGTAGTGGCGGAATTGTCAAAATATACTTCCATGATCATACTCCTGCTTTCTGTCTTTTCCTTAATTCCACATGCGTCTGGCTGCATCGGAGTGTTTCTATATCATAGGAACCGGCCGGTCAGTCCTCAAGCTGAAACATCAGAATGGACAAAACAGCAAGACCTGCCGTTTCTGTCCTTAAAATTCTTCTTCCCAGCGTAACAGGGGCCGCGCCTTTTGAAACCGCCGCTCTGACCTCTTCCTCCTCGAATCCGCCCTCCGGGCCGATAAAAATCCCTACCGACTGTCCCTTCTGGATCTTATCCAGAACTGCCTTTGTCTCGGTCATTTTGTCGGCAAGCTCATAGGGGATCAGCAGAACATCCAGCTTCTCCGCGTAATCCAGCGCCTCCTTATAGGACATCACCGAATGGATCTCTGGAACCAGCATTCGTTTTGACTGCTTCGCGGCGCTTTCAGCGATCTGCTGCCAGCGGGCTGTTTTTTTCTCCGCCTTTTTCTTATCCAGACGGACCACGCAGCGCTTCGTCTCCACCGGGATGATCTCATACGCTCCCAGCTCCACAGCTTTCTGGATGATCAGCTCCATTTTGTCCGCCTTGGGAAGTCCCTGAAACAGATAAATCCGGCTGGGAAGCTCATAATCCGGTTCCTGTGCGTAAAGAATGTGGAGAAGCACCTCGCCGCCGTCGATCGCTTCGATCACACAGTGGTACTCCTTTTTCTCTCCGTCGCTGACCCACAGCTCTTCTCCCTGCCTCATCCGCAGCACATTGGCAATATGATTCACGTCTGTCCCTGTGATATGGATCTCATGGGCTTTTTCGTCTATCTGATATGGCTTTACAAAAAAACGCTGCATTCCCTTCCGCCTCTCTTCATCAGTCTTTTCTGGCTGTAACAGAAACCCATTCTCCCTGTCTGGTCACTTCCACCAGAGTCAGGCCCGCCGCCTTTACGGCCTCAGTCACGGTTTCCTCCTTAACATCCAGAATTCCGGATGTAATATAGTAAGCTCCCTTTTTCATCTGGCCAACGATCACCGGAGTAAGGGGGATCAGCACATCAGCCAGGATATTCGCTGTCACGATATCGTATTTCTCATATCCCACCTGATCCTGAACAGCCTTGTCGTCAATAATATTTCCGATCAGCATATCAAATGCTTCCTCCGGAATCTGGTTGGACTCTTTGTTCTCCGCCACCGCGGGAACCGCGCAGGGATCCAGATCGGTTCCCGCCACATGAGCGGCGCCCAGCTTCAGCGCCACAATTCCCAAAATTCCGCTTCCGGTGCCTACGTCCAGAATTTCACTTCCGGGCGTCACATATTTTTTCAGCTGGCGGATCACAAGCTGTGTCGTTTCATGCATTCCTGTGCCGAATGCTGTCCCGGGATCGATATGAAGGATCATTTTATCCTGATCCTCGGCTTTTACTTCCTCCCAGGAGGGAACAATCAGAATATCATCCACATAAAACTGATGAAAATACTCCTTCCAGTTGTTGATCCAGTCCTTATCCTCCGTCCAGGATTCCTCAATACTTCCCTCGCCGATGTCCATAAAGGAACGCAGCTCCTCCAGGACGTTCTTCACGTTTTTCAGGATTTCCTCTCTGTCCGCGTCTTCCTCCAGATAAAAGCTGAGATAGGCAATCCCGTCATCTTCCGGCCCCTCCGGCATGATATCCACAAACATCTGCGCCTTATCGTCCTCTGTAAGGGGCTGTCTGTCCTGGATCTCCACCCCCTCTACTCCTACGTCGGCAAGGGCGCTGATCACAACGTCCTCCGCCTCTGTTTTTGTCTTTATAGTAAAACGATTCCACTTCATTTTTTTCCTCCTGATATACCTGCCGCGTAATCCGGCGCGGTTTAAAAGTCCACTCCCAGTTTTTCTGTTTTTTGACTTTATCCTCTATCATACATGAAAGCAGAAAAAAAGAAAAGAGGATTTCCCTCTTTTCCTGAAAAGTTTCTTATGATTTTATTCCTCAAAGGTTTCTTTAAGTTTATCCATAAAACTCTTTTTCTTTTTTCCGGTTTTTTCTGAGCCGCCGCTTTTCTCTCCTCCGGAAGCTCTGTTCCCGCAGGCCGCGTCAAACTGACGGAGCGCTTCCTTCGCCTCTTCGGTAAGGTTCGTGGGAACCTGGACAACCAAAGTGACATAATGGTCGCCCCGGATATTTTTGTTTCGCAGAGACGGTACGCCCTTTCCTTTCAGGCGGATACGGGTATCTGTCTGAGTTCCGGGCTTGACTTCATAAGCAACTTCTCCGTCTACCGTATTGATGCGCACTTCTCCTCCAAGGGCCGCCTGCGCGTAGGTAATCGGCGCGGTAGAAAAAATATTCATATCCTGTCTCTGGAAGATCGGATGACGGGCAATGTTCACTTCCACGAGAAGATCACCTCTCGGTCCTCCGTTGGCGCCCGGCTCTCCCTTTTCACGGATACGGATACTCTGGCCATTATCAATACCCGCCGGAATGGATACCTGGATTTTCTTTCTGGAAGAGGTGTATCCGGTACCTCGGCAGGAGGTACATTTCTCTTTGATCACTTTTCCTGTTCCGCCGCATTCCGGACAGGTCTGCACGTTCCGCACCATGCCGAACATAGACTGCTGGGTATAAACAATCTGGCCTTCTCCGTGGCATTTCGGACAGGTTACCGGCTCAGTACCCGGCTTCGCTCCGGTTCCATGACAGGAAGCGCACTCGTCCTTGAGAACAATATCAAGCTCCTTATCGCAGCCAAATACAGCCTCCTCAAAGGTAATATTGACTCTGGCACGAAGATTGGCGCCCTTCATGGGGCCGTTATTGGCCCGTCTTCTGCTGCCTCCGCCAAACAGATCCCCGAAAATATCTCCGAAAATGTCGCCCATATCCGCGCTGTTAAAGTCAAAGCCGCCAAATCCGCCGGCTCCTCCTCCGCCGTTCTCAAAAGCCGCGTGGCCGAACTGGTCGTACTGTCTTCTCTTGTCCGGATCGCTGAGTACCGTGTATGCTTCTGTGGCCTCTTTAAATTTTGCCTCAGCATCTTTATCACCCGGATTTACATCCGGGTGATATTTTTTGGCTAATTTCCGATATGCTTTTTTCAGATCTGCGTCACTGGCGTTTTTCGCAACACCCAGGACTTCATAGTAATCTCTTTTATCAGCCATATTATCTCTTTCCTATGCTTTATTTTCAGACTTCTTTATAGTCGGCGTCTACCACGTCGTCTCCGTAGCCTGCTTCATCTCCGCCGGCCTGAGAAGCTCCGCCGCCCATGTTCGGACCTGCCTGGCCGCCCTGCTGGGTCTGCTCATACATCTTGGCAAACAGCTTCTGAGCGCTTTCCATCATCTTTTCCTGAGCGGCTTTGATATCTGCCACCTGAGAATCTGTCAGTTCAGCGTCCTTTGTCTGATTCAGAAGATCCTTCAGAGCGTTCAGATCTGCCTCTACCGCTGCTTTATCGTTTGCTTCCAGTTTATCTCCGGCTTCCTTCAGCGCGTTTTCAACCTGGAATACCATGGAATCCGCATTGTTTCTGGTATCGATGGCTTCCTTGCGCTTCTTATCCTGAGCCTCAAATTCAGCGGCTTCTTTTACTGCCTTGTCGATATCCGCGTCAGACATATTGGAGCCTGCGGTGATGGTGATGTGCTGCTCCTTGCCTGTTCCAAGATCCTTTGCGGATACATTTACAATACCGTTGGCATCAATGTCAAAGGTTACCTCAATCTGCGGAACACCGCGGCGTGCCGGCGGGATGCCGTCCAGACGGAACTGGCCGAGAGACTTGTTATCTCTCGCGAACTGACGCTCGCCCTGCACAACGTTGATATCTACCGCCGTCTGATTGTCTGCCGCTGTGGAGAAGATCTGGCTCTTCTTTGTAGGAATCGTCGTATTTCTCTCGATCAGACGTGTCGCGATACCGCCCATGGTCTCAATGGACAGAGACAGCGGGGTAACATCCAGAAGAAGGATATCGCCTGCTCCTGCGTCTCCCGCAAGCTTACCGCCCTGTACAGACGCGCCCAGAGCAACACACTCGTCAGGATTCAGAGATTTGCTTGGTTCCTTGCTGGTGAGCTGTTTAACCTTTTCCTGAACAGCCGGGATACGGGTGGATCCGCCTACCAGAAGCACCTGCCCCAGTTCGGACGCGGTGATTCCGGCGTCGGACAGTGCGCGGCGAACTGGCTCCGCAGTCTTTTCTACCAGATCATGCGTCAGCTCGTCAAATTTCGCTCTTGTCAGGTTCATATCAAAGTGCTTCGGTCCCTCTGCTGTCGCGGTGATGAACGGAAGGTTAATATTGGTCGTGGTTGCGCTGGAAAGCTCCTTCTTAGCTTTCTCCGCCGCCTCTTTCAGTCTCTGAAGAGCCATCTTGTCATTGCTCAGATCTACGCCCTCTGCTTTTTTGAATTCAGCAAGCATCCAGTCTGTGATCTTCTGGTCGAAGTCGTCGCCGCCCAGACGGTTGTTTCCTGCTGTGGAAAGTACCTCGATAACGCCGTCGCCGATCTCAATGATGGATACGTCGAAGGTACCGCCGCCAAGGTCGTATACCATGATCTTCTGCTCTTTTTCGTTGTCAAGGCCGTAAGCCAGAGCTGCCGCCGTAGGCTCGTTGATGATACGTTTTACATCAAGTCCCGCAATCTTTCCGGCGTCCTTGGTCGCCTGACGCTGAGCGTCATTGAAGTACGCGGGAACGGTAATAACCGCTTCTGTTACTGTTTCTCCCAGATATCCTTCCGCGTCTTTTTTCAGCTTCTGCAGGATCATCGCGGAAATCTCCTGAGGAGAATATTTCTTGCTGTCGATGGTTACACGGTAATCTGTTCCCATCTCTCTCTTAATGGAAGAAATGGTTCTCTCGGCGTTTGTAACCGCCTGACGTTTCGCGGGCTCGCCTACCAGACGTTCTCCGTTCTTTGTGAAAGCGACTACGGACGGCGTTGTCCTGGCGCCTTCTGTGTTTGCGATAACTGTCGGCTGACCGCCTTCCATAACCGCAACACAACTGTTTGTTGTACCTAAGTCAATACCAATGATTTTTCCCATGATAATTTTCCTCCTCATTTATTTGTCTATATCTATTTTGATAAGCTGCTATAATAAAAGTAACAGTTCAGCCATACAGTGGTCGGGAAGCATAAAACATGCTTGCATGTTTTTGCGAACGGACATCTGTATGAGCTAAGCGCCCGTTTATGAGTAAAACAGTGGCGTCAGCCACAGTTAGCACGCAGTGCGGTTTTACGAATGGCGCGGGCTGAACCATTGCAAATAAAGCACTAATTGGCGACTTTCACCATGCTGTGACGGACCACAAAGCCTTTGTAGGTGTAGCCCTTCTGAAGCTCTTCCACCACCATGTTCTCGCCTGCGTTCTCATCCTCCACATGCATCACCGCGTTATGGAAATCCGGGTTAAACTCTTTTCCGACGGCTTCAATGGTCTCCACTCCCAAACCTTCAAGAGTAGTAAGCAGCTGCTTGTAGATCATCTGCATACCGTCCGCAAAAGCGTCTCCTTCGGGCGCCTGCGCCAGTCCTCGTTCAAAGTTATCCACAACAGGAAGGATTTTCTCGATGATCTCCCTGGCTCCGATGATATACATGCTGGACTTTTCCTTTTCCGTACGTTTGCGGAAATTATCAAACTCAGCCATGCTCCGCTTCAGCCTGTCGGTGAGGTCCTCCACCTGCTGCTCCAGTTTGTCTTTTTTCTTTTTTCCAAAGAAAGAGGTCTTGCTCTTTCCTTCTGATTTTTCATCTTCCCCTGAAGCGCCCTGCTCCGGCTCCTTCGTTTCTGTCTCCTGAGCATCCTGTGCCGGTTCCTTCACAGCTTCGTTTTCCGGAATCTCTTTTCCCGGCTCCTCCTGCACTTCAGATACTTTCTTGTTCTCTTCTGACACGTGCTTTCTTCCACCTTTCTATATCTACCTACTGGCTGTCTTCGTTTTGATTATTTTCCTTCTTTCTGTCCTTCCTGAACACCTGGTCAAGCTCCATCTTCAATGTTTTCAGGCTGTCCACCACGTTTTCATAATCCATCCGTTTCGGTCCCACAATACCGATGGTGCCGTGCATTCCTTCGCCAAGCTCATAGGTCGCGGTTACAACGCTGCAGTCCTTCATAGTATCAATGGGAAGTTCGTCCCCGATATATACCTGAACTCCTGTATTGTCTGTATCCGCCATCCGCTCTTTTACGAAATCCGCAAGCTGCTGTTTTTCCTCAAATGCGGATATCAGCTCTGTCGCTCTGGTCTTATCGGACAGCTCCGGATATTTGAAAAAGTTCGTGGCTCCTGAAGTATAAATCTCCAGATCGTCCTCGTCCACCTGAATGGTTGCCGCCACAGCGTCCAGTACTCTCGCCACCAGTCCGCTGTGAATACCCGCCTGCTCCTTCAGCCTCGCGATCATACCAAGATTAATATCTTGAATGGGCAGGCCGTTCAGGTTGGTATTCAGAAGAAGATTCAGTTTCAGGATCGTCTCATCGTCCATCCGTTCGTCAAGATCAATAATCTGATTTCGGATGACGTTGCCTTCACAGACCACCACCGCCACAAGCTGCAGCTCATTCACTCTGGAAAGCTGTATGAATTTCAGCCTGCTTCCGCTGTACTGCGGTACGGAGATCATAGCCGCGTAATTGGTGTTGGAGGCAAGAACCCTCGCCACATTCTTGAGCACTTTTTCCATTTTGTCCGTTTTCTCAATCATCAGATTGCGGATCTCCTGGATCTCAGCTTCCTTTTCCTGCATCAGCTCATCCACATAAAGCCGGTAGCCCTTGTCGGAAGGAATCCGTCCCGCGGACGTATGAGGCTGTACAATGTAGCCCAGGTCTGTCAGGTCTGACATTTCATTCCGGATAGTCGCTGAGCTGACGTTCAGGTCTGTGTACTTGGAAATCGTTCTGGAACCAACCGGCTCGCCTGTTTCCATATAAGTTTTGATAATCGCTTTTAAAATCTTTATCTTGCGATCGCTCAAACCATTTTCCACATTCTCAGCTCCTTTCCGTTTCATCTGTTAGCACTCATTAATCAAGAGTGCTAACATCTACATTGTTAAGATAGCACCGTTGTAAACATTTGTCAACATTAATTGTAAAATTTTTTCAAAAACGCATCAGTCCAGCCCGCGCCATTCGCAAAACCGCACCGCATAAACTACACTCGTAAATTTCCATTATAAACCTGCGCCCTGTAATTGACACTGCCTGTATTATAGGATAAGATAGGATAAGAACATTCGTTCTTGATATTCTGGCTAAAGCGCGGTATGGAAACGTACTTTTACCATAGATCTGTCAATGGCCAGAAAACAAGATATGATGTGAGTGTGGATGCAAATAATTATTATCTTATTTCTGTGAAACGTATGATAGATTTTTTAGGGTAGAATATAAGAAAAATCGGAAATTCCGGTTTTCTGAAGCATAAATGATAAAAAGGCAACTACTGGGTATTTTTCAGTAGTTCAAAATGAAACTAGCTTTATCTAAAAAAGGAGGTAACCATATGGCAATACCAACAAATATAAAGACATTGTTATCTGGTAATGTTGTTGAATGGGCAAGAATTGAATTTAAGGAAACTTGGGATGCAGAAGCTTCCTTAAAGTCGATATGTGCATTTGCAAATGATCTGGATAACTGGGGCGGCGGATATATTGTGATTGGTGTGGAGGAAAATGAAGGACAACCAGTTTATCCTCTTAAAGGTGTTCCGGTAGATAAAATTGATGCTTTCCAAAAGAATATTTTGTCTAGATGTAAATTGATTAGACCTGCTTATATGCCAATAGTGGAAGTTGTGGATTATGAAGCCAAGATGTTTATTGTACTTTGGTGTCCTGGTGGGGATAGCAGACCATATTCGTCTCCGAGAACGATGGCAAAAGACAATAAGGAACGTATTCACTACATCCGGAAAATGTCCAGTACAGTAGTACCATCGGATGATGAAGAAAAAGATTTGTTTAATTTGGCAAATCGAATTCCATTTGATGACCGCGTAAATCATCAGGCAGAGATGTCAGATTTAAATATTACACTAATTCAGAACTACTTGAAGGAAGTTAAAAGTTCGCTGTATGAAAAGTCAAAAACGGGAGATTTTGTTGAAGTATGTCGTGATATGAATATTATCAGTAACCTTCCGGAATATACAAAACCAAAGAATGTGGGGTTGATGTTTTTTAGTATGGAACCAGACAAGTTCTTTCCATACACGCAGATAGATGTCGTTCAATTTCCGGATGGTTTGGGCGGCAATAGCATTATTGAGCAGACTTTTAAAGGACCAATTCAGCAACAGTTAAGGAACGCACTGCAGTATATTAGTAATACCATTATTACTGAACAGGTTATAAAACATCCAGACCGTGCGGAAGCAGATCGTTTTTTCAATTATCCATATGCAGCGATTGAGGAAGCATTATCAAATGCAGTATATCATCGTGCATATGATGAGAGAGAGCCAATTGAAGTTCGGGTGGAGAATGACCGGATAGAGATATTAAGCTTTCCGGGGCCGGACCGTTCTGTAACAATGGAAGGATTAAAATCTTATCGCGTATCAAATCGTCGATATAGGAATCGTAGGATAGGTGATTTCTTGAAAGAACTGCATTTGACAGAGGGAAGAAATACAGGATTTAAGAAGATTCTTGATGCCCTAGAAGCAAATGGATCTCCAAAACCAGAGTTTGAAACTGATGAAGCACGCAGTTATTTTATCACAAGATTATTTGTGCATAAAGGATTCAACAGCGTGAATGAAGATGAACACCAAAAAGAGCCAAAAAGGAGCCGAAAAGGAGCTGAAAAGGAGCTGAAAAAGGGAAATGAAAGAAAACAGGCAATAATGGAGCTTTTGATTGCAAATCCAACGATGACGCAAACACAGCTCAGAGAGCAGTTGAATTTAACTAGAAAGCAGATTCAAACGGACATGAAAGAACTACAGGAAGAAGGTATGCTTATTAGAGATGGATCTAATAGAAAAGGACGTTGGATAATAATAAGCAGAAATTGACTAATATCTAATTTATGTATATCACTATACCTTGAAAAGAAAGGCAGAAATAAAGAAAGGATTTTATATGGACCATTTTGAATTAGTATCAGAATACAAACCTACCGGAGACCAGCCTCAGGCCATTGCCGAGCTTGTGGAAGGCTTTCGGGAGGGGAATCAGTTTGAGACACTTCTGGGCGTCACCGGCTCCGGCAAGACCTTTACCATGGCCAATGTTATCCAGCAGCTGAATAAGCCGACTCTGGTCCTGGCTCACAATAAGACGCTGGCCGCCCAGCTTTACGGAGAATTCAAGGAGTTTTTCCCAAACAACGCGGTGGAATATTTCGTTTCCTATTATGATTATTACCAGCCCGAGGCTTATGTTCCGTCCACGGATACTTATATTGCCAAGGACGCCTCCACCAATGACGAGATCGACAAGCTGCGGCTCTCTGCCACCGCGGCTCTCTGCGAGCGGCGGGATGTGATCGTGGTTTCATCCGTATCCTGCATTTACGGTCTGGGCGCGCCTCAGGAATTTTTCGATATGATGATCTCCCTCCGCCCCGGCATGGAGAAGGACCGGGACGAGGTTATCCGGCAGCTTATCGACATTCAGTATTCCAGGAACGAGATGGATTTTCACCGCGGAACCTTCCGGGTAAAGGGAGACGTGCTGGAGATCTACCCCGCCAACGCCACGGACCGCGCCGTCCGGGTAGAATTCTTCGGAGATGAGATCGAGCGGATCACCGATATCGACGTTCTCACAGGAGAGATCAAGAGCGAGGAAAACCATGTGGCTATCTTCCCGGCTTCCCATTATGTTGTGCCCCAGGATCAGATCAAGCACGCCGCCGACGCTATTCTGGAGGAAATGAAGGAGCAGGTAGACTATTTCAAAAGCGAGGACAAGCTTCTTGAAGCCCAGAGGATAGCGGAGAGAACAAACTTTGACGTGGAAATGATGAAGGAAACCGGATTCTGCTCCGGAATTGAGAATTATTCCAGACATCTCACCGGCCTGGCCCCGGGACAGCCGCCCTATACCCTGATGGATTATTTTAAGGACGATTTCCTTCTGATCATTGACGAGTCCCACAAGACCGTCTCACAGGTAGGCGGCATGTACGCGGGGGACCAGAGCCGGAAGCAGACGCTGGTGGATTACGGTTTCCGCCTTCCCTCCGCGAAGGACAACCGCCCCTTAAGCTTCCAGGAATTTGAGGGCAAGCTGGATCAGGTGCTTTTCGTATCCGCCACACCCGGACAGTATGAAGCGGAGCATGAGCTTCTCCGGGCGGAGCAGATCATCCGTCCTACCGGACTTCTTGATCCCAATGTGGAGGTGCGTCCTGTAGAAGGACAGATCGACGATCTGATCAGCGAGGTCAATAAAGAGGTGGAAAAAGGACACAAGATCCTTATTACCACTCTCACCAAACGAATGGCGGAGGATCTGACAGATTACATGAAGGATGTCGGGATCCGGGTCCGTTACCTGCATTCTGACATTGACACTCTGGAGCGCGCGGAGATCATCCGGGATATGCGTCTGGACGTTTTCGATGTTCTGGTGGGGATCAACCTTCTCCGTGAAGGTCTGGATATTCCTGAGATCACCCTGGTGGCTATTCTGGACGCGGATAAGGAAGGTTTTCTCCGTTCTGAGGTTTCACTGATCCAGACTATCGGACGCGCCGCGAGAAACAGCGAGGGCCATGTAATTATGTACGCGGACGTTATGACGGATTCCATGAAAAACGCCATCCGGGAAACTGAACGAAGAAGAGCCATCCAGGAAGCTTACAACAAGGAGCATGGCATTACCCCTACAACCATCAAAAAATCTGTCCGCGACCTGATCACCGTTTCCAAGGCTGTGGCCGAGACAGAAGTAAAACTTAAAAAAGACCCGGAATCCATGAACCGCAAGGAACTTACCAAGCTGATAAAAGAGGTGGAAAAACAGATGCGCCAGGCCGCCGCGGAGCTGAATTTCGAGCAGGCGGCGGAGCTTCGCGACAAAATGATCGAGCTGAAACAAAACCTGGAGTAGCAGTTCAGTCATACAGTGGTCGGGAAGCATAAAACATGCTCTGCGTCAGCCACAGTAAGCGCGCAGTGCAGTTTTGCGAATGGCGCGTACTGAACTGTTGCACCCTGGACAATACGCATGAGAACTGAGCTTGTGTTCTGTCTGTCAGGATGTTAGAATAGAAAAGACAATTTATACGAAAGAAGGAAAAAAAGATGCGTTTTTCAAAACGACTGGACAGATTCGGCGATGAGATCTTTGCCGCTCTGAACAACCGCAGGATGGAGCTTGAGCGGCAGGGAATGACCATTTATAATATGAGCGTGGGAACTCCGGATTTTCAAACTCCGGAACATATCAAACAGGCCCTTGCGGAGGCGGCTATGGATGATGAAAACTGGAAGTACAGTCTCCGGGATCTGCCGGAGCTCCTGGACGCAGTGTGCGAATATTATCAGAAACGTTTTCGGGTGGAGATCTCCCCTGATATGGTAATGTCTGTCTATGGCAGCCAGGAGGGGATGGGACATCTGGGAATGACCCTCTGCGATGAGGGCGACACCGTTCTCCTTCCGGATCCCTGCTACCCGGTGTTCGCCGCGGGAAGCCTGATGGCAGGAGCCGTTCCCTATTATTATCCCCTTACCGCGGAGCATGATTTTCTTCCCTATGTAAAGGACATTCCGGAAGACGTCGCCAGAAAAGCAAAATATATGATCGTCTCTCTTCCCTCCAATCCGGTGGGCAGCGTCGCCGTACCGGGGCTTTATGAAGAGATCGTGGAATTCGGAAAGAAATATGACATTCTGATCATCCATGACAACGCTTACAGTGATATCATCTATGATGGAGAATACGGCGGAAGTTTTCTGGCGACTCCGGGGGCAAAGGAAATCGGTGTGGAATTCTTCAGCCTTTCTAAATCCTTTAACGTCACCGGCGCCAGAATCAGTTTTCTGGTAGGCCGTCCCGATGTGATCGCCGCCCTCCGGAAACTGCGCAGCCAGATTGATTTCGGTATGTTCCTTCCCATTCAGAAAGCCGGTATCACGGCTCTCAAGGGTTCTCTTGACAGTGTAAAGGAGCAGTGTGCCCTCTATCAGGAGCGGAGAGATGCCCTCTGTGAGGGTCTCCGCAGCATCGGCTGGGATCTGCCCAACGGCAAAGGAACCATGTTCGTATGGGCAAGAATACCCGGCGGCCGCATGGACAGTATGGACTTCTGCATGGAGCTGATGGAGAAGGCCGGGGTGATCGTCACTCCCGGAGCAAGCTTCGGTCCCCACGGGGAAGGCTATGTACGTTTCGCGCTGGTACTTCCCCCGGAAAAGATCCGCGAGGCAGTGGCAGCCATACAGAGGAGCGATCTGTAAACAGGCATAAACGGAGGAAAGACCTTGAGCCCCGCCCCAATATGAGCATAAAAACAGGATGCATATTCCCTCAATATGCGAATATATGGCAGGATTGCGGGAGTTCTCAGCGCGGAGCAATCCGCGGACATCATAATGATCGTACTCCCGCAATTCTGCTGAACATTCGGAAAGCGCAGGGCCTTACCGGATCGGGCAGACACCATTTACACATTCACTCTCTCCGATATCCAGCTCCGATTCCTCCTGCTCATATTTAGAGATCAAGGAAGGATTAAAGGGCTTCATCTGCTGTTTTCTCTTCCGGTACTCCTCTTCTGTGATCTCTTCATAAGGAAGCAGCTCATAAAAATTATCGTCATAGCTCAGAAAAGACAGAGCAACGATATCATCCCAGTTGTCCCATACCCACTCTTCTACCTCTTCCCATTCACTGTCTCTTACATGGACGGTGATCGAACAGTTATGATCCACATAATGCTTCATAAACATCTTATAGTTTTCAAGCTGCTCAATAGCCGAAACGTCCGCCTTCACTCTCCCGCCGGGAGCTTTCACCGGAAATTCCACTACTTTTGTCCTGCAGGTATCCTTATCCTGCCCTACTTCCGGAAACACCGGATACCCAAGCTCCTCGCAGACCTTGCAGAGCGGATCGGAAGCGGAGATCCGGATACGGCGGATATAATAAGGCGCGTGTGAATAATGGATTCCGCTGGAAACCGTGGGAAGCAGGGACAAGGTTCCCTCAGGCTTCACCGTAGTCACCAGCAGCGGCTCCTTCTGGTTTAAGTGACGCGCCAGATTCTTCGCCGCCTCATGAGCTGTCTCCCGCAGTTTCTCAAGAAGAAGCGCCTGTTCTTTCCTGCTCATGCCCGTCGCGTTCACCATATCCTGCCAGCCTGTCAGAGAACACCCCAGAAGCCGGTCCCTCTGCTGAACGCGGTTCCACTGATGTATTTCTAGCTCCTGACAGGTCATCCGGTACCCTGCCCTGGCCGAAAGGCGCTGGGCCTTTAACAGCTCTCTTTCGTCCAGTCTGCCGTCGTGAACAAAGCCCATCACATTGACTGTAGTCAGATTGCACATCCCGTGGCTGTCCAGAAGGATCTCGCCGCAGGGATTGCAGCCGCGGAAATCCTTTCTGCGCTTCCGTCCCGCCTCCTCGTTCACCCATCCGGGCTCGCCGGAATAACGCATCTGCTGAAGATGCCAGTGAAGCTGTTCCCGGGCAGGTTTTTTCCTGTAAAAAATAGAATTATTGCTCATCTGCCGGTGGGCGATGGCTTTATCCATTTCCCAATGTCCGTTTACCTGCCGGTAGAGATTACTTTTCGCCTGTATACATTCCTCGTCATCCTGATCGATCAGTCCGATCTCCGAGGTACGGCGCACCCCGCCGGAAACCACGTTTTCTCCGATGATATTGGCGATATCAAGAAGATCAATAGGGGCAAGCTGTATATATTTTTTCCCTTTGCGGGCTCCCGCCGCCGCGATGACCTTATGGATCTTATCCAGCATGGCCATCATAGACTCATAGCCGCTGGCCGTGCCGCCAAAAATATGGAGCCGCTCTCCCCTGGGACGGATGCTGTCATATTCTATGATGATCGTATGAAGCTTCGCGTACTCCCTGTTTGTAAGAAACTGGAAATAATGATCAAGGGCCTGAGCCCAGCCTTCCTTTGAATCGCCTACCGCCATTGTGACCGTATCGCCGGAAAAATCCAGGTTTGTGTATTCCAGGCGGTCCTCCGGCTCCCGGGGAGAATAAGCCTTGTGAAGAATTTTCATGTCTGCGCGTATTTTAGGCAGCTTTCCCGCGTCCTCCTTCAGCACACGGACCCCCACTCCGCTTCCGATCATCAGAAGATAAAACAGATCATGATACGCATGAAAATCGTCGATGACCTCAAAGGCACAATTATAGTTCGCCATGGGATAATCCTCCGCCACCTTCGTATTTCCCACCCAGAAGGTACGTCCGGAAAGGAACTGCCGCAGATGATAGATGTTGTCGTAAAGGGTTTCCGCTTCCTCCTTTGTGACAGGCGCCAGGGAACAGTTATATTCCACCGCCCTGCGGACAGTTTCCCACCAGAATTCCCGGCGGCCGTATCTGGGAATATAGCGGGAATAGGTTCTGGAATACACAAAAGCCCCAAGCTGTTCCATAGGATTGGGCGTATGCTTATAGGCGCTTAAAAATTCCCGGGTGAGAAGCCCTGACTTCCATTCTTCCCGGGTATGCTCCTTTTCTCTCCGGTACAAAATATATGCCTTTGCCGTGCGGAAGCGCCGCTGCTCAAAAAGACATTCCTCCACCATATCCTGTATGGTTTCGATTCCGACGACGTCCTCACTCAAGGCTCTCAGCTTCTCCTCGATCGCGTCTGTCGCCCTGGCCTCCATCTCCTCGTCCTGCTCTCCCGCCGCCGCGGCAGCCAGTCCAATCGCGCGGCAGATATATTTCTTATCAAAGGGAACCACGTCCCCGTTTCTCTTTTTTACTCTCATTCTGTCTCCTCCTGTCCGGCTTTTTATCCCACGTCAGAGCGCAGAGAATGAATATCTTCTGTGGTCTGACGTAAAACTCTTCTTTTTTCATCCGTCTGTATCTGGGGCCGCAGAGTTACGGCGTCTCAGTCATATCTTATTATCTGCCGTATTCTCTGCGAAAATACCGCCCGTGTATTCATACGTGTATCATTCATTATAGCTCTGCCGCCCATAACAGTCAACTATATATAGTAATATTCATTAATTTTATACTATATATAGTGCTGCAAAGATATTTGTAACAGTTCTAAGGTTATCATAAATAAATGTAAACACTTATTTATGATAACTTACGAACTGTCACTTGTGCAAATTCTAAGCTTATCACAAACAAGCGTTTATATTTCTACAGCAGCGCCAATACACAAGACAGGATCGTTAAAGAGGCCGTCCCATACACCCAGGGAAAAAGAAAAGACCGCAGGCTGTATATGCCCGCAGTCTCTTCTTTTAAAAGGGAAGCAATTCTGTAAATTATTTATTTTTCAAGGGCGATCGTCTCAAAAGGTCTCAGGGTAATACCTTCCTTGATCTCAGCGCCACCGTCATAATTGCCCAGCAGCTTATGATAGCCTGCCCATGCGGATTCTGCCGGAACTGTTACCTCTTTTCCGGTAAGGTTATTGAGAACGATCAGCTCCTCATCCTCATAGGCTCTCCTGTAAGCAAGAACGTCCTCGTTCTCCTTTTCCAGGAATTCAATACTTCCTTTAGAGATCACATTCTTTTCTTTACGCAGAGAAACCAGCCTCTTGTAGAAGGAATAAACAGATTCCCCGTCCTCTGTCTGGGCCTGGGCGTTAATTTCCTTGTAGTTGGAGGTTACCTCCAGCCACGGCCGGCCCTCTGAAAATCCGGCGTTCTCTTCCCCAGACCACTGCATGGGAGTTCTGCTGTTGTCTCTGGATCTGGCGGCGAGGACCGCAAGAGCCTCCTCCTCTGTTTTTCCCTGATCCAAAAGAATTTTGTAATAATTCAGACTCTCCACATCGCGGTACTGGGAAATACTTGTGTAATGCGCGTTCGTCATTCCAATCTCTTCGCCCTGATAAATATAGGGTGTTCCCCGCATCAGATGAATGGAAGCGGCCAGCATCTCCGCAGATTCCTTCCAGTATTTCGACTCATCACCTAACCTGGATACGACACGGGGCTGATCATGGTTGCACCAGAACAGCGCGTTCCATCCATGTCCCTCCTGCATTCCCGTCTGCCATTTCTCAAACAGCTTCTTGAGCGCCATTCTGTCAGGCTCCATAAGCCTCCATTTATCGCCGTCTTTGTAATCCACCTTGAGATGATGGAAGCTGAAGCACATGGACATTTCCTTCTCCTGCGGCGCCGAATAACGGATACAGTTGTCCAGAGTGGTGGAGGACATCTCGCCCACGGTGATCATATCCTCGATGCCTGTATCCCTTGTAAGCTCTTTAAGATACTCGTGGACATGAGGGCCGTCAGAATAAAATCTTCTGCCGTCGCCTTCGTAGTCGTCTTCAAATACAGCCGGCTTGGAGATCAGATTTACCACATCAAAGCGGAAACCTTTAACTCCCTTGTCCTTCCAGAAGAATATTACTTTTTTCAGCTCGTCTCTGACCTCGGGATTATCCCAGTTCAGATCCGCCTGAGTGACATCAAAAAGATGAAGGTACCATTTTCCCAGAGACGGCACATATTCCCAGGCCGGGCCGCCGAATTTCGACTGCCAGTTTGTAGGGAGCTTATCCGGCGTACCCTCTTTGAAGATATAATAGTTCTGGTACTTCTCATCGCCCGCCAGAGCCTTCTGGAACCATTCGTGTTCTGTAGAGGTATGGTTAAACACCATATCCAGCATCAGTCCAAGGCCTCTCTTTTCGCCCTCCCTGATGAGCTCCTCCATATCCTCCATGGTACCGAACCGCGGATCAATACTGCAGTAGTCCGCCACATCGTAGCCATTGTCATTCTGAGGAGACACAAACACCGGCGTAAGCCATAAGTAATCCACGCCCAGATCTCTGAGATAATCCAGCTTCCTGATAATTCCTCTCAGGTCGCCCAGTCCGTCTCCGTTGGAATCCATAAAGGACTTCGGATATATCTGATAAACTACCTTGCTGCTAAAATCTGCCATTGGAATTCTCCTTTATTCAAATGATACGATCTCTGTTTCCTGTGCCTTTGCCTGCATACCAGTCTTAAACTGAATATTCTTGGCATTGCCCTCTTCCGTAATAATGCAGACCGTAACGTCCGGGTGTCCTGCCGCTTTGATTTTTTCTTTGCTGAAACGAACCAGCGGGTCGCCTGCTTTTACTTTCTGTCCCTGGGATACCAGATACTCAAATCCGTCCCCGTTCATATCTACTGTGTCAATGCCGATGTGCAGAAGAACCTCCATGCCGTTTGCCATACTCAGTCCGCAGGCATGTCTGGAGCCTTCCATCAAAACAGATACCTCCGCGTCAACCGGTGAATACAGGGTTTCGTTGTCCGGGATGATCGCAAGTCCTTCGCCCATAACGCCCTCTGAAAAGACGCCGTCGTTTACATCCTTGAGAGGGATGACCTTACCTGTTAAAAATGCTTTAAAAATCTTTTCGCCTTCTTCTGTTTCCGCCGCTTTCATTACGGACGCGGTAACGCCTGCTGCCGCGCTTGCTCCGGCGCCGGCCGCGATCTCCGCCATATCGGCGGCCATTTCAGTATTCTCTGTTCCTTCCGCCGCAAGCTTTTTCTTGCCTACGATCAGTGTCAGTACAAGGGGAACCGCAATCGCGATCACCATACAGATGCCGAAGCTTGACATATACTGAGGCTGAATGGAAAGAATTCCCGGAAGTCCGCCCACGCCGATGGCGTTCGCCGTAGTAGAGGTCGCCACGCAGACAACAGCCGCCAGCGCGGAACCGATCATACCGCAGACAAAGGGGAAGCCATGTTTCAGGTTTACACCGAAAATTGCCGGTTCTGTTACGCCCAGATAACAGGAAACGCATGAAGGAACGTTTACCTCCTGAGCGGCCTCATTCTTTCTCTGAAGAATGATCATTCCAAGCACCGCAGAGCCCTGCGCGATATTGGAAAGAGCGATCATGGGCCACAGCATGGTTCCGCCGTAATCCGCGATGAGCTGAAGGTCAATGGCATTGGACATATGGTGAAGACCTGTGATAACAAGAGGCGCATACACCAAACCGAAGATCGCGCCGAATACTACCTTGAAGGAGCCTGTGATTCCTGCGAACACTACAGAAGAAACCACAGAACCGATCTGCCAGCCGATAGGTCCGAGAACAAAATGAGCCGCCATAACCGCAAGCACCAGGCTGCAGAAGGGAACTACGATCATGGACACCACCTGGGGCGTGATCTTTCGGAAAAACTTTTCCAGATATACCAGCGTAAACGCCGCAAGGATAGCCGGGATTACCTGTCCCTGATATCCGATCATGTTGACTTTAACAAAACCAAAATCCCATTTGGGAATATCCGCAGCCGCTGTAGTGGCAACGGAATACGCGTTCAGAAGCTGTCCTGATACAAGCGTAAGACCAAGAACGATACCCAGCATCTCTGTAGTACCCATTTTCTTTGTTACAGACCAGCAGATTCCTACCGGCAGCAAATGGAATACCGCTTCGCCGATCAGCCACAGAAAGCTGTCGATACCCGCCCAGAACTGACTGATGTCGCACAGAGTCTTTGTTCCATTCTCAAAAAGATACAGACTGTCAATACAGTTACGGAAGCCCAGGATCAGACCTCCTGTGATGATCGCCGGGATCAGGGGCGCGAAAATCTCCGCCAGGGCCGTCACGATCCTCTGAAGAGGATTCTGGTTCTTCTTTGCCGCCTGCTTTACCGCGTCCTTGGAAACACCCTCGATTCCTGCCTCTTTCACGAAGTCATTGTAAAAATCAGAAACTGTGTTGCCAATGATCACCTGAAACTGCCCGGACTGGGTGAAGCTTCCCTTCACCACCTTCATCGCCTCGATCGCTTTGATGTCTGCTTTTCCGGGGTCTACCAGAGCAAAACGCATTCTGGTCATACAGTGTGAAACTGCCGCAATGTTTTCCTTGCCGCCTACAAGACGGAGCAGCTCTCTTGCATCCTCTGCATACTTACCCATTTTCCTTTCCTCCACTTACGTTCTTTTTTGCTTTTGCAAGCTATGTATTATATATACCATACTTGTTTAAACATGTCAATATTTTTTCTTCAAATTTGTTTAAACAAGTATCTCTGTTTTTATTGACATTTTTTGTGGAGCATTTATAATAGTAGTATCCGGAGAAAGGAAAAAATTATGCCAAAAACGATTTATCAAAGCATCTACAAGGATCTGAAACAGAAAATAGAAAATGATGATTTTTCCTATCAGGACATGCTTCCTTCCGAGAATACCCTGATACAGAAATACGGCTGCTCCCGCAATACGCTCCGCCGCGCGATCGGACGGCTTGTGACGGACGGCTATGTGCAGACGATGCAGGGAAAGGGAGTGCGCAATATCTACCGTCCTATCGAGCAGACTTCCTTTACGATCGGAGAGATTGAAAGCTTCCGGGAGTCCGCAAAAAGAAACGGTCTGCGTCCCTCCACCCACGTGCTTTTATTCGCGGAGCTTATCCTGAATAAAAAACAGGCGGCAAATACCGGCTTTGCGCCCGGCGCTGAGGTATATTATCTTCAGAGACTTCATTATCTTGACGATCTTCCCCTGATCCTCAACCATAACTACTTTTTAAAAGAAGCGGTTCCGGGACTCACGAAAGAGATCGCGGAAGGCTCGATCTATGATTATCTGGAAAACACGCTGCATATGACCATCGTGAACAGCAAACGGGTCATGACCGTAGAAAAAATAACTGAAATTGACGAGAAATACCTGGAGCTGAACGTGGAGGATTATAACTGTCTGGCGGTCGTAAGCAGCCAGACCTACAACAGCAACGGGGTACTGTTCGAGTATACACAGTCCCGTCACCGTCCTGATTATTTCCGCTTTTATGACAACGCGGTCAGAAAAATATAAAGAAAATTACCCAGGTACCAAATCATATGGGGTTTTTCACGCAAAAAGGTGCCGTGATCCACAGGGATTACAGCACCTTTTCTATATTCTTTTTTACCGTCCGTTCTCCAGGCCTTACACCGGCGCTCCGCCCGGCTTCATGACTCCGGAATATGCTTTACTGATTTACGCTACTGCACGGGACACATCACCACGATCCTCTGGGGAGTCGTCTGGGGCGGAATACTCCTGGTGGTTGTCGTATAATACACCAGAAGATCCTGATTCTCCGGGCTGCACAGGAACCGCTGGCCATTCATTGTTTCAATCCGCGTCAGCGGGGACAGATTCAGCTTCAAGGAATTGTCTTCCGCTGTCAGGGTGCCGTCAAAAAATCTGAGGGCCACATCCTGTCCGCCCCTTAGAGCTGTTACCAGCTCCGCCTGATACTGAGGCGGGAATATAGCCGGGGCAGGCAGGCTGGTATCATAAAAAACAGCGACTCTCATTCCTCTCCGCAGCCTCACATTATCCACCACCATAGTATCGCCCGATACCACAAAATTAACCGGTTCCTCATCCACAGAAACGGAAATCAAAAGTGAACAGCAGGAACCGCCGCTCTGGATATTCCGGATCACTCCTGTCATTTTTTCATAAGATGAAAATGTCATGGCAAACAAAACCTTTTTTATTTAGCATATGAAGAATATTACGATCCGTTCCTGCCGTTTTCAGGCATTACCGGACGTAAATACCGTCCTCTCCCACAAAAGCGTCACCGGGGCAGCTCTCCCGCCATATCCCGATCCCGCCCTGAGTAAAGAAATCATATTTTTCTTCCATCAGATGAAGGAGCATTGATTTTGACATTCCAAAATGGATCCGGCGTTCCTCCCCCGCCCGTTTTTCCTCCGTAAAGCAGGGTACCGCCACGGAAAGCTCCGCGTTCTGACCTTCCATACGGGTTCCTGCCCCGCATTCCAGAAAGGCTTCGCATATATGCCTGTAATAGGCTCTGCAAAAACGTTTATGATCGAATCCTACAGCTTCTCCCTTTTCTGTTGCCGGCATCCGCACAACTCCGCAGAGATAGCCATGATCGTAATAGGTCATGCAGACCGCCGCCGGATCCGGCTTCTGCCCGTTGATCGACGCGATGGCCGCCACCTGCTGGCTTCCCTTTTTCAGCGCCTGCTCTCTCCGGTTGCTTCCTCCCTTGGCCTCCCAGACACTCCAGGTATTGCTCGAAGCCCGGTATCCGATCATGTCAGGCCGCCATTCTCCGTCAAAAAAGTCGATAAAACCGTCCCCGTTGATTTTTTCAATAAGGTTCAGATGAGTGAGGCAGTCAATTCCATAAAGTCTCCTGCTGATCAGCTTTGTAAAAAACATTCCCAGGTAATATGACATAACGCTCTTCTCCGAGGAATCCAGATAAGCGATCTTTCTGGATTTTTTCAGCCTGTCTCCCTCTGTATCGAGAGCCGTCTCCACCAGGAAAATTTTGTACAGAAGCTCTGTCCTTCTTTTGGAAAAATAAGCGGGAGTCAGTCTCTGCAGAGGCATTCCGCAGGTAATCACAGCATGGAGCAGCTCCCGGTTGGTAAATTCCAGTTCTATCGTCTTGTCCAGAGGCGCGCCGCTTCCCTGGTTATCCTCCAGCTCCAAGGACATCGTATATTTCTTATCTTCCGTTAAAATCATATTTTATCCCCTTAATCCGCACATATATTCCATCACAGGCAGCCAGAATTTTCTGCCGCCAGCCTTATTATAACATTCTTTTTCCGCGGTCCGCAATTACAAAAACTTTCTGTGAACAGTAACAAAAACCCTTCTCACCGGAACTCCAGTGAAAAACACTGTATTCCGGAAGAAGGGTTTCTCCACATCTTCTGTTACTTCATATAGGCATTCAGCCAGCTATATACCTTTGCCTGTCTTGTTCTGTACGCGCCGACCTGATTGCCGGTGTCGGTTTTCAGGGCGTTGTAAATATTAAGCAGGGTCACAGGTTTTTTCGTTTTATTAAGGATCCTGGTGACTGCCCCGTAGCCGCCCTGGTGACGTATGTTAATAAACATTCCCACGGACTTCGGTTCCGTAATGCCAAGATTCCGGATCTCCTGTTCGTATTCCCGGATCTGCTCGTACATCAGCTCGTCCTGGCAGGCGATACCAGCGTCGCTCCTGAGAATAACCTTGATGCGGTAGATCTTCCAGTCGTCTGTTGTCCTTGGCCGTCCCGTTGTCTTATAGGTAGAAGACATTGTAAGTTTATAGGTGGACCAGTTTTTATTGACGACATCATTCCAGAGAAGATTTGCGGGAAGGCTGCCGTATTTACCGTCATACCTCGCCCAGATGGCGGGGAATTTAGTGTGGATCAGCTTCAAAAGACGCTGCGCCTCCGTAGCGTACCACTGTCCGGCGCCGATGGTGATAGCGTGCTCCGCGCTGCTGTTTGTGTAGGCGGCTGTAAAATCGTCATATACCTGGTTCCCGTAAACCTGCCCGCCTGTCTCCACAGCGTAAAGAATCTTCTTCATAACCTCCATCTGGCTGTTGTTAAACTTAGCGTATGTACCGGAGGAAGAGCCACCCGACGGAGTAGTTACCAGCCGGCTGCTGCTCATAGGCGCCAGATAATTCACGCTGCCGCCTCTCTTATATGCTCTTACACAGTAAACATATTTTGTATTGCCGGAAGCCTTCGTGTCCGCGTAGGAAGTCTTGGTACGGTCCAGCACAGTCAGGTACTTCCATTTTTCCCCGGCCGCTCTTCTGTAAATATAATAGCCGTCGCACCTGGTGATCCTGGTCCAGGATACGTTTACCCGGTTCGCGGATACCGCCTTGGCTGTCACGGTAGTTTTGAAAGGACGGGTAGCGCCGGTGACCGGTGTAAAAATACTGTAGACGTTCTTTCCGTTTTCTTTCCGGTAGGCCCGTACCCCATACTGATAAGGCTTCCCGGCGGTAAGATTGCGGTCGATATAGTAGCTGGTGTTTTTATTCACCACTCTCAGTCTTTTCCAGGGCTGCTTCACAGACTCTCTCCGGTAGATGACATAGCCCTGAGCCATGGAAGACCTGGTCCAGCGGATTCTGAGGGCAACATTACTGGACGCCTGTACAGACGCGACAATCCTGGTGTTTCGTATAGACGCCGCGCTTACCGGAACCTCCGTGCAGAACAAGGCCGTAACCATGATCATAAAAGCCAGCGCCAGCGAAAGGCCTCGTTTACAGATATTGCTTTTTTTCATCTCTCCATTCAATCCTTCCTTTCCTTTTTCCTGAAGCTCTCCCTATATTTTAAAGAATAATTGAATGGAAATCAAGCTTTTTTTACGATTTATTATAAAATTATTACATTTATGTTACTTTCGGATTCGTATTCCAACAGCAGAGTTCTATCTCGCGTCCCCCACAAAGAACAGCGCCATAGTTCCCGGACCTGAATGAGCGCCGATCACAGCTCCCACATGATTGATAATTTCTGTTTTTATCTGATATTTTTCTTTTATCCTGGAAGCAAGAAACTCCGCCTCCTCTCTGCAGTCCCCATGGCTGATAAAAATCGTATCGCAGGAAGAACTGTAGCTGCCGATCTTCTTGTCCATCAGAGAAACCAGCTCCAGAAGTGATTTCTTTCTTCCGCGGACTTTTCCTATGGGGATCAGCTTACCCTCATCATCTACGTGGAGAACCGGTTTGATGTTCAGCATACCTCCAAGCACCGCCGTGGTCTTTGAAACACGTCCGCCTCTGTACAGATGATCCAGATCGTCCACAGTAAAAAGATGTACAATATTCTTCCTGTGCTCTTCACACCAGCGGGCGACGGTCTCCATATCCTCTCCGGCTTCCTTCTTTTTCTGCGCAAGATATACCAGAAGCCCCTGCCCCAGAGACGCCGCCAGGGAATCCACAACAATAATGGAGCGTTCAGGATATTCCTCCAGCAGCTCCTCCGCGGCGATCCGGCAGCTGTTGAAGGTTCCGCTGAGGCCTGAGGAAAAAGCGATATGAAGAATATCTTTTCCGTCTCTGAGGTATGGCTCAAAAAGCTCTCTCGCCTCGCTGGGATTCACCTGCGCGGTTGTGGGGAGAGAACCGCCTCTCATTTTGGCGTAAAATTCATCCACCGGCATGAAATTCTCATGGGAATAATGCTTCCCGTCCATGGTATAGCTCAGATAAGTACAGCCCACCCCATGCTCAAGATAATAGCTGTCCGGAAGATCCGCATTGTTATCCGTCGTAATCACATAATCTCTCATAAATAATCCTTCCCGGCCTGTTCTTTCTTAGTTCTCTGTCCTGGCGCGGCCAGAGACTGAAGCCATATTGAATTTACAGCAGCCTTTCCAGGAAACCTCACGGATATACCGGAGTATTTTCCTATAATGATGCAGGGACGTCAGTCTTCCCTGTCCCTGGCGTCATCACATATGCTTATCATATCATCAGAGCTTCCGGGGCGCAAGTTAATTATCTCCCCGGCCGCTTGTCAGAAACTTTTTCGTTGCTGTTCACTGGCAAGCCTGACACTAGCTGTCAAGCTATGCGCCAGTATGTCGAATTGCCAGTGCAGGGATGTTTTACCGCTCACCCACTGCCTTCAGCGCCTCCTGAAGCTGGTTATCCTCTTCATGGGAAATTTCCTCCTTGTTGAGAAGCTCCGTATCCAGCTTCACCTCCACGTCCGGCTGGATCCCCACTTTGTCAATGGAATTTCCTTTTGGAGTATAATAATTGGATACTGTCAGCTTTACGGCGCTTCCGTCCTGAAGCTGATGAACCGCCTGAACGACTCCTTTGCCGTAGGTGGCGGTTCCCACGATCGTCCCGATTTCGTAATCCTGAACCGCGCCGGCGAAGATCTCCGCGGCGCTGGCGCTGCCTTCGTTGACGAGAACTGCCAGCGGCATGTCCAGAGGATTTTCTCCGTCAGAATATTCCTCCTGGCGGTTTCCATATTTATCCTCAGTATACACAATAAGACCTTCCGGGAGGATATTGTTCAGAACATCACACACAGAAGTCAAAAGTCCTCCCGGATTATTTCTGAGATCGATCACAAGCCGCTGCATCCCCTGCTCTTCTAAATTCGCAAAAGCCTCCTCATACTGACCGGGCGTAACTCCTGTAAACTGAGAAATCCGTATATATCCGGTTTTGTCATCCAGCATTTCCTCAAACACAGAGGGAAGCTCCACATCCTGTACCTTTACAGAAATCTCAAGAGCATCCGTCACATCCTGACGGTGCACCGTCAGCAGAACCTCCCGGCCCTCTGCATTTTTTATCATTTCCACTACCTGAGAGGTTCCCAGCTCCGTGATATCCGTTCCGTCAATGGCGCTGATGACGTCGTTTTCCTTCAGACCCGCCAGATCTCCCGGCCCGCCCTCATAGCACTCCACGATTTTCACCCCGCCCTCCGGATTCTCCTGCATCGTCACGCCGATTCCCACATAGGAGCCCTCGGTGGCAGAGTTTTCCTGCTGGTATTCCTCAGCGGTATAATAGCAGGAATACACATCTCCCAGCCCGTACAAAAGGCCGGTATACAGGCCTTCCGCCAGACTGTCCTCATCCTTTTCTCCAAGATATTCCTGATCGATCAGCGCTTCCAGATATTTCAGCTTCCGTACATGATCAGAATCTGAAAGTACGCCCCCGGAAAGCTTCACGGCGCCAAGGTATGCGCCTGACAGAACCGCCGCGGCGCCGATCGCCCCCGTAATCAGTCCTCTGATATATTCTTTATGCTTCATAATCTCTCCCTTTCCACTTTGCGCGCCGGATACAGGCAGTCATAATTCCACATACATCCGGCCGCATCCACAGCGGAGTGTTTATATTATAGGATTCAGGCGTCAAAAGTCATTCCACACGTTGTGCTTGCACATAAGTGGGGACATGACTTTATGACGCGCCCCGACATGAGGAAGTAGTGGGGCGGGGACCCCGCGGATTCCGAATGGCGGGTAGGATTGTGGGAGCACGAAGTGCGGAACAATCCATGAATTAGCTTTTGACACCCTAATCATTATAGGAAAGTATATATATTACAGTTTAAAGCAATTTAGAGTACTTTCCTATAATATAAAATATATACGGCATGAAGTCTGTTTTTATTAAAACAAAGACTCATGCCGTATTTTTTATATTTATCCGCTCTCAGCCATCTCTTACGCAGAGCGCCGCAGACAGGCCGCGCTGCCTGTCAGACTCTCAGATGCTTTCTGGTGGTCCAGAAGCTTCCTACCAGACCGATACCGATTCCCAGGGCAAGGCCGATGGGAACAAGAACCTGATAAATCTGCGCCACGGGGATGAAATCCACCACACTGGTCAGTACATTAAAACGTGACAGTACATATTCCACCGCCGTATTGTACAGAAAATACAGCGCCGTCAGCGGAACAGCCGCTCCGATAATTCCCAGAAGCATTCCCTCCAGTACAAAGGGAGCCCGAACAAAGGCGTCTGTCGCGCCGATATATTTCATAATCCCGATCTCTTCCTTACGGACAGAAATACCTACGGATACCGTATTGCTGATCAGGAAAATGGAAATGATCAAAAGGATAACGATAATAATAATGGACGCATAGGACACAAACCGGTTAAAGGTTCCCAGCGTATTCGCCGCCTCCTCAGACTGCTCTACCTCCCGTACATGATCCAGGCCCTGAATATAAGCAACCAGCTCGCCCTGCATTTCGATCTGATTCATATACACGGCATAATTGGAGGAGTTTACCAGCGGATTATCATCCTTAAAGCCCTCTGCCGCCTCCGAGCCCTGGAAATACTGATCCTTAAACTCATCCCAGGCCTCATCCGCGGAGGTAAATTCCACCTTTTCCACTTCCGGGCGCTGGCTGATGAGATTGCCGATCTCGTCAATCTGCTCCTGAGTGGTCCCCTCTTCAAAGAAAACCGTAATAGGTACTTCCTGCTCTACTTTGTGGGCTATATTATCTACATTATTCACGATAGAATAAAAAACTCCCACCAGAAAGATACAGGCTGCCATGGTCAGGATCGACGCGATGGAAAACATCCAGTTTCTTTTTATATTTACAATTCCCTGCTTCAGGGTAAACCAAAACGTACTAGGCCTCATGATATCCTCCCTCTTTTTCATCGCTGACAATGACGCCTTCATTCATGGTAACTACTCTTTTTTTCATGGTATTGACAATGTCTTTATTATGCGTTACCACCAGCACTGTCGTCCCGCGCTCATTGATCTGCTCCAGAAGCTGCATAATCTCCTCAGATGTCTTGGGATCCAGATTTCCAGTAGGCTCATCTGCCAGCAGAATATCCGGACGGTTTACCAGAGCCCTGGCAAGAGCCACCCTCTGCTGCTCGCCGCCGGAAAGCTCGTCGGGATATGATTTGTATTTTCCCGCCAGACCGACTTCCTGAAGGACCTCCGGAACACGTTTGCGGATAACCTTGCCCGGTCTTCCGATCACGCGCTGGGCAAAGGCGACGTTTTCATATACGTTTCTGTCCTTCAGAAGACGGAAGTCCTGAAACACAACTCCCAGCTTTCTTCTGTATTTCGCGACGCGGCGGTGCTTCATGGTTTCCAGGCGCTCGCCGCTGACGATCATCTGTCCGCTGCTGCTGTCAAGCTCCTTCATCAGAAGCTTGATCAATGTGGACTTGCCGGAACCGCTGCTTCCCACCACAAAGACAAACTCTCCCTTATCTACATGTAAGTTTGCATGGTTTACAGCCGGAAGGCCTTTTCCATAAGATTTACTTACATCAATCAGATCAATCATAACGTCCTCCTCTTATATTCAATCTCCCGCCCACAGAAAAATGCTGCCAGAGCCTCCGGCAGCACTCCTATGCATCCTGCGGCGCATATATATTAACACTTATGTAACAATGTTGTAACATATATTGCGGCAGATTGCAAGCATTTTTCTGCAGTTCACAAAATCTTTATATTCCCGCAGAGATATTATTTTTTATGAAGCATGTCCGAAAGCATGATTTTTCACCATCAATACTCCAGGGTTTCCATATACTTCATGTATTTTACTACCATTAAAGCGATCTTAAAGGTAATCGCGTCCTCAAATACCCTGAGATCCAGCCCTGTGCTCTTCTGGAGCTTATCCAGACGATATACAAGTGTATTTCTGTGGATATAGAGCTGCCTTGAGGTCTCTGAAACATTCAGACTGTTTTCAAAGAATTTGTCGATGGTGACAAGCGTCTCCTCATCAAAATCATCCGGAGATTTATTTTCAAATATCTCTTTGATAAACATCTTGCACAGCGGTATAGGAAGCTGATAGATCAGTCTGCCGATCCCCAGAGAGCTGTAGGCGATCACGTCCTTCTCCCCGAAGAATATCTTCCCTACGTCCAGCGCCATTCTCGCTTCCTTATAGGAGCGGGAGACCTCTTTCAGTTCATTGACGATGGTTCCGTAGGCGATATGGGTTTCCCCGTCCTGGCTGTATCCCAACGTATCCAGGATCGCATGGGAGAGCTTCTCCATATCACTGTAATCCTCGCCCTCCTCAAGCTGTTTTACAATGATAATGCTCCGCTCGTCCACCGCGGTGATAAAATCCTTGGTCTTGCCCCCAAAGAAGCTTTTGACACTCTCGATAATATTGTGGTCCTTTTCCTGCTGCATCTCCATGATCATAACGACGCGGCGCACATCCGCGTCTATATGGAGTTTCTTGGCACGGTTGTAAATATCTACCAGAAGCAGATTATCCAGAAGAAGATTCTTGATAAAGCTGTCCTTGTCAAATCTCTCTTTATACGCAATGATCAGATTCTGGATCTGGAAAGCGGCAAGCTTGCCCACCATATAGGTATCCTCATCATCGCCGTGAGCTACCAGTATATATTCCAGCTGATAATCGTCGCACACCTTAAAATACTGAAAGCCTTTCACAAGCTGACTGTCTGCCTGGGATTCCACAAATGCCTGAACATCACCGGGCTGGATCGAAAAATCGGAAAATGTTGTCGCCAGAACCTTTCCTTCTGTATCAATAATACAGAACTCTGTTCTGGATATCTCTTTTAACCCTTCCAGGGTATTCTGAAGTACCTGATTTGATATCATCTGCTTACATCCCTTCCCATATCTTGTACATTAATCTTCTAAAAATCCCCATAAAAATCTATACACAAAAATATTTTAATACAAAATCACCAAAAATAAAAGAGGAAAATAGAACTTTTTTACAAATTTTTGTGTATTTTTCCTATCTTTCGATAAACCCTTCGCCGTGCACCTCTCTTACATCACCTACGATCACGAAGGCCGACCGATCGATCTCATCCAGTTTTTCACGGAGATATACAAGCTGTTTTTTCCCAAGCACGCAGTACAGCATCAGCTTCTCCTGGCCGGAATACATTCCCTTCGCGGATATTCCGGTAACGCCCCGGTCCAGATCATTCATGATCATTTCCGATATCTCCGCCGGTCTGTCTGTAATGATATATACAGATTTTGAGAATTTCAGACCCTCGATCAGGCCGTCCGATACCTTGGTAACAAGAAATACTGCTATGATCGCGTAAAGAGCCCTCTGCATCCCGAACACATAAGCTCCCACCAGTACGATGGCGCCGTCCACAAACTGCATGATCTGGGCGATGGAGTAATGCTTCAGATATTTCTGGATCAGAGCGGACAGCATATCCGTACCGCCGGTGGTGCCGCCTCCCAGAAATACCATACCGATTCCAACTCCCATCAGACATCCTCCGTATACGGCCGAAAGAAGAATGTCGTCCGAGAGCTCCCAGGCCGGAAGCACGGCCAGCCACAGCGTCAGCGATCCATCCCCTACCAGGGCTTTTTTCGCGAAGGACATCCCTTTCATTCTGGCGGCCAGAATAAACATGGGAATATTCAGCGTCATGTTCGTCAGCCAGAGAGGAACCTCCCACCCGTAAAGATTTCCTGACGCTTCCTTGACCAATATTGCGATTCCCGAAAATCCGCCTGTAACAAGCCCGGCCGAATCGAAGCAGGAGCTGATCCCCAGCGCCATCAGTCCGGTTCCCACAAAAATAATAAAATATTCTATATACCAAGGCTTTTTTCCTGTATGTGCCATAGCTTCTCCCTTCTGTTCTGTTATTGCTCTGCCTTGCTGAAGTTTTTTCTAATAGACGAAAAGAACGGGCCGCGGCATCACTGCCGCTCCCCGTTCTTAGTCTGCCCTATTTCCCAGGCATATTTACGAATTTTATAAAACTATAGCTCTCAACGATCTGGAAATATTTTACAATTCTGGGATACAGAGGCTCAGCCTCCTTCCCGAATTCTTCTTTTACCAGATCCGCTATATCCGCCACAGTCCGCGTTCCGTCGATCAGAGGCCAGATGAAAGTACCAAGCTTATCCAGATGGACCTTCGTGAATCGGGGCTTATGAAAGAGCGACTGCGCGACCTTATTCATAATTCCCTTATTTTCCACTTCCAGCACGATCCGTTCCTTCAGATCCCTGTGCCACCGGAGCGCTTCATTGCGTTCAGGAATAAGATCCAGGTAATTAATTGACTCCTGTTTCTTTTTTTTCCGTCCCATCAGGCTTTTCTCTTCTTCCAAAGCGAGAATTTAAGCAGGCTGAGGATGATCAGCACCATCAGCACAATACCGCCGATGTTTCCAAAGTAAGCCGCGCCGGATATATCCATGCTGATTCCAAATACCGCAAAGATCGCGAGAATGATACCTACGATACCTTCGCCGGCGATCATACCTGCGCAGTACAGCGTACCGTCTGTAACCTGCGCGTCTTTTGTCTTCTGATCCACATTTTTTCTTCTGTCCATGAACAGACGTACAACACCGCCGATCATGATAGAAGCGTTCAGATAAATCGGAAGATACAGACCGATAGCAAAAGGCATAACCGGTACTCTCAGGATTTCCAGGCCAAGGGCCAGGAATACGCCGATAAATACCAGACCCCAGGGAAGATCTCCTCCCATGATACCTTCTACGATCATCTTCATCAGACCTGCCTGCGGAGCAGGAATCTCCGCTGTGCCGTAGCCCCACGCCGCGTTCAGAAGATAAAGAACTCCGCCGATGGCAAGGCCGGAAACAAGTACGCCGAGAAGCTCGCCGATCTGCTGCTTTTTCGGAGTCGCGCCGAGAAGATAACCAGTCTTCAGGTCCTGTGAGGTATCGCCTGCGATTGCCGCAACCACACAGATGACAGAACCGATGGCGATTGCCGCGGTCATACCGTCGATACCGGTGTTTCCGCTGGCTTTGATCACAAAAGTGGAGATCAGAAGCGTAGCGATCGCCATACCGGAAACCGGGTTATTGGAGCTTCCGATCAGACCAACCATACGGCTGGATACTGTCGCAAAGAAGAAACCGAAAACTACGATCAGCAGCGCGCCCAGGAAGTTCACCGGGATTGCGGGAACAAACCAGATGATAAATACCATAGCCACGATGCCGATCAGGATCACGCTCATAGGAAGATCCTGCTCGGTTCTCAGTGTACTGGTGCTCTTGCTTCCCTTCATGCTCTTCATGGAATCGCGGAAGGTTGTAACGATCAGAGGCAGGGATTTAATAAGTGAAATGATACCGCCGGTAGCGATCGCTCCCGCGCCGATGTATTTCACATAGTTGGTCCAGATAGCTGAAGCCCCCCCTGCCGCGTACAGGTTCGCGATGGTGTCAGTTCCCGGATACATGATAGTATCAGGTCCGAACAGGCAGATCAGCGGAATGATTACCAGCCAGCCTACCAGAGAACCTACAAACATGTAGGAAGCGATCTGCGGTCCTACGATATATCCTACACCCACCAGAGCGGGATATACTTCCATACCGATCTCGCCTTTGAAGGATTTGATCGCGGCCGCAACGTCCGCCGGAACCACCTTCAGTCCGTCTACTACAAATTTGAATACTGCCGCAAGTCCCATGCCGGAGAATACGGTAGCCGCGTTGGAGCCGCCCTCTTCTCCTGCCAGAAGAACCTCCGCGCAGGCAGTTCCTTCCGGATACAGAAGCGTCGCATGCTCTTTTACGATCAGCGCGTTACGCAGAGGCACCATAAAAAGAACACCGAGAACACCTCCGCAGAGGGCGATCAGTGTAATTTCTACAAGCCCCGGCATGTCGCAGAGACCTTCCTCCGCCCACAGGAAAAGCGCAGGCATCGTAAAGATCGCGCCCGCCGCAAGAGATTCTCCCGCGGAGCCGATGGTCTGAACCATGTTGCTCTCCAGGATGGAATTTTTCTTCATGATGACACGAATGACACCCATGGAGATTACTGCCGCCGGAATGGAGGCAGATACAGTCATACCTACGCGCAGGCCAAGATATGCGTTGGCGGCGCCGAATACGACTGCGAGGATCATACCCATAATAATGGATGTTGCCGTAAATTCCGGAGTGATTTTTTCAGCCGGAATATATGGCTTGAACTCTTTGTTGTCGTTCATTGATTTCCTCTCCCTTTCTACAATTTTATAGACCGAGTATCATTATATCTATATTTTCGATCTTTTGCAAGAAAATTTTTATCCAAGATCACCAGTAAAAAATCACCAGTTCAGTTCACGCATCTGACTCAAGCTGTTTCGTCAGGTATCTTCCTACGATTTTCGAAAAATTCCGGATATCCCGGATATAAGCAAAATCCTTGCCGAATATTTTTTTCTCCGTAGCCAGATCCTTCTCTTCTCCCGCAAAAACTCCCAGAACGCTGACCTCAAGATTTCTGAGACGGCGTACCTCTGTGGCTGTATCGGAAATCGCGAAGCTTCCCTGATACGGTCTGGGATTCCTGGCGTTGGGGCGGTTTACAATGACGTCGTAGGGTCTGCCGTCGCTTAAAATGATCAGGATCTTTTTTTCCTCCTCCCGCTGCAGAAGCCCGTAGCCTACAGTTTTTACCGCCAGGCCGTCTCTGTTGTTGGATGAGGTGACATAATTAAAAATATTGTCGTTGGCGGACCTGGGATCGTCATATTCCCGAAAACGGTGGAGGATCGTATAGTCCCAGAAGGTGCAGAAGCTCATAACACGGTGGGGGATCTCCACATTGCTGAGGGCTTCGCTGATGATATACGCCTGCAGGGCCACCTCTCCCTGACGGCTCATCTGGGAACCGCTGGCGTCGATCAGGACGTCCACCACAAAATCAGAAGCGTCGCTTTTCAGCTCCCGCTCAAAAACCTTCGCCTCGCTGCTCCTCCCGATCCTCCACAATCTTGAAGGTATAATGCTGCCTCTGTCCGAGAGCACCCGCTGCTCCTCCCTGCGCAGGACCAATGATTTTCTGAGAGTATCTGTCAGAGCCGCGATATTGCTCTTCACGATCCTGTGCTTATCATGATAATGCCAGATATTCTTGTTCCGCAGTCTCTTGGCATACTCGTACTGATAATTCCTCTTTACCGGGTTTTTCAGGATGCCTTCCGTAAAATAAAGGCTGCAGTCGCTGTGGATCTCTCTGCACATAAGATGGTTCATCCGCCGCTCCTCCGCCTCGCTGAGATAGGTTTTTCCATAGTTCAGCTCCACATAGGTATGGGCCTTCTCAAGAATTTCCGGCGGCAGGACGGTGATCTTATGCTTTTTTCTCCTCTTTTCCTCCATTTCTTCTGTCACAGAGCTGTTCTCGAGACTGGTCATATTTCCGGCAAGCTGTTCCACATAGCTTTCAAATGCTTCCTCGTACAGCTCTTCTGAAAGAAAATCCTCCCAGGAATACTCCATCAGATCTTCCATTGTCACAGCCAGAACCTTTTCCAGCGGCCCGTGAACCTTTTCAAAGGAAGGATCCACGAGAGAATTATAGAGCTGGTCAACAATACGGATCAGTTCCATAGTATCCCGGGCATTTCCCGCCTGAGCTACAAGATCCAGATAATACTGAAGCTTTTTTTCCACACGGTGATTCCCGCCCTCAAGGCGGTTTCGGAGTACAGCAATTTTAAGCCGTCCCAGCAGATCGCTGAAGGACGGCATTTTTTCAAATTCCTGTTCCAGAATATCCTCAAAAGCCCGACGCTGCATTTTTCTGACGCCGGGGCGCTCCAGACAGATTTTTTCCCCGACAGCCTCTTCAATGCAGAGCTGCGCAAGAGCAGTAAGCTCCTGCTCTCCTGCCTGAAGAAAAATCTTTTTCACCAGATACATACCCATTTCATCCTTGTCGTAATATCTGGCGAAGGCTCCCTGCTTAATTCCGTCGTAAAGGGCGATATCCTCCGATCTGAGAAAAAGAGCCACATCCGGCTTAACCTCCAGACCGTAATCGCCGCTGACTGTCCACAGAAGATTGCGGATCCGGTTTTCCAGCTCCAGACGGCTGTCCTCAAGCCCAAGCGGTTCCGGTTTATTCATATACGTCCTCTCTGGTCCACTCCTCAGGTATTCTGGTGCGGACTACATCTTCTACAATCTCCTTCTCAAAAATATCAAAGGTTTTGTTTACAACTCCCATCCGGACAGCCTTCCACGGAGAAAGGCCCGTCCTGACGATTTTCATGGCGGCCAGAAGTCCTCTCAGATCCAGCGGTTTCGTAGAAATCTCGCTGTTCTGCGCCTTTAGCTGCAGATCAAGAAAAACACCGATAAACTGCTCCGCCGCCTTTTCCCTGGCATCCGGAAACATCTGCCGGAAAATGAATTTCAGAGATTCCTCGGTCTGGGCGGGCATATCAATAACCAGAAACCGGGATACAAGAGCTTCGTTCAGCTCCTTTGTTCCTGCATATCCGTAATTCATCGTGCCGATGAACCGCGCCGCCGGATGAAGGTCTATTTTGTCATAGCCGGGTACGTCAATAGAACGCCGGTAATCCAGAGTCGCGTGGAGCACGGAAACCGCGTCGTTTTTTGCCATGTTGATCTCATCAAGGATCCCAAAGCCGCCGTACTCCGCGCACTGATATATACTGCCCTTACGCAGCTTCACCTGATTATCCTCAAAAGTATCCGTTCCGATAAGATCTCCGCTGTTTGTGTTCACATGAAAAGATACATTATAAGAGGGTCTGTTGAAAATATAGGCAAGATTTTCCGCAAGGATGTTCTTTCCTGTAGCCTTCGGGCCTGTCAGCAGGAGATTTTCTCCCTGAAGGATCCCCGCAATGGCCATTTCCAGAATATCCCTGCCGAAAAACGGAATCGACGGCCTCACGATCCTGTGAGCCGCCTTTTCCGGAACTGTATATTTTTTGCGGAATTCTTCCACCTTCACGATCAGAGCAGGAGAAACCTCCTGTTCCTCCAAAAATTTCAGTTCTTCCATTTCTATCTCCTGTGGTTTACACTTCAAAAATCAGATCCCCGTAGGAAGGCATAGGCCACATTTCTTTATCCACCAGCATTTCCAGCTCGTCTACCGGACGCCGCAGCGCTTCCATCGCTTTGACGACTGTTTCTCGGCAGTAAACCGCTCTCTCCCTGCCCTCCGGTACGTTCAGGATTCTCCCCGTGACCTCGGAAAGCCGGTTCATAGCCTCGTCCGTTTCCTTCAGGAGCACGGAGCACTGATTCAGAAGGTCAAGCTGTACACTGACATCGACATTGCCTACAGCACGCACTGTATTTATGGAATCCGCCAGCACTGTCGTATATCTGATCACTGCGGGAATGATCTGCTTTGTGGCTATATCGATCATTGTTTTTGCTTCAATATTTACAGCCTTCCCATAGATCTCATACTGGATCTCGGCTCTGGACTCCAGCTCCGCCCGGGTGAATACATGGAAGCTCTCAAAAAGCTCTACCGCCTTCTCTGTGGTAAGCGCCGGAATCGCGTCCACCATGGAGGGCAGATTGGGAAGTCCCCGGCGTTTCGCTTCCGCCTCCCATTCAGGCGCGTATCCGTTGCCGTTAAATACGATCCGCTGATGCTCGGTGGCATATTCCTTGATCAGATCATGAACAGCCATATCAAAATCAGGAGCCGCCTCCAGACGGTCGCAGGCTTCCTTGAAGGCCTGAGCCGCGATGGTGTTCAGAACCACATTGCAGGAGGAAATAGAATCCCTCGCTCCGACCATACGGAATTCAAATTTATTTCCCGTAAAAGCAAAAGGAGAGGTTCTGTTCCGGTCCGTGGCATCCTTCATAAAATCCGGAAGAGTTTTTACGCCGGTTTCCAGCATACTGCCTTTTTTGCTGTGGGTAGCCGTACCTGTGCTGATAAGCTGCTCCAGCACATCCTCCAGCTGCTCGCCCAGAAATACGGAAATGATCGCCGGCGGCGCCTCGTTGCCGCCCAGACGGTGATCGTTCCCCACATCAGCCGCCGATTCCCGGAGGAGGTCCGCATGTGTATCCACCGCCTTGAGAATACAAGTCAGAACCAGAAGGAACTGAATATTCTCATGAGGTGTTTTGCCCGGATCCAGGAGATTGATGCCGTCGTCTGTCGTCAGAGACCAGTTGTTGTGTTTGCCTGATCCGTTAAGCCCCGCAAAAGGCTTCTCATGAAGAAGGCAGCGCATTCCATGGCGGCTTGCCACCTTCTTCAGTATACGCATCATGATCTGATTATGGTCTGCCGCAATATTTACAGGAGCATAGATCGGCGCCAGCTCATGCTGGGCGGGAGCCACCTCATTGTGCTGGGTTTTTGCTGAAACGCCAAGCTTCCAGCATTCTTCATTGACCTCTCTCATATATGCGGAGACCCTCTGACGGATCGTTCCCAGATAATGGTCGTCCATCTCCTGACCCTTGGGAGGCATCGCGCCGAACAGGGTCCGTCCGGTATAGATCAGATCCTTTCTCTGAAGCCACTTCTCCTTATCGATCAGGAAGTACTCCTGCTCCGCTCCCACGGAAGGCGTCACTCTTTTGGAAGTTGTATTCCCGAAAAGGCGGATCAGGCGGAGAGCCTGGGTGTTCACCGCTTCCATGGATCTGAGCAAAGGAGTTTTCTGGTCGAGAGCCTCTCCTGTGTAGGAGCAGAAAGCGGTGGGAATACAGAGGGTTCCCCCTGCCGCGTCATGCCTCACAAATGCCGGAGAAGTGCAGTCCCAGGTCGTATAGCCTCTTGCTTCGAAGGTAGCTCTCAATCCCCCGGAAGGGAAGGAGGAGGCGTCAGGTTCTCCCTTGATCAGCTCTTTTCCGGAGAAACTCATCAGAACCTTTCCGTTTTCCATGGGGGCTGTGATAAAAGCGTCGTGCTTCTCCGCGGTGACTCCGGTCAGCGGCTGAAACCAGTGGCTGTAATGAGTAGCGCCTTTCTCAATGGCCCACTCCTTCATCTCGTGCGCAACTACATCCGCAATCTCCATAGAAAGCTCTTTGCCTTCTTCAATGGTTTTTTTCAATTCTTTGTAAACCTTTTTCGGAAGTCTTTCCTGCATAACAGAATCATTGAAAACATCACATCCAAAAATTTCTGTTACATTGATATAGTCTGACATATATTTTCTCCTTTATCTTTTTCGTTGTCTGTTTGTAGTTCCGCCCGGCTCCTGACCGTTTATTACTGCATGTCTGATTTTGGGGTTTGCCAGGGATTATTATGCGGATCCTTCCTGCCTGCCGTCAGTCCTCTGATTCCTTGCAGCCGCTCAGATATTCCCGGCTTCTTCCGCTTTAGACGACTCTTTCTGTTTATTTATTATTCTTCTTGCTTTTCAGATATAAGTTCAAAGCTTTATGCATATTCTCAATCTCTACGGAAGCCTGGTTTCCGCCGAACTCGCCGTCCAGTGTCCAGGGTACCTGCTCCTCTGCTTCTATGGTGATCTTTCTGGATTTAAAGGAATGTACAAGATCTGTATTATCCTTGCTGATCACAAGGGCTGTCATGATCTCCTGAAGCTCTATGGGATTTTTGGGCATTTTGATCAGAGTTACTTCAAAAAAACCATCGTTCATATCTACGTTTTTTCCGGTAAGGTTCTTGAAACCGCCGATGGATCTGGAGTTTGAGATCATTCCCATCATAAAATCATCCTCCACTTCCATCTCCTCAGACTTTACTTTCATATGATAGGATTTGATATTGAAAAGACTTTTGACTCCTTCCAGGATATAGGCCACATGACCAAGAACATTTTTGAGATCCTGATCCGTCTCATAAGAAACGTCTGTAAAAAGTCCAAAAGCGGCAACATAAGCAAATGTCTGCTTATTGAATCGTCCGATATCGCAGTGATAAAGCTCCTCCTCCATAATCATGGACGCTGCTTCTACCATATTTTTCGGAACAAACAGACTGGTTGCAAAATCATTCGTGCTTCCGGCCGGAATATAGCCGATGGGTACGGTGCTTTTCTGTTCCATGATGCCCGTCACCACCTCGTCAAGGGTTCCGTCTCCTCCGCTGCACACGATCAGATCCACTGCGTCCGCATACTGCCTTGCTTTTTCGTAAGCGTCCTTCGGTTTCTGAGTAGAGTGGATGATCACCTCATAATCATGCTTATTAAATATATCAACAATATCCAGCAGGTGGGCTTTAATCTTTCCTTTGCCTGCTTTTGGGTTAAAAACAAAGAGCATTCTCTTTCCCACAGCCCGATCCCCTTTCTGTCTATTTAGCGCCGGTATCGCCCTGGTACACCGATATTATTTTTTATACTTTTTAATGATACAACAAAATCCCATAAATGCCTAGAGGTAAAATTCCTTCGGTTCTTCTGCAGTCTGATCCTGCCGCCGAAATCCCTGTATCCAGCAAAGCATCCGAAAAAACCTTAAAATCGTCTCAGCCCTTCCCGTGATCTTTAAAATAGGCTTTAAGGATCCGGATACTCCTCTCTCTGAGGACTCCGCCGGTTATCGCCGGCCGGAAGGGTGAATGATCAAAAATCATTTCCGCGCAGTCATTCCCTTCTTCCCCTAAAATTTCGCACAGATCTCTGTCGCTGGCGCCGTATACCAGCCTTCCCAGCTTTGTCCAGACCATAGCGCCGCAGCACATAAAACAGGGTTCGCAGCTGGAATAAAGGGTATAATCCCTCAGATCCGTAATTCCTGTTTCCTGACAAAACAGCCGAAGCAGCCCTGCTTCCGCATGAAAAGTGGGGTCTGATGCCGTATAGATCTGATTTTCATTTGTATATACAATCTCTTCTCCTTTTACAAGCACAGCGCCAAACGGCTCGTTTCCGTGCTCCACAGCCTTTGCCGAAAGCTCTATTGCTTTTTCCATAAATATTTCGTCTTGTGTCATATTTTATTCTCCTCATCTGCAAAATATTGTCTGCGTATCCTGCATATTCAAAATGGGCCGCAGCATATCACAGTCCTGCTGATTCTATCAGTATCTTTTACCAGGCGGAGAAAGTCAAGCTCTTTTTTCTTCTAAGGTCCCGTTCGAACACTGTATGGCTGAACTGAAGTTTATATTTATTTCAGAAAAAATGAATAGATTTCGCTACCCTGTAATGTTATAATAACTCTGCAGCGGTACGCTTTAAAATAATCAAAAGGAGTGTGATTCAATGACTCTGACAAAAGATGATTTAACAGCGATTACCCAGTTGATGCATCAGGCAGTACAGCCGCTCCAAGACAACATAACCGAAATACAGAGCGATATCTCTTCCATGAAGGAAGATATCTCCGAGCTGCGGGAAGATGTCTCCGGCATGAAGCAAGATATCTCTGAATTGCAGCAAGATGTCTCTGGCATGAAACAAGATATCTCCGTACTACAGCAAGATGTCTCGGACATGAAACAAGATATCTCTGAACTCCAGCAAGATGTCTCTGGCATGAAACAAGATATCTCTGAACTCCAGCAAGATGTCTCCGGCATGAAACAAGATATCTCCGTACTGCAGCAAGATGTCTCTGGCATGAAACAAGATATCTCCAACATGAAGGGAGATATTTCTGAGCTGCAGGGCAATGTTTCCGAGCTTCAGCAGGATGTCTCCAACATGAAGGAAGATATAGCCGGCATGAAAGGAGACATCTCCAATATGAAAGGAGACATCTCGAATCTGCAGGGCAGTGTTTCCGAGCTTCAGCAGGATGTCTCCGGATTAAAGGGAACGGTTGCAGGAATCCAGTTTCATCTGGAGAATGTTACTGACAAAAACATTTCCATCCTTGCGGAAAACCATGTGAATTTGATAGACAAGCTGAATCAGGCGGTGCCTGCGGCCAGCAAAAACATGGCCTACGAGGTAAAAGTAAACTACCTTGCGGAAGAAATGGAAAAGCTGAAACAGGATGTTGCTGTTTTGAAATGTAAAATTGCATAGAACTATGGCTGTATTATGATCATCAACTGCGAATATACATAAGATAAAGGAAGCTGCCTGGGATATCCGATTATCCTCCGCAGCTTTTTAATATTTCATGGGCATCCACAGAGGAGTGTTTTGTATTATGGGAAAGGTTATATATTACAGCAGGGCACAATTTGTAGTATTTTCCTAAAATGCAAAAAGTCTGAATTTCTGTATTTACAAAAATTCAAACTTTCGAAGTAGCGAGAGGGGGAGTCGAACCCTCGACACTACGGGTATGAACCGTATGCTCTAGCCAACTGAGCTATCTCGCCGTATTTAGTTTTATGGGGCCTATAGGGCTCGAACCTATGACCCTCTGCTTGTAAGGCAGATGCTCTCCCAGCTGAGCTAAGACCCCATATATCCCGCAAATCTCACAAGCTTATCTTCCGAAGAAGCTTCCCTCGCTCAACCTGCTCTGCTATTATATAATCTTATTTTCTATTTGTCAACACTTTTTTTAATTTTTTTTACATTTAATGTAACTATTCAGCCTCCGGCTGAACCCACGGGTTTTACACCGGCTAGAAAATAGCCGGTGTACCCGTAAATAAATGTTTCAGATTTTGCAGGATCCCCATGTTCCTTCGTTTCAGCGTTTCGATGATGGT
>DXEG01000002.1 GCA_019115125.1 Candidatus Blautia faecipullorum
ATAAATTTATTCCGCAATCTTTTTATACATTCTATATCTTTTTATTATCGCCGGAATGTAATTCTTTTATTAAACGTCAAAAAAGACGGAAATCTGTTCCATGAAAAAAAAGAATATCTTGCAAAAGAATTGAAAAAAAATCATATTATTGGCATCGTCAGCGATCTTTTTTCAGATATAAATAATTTAAAACCCCATTATGAACAAACAGAACGCATTTTGAAAATTGTTCAGTCACTACAGATCGAGGATCTGATTATTCACTGCAACGATTACAAATTTTTGGATATGGCATTGCTGTCCTGTCCTCCGGATCATCCGGAAACATTATATCAATTTTGCAATACCAAACTTTTGGAAATACGTTTCAGTTCTCTGCCAAACAGCCATGAGTTGTACCAGACTTTAAGGGAATATGTGTTTTCAAACAAGTCGCTTTCACAAACATCTGAGAAATTATTTTTGCACAAAAGCACAGTTGCCTATCGTATAAGGCAAATTAAAGAATTATATAATATAGAATTCGAGAATTTTCAGGAAATTTTTTCGTTCTATTATAGTTTCCTGTTAATGGATCTAATTGATACTTTTAAAGAAAAGAAAGACGGTTATTGATTTCATAGTAGAAATAGACTGCCTTTTTTTGATATCGCAGAACGTAGACGCTTATTATTGTCTAGGCTATACTAAATATAAATACTATTTAGTGCATAATTATATATTACTCAGTATAGAACAAATTTATCTTGTTTTAAGCAACCGTTTTTAAGCACCAATCTAAAAGCTAAGGAGATATTCGTTATGAAAGCTATGGTTTTATATGACCAGGGAAAAACTGAACTTCGAGAGGTTCCTATCCCTGAAATCGGAAACGAAGATATTCTTTTAAAAGTGGAAGCCTGCGGGATCTGCGGCAGTGATCTTCACGTTTTTTATGGAAATTTAGCGCCTCAGGGTCCTGTACCATACATTATGGGACACGAATTTGTCGGTACGATCGCAAAAACAGGAAGCCGCGTGGATTCACGTTGGAAAATCGGGGACCATGTTGTTTCTGAAAATACAGGAGGTGCCTGCGGAATCTGCCCTGCATGTTCAAAAGGCGATTTTGTAAACTGTGCAAACAGAATATGTCTTGGATGTGGAACAGACGGGGGATTCGCTGAATATGTTAAAATACCTGGACAAATATTAAAAATTTATCCAAACTGTTTATATCATATACCAGAAAAATTATCGTTTGAAGAAGCTACAGTTTTGGAACCTGCTGCCAACGCTTACAAAGCAGTAATACAGGAAGGAAATCTGCACGCCGGAGAAACTGTCGTAGTATTTGGTGCTGGCGCTTTAGGATTAATGTCTGTACAAATGGCTTCCATAGCGGGAGCGGCAAACGTCATCCTTGTCGGTATGACAAATGACAAAGTGACACGGTTCCCTATCGCATCTATATATGGAGCCACTCATTGTCTTGTTTCAAACGAAAATCCTCATTTAATTTCAGATATTATGGACATTGCCGGACCAAATGGAGTCGCGCTGGTCATTGATGCCGCAGGAGTGCCCCTTGTAACATCACAGGCAATTACAATTGTCCGAAATGAAGGTATGATTGTCCGTATAGGTATGAGTCCTAAACCTTTTAATGACACCCTGGACACATTTGCAACGAAATCTGTTACTATACGTGGACATATGGGTTATAATCAGGAATCATGGAGAAATACACTTTCATTGGCAAGTTGTGGAAAGCTCAATTTAAAATCCATTATTACTGAGGTCATGCCATTAGAAAATTATGAAGCCGGATTTGAAAAAATGCGGAATCAAACAGCTTCCAAAGTAATACTGATCCCCTAATCATCATGATAGCCCCATAAAATCAGGCCTCTCTGCCCATATACCGCACAGGGAGGCCCGATTACTTTACTATTTATTTTCCCTCCCCGCTCTGGAAAAGCAGTTCCGGCATTTCTTCCAGCACCTCATAATATGGGCGGTCAAAATGACAATAAAACGCCAGATAAAAAAGCATATCCCTTGGTGCCCGAATATCTCTGATCTGTCGTCCGATGTACAGTCTCCGCCCTTCTTCTCCCAGATTATCCCAGCACAGATTCCCCATTCTCTCAAGCTTCCGTGATACTGACGCATAACTTTTTCCGGTCTGCCGGGCCACTTCCGGATAAACATGTTTGGTGACTCTGATGTCATCCTGAGCCATGTTTTTTTCAAACAAAAGATGGTCGGTGATTCTGACAGCACAGGCAAAGGTACGGATTTCACTTCTTACCGGTCCCAATATACTGCGGATCAAAGCTTCCTCTTTTGTCATATCATAAAAACTCCTTTCTTCCCCTGATGTTTTTATGATATGGTATTTTCTTCCAGGTCTTACGTTTTGCGACATAATACGACATTTTTAGAGCCAAAATATTTATTCTGTCAGCCGAAAAAACCAATTATAAAATACGAAGTGCTGAATAAAGACAGGAGAAAATTTATTTAACTGATCTGCCATACTTGTGTATAAAACAAGCGAAAAATTGAACCCTTTTTTTCCAATTTGAAACAGGCCTCCTATGATCGTTTTCTGTCATAGGAGGCCTTGCCGATACCCGCATTTTCTGCTTGCTGAAGCTTACGCTATTCTATTCTCTTTTCTTTTCCTTATACTGCCGGAGCATGGCCATATAAAGTTTCATATTCTTCTTTTTCTCCTCCGGAAGGTGCCTGTAACAAATCACCATTTCCCTTTCTTCCTGCGTGATCGTACCCTCTCCGGATACTCCCGAGGTCTGATCCGGTAATAATTCCGCTATAGTTATCCCCAGGCCGTTGCACAGCTTGAACAAAGTATGCACATATGGTTTATTCTTTCCCGCGAATAGATCGTGAAGAGTTGATTTTGAAATATCAGCGGCTTTTGCCAGCGCATACTTCGTCATGCCCTTTGTTTCACATATCGCTTCTATCCGTTTCACCAGCTTCCAGCATTCCTGATCCGGATCATATTTTTTTGCCTGAGGCATATATTTCACATCCCTGTCAATTGTTTCTTTTGTATTTTATACTGCTTATTTTGCAGAATTAAATTATGCTTTATGCCAGATTCAAAACTGATTTTATCCTGAATTTTTCAACTTCCAGCATCTGCTTTCACTTAAATTTTACTAGAAATCAACACTGATTTCCATAGTAAAAAATTCGGTAGTATTTAGCCCATACTGCTCTGCTTTCACAGTTTTCGAACGTCCTTTGACGACGCTATAATTGTACCATAACTATCTGTTTTACATTGGTTCGTTATTCCTAACCAACGTTCTTTGTGTCGGTTTATGACGATTTGTTCTAGGAAAATTTCACATTTTTCCGCACGTTTAAAAAACATTTTGCTACTTCACCAGTTGAATTTTGACTAAAAACACACCCCTAACAGAGCGTTTTATATTATAGGATACCAGGGTCAAAAGTCTGAAACCACGCCATGCTTGCATGGCAGTGGAAAAAAGACTTTATGACCCGCCGAAACAATTCGTTTGGTATCTTTTGACACTTTAATCCTATAAAAAAAGTTCTCCTTACTGCAGTTATTCTCATTCTGCAGCCACTAAGGAGAACTTTTTATATCTTTTGCAGCGTATTCAGCTATCTCAAACTGCGGCCGAGCTGATATGCCTGCTTCATATGCGCGGTATTTTTCGTCATTTCCGGAGAGCCGCAGCCTGTTCCCAGGATCATACCGCAGTTGTCAAAATTCATATACCTGCACAGCTTTTTATAGTGCTCTGCAGTGTAGGGCATTACGTCCTCATCAGTATCCCACGCCGCAGTGATCAAAGCTGCTTTCAGCCCCTTTGACGACAGTCTCATGGTATAGCTGTAAAAACGGTCTATTACCATTTTTAGCTGGGCGGACATCCCGAAATAATAGATCGGAGTCACAAAAACCACCATATCCGCGTCCAGCAGCTCATCCCGGATCTTCGTATTGTCGTCTCTGTGCACACATCCGCCATCCATTCCACAGTGTCCGCAGCCCAGACATGGATGAATGTCCATATGCGCGGCATCAAGCGCGATTGTCTTGTGTCCGGCTTCCACGGCGCCTTTTATAAACTGCTCCGCCAGCATATTGGACGATCCGTTTTTATGGGGACTTCCTTTTAATACAACAATTTTCATTTTTAAAGCACTCCTTTTCTTTTATATTTTTGTCTCCGCGGTCTGCATCCTTCTTTTTATTGTGTAAACCAAGTAATCCAGGCAGCAAATCCGCTTTTCTTCTGTATGCACTTTATCCAGAAGCTTTTTTCTGTGCCCTTCGAGCAGCGCCAGGCCCTTCATTATGTCTCCCTGTTCCAGACATTCCAGAAACCAGTCGATCTTTTTCCCGTCACAGCCTGCATCCTTCAGATTTTGAATAATTTCTTCCTGCAAAACGTCTTCCGCCATCTTTTCCGGCCTCCCTGTCTGTCCCGTCTTTCTTATAACAGATTATATTCCCATACAAACCTTTTAGCAAATACTTATAATTAATATATTTATATAGTTGAAACCTTGTCATTTATCTGATAAGATGGATACACCGAAAAGGGAACCATTAGGATGGATACAGGGTTAATTGAAATCCCAAATGCAGCATTGAAAAGTGAATACAGGATAGATATTTATCAACCGTGTGTGCTCTTGTAAAGAGAGGGTACAGAAACTATTACAGATTAATTAAAATCCTGACCATGATCAATACATCTTAATTAAGGAGGAAATGATCCTATGGAACTGCGTGTACTTCGTTATTTTCTGGCTGTTGCGCGGGAACAGAATATTCTCCGCGCCGCGGAATCGCTTCATCTCTCCCAGCCCACCCTTTCCACCCAGATCCGGCAGTTAGAGGAGGAATTGGGGAAACAGCTTCTTATCCGCGGAACGAAGGGCTCACGTAAAATTGTCCTGACAGATGAGGGAATGATCCTCCGCAGAAGAGCGGAAGAAATTTTAGATCTTGTTGAAAAAACGCAGACAGAGATCGCGCTTTCTGACAGCGTGATCATCGGAGACGTCTATATCGGCGCGGGAGAAACAGACGCAGTCCGCCTTCTGGCGAGAGCGGCCAGAGAGCTGCAGTCCGTTCATCCCGGAATTCATTATCATATCTCCAGCGGAAACGCGGAATTTGTGATCGAGCAATTAGATAAAGGCCTGATCGATTTCGGCGTTATCTTCGGCGACGCGGATCTGAAAAAATACAATGCCCTGAAAATCCCTGTCAAAGATACCTGGGGCGTGCTGATGCGCCGTGATTCTTTCCTCGCCGCCAAAAAAGCGGTCACACCGGAAGACCTTCTGCCTCTGCCGCTGATCCTCTCCCATCAGGTCAACCAGCAAAGCCAGTTCAGCGCATGGCTGAACTGTGATATGGAAAAACTGAATGTAGTAGCCACCTACAATCTTTTATTCAACGCTTCTATCCTGGTAGATGAGGGGCTTGGCTATGCAGTCGGTCTGGATAAGATCATCTACGCCGGAGAAAACAGCAGTCTGTGCTTCCGGCCCCTGGCTCCGGGAGTTGAAGCTGAAATGAACATCGTGTGGAAAAAATACCAGCTCCTGTCAAAGGCCTCCGAACAATACCTGAAAAAACTTAAGGCTCTCGTTTAGCGGAATATGGGACCGTTTTGTTATGAAACAGCATCAACAAATGATTTTATGATTTTTTTGCTGTTCTCATCTGTTTCATAGGAAAACTCAGGATGCCACTGCATTCCCGCTATGTACTTTTTACCCGACATATAAATCCCCTCGATCAAACCGTCTTCCGCAATCGCCGTCACTTCAAATTCAGGCGACAGATCTCTTATTGCCTGATGATGATAGCTGTTTACACCAATCTTTTCTTTTTTTAAAACATCATAAAGAGGAGTTGTTTTTTGTATCGCCACCTGATGTGCGGTTCTGTTGTACGGCGGTTTCATATGGTGATTGATAGAACTCTTATATTCTATGTCCAAATCCTGGTATAGGGTTCCTCCAAAACAGACATTCATAAATTGAATACCTCTGCAAATTCCCAAAACAGGGGTATCCTGTTCCACCGCTCTTTTTAGTATATATCCCTCCATTTTATCCCGGGCCGTGCAGCATTGACCGCACCATGGTTTCGGGCTCACCTGGTAAACAGAAGGCGAAACATCATGCCCTCCTGTTAATAAAAAACCACCGCAGATCTCAAGAAAATAATCCAGTTCGTCTGTATTTTCCGTAAGAGGCAGCATCATAGGTATCGCTTTTTCTGCCTCCAGCATTTTCATATATCCAGGCAGCATCCAATAACTTTCTTTTTCATCATCATAAAGGGGCATTAGACCGATTACTTTTTTCATAATAATTCTCCCTGGTCTGTAAACAGACATCATGATTCGACGCTGTTTTGCTCCAATGCTGAAATCCGTTCACAGTATCACAATCTCTATGTACTCACATTTGCGACAGTTCTAAGATTATCATAAATAAATGTAAACACTTATTTATGATAACTTACGAACTGTCACTTTTATCATTTTGTTGTCCTCTCTCTGCAAAAACACTTACAATCCCTGTACAGAGAGGGTATGGAACCAAAAAGAACACCATCGGATATCCTTCGGTATCGCCGTTAATATCCAATGGTGTTCTCTTATCCCCACTTAAAATGGGCTATTATTTATTTGTAGTTTACAATCTTTCCGAAATCTTCTTTCAGAGAAGCGCCGCCTACAAGGCCGCCGTCGATGTCGTTCTGAGCGAACAGATCAGCAGCAGTTGCAGCGTTTACAGATCCGCCGTACTGGATACGGATTGCTTCTGCAGTGGCCTCATCATAGATCTCAGCGATGCAGGCGCGGATTCCTGCGCAAACTTCCTGAGCCTGCTCTGTAGTAGCCGTCTTGCCTGTTCCGATAGCCCAGATCGGCTCGTAAGCGATCACTGCGGTTTTCGCCTGATCTGCTGTTACTCCCTGGAAACCAACCTTAACCTGCTGACGGATGAAATCCATCGTAACGCCCTGCTCTCTCTGAGTAAGGGTCTCGCCGCAGCACATGATCGGAGTGATGCCATGCTCAAGCGCCTTCAGCACTTTCTTGTTGACGTCCTCATTGGTCTCTCCGAAATATTCTCTTCTCTCAGAATGTCCGAGAACTACATATTTTACGCCTGCGTCTGTAAGCATATTCGGGGAGATTTCTCCGGTGTAAGCGCCCTTCTCCTCAAAATACATATTCTCCGCTCCAACCTGGATGTTTGTTCCCTTTGCGGCTTCTACAACAGGGATAATGTCGATAGCCGGTACGCAGAACACTACGTCCACTTCGTCATTTTTTACCAGAGGTTTCAGAGTTTCTACTAACTTTACTGCTTCGCTGGGAGTCATATTCATTTTCCAGTTGCCAGCGATGATTTTCTTTCTTGCCATTTTCTTCTTCTCCTTATTCTGTATGGAAGCTCGATTCACTACATTCGGACTGCGCTTCTGCTTGTCCTCGCGAAGTTCCTTCAAACTAAGTTCTCTCTTATGCCTTTCTGCCGTATCGTACTGTCCGATAAACGGCAAATGTGCTTCAAATACAAGGCAGAGGCATCGATGACGTACCTAAAGGAAGTTTTCACTTATGCCTTCCTATCGTATCGTAGCCTGATAAGCGATAAATGTGCTTCAAATACAAGGCAGAGGCATCGATGACGTACCTAAAGGTAGTTCGATTCACTACATTCGGCCTGCGCTTACGCTTGTCCTCATGAAGTTCCTTCGAACTAAGTTCTCACTAAGCTCAGGCTGCGCCTGCGGCTTGCCTTCACTAAGTGTTCTACTTATCGTTTGCGGCCGCTACGCCAGGCAGCTCCTTGCCTTCCAGGAATTCCAGGGAAGCGCCGCCGCCTGTGGAAATATGGCTCATCTTGTCGCCGAATCCAAGCTGATTTACTGCCGCCGCGGAATCACCGCCGCCGATGATGGTGGTTGCGTCTGTCTCAGCAAGAGCCTTGGCAACGGCGATAGTTCCTTTTGCAAGAACCGGGTTCTCGAATACGCCCATCGGTCCGTTCCAAACAACAGTTTTTGCTGTCTTAGCGGCCTCAGCATATACTTCCGCGGTCTTAGGTCCGATATCCAGTCCAAGAGCGTCTGCCGGGATTGCGTCGCAGTCTACATATTCAACATCGATCTCCGCATCAATAGGATTCGGGAATGCTTTCGCGATTGCTGTGTCAGTTGGAAGAAGAAGCTGTTTTCCAAGGGACTCTGCTTTGGCGATCATTTCCTTGCAGTAGTCAAGCTTTGTATCGTCTACCAGAGAAGCTCCTACCTCAAGTCCTTTTGCTTTCAGGAAGGTGTAAGCCATACCGCCGCCAATGATCAGGGTATCGCATTTCTCCAGAAGATTGGAGATAACGTTCAGCTTATCAGCAACCTTCGCGCCGCCAAGGATAGCAACGAAAGGTCTTACCGGAGTTTCAACCGCTTTTCCAAGGAAGTCGATCTCCTTCTGCATCAGATAGCCTACTGCGCAGGTATCAATATATTCTGTTACTCCTACATTGGAGCAGTGTGCTCTGTGAGCGGTTCCGAACGCGTCGTTTACAAATACGTCTGCCAGAGAAGCCAGATCTTTGCTGAAAGCTTCGCCGTTCTTGGTTTCCTCAGCACGATAACGTGTATTTTCCAGAAGAACGATCTCTCCGTCTTTCATAGATTCTACTGCTTCTCTTACAGTATCATCCACTACAACAGGGCTGGGAACAAATTTCACTTCCTGTCCCAGCAGCTCTGTAAGGCGGGCTGCTACAGGAGCAAGAGACAGCTCCGGCTTCGGCTCTCCTTTGGGTTTGCCCAGATGGGAGCAGAGGATGATCCTGCCGCCATCAGCCGCCAGCTTCTTGATTGTAGGAAGAGCTGCCACAAGACGGTTTTCGTCTGTGATCTTTCCTTCTTTTAACGGAACGTTAAAGTCGCATCTTACAAGAACCTTCTGGCCCTTTACGTTGATATCGTCAACAGATTTTTTATTTAATCCCATGAATATCTTACCTCCGATCATGAATTGATGCAAAAATAATCCTCCTGCTTTCTGCCGGAGAACGAACGCGGAGTTCTGTTCCACAGGTTACAGAAGCATTATTTTCGCCTGCATAAAAGGGTCCGGTCCAAATCAGACCGGACCCTTACTGAGTCTATTTACTCTGCTATGCTTAACTGATTATGCTCCAAGCAGTTTGCCGAAATGTTTGATTGTACGAACCATCTGGCTTGTGTAGGAGTTTTCGTTGTCATACCAGGAAACAACCTGTACCTGTGTTGTTCCGTTGTCCAGAGGCAGAACCATTGTCTGGGTAGCGTCGAACAGAGAACCATAGGTCATTCCTACGATATCGCTGGAAACGATCTCGTCTTCGTTGTATCCGAAGGACTCGTTGGAAGCTGCTTTCATAGCGTCGTTGATCTGCTCTTTTGTTACGTTTCCTTCAACAACTGCTGTAAGGATTGTAGTGGAGCCTGTCGGGGTAGGTACACGCTGTGCAGCGCCGATCAGCTTGCCGTTCAGTTCCGGAATAACAAGGCCGATAGCCTTAGCAGCGCCTGTGCTGTTCGGAACGATATTAACTGCTGCTGCGCGGGATCTTCTCAGATCGCCTTTTCTCTGCGGTCCGTCAAGTGTCATCTGATCGCCTGTGTAAGCGTGGATTGTGCACATGATACCGGATTTGATCGGTGCGCAGTCGTTCAGAGCCTTAGCCATCGGTGCAAGGCAGTTTGTTGTACAGGAAGCTGCGGAGATGATCTTATCTTCTTTTGTCAGACCTTCATGGTTTACATTGTAAACGATTGTCGGAAGGTCGTTTCCTGCCGGTGCGGAGATGATAACGTGTTTAGCGCCTGCATCAATATGAGCCTGAGCTTTTGCTTTGGAGGTGTAGAATCCGGTGCACTCCAGAACTACGTCTACGCCGATCTCTCCCCACGGAAGTTCTGCAGCGTTAGCTTTTGCATAGATTTTGATTTCCTTGCCGTCTACGGTAATGGAGTCCTCGCCTGCCTCTACCTTATCGCAAAGAGCGTATCTTCCCTGAGTAGAGTCATATTTTAATAAGTGAGCCAGCATTTTCGGGGAAGTAAGGTCGTTGATCGCAACGATTTCGAATCCCTCTGCTCCAAACATCTGACGGAATGCCAGACGACCGATACGGCCGAATCCATTAATTGCAACTTTTACTGCCATGATAAATTCCTCCTATGAATTAAATGGTTAATTATGGCGCTCTTTTTAAAGGAACGTCAACCTGAACATATTGTATCGAATCTGGTACAAAAATTCAAGACTATTTTGGAAAAAACATTACAAAATTAGTAAAGCATGGATGCTGTTCGCCCTTGTTTCTCAAAATGCAGTCTGATATAATAAATTTATATCATATCAGGAGGAAAGCGTATGAAAAAAATGCTCAAACGAAAACCATTGCGCCTGCTGGTGATCTGCGCGGTAATCTGCGCGTTCATCACCACTTCCGCCGTAAGCGCGCACACCGTAAACGCAGCCGCGCGGAAGACGTCCGTCAAGCTGAACTACACCTCCCTTGTTCTTATCAAGGGCAAAGCTTTTAATCTGAAGGCAACCGTGAAGGGTACCAGCAGGAAGCCTTCCTGGAGCAGCAGCCGTTCTTCTGTTGCGGCGGTCAACAGAAATGGAAGGATCACCGCCAGGAATTACGGCACCGCGACCATCTCCGCAAGGGTAAACGGCGTGACCGCCAGATGCAGAGTCACCGTAGTGGCAAACTACAAATATCTCTACAAAAAATTCCTTACATCCAACAGCAGAAATATCAAATGGTTTTACATGCTGAATGTCAATAAAAGCGGCGTTCCGGAGCTGATCACCACGAACAGCGGAGGCGGGATCACGTCCTACAATGTGTATACCATACGGGGCACCCGGGTTGTAAAGGCAGGCTCCTACAGCGCCCGGGGGATCAATTCGTCCCGGCCGTTCTTTTATTATGTGTCCAGACACAAATGCCTTTATGCCAGCGGCTGGACCAACACGATCGGCGGAACCTGGGGAAATCTTTACGGCATGTCCGGATACAAATTAGTCCACCGGTATCACGCCAGAGAGGCCCACTATCCCAAGAGCGTTTATTATACGGGAAGAACAGATTCCAGCGCCAGAAAAGTATCCAAAGCGTCCTATGTCAAATTCTGCAATACCTATTTTAAGGGCTACAGCAGATACTCTATGAAAAAGAACACGGCAAGCATACGAAATCAGGCTTTCCGATAAGCATATGTCTCCGGCATTATTCGTGCCGGAGACTTGTTTTTTCTGTTCGCTTAGTGCTATTATTTACTTTATCATCAGGATTATACCTTTATACTTTTCCCCTGAGCGGGCGCTCTGGTATCCCAAAAAGTAAAAGCATCTTCCCCAAAAATATACAGGAGGACTTCTCAATGGAACACAAAATTACATGGGACTGTCATATGCATTCTTCGTTTTCCGCCGATTCTTCCACGCCGATGGAAGACATGATCCAAAGGGCGATTCAGCTTGAGCTGGGGGGCATCTGCTTCACAGAGCATCTGGATCCCGATTATCCGCCTACGCCGGAAAATCTTGAATTTTCACTGAATATCCCGGCCTATAAAAAGGCTCTGTCCAAATTGAAGGACAAGTATCAGGACCGTCTGGAGCTCCGCTTCGGCATTGAAATCGGGCTTCAGCCCCATCTGGAACAATTTTTCCGGAATCTCCTGGAGTCTGTATCCTTCGACTTTGTCATCGGCTCTTCCCATATTGTTCACGGTTTTGATCCTTATTATCCGGAATTTTTCCAGGGACGCCGTGAATGGGAATGTTATATGGAATATTTTGAATCTATTCTGGAAAATCTTTCCTGTTTTTCAGAAATGGACGTATACGGACATATTGACTATGTGGTCCGCTACGGTCCCAACAAAAACCGCAAATACTCCTACGGCCGTTATCAGGATATACTGGACGAGATCCTGCGCGCACTGATCTCCAGGAACGTAGGAATTGAGCTCAATACAGGAGGCTTTCACTATGGCCTTGGGGAGCCAAATCCCTGCTGCGCCATAATCAGACGCTACCGGGAGCTTGGCGGGGAACTCATCACGGTCGGCGCCGACGCCCACGCCCCGGATAAAATCGCATACAGCTTTGATAAGGCGGCAGATATCCTTCGGGAAAGCGGTTTTCAGTATTACACAATATTTAAGAACCGGAAGCCGGAATTTCTGCCGTTATGACCAGCATGCTGGCGCATAGCCTGACAGCTGGTATCAAAATTGCAAGTGAACAGCAGCATCAGTATTCCCATTTTCTTTCAGCTGTCTTTCGAATGCTTGACATTTTTTGCTCCTCTTTGTAAGATTATTATGGGCAGCGGGGTATTTTATATGTCATTAAATTATCTGGGCAGAAAGCAATATCGAGTCATTTATTATGACAGATACCAGGGACAAAAGGCTGAGACCGCGCCTGCATTGGATTAAAAATAGCGGATAAATTCCGTAAATATACCGGAAGGAGAACATTATGGCAAAAAAAAGACTAAAAAAGAAGACCATGACTGCACCAAAAACGGAGGCTCCCAAGACAGAAACCCCAAAAGTCGAAACCGTGAAGGCTGAAACGAAAGAAACCGAGCCCGTCAAGGTCGAAACTAAGAAAACGGAACCCATTAAGGTCGAAACCAAAAAGACCGAGCCTGTCAAGGTTGAAACCAAGAAAACTGAACCCGTTAAGGTTGAAACCAAAAAAAACGAGCCTGTCAAGGTTGAAACCAAAAAAAACGAGCCTGTCAAGGTTGAAAC
>DXEG01000045.1 GCA_019115125.1 Candidatus Blautia faecipullorum
AAGAAATGCGGTTAAATGATTACCGACGGCGAAGAACTCAAGAACAGTCAATTTCGTTCGTCGTGTTTTGATTAGTATAGCATTTCTTTTTCGCCCCATCAAGAGCAAGTCCCTTACGGGATGGCTTATGTGGTGCCTCAGGCTCAGGAGCCTAAGAACAGTCGTAGGAGTGTAAGACTAAATTCAGCATAGAGGTGGAATTTAGATTTTCATTCAAGGAAATTATTTATCCGGCAAAAAAATCCTTTACATCCGGGAATGTGTATGATAGAATAATCAACTGTGATATATTTTCATATCCTTGCTCTCTGGACAGGCAGAGGGCCATAAAGACCATAAGGAGGTAAAAAGCATGAACAAGTACGAGTTAGCATTAGTTGTGAGTGCCAAAGTGGAAGACGAAGTACGCGACGCGGTTGTTGAGAAGGCAAAAGGCTACATCACCCGTTACAACGGCACCATCACAGAAGTGGAAGAATGGGGTAAGAAGAAATTAGCTTACGAAATTCAGAAAATGCATGAAGGCTTCTACTATTTCATTCAGTTTGAAGCAGACGCACAGTGTCCTGCGGAAGTAGAAAGACATGTACGCATCATGGACAATGTTTTAAGATATCTTGTTGTCCGCAAGGATGCATAGTCTTTTGCAGATGGATTTTAGAAAGCACCATTAAGAAACCCGTTCACTTATCAGAAGAAGAGGTAGAAAAATGAACAAAGTAATTTTAATGGGACGCTTGACAAGAGACCCAGAGGTTCGTTATACCGCAGGGGAAAACGCTCTGGCGATCGCCAGATATACACTGGCAGTAGACAGAAGATTCCGGCGTGACGGAGAAGCCACCGCTGATTTTATCAGTTGTGTTGTATTCGGACGTGGAGCGGAATTTGCAGAAAAATATTTCCATCAGGGAATCCGTATTGTAGTAAGCGGCCGGATCCAGACCGGAAGCTATACGAACAGAGAAGGCCAGAAGGTGTATACCACAGAGGTAGTTGTGGAGGAACAGGAATTTGCTGAGAGCAAGGCCGCCAGCGATAATTACGCGGCGTCTCACCCGCAGCAGAGCGCTGCTCCGGCGCCGTCCATGCCGGCTCCAAGCGCGGCCAGCGCAGACGGATTTATGAATATTCCGGATGGAATTGACGAGGAACTGCCGTTTAACTAGACCGGTTAAGGCTGTTAGGCAGCGGCCCGTAGTTTCTTTGCAGAAAGGATGATTCTGCGAAGCATAAAAACTGAAAGAATAGGAGGAATGTATCATGGCTTACAATAGAGGCGAAAGACCGGACTCTCCCATGAAGAGAAGAGGCGGACGCAGAAGAAAAAAAGTTTGCGTATTCTGCGGCAAGGAAAACAATGAGATCGATTACAAGGATGTAGCAAAACTGAGAAAGTATGTTTCCGAGAGAGGAAAAATTCTTCCCAGAAGAATTACCGGAAACTGCGCGAAGCACCAGAGAGCTCTGACTGTTGCCATCAAGAGAGCACGTCATCTGTCACTGATGCCTTACGTTCAGGACTAATTGAAAATGATCATGATGCCGCTGTCAGAGGCTGACAGCGGCATTTTCATATGCAGCAACCTTCCTATGATAGAAATTCATATGGTAAAATAGGCGGGAATCTGTTATAATAAGAACCAGATTCTTGTTAATTTATATGAAATGAATGGTAATGAAGGCTATGAATGGTAAATTTAAATTACGCGGGCATTTAAAGCATATTGCCCGGTGGCCGTTGTATCTGACCGCGCTTTTGATCGCCCTGAACGCGCTTGTATATCTGGCGGATCTGAAGGCCGGACTTATTGTAACGGCAGGAACGCTGATCTACCTGGCGTGCGCCATAGGAATCCTCATGTATCACAGGCCCCAGATGTTTAATGATCTTGTGGCCTTTGCCAGTCAGTATGAGTTTTTGGAAAAGAGAGTGCTTGAGGAGCTTGCCCTGCCTTACGCGATCATGGACATGGAAGGAAGAATGATCTGGTCAAATAAGGTGTTCGCCCAGTTGACAGGAGTGGATCAGTTCTACAGAAAAAATGTGGGTACTATTTTCCCGGATATTACCCGGGATAAACTCCCGGTGCCCGAGGAAAGGGAAATTTCAGAGATCAGCACTCAGGTGGGAGACCGGACCTACAGGATCTCCATGCAGCGGGTTCTTCTGGGAGAATCCATGATCCATTCAGAGGTTCTTGAGGGCGTTTCCCAGAATACAAGTCTCATCGCCATGTATCTTTATGATGAGACTGAACTGAAGGAATATATCCAGGCCAATGAGGACAATAAGCTTGTGCTTGCCCTTGCTTACCTGGATAACTATGAGGAAGCTCTCGAAAGCGTGGAGGATGTCAGAAGGTCTCTTCTGATCGCCTTGATCGACCGGAAGATCACCAAGTATTTTTCCAACTATGACGGACTGGTCAAAAAAATTGAAAAGGACAAGTACTTTCTGATCATGCGCCAGAGCTCTCTTGAGGCGCTGAAGGAGCAGAAATTCCATATCCTTGACGAGGTAAAAACGGTCAATATCGGAAATGAGATGACAGTGACCTTAAGTATCGGCGTCGGCCTGAATGCGGCTAACTATCTCCAGAATTACGAATACTGCCGTATCGCAATAGAGATGGCCCTGGGGCGCGGAGGCGACCAGGTGGTGATCAAAAACGGAGACTCCATCACCTATTACGGCGGAAAAGCCCAGCAGATGGAAAAGACCACCCGCGTAAAGGCCCGTGTAAAGGCCCAGGCCCTGAAGGAGTTTATGAGCACTAAGGAGCGGGTAGTGGTAATGGGACACAAGATCACGGATGTGGACGCCCTTGGCGCTGCCATCGGTATTTACCGGGCGGGCAAAACGCTGGGGAAACCGGTGCATATTGTGGTGAACGATCCTTCCACCTCGATCCGTCCGCTGATGGCGGGATATATGAATAATCCTGATTACGAGCCCTCCATGTTTATTGACCGGTCTCAGGCAATGGAGCTGGTGGACGATAATACGGTAGTTGTTGTGGTGGATACCAATAAGCCCAGCTATACGGAGTGTCAGGAGCTCCTGTATATGACCGGAACTATCGTGGTTCTGGATCATCACCGCAGAGGAAACGAGATCATCGAGAACGCGGTTTTGTCCTATGTGGAGCCCTACGCTTCTTCTACCTGCGAGATGGTGGCGGAGATCCTGCAGTACTTTTCCGATGATCTTCGGCTGAGAAATATTGAGGCTGACTGTATTTATGCGGGAATTGTCATTGATACGAACAACTTTATCACAAGAGCGGGAGTCCGTACCTTTGAGGCGGCCGCCTTTTTGAGACGCTGCGGAGCGGATATGACGAGAGTCCGCAAGATGCTCAGAGACAATATTGATTCCTATAAAGCGCGGGCGGAGGCAGTGCGGACAGCGGACATTTACAGAAAATATTTCGCTATCGCGAAATGTCCCAGCGAGGGTCTGGAGAGTCCGACTGTAGTAGGCGCCCAGGCCGCCAATGAGCTCCTGAATATCGCGGGTGTGAAGGCTTCTTTTGTGTTGACAAGCTATAATAAAGAGGTCTACATCAGCGCAAGGGCTATCGATGAGGTGAATGTTCAGGTCATGATGGAAAAAATGGGCGGGGGCGGCCATCTGAATATTGCCGGCGCCCAGGTAAAACGTCCTATGGAAGAAGTAGAAGAGATGCTGAAGGGCATCATTGACGAGTTGTATCAGGAGGAAGAAGACTTAAAATGAAAGTAATTTTATTGCAAGATGTAAAATCCCTCGGCAAAAAGGGAGAAGTTGTAAATGTCAGCGACGGCTACGCCCGCAATATGATCCTTCCCAAAAAACTGGGAGTGGAGGCTACTCCGAAAAATCTCAATGATCTCAAGCTGCAGAAGGCAAATGCGGAAAAAATAGCCCAGGAGAATCTTGAGGCGGCCCGGGCATTTGCCAAGGAGCTGGAAACGAAGGAGATCATACTGACGCTTAAGGTGGGCGAAGGCGGAAGAACTTTCGGCTCCGTCTCCACAAAGGAAATTTCCGAGGCTGCAAAAGAGCAGCTTGGATTGGATATCGACAAAAAGAAGCTGCAGCTTCCGACTCCGATCAGAAACCTTGGCGTGACCCAGGTGCCTGTGAAGCTTCATCCGAAGGTTACCGGAAGCCTGAAGGTGTGGGTAAAAGAAGCGTAGCATGGAGGAATACAGGATATGGAAGAAGCGCTGATCAAGAGAATACTTCCTCACAGCATTGAGGCGGAGCAGTCAGTGATCGGCTCTATGCTGATGGACAGAGACGCGATTCTGGTCGCTTCAGAGATCCTGACAAGTGATGATTTTTATCAGAATCAGTACGGCGTTATTTTTGATGCCATGGTGGAGCTGTGCAACGAGGGACAGCCGGTGGATCTGGTCACTCTTCAGAACAGGCTCAGGGAAAAGGATCTTCCCCCTGACATCAGCAGCATGGAATACGTCAGGGAGCTTCTGGATGCGGTTCCTACCTCGGCCAACGTCAAATATTACGCAAATATTGTCAGTGAGAAGGCAATTCTCCGCCGTCTGATCAAAGCCACGGAGGAAGTGGCAAATGACTGTTATCTGGAAAAGGAAAGCACAGAAATGATCCTGGAGGAATCAGAAAAAAAACTGTTTCAGATCCTTCAGAGAAACATTGGCGGTGACTTCGTTCCTATCCAGCAGGTGGTTTTAAATGCCATCAGCAATATTGAAAAAGCATCAAAGCTGAAAGGAAGCGTTACGGGAATCCCCACAGGCTTTGTGGATCTGGATTATAAGACCTCCGGAATGCACGCCTCGGATCTGGTGCTGATCGCGGCGCGTCCGTCAATGGGGAAAACGGCTTTTGTGCTGAACATTGCTCAGTACATGGCTTTCCGTAAGGATATTACCGTTGCTATTTTCAGTCTTGAAATGTCAAAGGAGCAGCTTGTAAACCGTCTCCTTGCAATGGAATCCCATGTGGATTCTCAGAATATGCGTACCGGTAATCTGAAGGATGAGGATTGGACAAAGCTTGTGGAGGGAGCCGATATTATCGGCCGTTCCAATCTGATCATTGACGATACGCCTGGGATCAGTATTGCGGAGCTTCGTTCCAAGTGCAGGAAATACAAGCTGGAGCATAATCTCGGCATTATCATGATCGATTATCTGCAGCTCATGAGCGGACATGGCAAGAGTGATTCCAGACAGCAGGAGATCTCCGATATTTCCCGTTCTCTGAAATCCCTGGCCCGTGAGCTGGATGTTCCGGTAATCGCGTTGTCCCAGCTCAGCCGCGCGGTGGAGCAGCGTCCTGATCACCGGCCGATGCTTTCAGATCTCCGGGAATCCGGAGCGATCGAGCAGGATGCCGACGTGGTAATGTTTTTGTACAGAGATGATTATTATCATAAAGATACAGAAAAGAAGGACATTGCGGAAGTGATCATAGCCAAGCAGCGAAACGGCCCTATTGGAACCATTGAGCTGGTATGGCTGCCAAGGTACACGCAGTTTGTGAATATGAAAAAATAGCGCAGGATGGAAAGCCGCATATCTGTGGAATGATGTCGGTTGACAGTACCTGCGGTTTTTGAAAATGAAAAAGCAGGTCGGGATGAAAAGCTGCATATCTGTGGAATGATGTCGTTTCATAGTATATGCAGTTTTTTTGTGAGCAATAACCCAGAAATTGCGGAAATGCTATGAGTCTCCGGCAATATCTTGTCGAACGTTTTTTATTGAAATCCTCTTCTGCTCTGTTATAATAAGTCTAGGAATTTCATAAGGAGGTGCGGCATGGAGACAAGGTATACTGTCAGGCAGGCTGCGGATATGACAGGAGTGAAGGCATATGTCCTGCGTTACTGGGAGGACGAGCTTGACCTGAATATTCACAGGAACGAACTTGGCCATCGCTATTACACCGGATATGATATTCAGGTTTTTATGAATATTAAGGAACTGAAGAAGCGGGGACTGCAGCTCAGGGCTATCAGGGATCTGATTCCCCAGATCGCCAGGACGGCGCCCGGTTCTGCAGAAAGCAAAATAAGACTTTTGGAGGGAGAAGTACAGGAGACAGAGATTGAGGAAGAAATTGGGGCGGAAGAAGTTTATCCGGAGGAGGAAGAGGCTGTGAATCCCAAGATTCTTGAGTTTCAGGCAATTCTGGAGCGGCTGATCACCCAGGAAATACAGTCAAAAAATGAGGATGAGGAAAGATGCCGTTCTCTTGATCTGGCGATCCGCAGACAGCAGATGGCGAGACGCGAGGCAGCGGCGGCCTCAAATGAAAAGAAAACAAGAAGAAAATAGAAAAAAGCTGCAGCGGTGGGCTGCAGCTTTTATGATGCCATCATCCAGAAAAACTGTCAAAGACAGATTATGTATTGAATGAATTATTCAGCCGGATGGATAGCTTCTGTCGGACAGACATCTGCGCATGTACCGCAGTCAACGCAAGCGTCAGCGTCGATTTCGTAATGCTCTGCGCCTTCAGAAATAGCCTCGGACGGGCACTCGCTTTCGCATGTACCGCAGCTTACGCACTCATCAGAAATTACATATGCCATAATTATAATCCTCCTTTTTTCTCGTTAGTACCTTCACAGGTTCTATATCGTTATTCTAATATATCTGCTCCGGGATTACAAGTATAAAATTATAAACATAATTTTATTCTCTGCCCGTTGATTCCGGACTAATTATGTATTATAATAAATTTGCTGTGAGTATCACAGTGGATTATCAGAGATATGATAGAATTTATATAAAAGGAGGAAACGGTAATGGCAAAGGTCACAAAAGACATGCTGATCGGTCAGCTTCTTGCGTTAAACCCGAATATTGCAGCAATTCTTATGAGAGCAGGTATGCATTGTATTGGATGCCCGTCCTCTCAGATGGAATCTCTGGAAGAGGCTGCAATGGTTCATGGAATGGACGCGGACATTCTTGTACAGCAGATCAATGATTTTCTCGCGGAATAATTATTGATAAAAATGCTCATGAAAAAACCGGGAAACAGATTGTTCTGACAATTTGTTCCCGGGTTTTTTATGGGCTGTTTCAGAAAAAAACATTTCCCGAATCAGAGAGCCGGTAAAGGCGGCTCAGATAATGAAAGCATAAGTCATGTTCAAAGCTGTGCAAGCTGTTGAAGTGCATTTATTGAGATCAGCTCTCCGTGTTCCTTCAGATAAGCCTCCCCGGCGGGAGTAAAGGCTTTGCCTTTCCCGTATTCCGACAGAATATTGCATACCTTGTTAAAGTCCTCGGGCGTACAGTCCGATTGGTGAAGAACAAGCTGATACCGGCCGTTGTGCGTTTCTTTGTATAAGGTGTTCTGGCCTGTAAAGAAACCGTTCAGCCCATGAGAGGCGTCGATCACATCATCCAGATGAGAGAAGCTGTAGAGCCGTATGATACTTACGGATGGGGCCGGAGCCGCCGGTTCTTCCGGCTGGGCGGCGGTTTTCTGGGCAGCGCTCTTTGCCTTTGCTTCGCATAATTTCTGGAAAATATCTATGATATTATCGGCTCCGTCCAACTGAACGGAATCCGTCTGACCGCGGTCCTTGTATGGAGTGAATTTCGAGAAGCGTGTATCCAGCTCCTCCGGATCCTCCACCTTGGTGATGATCAGAATAATGCTGTCCATATTTACCGGAATCGCTTCGATCATCAAAGGGATATTGTCAGCCTCGAATCCGAACTGTACCTGTGCCTGCTGCATCATGTCGCGAAAAAGCTTTTTGGCTTTTTCGGTTCCGTAGGCCAGTTCACTGAGCCGGATCTGATGCAGCTCCAGGTCTTCTCTGGTAAGCGTACAGCGGATTTGGTTTTCATTGATTTTTTCTATTTTCATATCATCACATCCTATTCTTTTGATCCTGCCTTCTCTTATTATATGAAAGAATCATACCGGCAGAGTATAGTCCATGACTTTTTATGTACGGCCGGAAGGATAAAATATCCAAACCTCTGCTGTACAAATGCCTTCGTTGAAAATGCATCCCAACTTAGCTTATATTATATACCACACATACAGACATTGTAAAGAAATTCAATTTACCTATTTATAAAATATTTGGAAATAAAATCGAAAATTTTTTATAAATTGACGGAACCTATTGCAACGCCGGGAGAAAAAGCTATAATAAGGAATAAGAAAATCTTCTGCATATAATCTGGTCAGAAGGAAGCGCGGAGATTCGCTTATATATAACTGATTTCTATTTTACCTTTCATTGCCCCCTGGGCGTCCTGCGGCGTTTCTGCCGAGTCACAGACAGTATTCCCGGATAAGATTAAGGTGTCAAAGGATACCGGACGGATAACCTTGCACTTTGTGCCTGATGAAAAAGGATAAAGCCCGGTTATATGGCGGAAGCATTTTCTTAAAACCTATCAGGTGTTTTCTGAAATCACAGTAAAAGGAAAGGAGGGACGAGAGAAGAAAATATATCACAGAAAACGGAGCATCCGCTTCGTAAGCTCCCCGGACTGACGCGGTATCCTGTAGCCGGCATAAAACGGGGACAAAAAGGATCTCTCCGCAAAGGCAGAGAATCCCCTTTCATGCTTGACCATGCGGAGAGATCCTTTCACATGGATAACATACGATCGGCGTCCTTATCTGTTTGTGGCAGGAGGAGAGCGGTATCCTCCGATTACCCAAAATGTGAAAAAAGTATAAAAACTCTATTTTTCTAATGCATTCATTTTAAAATATGATATAATAAGAAGACCTGTCCTTTCAGGAGGAAGCGTTAAAACATGAAAACTTTGCACCGAGAGGGAGAATCTAATGAAGAAGCAAGTAAAGAAGCAAATGAAAAAGCAATATATGCCTGCTGTAATTGTTTGTAGTCTGGTTCTTCTGCTGACAGCGGCCGGCCTTGGGGTTCACATTATTTCAAAATATATTCCAACCAAGGAGCGTATGGATCTGACAGAGTACTACGGCGCGGTTGGCGATGGTGAAGCAGCAGTGGTTCTGGGAACTGATATTATGGAGGCCCGGGCCCGGATTTCAGGAGATCAGGTGTATCTGCCGCTTGACGTGGTAAATACATATCTGAACCAGAGATATTACTGGGACAGCGCCAGTCAGCAGATCCTCTATGCCACTCCGTCAGAGCTCCAGTATTATCCTGCCTCTGAATCAGGAGACGGAGAGGTGTGGCTGAAGGATGGGACCGTGTATCTGAGTCTGTCCTTTGTACAGAAATTTACGGATCTGGATGTTTACAGAAATGAGAATCCTGCAAGAGTAGCGATTCAGTACCAATTCAATGAAGTCAGCACGGCAAAGACATTAAGAGATACCTGTATCCGCTACAGAGGCGGGATTAAATCACCGGTTCTGACAGAAGTACCAAAAGACACGGAGCTGATCTTTTTGGAGGAGCTGGAGGAGTGGACGCAGGTGGGTACGATGGACGGTTATGTGGGGTATGTGAGGAAGAAAGATATTTCCGCAGCCGAAACCACTGCGTTTTCACGGGATTTTCAGAAGGAGGAGTACACATACCTTAAGATGGATCAGCCGGTGAATTTGGCCTGGCATCAGGTTACGACCCAGGAGGCCAATTCGTATCTGGCTGACGCTACGGCGAATATCAGCGGTGTGAATGTGATTTCTCCTACCTGGTTTTATTTGCAGGATACGGCGGGAAATATTGCCAATATATCGTCGGCGGACTATGTAAATCAGGCTCATGAAAAAGGGCTGCAGGTCTGGGGCCTGATAGATAATTTTACGGCGGATGTCAGCACAACGGAAACGCTTTCACAGCTTTCCTCCCGCCAGAATATCATCAGCCAGTTGATGGCAGCGGCGGCCAGTACAGGGCTGGACGGCATCAATGTAGATTTTGAGTCGTTAAGCGAAGACGCGGGACCGCATTTTCTCCAGTTTCTCAGAGAGCTGTCCATAGAGTGCCACAAAAATAATCTGATACTTTCTGTAGATAATCCTGTGCCGGAAGACTTTACCAGCCATTACGACCGCAGGGAACAGGGACAGGTAGTGGATTATGTCATTATTATGGGATATGACGAACATTATGTAGGATCAGAAGAAGCAGGATCTGTGGCCTCTCTGCCGTGGGTGGAGAAAGGGGTTCAGGATACGCTGGCCGAGGTTCCGGCTGAGCGGACGATCCTGGCGATACCGTTTTATACAAGATTGTGGAAGCAGACAGGAGGCGCTCTGACCAGCGAAGCGATTGGAATGGACCAGGCGCAGCAGGTCATCACGGAAAATCAGGTGCAGACTGTCTGGGATGGAAGCGTAGGGCAGAATTACGGCTCATATGAGACCCAGGATTCCACCTATGAGATCTGGCTTGAGGACGCGCAGTCCATAGCGGAGAAGGTGAAGCTGATCCCGAAATACCAGCTTGCGGGCGTGGCTCAGTGGAAGCTGGGATTTGAGAACAGCAGCATCTGGCAGGTGATCAGTGAGAATCTTCAGTGATCCGGCAGTTCTTTTGGCTGAATAGAAACAGCTCCCTCTCATCAGATATTGATCGTCTGATGAGAGGGAGCTGTAATATTATGGAATGCAGGTACATTCTCTGTACAAGGAAAATGTAAAAAAATCCGCCCATAAATGGAAGGAGGCCGGTACTTTCGTACCGGCGCGTATGAAAAAGAAAAATATTTGTTTATAGAAAACTTATCGCTTTCTATGTTAAATAATATAGACCATAAATGTGAAGAAAATGTGATGGCTCTTTGAAGAAAATGTGAAAAAAATTTGATAAATCTTAAAATCTCTTCCATGTTCCTCTGAAAAACAGCAGCAGCAGAGGGAAGATTTCCAGCCGTCCCGCAAGCATATCGAAGATCAGCACACACTTGGAACGATAGGAGAAGGGACTGAAATTCCCCATTGGGCCGGCAATCTCCAGTCCGGGTCCAATATTGTTTAAGGTGGCGGCAACAGAGGTAAAGCTGCTGGCCAGATCGTAGTTGTCGATGGCTATGATCAAAACAGAGACCGCGAAGATCACCAGATAGACGCTGAGAAAAATGTTGGTGGATCTCAGCATTTCATGAGGTACGGTTTTGTGATCCATCTTGATCTTTTTGACCGCATTAGGATGCAGATATAACTGCAGCTCCTTGCTGGCTGCTTTACACAGCAGAACAATTCTGGAAACCTTGATTCCGCCGCCGGTGCTTCCGGCACATGCCCCGATAAACATCAGAAGCACGAGGATTGATTTGGACAGGGACGGCCATGCGTTGAAATCCGTGCTGGAAAAACCTGTCGTGGTAATGATGGATCCCACCTGAAACGCGGCCTGCTGGACCGCGGTCCCGATTCCTGAAAACATGCCTCTTGTATTGACTGCGATGATCACAATAGCGGCGAAGATAATTCCAAAATACCAGCGTACCTCTTCAATGGAGAAGGCCTGCCGGAATTTTTTGGTCAGGATCAGGTAGTAAGCCGAAAAATTCACCCCAAAAGCGATCATAAAAATTGTGGTAACAACCTGGCAGTATGTACTGTAATCCTCCATGCTGTTGTTTTTTATTCCAAAGCCCCCGGTTCCGGCGGAGCCGAAGGTGATGCAGAGAGTATCAAAGAGAGGCACCCTTCCCAGAAGGAGAAGAATGATCTGAAGCACAGTCATTCCGAAATATATGGAATACAGGATTTTGGCTGTGGACTGTACCTTAGGCACAAGCTTGCTGACAGAAGGCCCGGGGCTTTCCGCGCGCATCAGGTTCATATGATAACCTCCCGCAAGCGGGAGAAGGGACAGGAGAAAAACGAGGACTCCCATACCTCCGATCCAATGAGTAAAGCTCCTCCAGAAAAGCATACAGTAGGGGAGCGCCTCTACATCCGTCAGGATGCTGGAACCTGTAGTTGTAAAGCCGGAAACAGTTTCAAATATTGCGTCTATTGGATGCGGAATGCTTCCGCTGATGATGAAGGGAACCGCGCCGGTGAGACTGAGGGCAATCCAGCTTAAAGCTACGGCGACACATCCGTCTTTTGTATAAAAAACCTTGTTTTGGGGCTTTTTTACGGTGAAAGGAAGCCCCAGCGCAAGACAGACTGCCATGGAGATCAGAAAAGAAAAAATTTCTTTTTCCTGATAAATAACTGCGGTAATGCAGGGGAGTACCATAAATACTGCCTGCAGATTTAAAACCCATCCTACAATGTAGGCAATGATCCGATAATTCATAACCGAGCTCCTTATTTTTCAAGAATGTCGCAGATGTCGTGAAGTCCCTTGTGCGTGGTTACAATGATAACATTATCGCCTATCTGTATACTGTCCTGACCTCGCGGGATCCGGATGATGCCGTTTCGGGACAGGCAGCACACCAGAAGATTCTTCTTCAGCTTAAGCTCTGAGAGAGGAACTCCCACCACAGACGAGTAATCGTGGATGGCGAACTCCAGGGCCTCCGCCTGATTATCCAGAATGTGATAAAGCGTTTCTACATTGCTGCCGATGGTGTTCTGCATCGCACGGACATACCGGAGAATGGAATCCGCCGTAAGATATTTGGGATAAATGACGCTTCCGATATCCAGATCGTCAATGATATCTGTATAGGGAAGACGGTTTACCTTGGCGACAAGCTTGGCCTTTGAAACTGTTTTAGCGAACATGGAGAGAAAAATATTCTCCTCGTCCAGATTCGTCAGAGTGACGAAGGCTCCGGCTGTTTCCAGCCCTTCCTCGAAAAGAAGAGAGCGGTCGGTCCCGTCGCCGTTGATGATGGTGGCCTCAGGCAGTTGTTCGCTGAGAAATTCACAGCGCTGAGGATCCTGCTCTACAATTTTTACAGGTATCTTGGTGCTTGCCATCGCTTTGGCGAGATAGATGGAAATGGTTCCTCCGCCGATGATGAGCACGCTTTTGACCTGGTGGGTCTTAAAGCCGATTTTCTTGAAAAACAGCGCGGTATTCTGAGGAGTCGCGATGATGGATACAAAATCTCCGTCATGTATAATATGGTCGCCTCCCGGAATAGAAAGCTCATTTTTATTTTCAATCGCGCAAAAGAGAATATCGCAGCGGTATTTTTCCGTGATCTTGGAAACTGTCATTCCATCGAGACCAAATTCGGGAAGCACCTTAAATTTTAGAAGCTCAACCCGGCCTCTGGAAAATGGGTCGATTTTGATAGCTGCCGGAAAACGAAGCAGGCGGGATATTTCTCTTGCAGCGGCTAATTCGGGATTGATGATCATAGAAATGCCGAGTTTCTCTTTGATAAATCCGATCTCCTGGCTGTAAACAGGATTTCTCACCCGGGCTATGGTATGACAGTGCCCGGTCTTCTGCGCGATCAGGCAGCAGAGCAGATTGAGTTCATCTGAGGCGGTAACGGCAATAAGAATATCGGCAGTGTCGATCCCTGCCTCCATGAGTGTGTTGATACTTGCGCCGTTGCCTACAATGCCCATGGCGTCCACGTCCTCGGTGACATCGTTGATAGTCTTTTCCACAGTGTCGATCAGGTATAGATCCGTATTTTCTTCCTGAAGCTGTTCTGCAAGAGTGCGGCCTACCTTTCCGCACCCGACAATAATGATATGCATGATTTCCTCCGTTGTAATATAGTTATCGTATATCCAGACAATTATAGCACTGTTCTTTTGAATTTTGAATAGAAAAATATACTTATAATTGTTGAAAATATACTTTTAACGGGGCTGCTTTTTATGGATTTTTTACGTTTTTTTGAGGAGTCCGTATTCCATAATATCTTAGGGTGAAGTCTGCGGCAATATTTGGCGCGGACTTGTGGCTCCGGGGATGCTGTGATATATTAAAAGTAGTTCCGCGCCGGAGCTATGGTGAAAAATCAAGAATAAAGAAGGGAGGAAGCTTATGGACGCGAATACTGTAAAAGAAACAGTGGATAAGGTAGACGAAGGCCTTTCCCAGATGGGGATTGACGGTGTGAAAGAAAATCTGAAGGAAATTCTGGATATCAAAAACTATCTTTCCAGTCAGCTTCCGGCCATTGTAGGCTTCGGACTGAAGGTGGTCATGGCAATCCTTGCGTTTCTTATTGGAAGAAAGCTGATCAAATGGATTATTAAAATAGTACGCAAATCACTGGAAAAAGCCCGCCTGGATGCCGGCGTGATCCAGTTTGTCTGTTCAGCGGGAAAGGCGACGCTTTATATTTTGCTGATTTTCAATATAGCAGTCCGCCTTGGGGTTGAGGAATCCTCCGTGGCGGCTCTTCTTGCCAGCGCGGGCGTGACGGTAGGTCTTGCTCTTCAGGGCGGCCTGGCGAATCTTGCGGGAGGTATTCTGCTTCTGATGTTTAAACCGTTCGTGGTGGGGGATTATATTGTTCAGAACCAGCAGAACGGATGCGAGGGTACGGTGGCCAGAATTGAGATGTGCTATACTACGCTTCTGACTACGGACAACAAAAAGATCGTGGTTCCCAATGGCACTTTGTCCAACAGTACCATTATCAATGCGACGGCCAAGGACAGCCGGAAGCTGGAGATCAAGGTAGGAATTTCCTATGAATCAAGTATACAGAAGGCAAAGGAGCTTCTGACGGATATTCTTCTGAGGGATCCTGACACCCAGGGCGAGGAGAGCGAGATGGTGGTCTTTGTGGACGAGCTTGCGGATAGCGCGGTGGTCGTCGGTCTCCGGGTATGGGTTCCTACAGAGGTGTACTGGCCCACAAAATGGAGGCTGAATGAGAGGATCAAAGAGGAATTTGACGCAAACGGAATTGTAATTCCGTATAATCAAATGGAGGTTTACGTTCATCACAAAGAGGAAAAGCAGGGGCATGTATAAAGCTCAGATGTCTGCTATGCGCACCTTTCTGATTTTATAACATAAAATAAAGAGAAATATAAATAAAACAGAAAGGATGATGTTCATGGAAAATTGTAATATGAACCGTCCCTGTGCCCGCCCCTATCAGGCTACCTGCGGGATGGCGAGAAGCTGTCCGGCAGGCCGTCCGGCGGAAAGACAGTTTGCATACAGTCAGAACAGACAGCCTTCGTCTTGTGCCTGCCGTATGCGGGGCACATCTTCCAGAGATAAGGAAATGTATGAGCATGTAGATCACATGGAACCGGCAATGGCTTACGTTCCCTGCCAGAAATTTACCGATACCTATGATCTTTGCTATGCGCTGAGCGTAGGAACCATCTTTCCTCAGCTTTGCAGGCCGTTTTGCGGAAAGAGAGGTGTCCGGAGATGATGAATCATATGCAGTCTGACGCCCGCGCAAGGCTCCTTCAGAGAATAAATGAGGTAAGCTTTGCTGTAAACGATATCCTCTTGTATCTGGACACCCATCCCTGCTGCGAGGAGGCTCTTGCTTTTTACAAGGAGCAGGCCTGTCAGCGTAAAAAACTGATGACGGAGTACGCAAGGAATTACGGCCCCCTGACCGTTGACGACGCTCTGGAAACCGATGGAAATACCTGGAAATGGATGGAGCAGCCGTTCCCCTGGGAAAAGGAAGGAGGGTGCAGATAGTCTATGTGGAATTATGAAAAAAGATTGCAGTATCCGATAAATATCAAAACGCCAAACGCGAAGCTGGCCCAGTTTATCATGAGTCAGTACGGCGGCCCGGATGGCGAGATCAGCGCGTCTCTGCGCTACCTGTCTCAGAGGTTCGCGATGCCGAACCGTATGGCCGCCGCTGTACTGAACGATGTTGGAACCGAAGAGCTGGCACATCTGGAAATGGTGTCCACGATCGTTCATCAGCTTACCAGGGACCTGTCTATGGAGGAAATTGAGAAAAGCGGGCTTGGTCCTTATTATATAGATCACACGGTAGGCGTATGGCCCCAGGCGGCGGGAGGAATTCCCTTCAATGCCTGCGAATTTCAGAGTAAGGGGGATCCCATTACTGACCTGTTTGAGAATCTGGCAGCAGATGGCGCGAACGCGTAAGGACAACATAATTTACAAAGAACAAAGCGTGCAAGTACACTTCGCGCGCCAGATTTGTATATTACAGTTTTACAGTTTAGAACAATTTGGAGTAATTTCCTATAATATAAAAATAAGTGAAGCTTATATCAGGCATATGTTAAATCTATGTAAAGTTATGTTAAATCTATGTATAAGTTCTTGCGGGAATGGAAGAGAACAGGTATAAAGATATAGGTGAATGTTTTATTACTGAAAAAAAAGAAAAAAGTACAGGATAACTGTGGAGGGGAAACGTGAAGATTACAGATTTTTTCAGCCTTTTAGGCGGACTGGCATTGTTCCTTTATGGCATGCAGATGATGAGCAGTGGACTGGAAGCCGCCGCGGGCAATAAGATGAAGCAGATTCTTGAGAAACTGACGGCCAACAGGTTTTTAGGCGTGCTGGTAGGCGCGGGTATCACGGCTGTGATTCAGTCCTCGTCAGCGACTACGGTCATGGTGGTAGGATTTGTAAACTCGGGTATGATGACCCTGCGTCAGGCGGTTTGGATCATCATGGGCGCGAATATTGGTACCACGATTACCGGACAGCTGATCGCGCTGGATATCGGAGCCCTGGCGCCTCTGTTCGCGTTCATCGGCGTGGCGTCTATTGTGTTCATTAAAAAAAGAAAGATTCATCACTACGGACTGATCGTTGCCGGGCTGGGTATTCTCTTTATTGGAATGGATATGATGAGTGCAGCGATGATGCCTCTCAGAGAGTCTCCGTCCTTTGTAGCCCTGATGACCAGATTTTCCAATCCGGTGCTGGGGATTCTGGCAGGTATGGTATTTACGGCGATCATCCAGTCGTCTTCCGCGTCGGTGGGTATTTTGCAGGCGCTGTCTTCCAGCGGTCTGATCGGATTGTCCAACGCGGTATTCGTGCTGTTCGGACAGAATATCGGTACCTGTATTACCGCTGTGCTCGCGTCTATCGGCACCAACCGCAATGCGAAAAGAACTACGATCATCCATCTTCTGTTTAACTTGATCGGTACTGCGCTATTTACTGTCGTTTGTATCGTCACGCCGCTGACAGCTCTGGTGGAAAGCATCACGCCGGACAATGTGGCGGCGCAGATCGCGAATATGCATACGATCTTTAATGTGGCCACTACGCTGCTGCTTCTGCCCTTCGGCAACTATCTTGCAAAGCTGGCGACAAAAATTCTGCCGGAGAAGAAAGAAGAAAACGCGGAGTTCATGCATATGGAATATATCCGTCCCATGGAAATGAAAAGGGAGAATCAGATCGGTCTTTCCGCTATCGCTATGACGGGTATCATCAAGGAGCTCAATCGTATGCTGGGAATGGCAAAGGAAAATGTGGACAAGAGCTTTGAAGCGGTAAAATCCGGAAAGACAACTCTGCTTGCGGAGGTTCGGGAGAGAGAAGAATATATCGACTACCTGAATAAAGAAATCTGTAAATATATTTCAAAGATCATGGTAAGGGAAAGCAATTCCAAGGATTCCAAATATATGAGCGCTCTGTTTAAGGTATGCGGAAACGTAGAGCGTATCGGAGACCATGCCATGAACATCTGCGAGTATACCAAGCACATTGAAGAACGGGGAATTAAGTTCTCAGACGCGGTTATGGTGGAAATCGACGAGATGAGGGAGATCTGCCACAAGGCGCTGACAGTGCTGGAAACGACCAGGAGAGAAAAAGGATTCCGGATCGACGAGATTGCGGATCTGGAACAGCAAATGGACGATATGACAGAGGAATTCAGAAGAAAACAGGTAGTCCGGATGCAGAAAGGAAGCTGCTCTGAAGAAGGATGTATTATTTATTCAGAAATGCTGACGGATTTTGAGCGTATCGGAGACCATATTCTTAATATCGGACAGGAAATGGGAATGGGTAAAGTAAGCGCGTAAATTCATCCTACAGAAAGCTGTTGCCAGCCGGACTGTCCCACGTGGATAATCTTAGTGGATAATAGTTGTTGTTCAGCGGTCACGCTTCCAGGCGTGACCGCTTTTCCATTCAGTCAGCCAGTCGCAAATCCAGGCGCAGGCGGTGTAATACAGAACCAGATACAAATGGAGGATTTCTATAATCATTTTCCCTTAACTATTTTGGTTTCGATATATGTCCGTATACATCTATTGTAATTTTTGACAGCGGAGAAACAATATTACAAGTAGGAGAGAAACCAAGAGCGCATAACAGAGTTGTGCTGGAATAGTGGACTTGCCGCTGCTCATATAGTTGTATCAGCCATTCTTGGAAAGGGGACTGATCATGGCAAATATTGATAAAAACCAAACTATTTGCAGAAGTGTTTTCAAAAGCGGCGAAAGCACGACCTCAAAAACTCAATTCACTAAAACGTGGGTTGAAATGATCAATAGAATTGAAAAAAATAAGGCGGTACGCCTTACGAAATAACAATGACAAGCTGTTTTCTGCATGATATAATAATACGCAGGAAGCAGCTTGTTCCTGTCTCTGAGGAGATATGAATATGAAAGTAGCTATTTATTGCCGCTTATCCGAAGAAGATAGAAACAAGCAGTTTGAAACTGACGACAGCAGCAGTATACAGAACCAGAAGGCTATGCTGCTGCAATATGCTATGGAGCAAGGGTGGGAGCTTTACAACATTTACAGCGACGACGACTATACCGGCTCTGACAGACGCCGGCCAGAATTTAACCGTTTGTTAAAGGACGCGGAGCGGCACAGATTTGATATTATTCTCTGTAAGACACAATCGCGTTTTACCCGCGAGCTTGAATTAGTGGAAAAGTATATTCACGGCTTTTTCCCTGTCTGGGGCATTCGTTTCATCAGTATCGTTGACAACGCGGACACCGCCAACAAGGGGAATAAAAAATCCCGGCAGATTAACGGGCTTGTGAATGAATGGTACTTAGAGGATATGTCTGAAAATATCCGAAGCGTCTTGACGAACAGACGGAAAAATGGTTTTCATATCGGCGCCTTTGCCCTTTACGGTTATAAAAAAGACCCGAACCAAAAGGGGCATTTGATAATTGACGAGGAGGCCGCCGCCGTTGTCCGCGAAGTTTTTACCCTGTTTTCACAGGGTTACGGTAAAACTGCGATCGCCCGTATGCTCAATGACCGGGGCATACCAAATCCAACTGAATATAAGCGTCTGCATGGATTACGTTACAAGCAGCCGAAAACAAAAAACAGCACACTTTGGAAATATTCTGCTATTTCCGATATGCTGACAAATGAAATCTATATAGGCAATATGGTACAGGGCAAATATGGGAGCGTTTCTTACAAGACGAAGCAGAACAAGCCCCGGCCAAAAAGTGAGTGGTATATTGTTGAGGGAACTCATGAACCGATTATTGACCGGGAGTTGTGGAATAAGGTGCAGGCATTAGCCGCACAGAGGGCAAAGCCCTTTGCTGCAGGTACAATCGGTTTGTTCGCGGGAAAAGCCCGTTGTGCAAACTGCGGATATACAATGCGCTCATCTAAATCTGCCCCGCGGCGCGGAAGCAAACACTACTTACAATGCGCCAGCCGCCATGCGGCGAAGGACGCCTGTATCGGTTCCTTTATCTCTGTTGACCGATTAGAAAGAATGGTTATCGACGAGATTAACAAACTGGCAGGTGAATATCTTGACAGGGACGAACTGGAGCAGAACATTGAATTTTGTGATAGCTTACAAGGGCAGAAAAAACGCCTGCTTTCTGATATGTCCGTTTATAAGAAAAAGGCTGCGGATTTTTCCAAAGGAATCCGGGAGCTTTACCTGGATAAGGTCAAGGGCTTAATATCTGAAAGTGATTATGTTGAAATGTCAAAGGACTTCACTGCGGAGCACGACCGACTGGAACGTGTAACTGCGGAGGCCGAAAAGCAGTTAGCCGAAATCGAGGAGAAAATCGCGGCGGGCGATAACCGCCGTCAGATTATTGAGCAATACACAAACTTGGAGCACCTTAACCGTGAAATCGTGGAAATACTGATCGATCATATATCAGTTGGGAAACGGATTCCGGGAACAAGAGACGTCCCCATTGAGATTCACTGGAATTTTTAATAGGAACCCCCGGGCTGAAAGATTGTTCTTATAAGATCGCACCAGAGCAAAAGGCCAGGTCAACTTATGACAACATCCTGCGTGTGGTAAGAGATATCCCGGAAATCGCGGATCCTATCAGATTCCTCCGGGCCAGAGAAGTAGTTCACTTCCAGCGTTTCGGTGAAGCTCTGCGCAGTGTTCAGGAACAGCTTGACGCAAAGAATTTTTACGCGTTTAATCCAAGCTTTGACTGTCCCTGTGAGGCGTCCTGCAAAAACGCCTGATTTTAGGTTCTCCCCGGTAATACTGCCGGGGAGACTTCCTTACTGTCAGGACTTTCTTTCAAAGGACTTGGTGAAGATAAATGAAAAATTATGCGATATTTGATATGGACGGGACGCTGGTGGATTCTATGCCTTACTGGCAGAGGCTGGCGGAAGAATATCTCAGGATCAAAGGCGTCCGTAAAATACGGCGTGAGATTTTGGAGAATATAAGACCCATGACGATTTTTGAAGCGGCTGTATACTTTAAGGACGTTTATGGATTTTTAGAGGCTCCGGAGGATCTGGCTCAGGAAGTCAATGAGCTGATGATAAAGCATTACAGGGAAGATATTCCATTAAAGCCCGGAGTCAGGGATTATCTGGAAAAGCTGAAAAAAGGAAATGTACGGATGTGCGTGGCTTCCGCCACGGCGGAATATCTTATGAAGGCCTGCCTGGAAAGAGCGGGAATACTGGAGGATTTTGAATTCCTGCTGTCCTGCGAAACGGTAGGTATGGGAAAACACAGCCCGGAAATTTATTTTCTGGCGGCGGAAAAGCTTGGCGCGCGTCCGGAGGATACGGCTGTTTATGAAGACGCCCTTCATGCGGTGGAAACCGCGAAGGCGGCCGGTTTTTATGTGACCGCCGTCTATGACGAAAACGGAAAAGAAAACTGGGAAAAAATATGCGGTATAGCAGACGACAGTATTTTTTGCTGGAAGGACGCTCTGCGAAAATAGTTTGAAGTTGTTGAAATTCAATATAAAAAGTGATATGATTTAAAAATTAGAATAAGAAAAATAACAGGTGCCGGATAATTTTTCTATATTTATCTGGTTAAAAGGGAAACAGGTGTGAATCCTGTACGATCTCGTCACTGTATTTAAGGAGTATGGAACAATGTGCCTGCGCACAGTCACTGGGGAACCGGGAAGACTGCTCCATGCGTTGACTTATAAGCCAGGAAACCTGCCTGCTGTTGGTACGGGGACATATGTCCCGGATCACGAGTAATTGGTTGTACCGTATATGCTGTCTGCGATACCCTTTTGCCCTTGTGTGAAAGGGTTTTTTATATCACAGGAAATACCTTGCTCTATGAATGTGTGAAAGTGATGATTTTCCTACGATGTAAAAACGCTCCGTCAGGAGCCATACCGCGCAGAACGGCAGACAGAAGCTGTGAAATCAATATTGTTAGAAAGGAACGAAATATATGAGCGGAATATTATACGGCGTAGGAGTGGGGCCGGGGGATCCCAGAATGATGACTTATCTGGCGGTAGAGACCATAGCCGCCTGTCCGGTGCTTGCCGTACCTGCGGCTGGAAAAGAGAATGCGGTCAGCTATAAGATCGCGGCGGGCATCGTGAAAGATCTGGATCAAAAAGAATGTCTGAACCTTGTCACCCCCATGACAAAGGACAAAGAGGTTTTACAGGCTGCCTATGAGAAGGCGGCGGAGCAGATCATAGAAAAGCTGGACGAGGGAAAGAACGTGGCGTATCTGACTCTGGGAGATCCCACGATCTACTGTACCTATATCTATGTTCACCGGCTGGTGAAGGAGCGCGGATATCAGGCGGAGATCATAAACGGCGTGCCTTCTTTCTGCGCTGTGAGCGCCAGACTCGGGGACAGTCTGGCCGACAGATCCCAGCAGCTTCATATCATTCCCTCTACTTATGATATTGAGGAGGCTTTGGAGCTGCCCGGAACGAAGGTGCTGATGAAAGCTGCGTCAAAAATGCCGAAAGTAAAAAAAATCCTCAAAGAAAAAGGCTTAAAGGGGACTATGATCGAGAACTGCGGGATGGAAAATGAAAGGCGCTACGCCAGTGTCCGGGAGATTCCGGATCATCCCAGCTATTACTCTGTGATCGTGGTAAAAGAGGAAAATGATTGAATTAAGCAATCTTACAAAAAAATATGACGAGTTCACGGCAGTGGATCACTTGAATCTCAGGATAGAGACGGGGGAATTTTTCGGCCTGCTTGGTCCGAACGGCGCGGGTAAGACTACCACCATCGGAATGTTATCTACCCTTCTGCTGCCGAGCGAAGGCCAGGTCTGTATCGACGGGGAGAAGCTGACCCGTCAGAATAACAGGCTTAAGAGAAAAATCAGCGTGATCACCCAGGAATATTCCATGCGTCAGGATATGACGATGGACGAGATCATGGAATATCAGGGAAGACTGTATTTTATGCCGCTGAAGACCATACGGTCCCGTTCCCAGGAGCTTTTGGAATTCTGCGGCCTGACCGACTACCGCAGAAGGACGGTCCGGAAGCTCTCCGGCGGTATGAAGCGCAAGCTGATGGTCTGCCGGGCTCTTCTCACAGATCCGGAAATCCTTCTCCTGGATGAGCCTACAGCCGGTATGGACGCTCTGGCCAGGAGACAGATGTGGAATCTCTTAAAGCAGCTAAATGGAAGGAATTTGACGATCCTGCTGACTACTCACTATATGGAAGAAGCGGAAAGCCTCTGCGACAGGGTGGGGCTGATGTACGGGGGAAGGCTGGAGGAGACAGACTCTCCCCGCAATATGATCGAAGCTTTCGGAAGGTACGCGGTAGATCAGAATTCGGATGAGGGACTGCAGAGCAAATATTTTCATAAAAAAGAGGATGCGATCGAATATCTTGCCCGGCTCAGCGGAGAAACGGCATTGAGGAATACCACGCTGGAGGATGTATTTCTGGAAAAAGTCGGAAAGCATCTGGAAAGCAGGTAAAAATGGGAATCGTAACAGTATTATGGGAAAAATGGATTGAATTCCGCAGAGATTTTTATAAGATCACTTTGGCGGCTATGATCGCTCCGCTGATGTATATTCTTGTTTTTGGGCTTGGCGTGCAGACCATATCTCACGGCCAGTCGTACCTGGACTTCCTGATCCCGGGCGTGGTGGCTTTGACTACCATGAACGGCAGCTTTAACGCCATCGCCCAGAATCTGAACGTGCAGCGTTTGTATGAGAAGGCCTTTGACCAGGTGATGATCTCTCCCACGCCGCTGTGGCAGTTTATTGTGGGGCAGATCATAGGAGGAAGCCTCCGGGGCGTATACGCGGGCTGCGTGATCATTCTGCTGGTGCTGCCGATTGGGACGAATCTGCGTTTTAACGGCTGGTCTTTTCTGATCATGTTTTTGAATGGAGCGGTTTTTTCCACCATCGGCGTGGTGGTGTCCTTCTATGCAAAAAATCACGCGGATGTGCCGCGTTTTTCCAACTATGTGATTATGCCCATGGCATATCTGTGCAACACTTTTTTCTCGACGGAAAATATGCCGGAGGGGCTGCACCGGGTGATCAGCCTTCTGCCTTTGTCCCAGACAAGCGGCATGATGCGCCGGATCGCGGCGGGGGAAAGCTGGTCCTGGAGCGGGATCGTGGTGCTTCTTGTTTATCTTGTTGTTTTTGCTGGAGCCGCCTCCTGGTTCCTCTACAAAAAGAAAAATCTGTAACAGAGAGTGGTATATGATGATAAAATGGATGAAGAAATGCGGAATGTTTCTGCTGGCCGCGCTGCTGCTGAGTACGGCGGCTCCTTTTCCGGCCCAGGCGGCGGAAACGCTTTCCGACGGTGAATATGCCGTGGAGGTCAGCATGACGGGCGGAAGCGGAAAGGCCAGCATCGAGACGCCTACGCTCCTGACAGTGGAGGACGGCAGGTACTATGCCCGGATTGCCTGGAGCAGCCCAAATTACGATTACATGCTGGTCCAGGGAGAAAAATATCTGAATGAAAGCGGCGAGGGTGAAAATTCTGTATTTGTGATCCCGGTTGCGGCGATGGACGAGGATATGACGGTGATCGCCGACACCCTGGCAATGGGAACGCCTCATGAAGTGGAATATGTGCTCCATTTTTATTCGGACTCTGTCGGTACGAAGAGCAGTCTGCCCCAGGAGGGCGCGAAGCGGGTGCTGATCATGGCGGCGGTGATCATTGTGGGCGGAGGGATCCTGAATCACTGGGTGAAGAAAAGAGAGCGCAGAGATTATACCGGCAGACGGTGATGCCCGGAATTGGTAACAGTTCAACCCGCGCCATTCGTAAAACCGCACTGCGTGCTTACTGTGGCTAACACCACTGTTTTACTCATAAATGGGCGCTCAGCTCATACAGTTGTCCGCTCGTAAAAACATGCAAGCATGTTTTATACTTCCCGACCACTGTATGGCTGAACTGTTACCGGAATTGTGAAAACTCAGGAAAAAACATATTGAAAATTCCTCTGTTAAATGCTATGATAAAGAAAATTGAATAGAGAAAATAACAGGTGCCGGATAATTTTCGATAATTATCAGGTTAAAAGGGAAACAGGTGTGAATCCTGTACGATCTCGTCACTGTATTTAGGGAGTATGGAGCCGGGTGCTTGCGCACAGCCACTGGGAAACCGGGAAGGCCGCTTCATATGCTGATCTATAAGCCAGGAAACCTGCCTGCTATTGGTACGGGGACATATGTCCCAGATCACGAGTAATTGGTTGTACCGTATTTGCTGTCTGCGATGCCCTTTTACCCTTGTGTAAAAGGGTTTTTCTGTTTACAGAAATGTTTTTTCATAATCATAATCCGGGAGTATAGCTGTTTTTGACAGGAATTTAGAAAAGCAGTTCAGACAGAGAGCTTGTCCTCGTATCTTATAAACATGCTGATGCTTGATTTACATACATCAGGGCATGGAATCAGAAGTATTCCGTGGAAGCATATGATTAAAAGGAGGACAAGAAACATGAAAAACAAAATGGTGAAGACGCTTGCGATCGTTATGACTGTGGCGACAGTATCCATGATGGGTACCGTCGGCATCTATGCGGAGGACGCGGAGGCCGAGGCAACGGAAGCGGCTGCGGAGACAGAGGAGACTGCGGATGCAGAAGAGGCAGAGGCCGGCGCGGACGCAGACCAGGAGGCAGCCGATCATGCAGCGGCCCTGATCGACAAGATTTATGTGCAGGAGAGAACAGAGACAACGGACGAGGACTGCGCTGCCGCTAAAGAGGCATGGGACGCTTTGACAGACGCTCAGAAGGAGCTGGTGGAAGGCGAGAACGCAAGTCCTGATTATTTCGGACTTGATACAGGCGACGCCGCTCAGGACGATCCGCTCAACGCAGATGAGATCGGAGAGAACGAGCTTCTGGTAGTAAGCTTCGGCACCTCTTATAATGACAGCCGTGTAGCAGATATCAAGGGAATTGAGGACGCTCTGCAGGAAGCGTATCCGGACTGGTCTGTAAGAAGAGCTTTTACCGCTCAGATCATCATTAATCATGTACAGGCGAGAGACGGCGAAGTCATTGACAATATGCAGCAGGCTCTTGACAGAGCCGTTGCCAACGGAGTGAAGAATCTTGTTGTACAGCCTACACATCTGATGCACGGCGCTGAGTATGATGAGATGATGGAAGCTCTCGACGCATATCAGGATCAGTTTGAAGCGATCGCTGTTGCTGAACCGATGCTGGGCGAGGTAGGCGACGACGCGACTGTGATCAATGAAGACAAGGCCGCAGTGGCTCAGGCAGTTGCGGACGCGGCAGCTGCGGACGCAGGCTACGACAGCATGGAGGCAGCCGCGGAGGACGGCACCGCGTTTGTTTTCCTGGGACATGGCACCTCCCATACCGCAAAAGTAAGCTACAGCCAGATGCAGACCCAGATGAACGAGCTTGGATACACGAACGCGTTTATTGGAACAGTTGAGGGCGAGCCGGAGGAGACCGCCTGCGAGGCTGTGATCAGCGCGGTTAAGGAAGCGGGATTTACGAAGGTTGTTCTTCGTCCTCTGATGGTAGTTGCCGGAGACCATGCGAATAACGATATGGCCGGAAGCGAAGAGGATTCCTGGAAGAGCATGTTTGAAGCAGACGGAAGCTTTGAAAGCGTAGATACTCAGATTGCCGGACTTGGCAGTATTGACGCGGTAAAAGAGCTTTATGTTGCGCATACGCAGGCAGCGATTGATTCCATCGGAGCAGCGGACGCGGCAGAGACAGAGGAAGCAGACGCAGCAGAAGCGGAAACCACAGAAGAGGCGGAGACAGAAGCAGCAGACGCTGAAGCGACCGAAACTGCAGAAACAGAAGCAGCGGAATAAGAAAACAGGCTCCACAGCCTGCAGAACAGCAAAAACAGATCTGCCCGGAATGTTCCTGAAACATCCGGGCAGTTATTTTGAAAGGAGTAAATGACAATGAAGCGAAAATTAGCTATGGCAATGTGCGCCTTGAGCGCATGTGCACTTTTGGGGAGCTCCAGCCTGGTTCTGGCCCAGGAGGACGCGGAAGCGCAGACAGAGGAAAGCGCCGGAGAAGAAGCGGAGGAGCAGAACAAAGAGGCGGCACCTGCGTCTTCTGAGACAGAAGCGGAGGATGGAGCCGCGGATTCGGCGTCACAGGCGGGGCAGATTCTGGAAGACGGGGTATATACGGCGGAATTTGACACGGACAGCACCATGTTCCATGTGAATGAGGCTTATGAGGGAAAAGGAACTCTCACCGTGAAGGACGGAGAAATGACGATCCATGTCAGCCTTGTGTCAAAGTCCATCGAGAAGCTTTTCGCGGGAACTGCGGAAGACGCCCAGAAGGAAGGCGCGGAGCTTCTGGAGCCTACCACGGACAGCGTTACCTACAGCGACGGATATACAGAAGAGGTTTACGGCTTTGATATCCCTGTTCCGGCCCTCGACGAAGAATTTGACGTGGCGCTGATCGGAAAAAAGGGAAAATGGTATGATCATAAGGTGAGCGTTTCCAATCCTGTGCCGTCGGAAGCGGAGGAAACCGCGGATACAGAGGGAACCACCGCGGAGGAGCTGAAGCTGGAAGACGGCAGCTATACTGTGGAAGTGAGCCTTGAGGGAGGTACCGGAAAAGCCACAGTAGAAAGTCCGGCGGAGCTTATTGTGAAAGGCGGCGAGGTTACAGCCGTACTGACCTGGAGCAGTCCCAACTATGATTACATGATCGTGGACGGCGAAAAATATACAATGACCAATACAGAGGGGAATTCCACCTTTGAGATCCCTGTCGCGGAGTTTGACAGTAAGCTTGAGATCACAGCCGACACAGTAGCTATGAGCGCGCCACATGAGATCGACTATACGCTGCAGTTCGATTCGTCTACCCTCGAGGAGGCCGGGAACTGAAATATCCCTGCTGCGGAAAAGGCAGGGATGAGCGGTTTTATTTGGAACAGAGGATGTGAAGAGAGAACATGAGAAAAAATTTGAAAAGGTTCAGAAGCATGCTCCTGTGTGTGATTCTGGCGGCTTCGGCGCTGTGCCCGTATCCTGCGGCCGCGGCGGCGGAAGGGAAGGAGGATCTGGCCGGACTTGCCTATGACCACAGTCTTGAGCTGGAATATGCCACGCAGTTTTCCGTGGATTATTATAAAGACGGCTATAAGCTGATCACCATTGTGGACGACGGACAGTTCCTTCTTGTTCCGGAAGGAAAGGAGACTCCGGAGTCTCTTGACAAGGATATTACCGTCATTCAGCAGCCAGTGGAGAATATCTATCTTGTAGCCACCTCCGCGATGGACTTTTTCTGTGCTCTGGATGGTCTGGATCATATCAGTCTGTCGGGAACAGACGCGGACGGCTGGTATATCGATGAGGCAAAAGAAGCGCTGGAAAGCGGACAGATTTCTTATGCCGGGAAATACAGCGCTCCTGACTATGAGCAGATCGTTGACCGGGACTGCGGACTTGCCATAGAATCCACCATGATCTATCATACCCCGGAGGTGAAGGAGAAGCTGGAACAGTTCGGGATTCCGGTAATGGTGGAACACTCCAGCTATGAAAGCCATCCGCTGGGAAGGACGGAGTGGCTGAAGCTGTACGCTGTCCTGCTGGATAAAGAAGAAGAGGCTGAAAAGCTGTTTGACGAGCAGTCCGCTAAGCTGAAAAGTGTGGAGAACAGTGTAAATACAGAAAAAACGGTTGCTTTTTTCTATATTAATTCTGTGGGAGCGGCAAACGTCCGAAAATCCAACGATTACATCTCAAAAATGATCGAGCTGGCCGGAGGCCGGTATATTTTTGAGGATCTGGGAGAGGACGACAGCGCGCTTTCCACCATGAATATGCAGATGGAGGAATTCTACGCTTCCGCCAGAGACGCGGATTATATTATCTACAACAGCACCATTGACGGAGAGCTGACCACTATGGACCAGCTTCTTTCAAAAAGCTCCCTTCTTGAGGATTTTAAGGCTGTAAAAGAAGGAAACGTATGGTGTACGGAACAGAATCTGTTCCAGGAGCCTATGGGTCTGGGAACCATGATCGAGGATATTCATACGATGCTGACCGCGGACAAAGACGCCGCGGGCGATATGACATACATGCATAAGCTGAAATAGAGATAAAGGAAGAAAAAAACATGCTTAGAAGATCAAAACACAGAGCGCCGGCCGCATTTATCATACTTTTGATTCTCCTGATATTTTTGGTTGTCTGGAATATCAATTCGGGCAGTATCCATATATCCGTGAAAGAGATTCTGCAGATCCTGTTTCAGAAACAGGGAGACGAAACAGCCTACAATATCGTGTGGGAGATCCGGCTGCCGAGGATCCTGGCCGCGTTGATCCTGGGCGGGGCTCTGTCCGTATCGGGGTTCCTTCTCCAGACATTTTTCAGCAATCCTATCGCGGGTCCCTTTGTCCTTGGAATTTCCTCGGGGGCCAAGCTGGTGGTTTCTCTGGTGATGATCTATATGCTGGAAAAATCTGCCGTGGCTTCCTCGGGCCTTATGGTCGTCGCGGCTTTCGGCGGTTCCATGATCTCTATGGGATTTGTCATCCTCATTGCCCGTAAGGTGAAAAATATGTCCATGCTGGTGATCTGCGGAATCATGATCGGATATATTTGTTCCGCTGTAACGGACTTTGTGGTCACTTTTGCGGACGACTCCAACATTGTGAACCTCCATAACTGGTCTATGGGAAGCTTCTCGGGAATAAGCTGGGAGAATGTAAAGCTTGCGGCGGCAGTGATCTTTATCTGCATGCTCCTTACTTTCCTTATGTCAAAGCCCATCGGAGCCTATCAGCTCGGGGAATCCTACGCCCAGAACATGGGGGTGAATATCAGGGCGTTCCGTATAGCGCTGATCCTTCTGTCCAGTATACTTTCCGCCTGCGTCACTGCTTTTGCGGGACCGGTTTCCTTTGTGGGCATCGCGGTTCCGCATCTGGTAAAGAGCCTTCTGAAAACGGCAAAACCCATCCTGGTGATCCCCGGCTGCTTTTTGGGCGGCGCGGTATTCTGTCTTTTCTGCGATCTGATCGCCCGGACCGTATTCGCGCCCACTGAACTTAGCATCAGCACGGTGACGGCCGTATTTGGAGCGCCTGTGGTTATTTACATTATGATACGGAGAAAGAGGTCAATGTAATGAGTGAATATTTTATTCGTACGGAACAGATGACGGTAGGATATGATGGAAAACCTCTGATCAAAGATATTGAGATCAGGATGAGGCAGGGAGAGATCCTGACGCTGATCGGTCCCAATGGAGCCGGAAAATCAACGATCCTGAAAAGTATGACAAGACAGCTTCGTCTTATCGGCGGAACCGTATACCTGGACAGTGAGATCATGAGCCGGATGTCGGGAAACGAGGTGGCGAAAAGGCTTTCGGTGGTTATGACGGAGCGAATACGGCCGGAGCTGATGACCTGCGAGGATATCGTCGCCACAGGCCGTTATCCTTATACGGGAACACTTGGAATACTGACAAAAAAGGACAGGGAAAAGGTATGGGAGGCCATGGAGCTTGTCCATACGCTGGATTTTAAAGACAGAGATTTTACAGCGGTCAGCGACGGGCAGCGTCAGAGAGTCCTTCTGGCAAGGGCAATCTGTCAGGAGCCGGAGGTGATCGTGCTGGACGAGCCGACGTCCTTTCTGGATATCCGTCATAAGCTGGAGCTGCTCGCGGTTTTGAAGGACATGGTCCGGAAAAAACACACGGCGGTGCTCATGTCTCTCCATGAGCTGGATCTTGCCCAGAAGATTTCGGATTATGTGCTCTGCGTTCATGGAGACCGGATCGAGAAATACGGCGCGCCGGAGGAGATTTTTACCTCGGAATATATCCACCACCTTTATGGTATCACAACAGGAAGCTACAGCGACCGGTTCGGCTGTCTTGAGATGGAACGGCCGTCAGGAGAGCCCCGGGTATTCGTGATCGGGGGAAACGGGACGGGTATTTCTGTGTACCGGAAGCTTCAGAGAGCGGGAATCCCATTCGCCGCGGGTGTACTGCACCGCAGTGACATTGATTATGAAGTGGCAAAGGTTCTGGCCTCTTCCGTTATTTCTGAGGAGCCCTTTTCTCCGGTCAGCAGTGAAAACATTGAAAAAGCGAAAAAGCTTCTGGAATCCTGCGGGAAGCTGATCTGCTGCACAGATGTTTTCGGGCCGGGCAATATGAAAAACCGGGAGCTGCTTTCAGCCGCTGAGAAACTTGGCATAGAGATTGAAAAGCTCTGAGGATTCTGCTATAATGGGTTCCTGAACAGAAACTTGTTATAGCAGAAAATCTGTATGCAGAAAGAAAGTATCAGGTGATGCCATGGAAAAAGCAAAGGGGCAGAGGAAAGCCCTGTTACCGACCCTCAGCCGTACAGTGAAAAAAAGAAAAAGCGATTATTATGATTACAATCTTGTGGCGATTATTATTTTTCTGACCTGCTTCGGACTGATCATGCTGTACAGTACCAGCTCTTACATGGCGGAGGTGCAGCAGGGGGACGACATGTTCTATTTCAAAAAGCAGGCGCTGATCAGCGCCGCCTGTATTGTCGCGGCTCTGGTTATTTCCAGGATTGATTACCATATCCTGACACGCTTTATAACCTTTATTTATGCAGCCGCGATGATTTTGATGATGCTGGTAAAAACTCCTCTGGGAATTGAGGCCAACGGCGCCCGCAGGTGGCTGGGCGTGGGAGAGTCGCTCCAGTTTCAGCCCTCGGAGATCGCCAAGATCGCCGTGATCGTCTGTCTGCCCTATATGATCGTACATATGGGCAAGAAGGTACAGACCTTAAAGGCCTGTATGATCCTTGCGGCTATGGGAGGCGGCCTGGCCTTCGTGGCCTATGCCTTCACGGACAACCTGAGTACGGCGATCATCATCTTCTGCATTACGGCAGGTCTGATCTTTATCGCCCATCCCAGGGTGAAGCCCTTCCTTATTATCATAGGCGTGGGTTTTGTGGCGGTGGTGATGTTTGTGCTTTATCTGAATGCGACCGTAGACCCAACGGATCTTGACAATGGGTTCCGTATCCGCCGTATCCTGGTATGGCTGCATCCGGAGGATTTCGCCTCCGGCTCCGGTTATCAGACGATCCAGGCTCTTTACGCCATCGGCTCGGGAGGACTTCTGGGCCGAGGACTCGGCAACAGTATCCAGAAGCTGGGAAGCGTTCCGGAGGCACAGAACGATATGATCTTCTCTATCGTGTGCGAGGAGCTTGGGATTCTGGGCGGGATCTTTGTGATCGTGATGTTTGCCTATCTTTTGTACCGGCTGTTCTTTATCGCTCAGAACGCGCCGGACATGTTCGGATCCCTGATGGTAGCGGGAATTTTTATCCATATCGCGCTTCAGGTGATCTTTAATATTGCCGTTGTGGTGAATCTGATGCCGAATACCGGCGTTACGCTTCCGTTTATCAGCTATGGGGGCACCTCTATTTTGTTCTTGATGGCGGAGATGGGTCTGGCGCTCAGTGTGTCCAGGCAGATTAAATTCCAGGACGCCTGAAGGACGGGCCGTAAAATACCCGGGTTCGCGGGAAATATAGCCGTTTCACCCATAAAATAACAGAAAATCTATTGACAAATAGGTTTACAGAATATATACTTTCCACATCAAAGCAGTGTTGAAACACGTTGATAAAGGAGAAGATAGCAATGTTAGAAGAAATGAAAAAATTAATTGCGGAGCAGTTAAACTGTGAAGAAAGCGAAATCACCGCAGAAACTTCTTTCAAGGATGACCTGGGGGCGGATTCTCTTGATCTTTTCGAGCTGGTAATGGCTCTGGAGGATGAGTACAATGTTGAGATTCCGGCGGAAGAGCTCGCGGAGCTCGCGACAGTAGGCGATGTGATCGAATATCTGAAGGGCAAAGGCATCGAAGCGTAATCGAGAAGAACTCCCTGGGGCAGAGATGCCTCAGGGAATTTTTATGTATGCCGGCGGAGCGGGGAAGCTTTGCTCCGGGGAGAAGCCCCGGTCAGAGAGGGAAGCTTAACCGGGCCGCATTTTATATATTAATATTACAGCATGGGAAAGGAAACCGGAAAATGACAAAGATCAGGACAAGATTTGCACCAAGTCCGACTGGAAGAATGCATGTGGGAAATCTGCGTACCGCGCTGTACGCTTACCTTATCACGAAGCATGAAGGCGGAGATTTTATTCTCAGGATTGAAGATACAGATCAGGAAAGATATATGGAGGGAGCGGTGGATATCATCTACCGTACTCTGGAAAAGACGGGACTGGTTCATGACGAAGGACCGGATAAGGATGGAGGAGTCGGCCCCTATGTGCAGAGCGAGCGCCAGGCGTCTGGTCTTTACCTGGACTATGCCAGAAAGCTGGTGGAGCAGGGCAACGCCTATTACTGCTTCTGCGGTCAGGAGGAGCTGGCGTCTATGAAGCGCGTAGTGGCGGGCAAGGAAATCTCCATTTATGACAAGCGCTGTCTCCATCTTCCGAAGGAAGAGGTGGAGAGAAGACTTGCGGCGGGAGAGCCTCATGTGATCCGTTTTAATATGCCGACAGAGGGGACGACCACCTTTCATGATGTGATCTACGGAGATATCACGGTCAATAACGAGGAGATGGAGGATCTGATCCTGATCAAATCGGACGGATATCCCACCTATAATTTTGCCAATGTGGTGGACGACCATCTGATGGGGATCACCCATGTGGTAAGAGGCAACGAGTATCTCTCCTCCGCGCCGAAATATAACCGTATATATGAGGCGTTCGGCTGGGAGATCCCGGTCTATGTGCATTGTCCGCTGATCACCAATGAGGAGCATCAGAAGCTGAGCAAGCGCTCCGGCCATTCTTCCTATGAAGATCTGGTGGATCAGGGATTTTTGACAGAGGCTATCGTGAATTTTGTGGCTCTTCTTGGATGGAGCCCTCAGGAAAACCGGGAGATTTATTCTCTTCCGGAGCTGGTGGAGGCTTTTGACTACCACCATATCAGTAAATCTCCGGCGGTGTTCGACGTCACCAAGCTGCGCTGGATGAACGGAGAATATATTAAGAAAATGGATCCGGAGGCCTTCTATGAAAAAGCGCTTCCCTACATGAAGCAGGTACTTAAGAGAGAGTATGATTTCCGCAGGATCGCGGCCATGGTTCAGACAAGGATCGAAACCTTCCCGGATATCCCGGCCCTGATCGACTTTTTTGAGGAAGTGCCGGAATATGACGCTTCTATGTACAGACATAAAAAAATGAAGACGACAGAGGAATCCTCTCTGGAGGTGCTGAAAGAGGTGCTTCCCATCCTCGAGGCCCAGGAGGATTACACCAACGATCCCCTGTATGCTTCATTAAGTGAATTTGTAAAAGAAAAAGGCTATAAAAACGGATATGTGATGTGGCCGCTGCGCACCGCCGTTTCCGGAAAACAGATGACTCCTGCCGGAGCTACGGAGATCATGGAGATCATTGGAAAAGAAGAGACTCTGAAACGCGTAGAAGCAGCCATCGAAAAGCTGGGCTGACGGGAAGAACAGACCATATGAACAGAAATCCATCTCAAAAACGGGCAATCGCCCACCTGTCAGGACCGATGATGGTTCTGGCAGGCCCCGGTTCGGGGAAAACTTCCGTAATTGTTGAGAGAACTGCATATATGACAGACGGAGGGAAGATACCGCCGTCCTCCGTGCTTGTGGTAACCTTTTCCAGGGCGGCCGCGGCGGAGATGAAGGAACGTTTTCTGGCCTTTACAGGACAGACGCGCACCCAGGTGACCTTCGGCACCTTTCACGGGGTGTTTTACGGCATCCTGAAGCAGGCCTACGGGCTCACTGCCGCCAATATTCTTTCAGAGGAGGAAAAGTACGGGATCCTGAAGGAGCTGACTCTTTCCTATGGAGGAGATCTGGCGGAGGAGGGAGATTTTCCGGAGGAGATCGCAAAGGAGATCAGCCTGGTGAAGGGGAACAGGATCTCCTTGGAGCATTATTATTCCTCCTGCTGTCCCGACGAGGTGTTCCGCCAGATTTATCAGGGCTATCTTTCGGCCTGCCGGTCCCGGCGCAAGCTTGACTTTGACGACATGCTTCTTTACTGCTATGAGCTTTTCGACAGGAGGAAGGATATTCTCCAGGCCTGGCAGAGGAAATTTCAGTATATTCTTGTGGATGAATTTCAGGATATCAATAAGCTTCAGTATGATATCGTACGTCTTCTGGCAAAGCCCCAGGACAATCTTTTTATCGTCGGGGACGACGATCAGTCGATCTACCATTTCCGGGGAGCCAGACCGGAGATCATGCTGAATTTTACCCGGGATTATCCCAAAGCGGAGCAGGTGGTCCTGAATGTAAATTACAGGTGCAGCGGAAAAATCCTGTCCGCGGCCATGAAGGTGATCGGCGGGAATAAAACAAGATTTTCCAAGGAGCTGTCCACGCCCAACGAAGAGGGCGAGAACGTAAGGCTCTGCGCCTTTGAAAATCCAAGAGAAGAGTATATAGAATTGGCGGGAAGGCTGAGAAAGAAGCTGGATTCCGGGGAAGAGTTGGAAAACACGGCTGTGCTTTTAAGGACCAACCAGGAGGCGGAGGGGCTGATCGGCGCTTTGATGGAGCGGCAGGTACCCTTTTCCATGAAAGAAAAGCTCCCCAACATTTTTCATCACTGGATCTGCCGTAATATGCTGGCCTATATGCGTTTCGCGGCGGGAGACCGGAGCAGAAAAAATTTTCTGGAGATCATGAACCGCCCCAACCGCTATCTGTCCAGAGACGCCCTCGGGACGGACAGGGAGATTTCCTTTGACCGGCTGAGAGAATTTTACAGAGATAAGGACTGGATGTGCGACAGGATCACCACACTGGAGACGCACTTTCGGATACTCAGAGGGCTGGCTCCTTTCGCGGCCATGAATTTCATACGGAAAGGCATGGGGTATGAAGAATACCTGGAGGAATACGCCCGGTACCGGAAAATTAAACCGGAGGAGCTTACAGAAATCCTGGACCGTCTTCTGGAGAGCGCGAAAGGAATGGATAGCCTGAAAGACTGGGAGGCTTACATAGAAGATTATACCCGCAGGCTTGAGGAGCAGGCCGCAAAGCAGGAAAAAGAACAGAAGGGCGTGCTGATCTCCACTCTGCACGGGGTAAAAGGCCTGGAATATGACGAGGTTTATATTCTGAATGTGAACGAAGGGAGCATACCCTATAAAAAAGCGGTTCTCGAGCCTGCTGTGGAGGAGGAACGAAGACTGTTCTATGTGGGAATGACCAGGGCGAAGAAGCGGCTTACATTATGTTATGTAAAAAAACAATATGAAAAAAAGCGGGAGCCTTCCCGTTTTTTAAAGGAGGCAGGAGTATGAACGGCGTCATCTATTACACAGAAATTCCGGAGATGTACAAGAACAAGAGAATGGAGCATATGATCGGAGAAAAGCTGCTGGAGACAGGACTGAAAAAGGAGTACGGCCTGAATCTGAAATATGAGCCAAGAGCCAGAGGCGAGCATGGGAAGCCGTTTTTTACCCTGCAGCCAAGGATCCACTATAATATCAGCCATTCCGGGAAGTATGTGGTATGCGTTTTTGCGGGCGAGGAGGTAGGAATTGACATCCAGGAGCATAAAGAGGTGAACTATGCCCGGCTTTTGGAGAGAATGGTTCCCGCGGCCATGATCAGGGAGATCCTGGAGGCGGACAGCCTTCAGAAGGCTTTCTTTGCACAGTGGGTGCTGCGGGAGGCTTATATTAAATGGACGGGAGAGGGCTTCTCCAGAGATGTCCGCACCATTCCCATGGATCAGGGCTTCTATCTGATGCTGGATCTGGATCCGGGGTACAGCGGGGCGGTATGGTCGGAGAATCCTATGGAACTCCGCTGGGAGTATGTGGAAGTACAGCTCCCGTAAAAATATTTTGGTTTTCCGGGTAACAAAACACCCCTTTTGGAGATCTGAGAAGAGACGGGCGGCGCGGCCTGTTCTTTTCTCCGGTGTCTGAAAGGGGATTTTTTGTACTAAATCGGGATTGTCCACATATATTAAGTGTAAAGAGAGGTGAGGGATATGGAAGCCAGCCAGATTCAGGATCTGTTTGCGGGAAATGTCCGGAAGCTTCTGATCGAGGCGGATCTGGACTACGAAAAGCTATATGAGATACGGATGCGGGCGGGACGGCCGCTGTTTCTGACCTATGACGGAGGAGAATGTTTTCTTCGTGGAAGAGGAAGAGAACCCTACCTGGTCACCAGGGAGGATCTCAGGGAAACTCTGGAATATGTCAGCGGATATTCGCTTTACGCATATGAGGATGAAATCCGCCAGGGATATTTAAGCGTGCAGGGCGGCCACCGGGTGGGCGTTACCGGCAAGGTGATCCTGGATGGGGACAGGATCAGGGGAATGAAATATATCTCCTGCATCAATCTGCGGCTTGCGCATCAGATCCCCGGCTGTGCGGACGCGGTTATGCCTTATATCCGGACAAAGGACTGGACAGCCCATACGCTGGTCATATCTCCGCCCAGGTGCGGGAAGACGACCCTTCTCAGGGACATGATCCGCCAGCTCAGCAACGGGCGCGGGGATGTCCCCGGCCTGACAGTGGCAGTGGTGGATGAACGGAGCGAGCTGGCCGGGTGTTATCAGGGGATTCCCCAGAATGATCTGGGAATGAGAACAGATGTACTGGACAGTTGTCCAAAGGCGGAGGGGATGCAGATGCTGATACGTTCCATGTCTCCTTCTGTGGTGGCTGTAGACGAGCTGGGAAAAGAGGAGGACTTTAAAGCAGTGGAATCGGTGATACACTGCGGATGCAAGCTGATCGCCACCGCTCACGGAAACTCTGTGGAGGATGTACTGAGCACCCCTTTTTTCAGCAGACTGAAGGAAATGAAGGTGTTTGAGAGATATATTGTCCTCGGAAAAGAAAAAAGAGCCGGGACGGTACTGGGGATCTTTAACGGAAAGGGTGAACGATGCTGAAAAATGCAGGCATACTCCTGATTCTGATCGCGGGCGTGGGAATGGGCTACAGCAGGAGCAGAGAGCTGACCCTGCGGGAAAGAAATCTCCGACTGTTTCTTCAGATGGTGATCTGTCTGAAGGGAGAGATCCGCTGCGGGAATTTGTCGCTTCCTGAGGCTTTCAGGGAGATCGCCGGAAAACTGCCGGGAAAATATGGAGAATTTCTGGAGGAGATCTGTCTCAGCCTGAGAGAAGCTTCGGGACGTCCGTTGGGAGAGATTTACCGTCAGTGCGCGGAGCAAAAATTCAAGGACCTTGATTTCTCCAGGGAGGAGAGAGAGCTGTTCTGTTCTCTGGGAGGACGTCTCGGTTATCTGGACAGAGAAATGCAGCTTCGCCAGCTTGACCTGTGCGAGGAAGAAATTTTGAGATATCTGGATGTGCTGAGAAAGGAGATGCCGGAAAAAAAGAAAATCTATCAGAGTCTGGGTGTACTGGGCGGAGTTCTTCTGGCAGTACTTTTGTGGTGACGCGGACTTGGAAAGGAGAAGAGATTGGAAGTCGGCATAATATTTAAAATAGCGGCGGTGGGAATCCTGGTTTCCATTCTCTCCCAGATCCTGAAGCACAGCGGCAGGGATGAACAGGCCTTCCTGGTAAGCCTTTCAGGGCTTTTGATTGTTTTATTCTGGATTGTTCCATATATCTACGATCTGTTTGAAAGTATTCAAAATTTATTTGTTTTATAGGCGGCTTTGACGGAGGCGGCGGAATGGATATTGTAAAAATTTCATTACTTGGAGTATGCGGTGTAATGCTGGGGTTTTTCCTGAAGGGAACCAGACCAGAATACGCCGCGTTTGTGACTATGGGCATTGGAATCATGATCCTGGGGCTGGCGGTAGGAAAGCTGGAATATCTTTTTGAGGCCATCGGACGTCTGAAGGACAGCCTGCCATCGGACAACGGATACCTTTCCACGCTTGTGAAGATGGTGGGGATCACCTATATCGGTCAGTTTTCAGCCGGTATCTGCCGGGACGCGGGCCATCAGGCAACGGCGGCTCAGATCGAGCTTTTCTGTAAGCTGTCTATTATGGTGCTCAGTATTCCGATCCTGATGGCGCTTCTTGATACCATACAGGAGTTCCTGATATGAGAGGAGCTGTCCTGAAATGGGCGGCGTTTTTTCTTGCGGCGCTGTTTTTCTGCCTTTGGCGGCCGGAACCGCTGATGGCGGCGGAAGGGACGGAGAAGACGGGCTCTCCGGGCGATGGAGAAGAGAAGAAAGAAGATTCCGGAAGCAGCGCGGAAGAGGAGGAAGAGATCCAGCGGGAGCTGACGGAGGAGCTGGATCTTGCCGGGATACAGAAAATGCTGGATGATATGCTGGGAGAAGAAAGCTTTTCCTTCCGGGACGCTCTGGAAAACCTGCTGAACGGAGAGGAGGCGTTTTCAGAGGAGGCCGCGCGGGAGCTGCTGAGGGGAGTTTTGTTTTCCGGTCTGAAACAGGAGAAGGCGCTGTTCATAAAGCTGCTGCTGCTGATCCTGCTGGCTGCGGTGCTTTCTAATTTCGCGTCGGTTTTTGATAATGGCCAGATCGGAGAGATCAGCTTTTATATTGTGTATCTTCTTTTGTTCATGCTTCTCATGGATTCTTTTTCTGAGACAAGCATATCCCTTCAGAGCGTGATCGCGTGGATGTCGGATTTCATGAAAACCCTGGCTCCGGCTTATTTTATGACGGTATCCGCATCCTCCGGAACTGCCGCCGCCGCGGTTTTTTATGAGGGGGTGCTGATCCTTGTGTGGCTGATCCAGTGGGTGCTCCTGACCGTGATACTGCCGGGAACCAATCTCTATGTGCTTCTCTGCCTGGTGAATCATCTCTCACGGGAAGAGATGCTGGGCAAGCTTTCGGAGCTGCTGGCTACGGTTATCAACTGGGGGCTGAAATCCCTTCTTGGAATCGTAGCGGGTCTCCAGATCGTAAAGGGGCTTGTGGCTCCGGTGGTAGATTCACTGAAGCGGAGCCTTATCGGAAAAGCGGCGGGCGCTCTTCCCGGGGTGGGAAACGCGGTAAATATGGTGACGGAGCTGGTGGTGACAAGCGCTGTACTGGTGCGCAACTGTCTGGGTGTGATGATTCTGATCGCTTTTGTCCTTGCCGGGGCGGGACCGGTGATCCACTACGGTCTGCTTTCCCTTGTTTACCGTTTTCTGGCGGCGGCGGCTCAGCCTGTTTCCGACAGGAGGATCGTGGAATGTCTGAGTACGGTGGGGGAAGGGTACGGGCTTTTATTAAAAATTCTTTTTACCGCGGAGGTGCTTTGTATGCTGACGTTTTTAATTCTGACGGCAAGTCTGGGAGGCGGAGCATGAAGGAAGAGCTGTATCTCTGGATGAAAAACCTGGCCGTTTTTTATATGATGTTTACCGCGGTGCTGCATCTGGTGCCGGACAAAAAATATGAACGCTATGTGCGCTCCTTCATGGGACTTCTTCTGATCTATATGCTCTGTACGCCGGTATTTGTCATTTTTGGAAAGAGCAGAGAGCTTATGGAAAACTTCCGCGTCAATTTTCAGCAGGAGCAGATCCTGCTGGAGGAGAAGGGCACTGAAAATCTGCAGGCCTTTTACCTGAACCAGGGCTACGAGAACGAGCTGGCGGAAAAAATTATAGAAAGCTTTGCTGATACAGGCATAAAGCTTGAGGATACGGCCGTAAATATAGTAGGGGAGAAGGTATCGGTAACTCTTTATGTGCCAAATGACATGACGGAAGAAGAGGAGGGGAGGATTTACGATGCACTCAGGCAGAACTTCGGAATCGAAAAAAAGGACTGTCAGATCGTGGCTGACGGGAATGACGAAGCAGCAGTGGGCAGTGATCCTTCTTCTGGGGCTTCTGCTGGCAGTAATCGCGGTTCCGGTGTCGGCGCCGGAGGGACAGGAAACGAAGAGCGGGAACACAGGTGAAAAAGCTTCGGAAAACCAGGCGGAAAAGACGGAGCTGGAATCCAGGCTGGAGGCAGTTCTGGAAAGTGTGGAGGGAGTGGGAAGGATACAGGTGATGCTGATGACCGGGCAGGATGAGGAGAGCTTTTACAGTTCCGGAAATACAGAGGTGACGGGGGTGCTGATTGCGGCGGAGGGAGCGGATGATTCTGTGACCGTACAGAATATTCAGGAGGCTGTAATGGCATTATTCCAGATAGAAGCCCATAAAATTAAAATAATGAAAATGAAATGAGGAGAGTAAAGTGAAGAAAATTATCAAAAAGAATCAGGTGATTATCACCTCCCTTGCAATCCTGATCGCCGTAGCCGGATATCTGAATTTCGCGGATGTGGATCTGGGATATAAGGATAAGGAGACCAGCACAGACAGCAGCAGTATTCTTGAAGAGGTGGATTATGATCTGACAGATGAAACAGCCCTTCTGGATGAGAACGGGGCGGATGGCCAGGATATGGGAGCGGAAGCGGATGAAAACGGAACTCCCGGCGAGGCCGTACTTACAGGAGCATCTGACTTTGCCGCCCAGGCGAAGCTTTCCAGGGAACAGGTACGCTCCCAGAATAAGGCGGATCTCCAGGAGATCATCAATAACGCGGAAATCGGGGACGAACAGAAGCAGGAGGCCGTCAATACCATGGTGGCCATGACGGATACAGCGGAAAAAGAGGCTGCGGCGGAGCTCCTTCTGGAAGCCAAGGGCTTTGAAAACGTTGTGGTGAACCTCACCGGGGAGACCGCGGATATTGTTGTGCCCCAGAGCGAGCTGGACGACGCCCAGAGAGCTCAGATCGAGGATATTGTAAAACGGAAAACAGGAATCGCCGCCGAAAATATTGTGATCACTCCTCTGAATGAGGGAGAGGATGCGTCCGCGGCGGCGGAAAGCACAGAAACCGCGGCTTCCGGGGAGACCTATGAGGATGCGTCCGCGGAGGAGACATCCGCAGATTCCGCCGGGACAGAAGAGTATGAGGACAGTGTGGAATACGAGGACGAAAGCGGAGATTCCACGGAGACCTCAGGAGATTATGTGATCGAAACAGAGGGAATCTATGACTGACCGTGTTGATGTGAATCCGAGGTACAAAATTCCTTGACAGTGCGGCTGTGCTTATACTAGAATAACATGTTGGATAACTTATTCCCCGGCCGCGGCTTCAGCCGCGGCACCGTATACAATCTGGAAATTATACATGATATCATAGGAGGCCAAACGTGTCTAAGTATGCGAAAGAAATAGAAAAAAGAAGAACCTTTGCCATCATCTCTCACCCGGACGCGGGAAAGACGACTCTTACAGAAAAGTTTCTCCTGTACGGCGGCGCCATCAACTTGGCCGGAAGCGTAAAGGGTAAGGCCACTGCCCGGCACGCGGTGTCGGACTGGATGGAGATTGAGAAGGAGAGAGGTATTTCCGTAACCTCGTCCGTACTTCAGTTTCATTACGACGGCTACTGCATCAATATCCTGGATACGCCGGGCCATCAGGACTTTTCGGAGGATACCTACCGTACCCTGATGGCGGCGGACTCCGCCGTTATGGTGATCGACGCCAGCAAGGGCGTAGAAGCCCAGACCAGAAAGCTGTTCAAGGTCTGCGTCATGCGTCATATTCCTATTTTTACTTTTATCAATAAAATGGACAGAGACGCCAACGACACCTTTGACCTTCTGGACGAAATAGAAAAGGAGCTGGGGATCGCTACCTGCCCGGTAAACTGGCCCATAGGCTCAGGAAAGAAATTCCGCGGCGTCTACGACAGGAATACCCGTAAGGTGCTGAGCTTTTCTGATACCCAGAAGGGAACCAGGGAGGGGCAGATCGAGGAGATCGCCGTTGACGATCCTCATCTGGACGAGATCGTGGATCCGGATCAGAAGGAACAGCTTCTGGAGGAGATCGAGCTTCTGGACGGAGCCAGCGTGGATTTTGACCAGGAGCAGGTGAGCCGGGGAAACATGACTCCTGTATTTTTCGGTTCCGCCCTGACGAATTTTGGAGTGGAAACCTTCCTGGAGCATTTCCTGGCTATGACGACATCCCCTCTTCCCCGTATGTCGGACGAGGGAGAGATCGATCCTATGTCCGATGATTTTTCCGCCTTTGTTTTTAAGATCCAGGCGAATATGAACAAGGCCCATCGGGACAGGATCGCCTTTATGCGTATCTGCTCCGGAAAGTTTGACGCCTCCGGAGAGGTGTTCCATGTTCAGGGAGACAAGAAAATGCGCCTCCTCCAGCCCCAGCAGATGATGGCTGAGAGCCGTCATGTGGTGGACGAGGCTTACGCGGGAGATATTATCGGAGTGTTTGACCCGGGTATTTTTTCTATCGGAGACACCATCTGCGCGCCGGGAAAGAAATTCGCCTTTGAAGGAATCCCTACCTTCGCGCCGGAGCATTTTGCCAGAGTGCGCCAGCTCGACACCATGAAACGGAAGCAGTTTGTGAAGGGTATCAACCAGATCGCCCAGGAGGGAGCCATCCAGATCTTCCAGGAGTTTAACACCGGCATGGAGGAGATCATCGTAGGCGTAGTGGGCGTCCTGCAGTTTGATGTGCTGAAATATCGTCTGGAAAACGAATATAACGTAGAGATCCGTCTAGAGAACCTGCCTTATGAACACATCCGCTGGATCGCCAACAAGGACGAGGTGGACGTATCAAAGATCACAGGAACTTCCGATATGAAGAAAGTAACGGATCTGAAAGGGAATCCTCTTCTCCTCTTTGTCAACGCCTGGAGCGTGGGTATGACTGAGGACCGGAATCCGAACCTGGTGCTGACAGAATTCAGTAAATAAGCCTTTTATTTTCGGAACGATTTTGATATAATAACCATATTAGGAAAAATATCAGATTCGTTAATCCTTAGGAGGAGTTGAAATGGCAGAAAAGAGAACAACCTATAAACTGCAGGATGTAGGCGGCATTGGTGAAGTAAAGATCGCGGACGAGGTTGTGACGATCATCGCGGGACTTGCGGCTACAGATGTTGAGGGAGTTGCCTCCATGGGCGGAAATATCACCAATGAGCTGGTAGGCAAGCTTGGAATGAAGAATTTATCCAAGGGAGTGAAGGTCACAGTTCTGGAGGGTGTCGTAAGTGTGGATCTGACCCTGAATATTGAGTTTGGCAAAAATGTGCTGGATGTAAGCAAAAAGGTTCAGGATAAGGTAAAAACATCCATCGAGAATATGACCGGCCTGGAAGTGGCGGACGTTAATATCCGTATTGCAGGCGTGGATATGGAGAACGAAAAAGGAAAGTAACCCTTTCCTTTTTTCTATATTAGGAGGAAACATGCGAAGAAGGGAACAGAGAGAACATATTTTTAAACTGCTGTTTATGACGCAGTTTAATTCAGAGGGGGACATGCCGGAGCAGCTTTCCCTTTATTTTGACAGCCTTGGGGAGCTTTCGGAGGAGGAACAGTCCTCCATGCAGAAAAAATACGACAGCATTCTCGCGAATCTGGAGGAGATCGACCGGACGCTGAACGAATACAGCTACGGCTGGAAAACCGGCCGTATGAGCAGGGTGGATCTCACCGCTCTGCGGCTCGCGGTGTTCGAGATGAAGTTTGACGAGGATATTCCCACGGGAGTCGCCATCAATGAGGCCGTGGAGCTGGCAAAAAGATTCGGCGGGGAGGATTCCGGATCTTTTGTAAACGGCGTTCTCGGCAAGATCGCCAGCGGGAGGACAGATCCCGGCGAGGCCCATAAAACCCGCCGTCCGACGCACCAGGCAAAGATCATCATCCGGTCCAAAAAGAATCCGGCTGACAGGGAATCCGAAAAGAGCAAGAACTGATCATGAAAACAATCTATTCTGTGGGCCAGGTAAACCGCTATGTAAAAAATATGTTCGTCCAGGATTTTGTCCTGAAAAAGATCTATATAAAGGGAGAGGTGTCCAACTGCAAATATCATCCCAGCGGCCATATTTATTTTTCGCTGAAGGACGAGACCGGGGTTCTCTCCTGTGTCATGTTCGCTGGAAACCGCCGCGGCCTTGCCTTCCGCATGAAGGACGGAGACCGGGTGGTGGCCGGAGGCACTGTGGATGTCTATGAACGGGACGGACGGTATCAGCTTTACGCGAAGGAGATCACTCTGGAAGGAGCCGGAGCGCTCTATGAGCGTTTCCTTGCCCTGAAGGCTGAGCTGGAGGAAATGGGAATGTTTGCCCCGGAGTACAAGCAGCCCATACCGAAATATATCAAGAGACTGGGCGTAGTGACGGCCCCCACAGGAGCGGCGGTCCAGGACATCAAAAACATTTCTTTAAGAAGGAATCCGTATCTGCAGATCATTCTTTATCCTGCTCTTGTTCAGGGAGAGGGCGCCGCGGACAGCATTGTGAAAGGAATACGTATGCTGGATCAGGCCGGGGTGGATGTGATCATTGTAGGCCGGGGCGGCGGCTCTATCGAGGATCTCTGGGCTTTTAATGAAGAAAAGGTGGCCAGGGCTGTTTTTGAGTGCGGAACTCCGGTGATATCGGCAGTGGGGCATGAAACGGATTTTACCATTACGGATTTCGCGGCGGATCTGAGAGCTCCCACGCCTTCGGCCGCGGCGGAGCTGGCAGTGGACAACTACCGGAATACCGTGGAATCCTTCTGGAATTACCACGACCGTATGAGACGCGGCATGAAAGGAAAGCTGGAGCTTTATCAGACCAGGCTCCGCGGTTATCAGATGCAGCTTCAGTATTTAAGTCCCGAGAGCCGGCTGAGAGAAAACAGGGAACGGCTTCTCAGACTGGAAGAATCCCTCAGAGGCGGAATGGAATGGAAGCTTCAGCGGTACAGGCATACGCTTGGAATTTATCTGGAACGCTACAAGGGCCTCTCGCCTCTTCAGAAGCTGAATCAGGGATATTCCTTTGTGGCGGATAAAGGAGGACATGCCGTGACAGGGATCTCCCAGGTAAAACCGGGGGACAGATTGGAAATCTCCGTCACCGACGGAGTGGTCGAGGCGGAGGTTTTAGGATGCAGGAAGGAAAGCTGGAACGTATGACAGACAAAAAAGACCAGAACAGGGAACTTTTGGAGGAAAGGCCTTTGGATGAAGTATTTGAGGAGCTGGACCGGCTGGCGGAAAAGCTGGAGGACAGCGGTACTTCCCTGGAGGATTCTTTTCATTTATATAAAAAAGGAATGGAGCTTTTGAAATACTGTAATGAAAAACTGGACACAGTAGAAAAAAAGATGCTCCAGATGGATGAAGATGGGACATTACGGGAATTTTAATGATGAACTGAAAAAAAGGACGGAAAAGGCGGAGGAAGTGATCCGCCGCTGGCTGCCGGAGGAAACAGGCTTTGCGAAGACCATGGCCGAGGCCATGAACTACAGTATGTGCGCGGGAGGAAAACGACTGCGTCCCATCCTGCTTTTGGAAACCTGCCGTCTTTTTGGAGGAGACGAGGCGCTTGCGGAGCCTTTTATGGCGGCGATCGAGATGATCCATACACATTCGCTGATCCATGATGATCTTCCGGCCATAGATAACGACGATTACCGGAGAGGGCGCCTGACCACCCATAAGGTTTACGGAGAGGCTATGGGCGTATTAAGCGGCGTGTGCCTTTTGAATTATGCCTATGAGACCATGTTCCGCGCCTTTTCCATGGCGCCGGGAGACGGGCGCGTTCTCAAAGCAGTCAAGATCATGGCGGAAAAAACCGGGATCCGCGGTATGCTGGGCGGACAGAGCGTGGATGTGGAGAACGACGGCAAGCCCATAACGAAAGATATGCTGGATTACATTTATCAGCATAAAACCTCCGCGCTGATCGAGGCCGCTATGATGGCTGGAGCGGTGCTGGCCGGAGCGGACGAAAGGCAGACCTCCCTGGTGGAGGAGGCGGCCCTTAATATCGGCCTGGCCTTTCAGATCCGGGACGATATCCTGGATGTGACAAGCACCAGCCAGGAGCTGGGCAAGCCTGTCCGCAGCGACGAAAAAAATAATAAAGTCACCTATGTGACGCTTTTAGGCATAGAGGAAGCATCCCGGCAGGTGGCCGGACTTTCGGAAAAAGCATTGTCGGCTCTTTCGGGGCTGAACAAAAAAAATGAATTCCTGACGGATCTGATCCGTGAGATGGTCAGCCGCAGGAAGTGAAAGAAGGATACGAAGGATGTTGGAGAAGATAAAAAAACCAAACGACATTCATAAGATCGCTCTGGCGGATTTCCCGGCTCTGGCCCAGGAAATCCGGGAATTTCTGATAGAATCAGTAAGCCGTACAGGCGGCCATCTTGCTTCCAATCTGGGAGTGGTGGAATTAACTCTGGCCCTTCACAATGTACTGGATCTTCCCAAGGATAAAATCATCTGGGACGTAGGCCACCAGGCCTATACCCATAAAATCCTCACAGGAAGGAAGGACGGCTTTGAACAGCTGCGGAAGGAAGGCGGCATGAGCGGCTTTCCCAAAAGAAAAGAAAGTCCCTGCGACGCCTTTGACGCCGGTCACAGCTCGAATTCTGTTTCCGCGGGCCTTGGCTATGTAAGGGCGAGGGATCTTTCCGGGGACGATTATCATGTGGTTTCGGTCATCGGAGACGGCGCCCTGACAGGCGGGATGGCCTATGAAGCGCTGAACAACGCCGCGGAGCTGAAAACGAACTTTATTATTATCCTCAATGACAATAATATGTCCATATCCCGGAACGTGGGCGGGATGTCGTCCTATTTAAGCGCTCTGCGTACGGCGGAGGCCTACACGGGAATGAAGCTGGGCGTGACAAAAACGCTGAAAAAGGTTCCGAAGGTGGGAACGGCGCTGGTAGATACAGTGCGCAAGACAAAAAGCAGCATCAAGCAGCTTATCATCCCGGGAATGCTGTTCGAAAATATGGGCCTTACCTATCTCGGCCCTGTGGACGGGCACAATATGCGCCAGATGATGAAGCTTTTCAACGAGGCCAAAAGAGTGGAAGGCCCGGTGATCGTCCATGTTCTTACGGAAAAAGGACGGGGGTACGCCCCTGCCAGCCGTTATCCGGACAGGTTCCATGGAACGGGCCCCTTTGATATACAGACAGGCAAACCGCTTTCCGTAAAAAAAGGGAGCACCTGGACGGACGTGTTTGGGGAAACCATGAAAAAACTGGGAAAAGAAGAGAAAAAGCTGGTGGGGATCACGGCGGCCATGCCGGAGGGCACCGGGCTGAAAAGCTTCGGCAAGATGTTTCCTGAGAGATTTTTTGACGTGGGGATCGCCGAGGAACATGCGGTGACCTTTGCCGCGGGTCTGGCCCTGGGAGGAATGATCCCTGTGGTTGCCATTTATTCTTCGTTCCTGCAGAGGGCGGTGGATCAGATGCTCCATGATGTCTGTATGCAGAAGCTTCATGTGATATTCGCCGTGGACAGAGCCGGGCTTGTGGGAGCGGACGGAGAGACTCATCACGGATGCTTTGATCTTTCTTATCTTACCATGATGCCGAATATGACGGTAATGGCGCCGAAGAACCAGTGGGAGCTGGAAAAAATGCTGGAATTTTGTGTGAGGGCGGAGGGCCCCTGTGCCGTACGTTACCCAAAAGGGTCTGCCTGTCAGAAATTCGAAGAATTCCAGGCGCCCGTCGAGCATGGGAAGAGCGAGGTGCTTTACAGAGGACAGAATACAGCGATCCTTTCCGTAGGCAGTATGACAGAGGTCTGCGGGCAGGTCTATCAGGAATTGAAGGCGCGGGGCGAGAATCCTACCTTTGTCAACGCGCGGTTTGTGAAACCGCTGGATACCGCTTTGTTGGATGAGCTGGCAAAGGACCACACCCTTTTTGTGACTGTGGAGGAAAATGTAAAAAACGGCGGTTTCGGAGAGCATGTTGCGGCTTACATGGAAGCCTGCCATCCTGAGGCGCGGGTGCTTCCCATCGCGATCTGGAACCGTTTTATTGAGCATGGAGAGATCAGCAGCCTGCGGGCCAAAATCGGCCTGTCAGCGCCGGACATTCTCAGCGCCATCGAGGAGTATGAGGAGCAGGAATGAAGAAACGACTGGATATTCTGATGACGGAGAGGGCGCTTGCCCCCTCCCGTGAAAAGGCGAAAGCCTATATTATGTCCGGAAACGTCTATGTGGACGGACAAAAAGAAGATAAGGCCGGAACGATGTTCCAGGAAACCGTGAACATCGAAATACGGGGAAATACGCTGCCCTATGTGAGCCGGGGCGGACTGAAGCTGGAAAAGGCCATGAAAAATTTTGACGTTGCCCTGGAAGGAAAAATCTGTATGGATGTGGGAGCTTCCACGGGAGGGTTCACGGACTGTATGCTCCAGAACGGAGCTGTGAAGGTATATTCTATTGACGTTGGATACGGACAGCTTGACTGGAAGCTGAGAAATGATCCGAGGGTCGTCTGTATGGAAAAAACCAACATCCGCTATGTGCTGCCGGAGAATTTGGAAGGGCCCGCTGATTTTTCCTCCATCGACGTATCGTTTATTTCCCTCACCAAGGTGCTTCTGCCTGTGAGAAATCTTCTGACAGCGGAGGGGGAGATCGTCTGCCTGATCAAGCCTCAGTTTGAGGCTGGCAGAGAGAAGGTGGGAAAGAAAGGCGTGGTGCGCGATCCCTCCGTGCATCTTGAAGTGATCGAAAAGGTGATCGCGTACGCGGCTTCCATCGGGCTGGAGCCCCTTCATCTGTCGTTTTCACCGATCAAAGGGCCGGAAGGAAATATTGAGTATCTTCTGCACCTGAGGAAGCGTCCCGAAGAACAGGAAATCCTTTCCCGGCCGGATATCATGCCGGAGACTGTGGTGCGGGAAGCGCACCTGCAGTTGGATTGAGGAAGACAGAGATGGATAAGTTTTATATTATCACAAACACAGCAAAAGACAAAAACCTTGAGATTACAGGCGAGATCGAGGCGTATCTGAAAAAACGGGGAAAACAGTGCCGGGTGCAGCCGGCGGAGCGAAAGCTGGAGGGCAGTTATCATTACACCAACCCGGATCTGATACCGGAGGGAACGCAGTGTATCCTCGTGCTGGGCGGAGACGGCACGCTTCTCCAGGCTGCCAGAGACGTGGTACATAGAGAAATTCCCATGCTGGGGATGAATCTTGGAACATTAGGATTTCTGGCAGAGGTGGACAAAAGCTCCATCCCTTCCGCTCTGGATCAGCTTATCAGCGGCGATTACGAGATCGAGGAGAGGATGATGCTCCAGGGAACCGTCTACCGGGACGGTGAGATCATCGGAAGAGACGTGGCTCTGAACGACATCGTGATCAGCAGGGAAGGCTCCCTGAGGGTAGTACGCTTCAAAAATTACGTCAATAACGAATATCTGAATTCTTACAACGCCGACGGGATCATTATAGCCACTCCCACAGGCTCTACAGGCTACAGCCTCTCCTGCGGGGGGCCGATTGTATCTCCAAACGCAGCCATGACGCTGATGACACCCATCGCTCCCCATACGCTGAACACCAGAAGCATTATTTTTCCTGCGGAGGACGTGATCACCGTAGAGCTTGGAGAAGGCCGGAGGCAGGATAAGGAGAAGGGACTGGCGTCCTTTGACGGCGACACGGTGGTGCCGATGGTGACCGGAGACAGAATTGTGATACAGAAGGCTTCTGTCAGCAGCAGGATCCTCAAGCTGAACCATATGAGCTTTGTGGAGGTTCTGCGTCAGAAGATCGGGAATAATTAGGAGGCCGGAGGTAATACTTTGAAGGTAGCTAGACATGAAAAAATAAAAGAACTGATTCAGGAATATGACATTGATACACAGGAGGAGCTGGCGGCCAGACTGAACGAGGCGGGGTTCCGGGTGACTCAGGCTACAGTTTCCCGGGACATCCGGGCGCTGAAAATGACGAAGGTGGCCGGAGCCGACGGGAAATCCCACTACGCGATCCTGAAGGAATTTCCCGAGGAGCTGGGCGACAAATATACAAGAGTACTCCATGACGCGCTGCTGTCCATCGATCAGGGGCAGAATATGGTGGTGATCCGCACGGTGCCGGGTATGGCTATGGGCGTGGCCGCTGCCCTGGACGCACTCAAATGGGAGGAAATTCTTGGAAGCATCGCCGGAGACGATACTGTGATGTGCGCGGCGCGGACCTCGGAGCAGGCCTCCGCCGTTGTAAAGCGCCTGAAGAGCATTCTGCATTAAGAGGAGAGAATATGTTAGTTCATTTGCATGTGAAAAATCTGGCTCTGATCGAGGATATTGAAGTGGAATTCGGTCCGGGGCTGAATATCCTTACCGGTGAGACCGGCGCGGGAAAATCTATCCTTCTGGGCTCCATGCAGTTAATTCTCGGAGGCAGGAGCGCCAGGGATATGATCCGGGCCGGGGCGCCCTACGCGCTTGTGGAGCTGTTGTTCCAGGTGGAAAATAAAAAGGCCTGGGAAGCGCTGGAAGCCATAGGGATCTTTCCGGAAGAGGGCCAGGTGCTTTTATCCAGAAAAATTCTTGAAGGCCGCAGCATCAGCAAGATCAACGGCGAGACATGTACCGTCGGCCAGATGAAGGCCGCCGCGTCCTGCCTGCTGGATATCCACGGGCAGCATGAGCATCAGTCGCTGCTTTATCAGGATAAGCAGCTTGAAATTCTGGACGCCTACGGCAAAGAGAAAACCGATCCCGCAAAGGCGAAGGTAAAAGAGGCGTACAGGGATTACCGGAATTGTCTGCAGTCCTTAAAGAGTCTGGATACGGACGAGGAGCAGAGAAACCGGGAAAAAGCCTTTCTGGAATTTGAGCTGAAGGAGATCGACAGCGCCCATCTGACCCCGGGGGAAGACGAGGAGTTGGAGCGGCAGTACAGGAAGCTCAGCAACAGCAGGCTGATCCTGGAGACTCTTCAGAGTATCCATGTACTGACCGGATACGACCAGGGAGCGGGGGAGTCTGTCGGTTCCGCGGTCCGGGAGCTTTCCAGGGTGACAGAGTATGACGAGCAGCTTGAAACAATGGAAACATCCCTTCAGGAGATCGACGCCCTGCTGAATGATTTCAACAGAGAGCTGTCCTCCTATGTGGAGGAAATGACCTTTGATGACGAAGCCTTCTATGAGACGGAGAAACGGCTGGATCTTCTGAACGGCCTCAAGGCAAAATACGGGAGAACCATAGAAGATATACAGGCTTATCAGGAAGAACGCCTGAAAAAGCTGGAAGATATTGAAAAATATGAGGAACGCTTCCAGGAGGCTCAAAAAAATCTGGAAAAAGCAAAGAGCAGGCTTGAAAAATATTCGCATGAACTGTCGAAAATCCGGCAAGAATATAGTCATACCCTGACAGAAAAAATCCTGGAGGGGCTCAGAGACCTGAATTTCCTTGACGTAAAATTCCGCATCAGCTTTAAAAAGAAAAAGGAATTTACGGATAATGGATTTGACGATATCGAATACGAAATTTCCACGAATCCCGGCGAGGATGTGAAGCCTCTGGGAAAAATCGTATCCGGAGGAGAGCTTTCCAGGATCATGCTTGCCCTGAAAGCGATCCTGGCTGACCGCGACCAGATCGAGACTTTGATTTTTGATGAGATCGATACCGGGATCAGCGGAAGGACCGCTCAGAAGGTATCCGAAAAAATGGCCGTGATCGGAAAGCATCATCAGGTGCTGTGCATCACGCACCTTCCTCAGATCGCCGCAATGGCGGATACTCATTTTGAGATTGAAAAGCACCAGAAAGGAGCAGAGACGATCACAGAGATCCATCCCCTTGAGGGCGACGCTTCGGTTCGCGAGCTGGCGAGACTTCTGGGCGGCGCTGAGATCACGGAGGCTGTTTTCAGAAACGCCAAAGAAATGAAAGAATTGGCACAGGTACATAAAAATACAAGACTGAAATAGGTCTGTTCACCGCATAATAAGAGAGGATGATCCAGGAGAGATGATTCTCTCTTTTTTTCTTGAACTGAGGATGAAAGGATGTGGCAGAATGGACAAAAGAAGGAAATACCGAAGGTTTTTATTGTGGTGTCTCTGTCTGGACCTGCTGGGAATGTGCTGGCTGGGATACCGCTATATAGACCGGAAGGTTCCCGATGAGATCCGTGTGTCGAAGGGCACGGAAGGCCAGGTGCAGGAGCTTCTGGATTCGCCTTTTCTGGCCTTCGACGAGGCGGTCACGGCTTCCGGCGGGGGCAGCTATCTGCTTCCCTGCCGCCTTCTGGGTTTTATTCCTTTTAAAGAGATCAAAGTGACGCCGGCGGACAGCTCGTCTGTGTTTGTAAGCGGTAATACGGTGGGGATTTATATGGAAACAGAGGGAGTGCTGATCATAGATACAGGAGCGATCCAGTCGGAGGACGGAAAAACTCAGGAACCGGCGAAGAATATTGTAAAACCGGGGGATTATATCGTGGCCTTTAACCAGGAAAAGGTATCGAGCAAAAAAGAACTGATGGAGGATCTGGATCTTCTCGACGGAGGCGACGTAACGCTGGATGTGATGCGGGACGGAGAGACGATTCCTGTATCGCTTACGCCTGTAAAGGATTCGGCGGGAGAGTATAAGCTTGGTATCTGGGTGCGGGATAATACCCAGGGGATCGGAACGCTGACTTTTGTGGACGGGCAGGGAAATTACGGCGCTCTCGGACATGGGATCAGCGATGTGGATACCGGGGATCTTCTGAATATCAGCGCGGGAGCCCTGTATCAGGCGGAGATCCTGGGCATCCAGAAGGGAAGCAGCGGAAGCCCGGGCGAGCTTTCCGGCCTCATTCGATACGAGCCCGGCAGGATACTTGGCAGTATTACAGACAACAGTAAAAACGGCATCTACGGAAAGTTTTCTCAGGGAAGCGAAAATCTGTCTCTCAGAAAACTGGAGGTGGCCTACAAACAGGAACTGGAAACAGGCCCCGCCTCCATTCTCTGCTGTGTGGACGGAGAAGTGAAGGAATATGCGGCCGAGATCACAAGAATCGATATGAATCATGAGGACACCAATAAAAGCTTTGTGATCCAGGTGACGGACCCTGAGCTTCTGAACCTGACAGGCGGAATCGTCCAGGGAATGAGCGGAAGTCCGGTGCTCCAGAACGGTAAATTCGCGGGAGCCGTCACCCATGTATTTGTTCAGGATTCTACAAGCGGCTACGGAATCTTCGCGGAAACCATGCTGGAAAATCTGACGAAATAAGGCGGGGCTTTTGTAAAAATCCGTCGCGCGGGATTTGTGGAATAAAAGCAGAAAAGCCTGGCTTTGCCGGAACAGAACAGGAGCGCTTCAAAACCGCTGTTTTCAAGAGGTTTGGGCGCGGCCTGTTTCTTTTGTCCGGAATAATTTGGAGGAAAATGGAAGATTATGCTGCGGCAAAATAAGAAAGAACCGTGGAACAGCTCGAAAAACAGAGAAAAAAGAGAGAAAAAGATGTTTTAAAAGCTCGAAAGTCAACGAACGAAAATCCAGTATTTCGGCCACTTTCGGCTTGATTTCGCACCAGCCTTTCTTCTATAATATCCTTGATGTGCAAGAGCAGAATGAACGGGCCCGTTGTTTTGTACATAGCAGTCCGGGTGATACGAGGGGTGCCCTGGGACAGTGATCTGACAGAAATACAGAAGGTTCCAAGTTAGAAGTTAGGAGGAAACTGGCCTCATGGAAAAATTAAATGTGGCGATTGCAGATGATAATGAGAAAATGCTGGAGATACTTGGTCGCGTGATCGATGAAGATAAAGACCTGACATTAGTCGGTAAAGCACACAACGGAGAGGAAATTTGCAGTATTATCAGAGAAAAAGAACCGGATGTGGTCATTCTCGATATTATAATGCCGAAAATGGACGGCCTGACAGTAATGGAGCAGTTCAGCCATGATTCCGCGGTGAAAAAAACGCCGTCCTTTATTGTTGTGTCTGCTGTGGGCCAGGAACGGATCACAGAAGACGCTTTCAATCTGGGAGCCGATTATTATATGCTTAAGCCTTTTGATAATCAGGTGCTTTTAAACAGGATCAAGCAGCTCAGGCGCTCAGGAGAGCGGCGGGTCAGAGAACCTGTGCGGCAGGCGGTGAAGGAGGAAGCGGCGGTATACGGCGCCCGCAATCTGGAAGCGGATGTGACCAATGTGATCCATGAGATCGGAGTTCCGGCTCATATTAAAGGATACCAGTATCTGAGAGACGCCATCATTTTGTCGGTAAATGATATGGAAATGCTCAATTCTATTACAAAGATACTGTATCCTACCATTGCCAAAAAGCATCAGACATCCCCGAGCAGAGTGGAGAGAGCCATCCGCCATGCCATCGAGGTGGCCTGGAGCAGGGGAAAAATGGACACTATCGACGCGCTTTTCGGATATACGGTCAGCACCGGTAAGGGAAAACCCACCAACTCTGAGTTTATTGCCCTGATCGCGGACAAGATACGGCTGGAATACAAAAATCACTCTTTCCAATAGGTTTGTTTTGGGTTATAATAAACACATGCAGAAGTTACCAAGGAGGGGTATTTACAGATGAAAAGGATATTATTCGCAACCTCAGAGGCAGTACCGTTTATCAAAACCGGAGGATTGGCCGATGTAGCGGGGGCACTTCCGAAATGCTTTGACAAGCGTTACTTTGATATTCGTGTCATTCTTCCGAAATATGCCTGCATGAAACAGGAATGGAAGGACAAAATGCAGTATATCACACATTTTTACATGGATCTGGGATATAAAAACTGCTATGTCGGAATCATGCAGATGGAATATGACGGGATTCAGTTCTATTTTATTGACAACGAATATTATTTCAGCGGTCCGAAACCATATGACGGAGGAACCTGGGATCTGGAGAAGTTTGCTTTCTTCTCCAAGGCCGTTCTGTCCGTGCTTCCGGTGATCGGCTTCCGCCCGGATATCATCCACTGCCACGACTGGCAGACGGGACTTGTTCCGGTGTATCTTCATGATACCTTCCAGCAGAATGATTTCTTCTGGAATATCAAGACGATCATGACCATTCATAACCTGAAATTCCAGGGCGTCTGGGATGTAAAAACGATCAAGGCGATCACAGGTCTTTCCGACTACTATTTCGCTCCGGACAAGCTGGAGGCATATAAAGACGCAAACTACCTGAAGGGAGGAATCGTTTTCGCGGACGCCGTGACTACGGTAAGCAATACTTACGCGGAGGAGATCAAGACTCCGTTTTACGGAGAGCGTCTTGAGGGACTGCTCCAGGCTCGTTCCAACAGTCTGAGAGGCATTGTGAACGGTATCGACTATGACGTGTTCAATCCGGAGACGGACCAGTATATCACAAAGACCTATAACGCGAAGACTTTCCGCAAGGAAAAGGTGAAAAATAAGATACAGCTTCAGAGAGATTTCGGCCTCAATGAGGATCCCAAGGCAATGCTGATCGGTATTGTATCCCGTCTGACGGACCAGAAGGGATTTGACCTGATCGCCTATATTATGGACGAGCTGTGCCAGGACGCGGTTCAGATCATTGTTCTGGGAACCGGCGACGAGCGCTATGAAAACATGTTCCGTCATTTTGACTGGAAATACCACGGCAAGGTTTCCGCTCAGATTTATTATGACGAACCGCTGTCTCACCGGATCTACGCGGCGTCCGACGCGTTTTTGATGCCTTCGCTCTTTGAGCCCTGCGGTCTGAGCCAGCTTATGAGCCTGCGCTACGGCACGCTTCCCATCGTCCGCGAAACAGGCGGTCTGAAGGATACGGTAGAGCCCTACAATGAGTTTGAGGGAACGGGCACCGGATTCAGCTTCCGGAACTATAATGCTCACGAGATGCTGTCTACCATACGGAACGCGGAGCGCGTGTTCTATGACAATAAGCGGGAATGGAACAAGATGGTTGACCGCGCCATGGCGGCTGACTTCTCCTGGAATAATTCCGCAAGGCAGTATGAGGAAATGTACAACTGGCTCATCGGCGAGTGAATAGAATCGTGAGTTTTTGGGATACTATCTACCATAAAACGATGAGGAGGTAGTATCATGACAGAAATTTCAGAATTGGATTTACAGAATCTGCGTCATCTGATCGGAGGTTTTGATACCACGCACTGTAAAATGCAGGATTATGCTGAAAAGGCACAGGATATGGAAGTGAAACAGTTTTTCCAGAAATCCGCCCAGTCCGCGCAGCAGACAAAGCAGCAGCTTATGCAGTTCTTACAGTAGGAGGTATTGAAAATGAATGAAAAGACAATGGTAGCAGATACACTGGCAGGAATTAACGGAGAGCTCGTACGCTACGGCGAGATGATTCCTCAGACCGAAAACCCACAGTTAAAGCAGACGCTGAAACAGATCCGCAATCAGTGCGAGATGTCTCAGGAAGAGATTTACAACATCGCGCGGGCGAAGGGCTATTATGTTCCCGCCGCGAAGGCCACCCGGGAAGAGGTGGAGCATGTGCGCTCCGTATTATCCCAGGGCTGATAAAGAAATTATTTGAACAGAGCTTCTGTGCGGAAATTTCTATGACGGGAATTTCCGTGCGGGGGCTCTTTATTATCAGCGGAAGATATTTTTGGTGAGTTTACACAAAATTGATTAATAATTTTAATCAAAATAGACGAAAATAAAATTTATGTAAAAAAGCTATTGATTGGTGGTTGCTAAGAGGATATAATGCATATAAAGATCACCGGTAAGGCACTTGTAATTAAGCAAATATAACAATATATGCCGGTGATCAAATTTTAAAACTTATTAATTAAAAGATTTAATCAAAAGGAGGAACGAGAGATGAAGTATTTTCTGGACAGCGCAAAGATTGAGGAGATCAAAGAGGCTTACCACACATTCGGGATTGACGGGGTGACCACGAATCCGAGACATATCATGGTCAGCGGAAAGCCGTTTCTTACGGTGATCAAGGAACTGGCTGACTGGGTAAAGGAAGAAGGGATCGAAGGTTATGACAAGTTTCCAATTTCAGTGGAGATCAATCCGCACCTTGACGACGCTGACATGATGTATGAAGAGGGTAAGAAGATTGCCGCGATGAGCAGCAACTTCGTGATAAAGATCCCGTCTACATACGCAGGGATCCAGGCAGCGCGCAGGCTTGAGGCAGACGGCGTACGCACCAACGTAACTCTGGTATTCTCCCCGGCGCAGGCGATCCTTCCGGCGAAGAATGGCTCACTTTTCGTATCCCCCTTTATCGGATGGAAAGAGGCTAACGGAGAGGACTGCCGGGAGTATATCAGAAATATCGTAAAGATTTATGAGAATTACGGGTTCAAGGGCAAGACCCAGATCATCTGCGCGGCCATTAGGACGCCGAAGCAGATCGCTGACTGCGCTGAGGCCGGGGCTGACATTGTGACAACAGGACTTGCGGTATATCAGGACAGCATCAAACATGCGTATACGAACCAGGGACTGGATACATTCAGGAATGCATGGGACAATACAGCGGCAGAGTAGTAAGCGGCTGACGCAATATACAGATTATTTTAAATAGGACGTCAGGCCTTTGCCGGCCTGACATGGTCTGGGGGTTAAACGATATGGCAAAAATTAAAGTAAAAGAAAACGCAGCGCCGTTTGGCTGGAAGGATAAAATTGGATACGCTCTGGGAGATTTCGGATGTAATCTGTCCTTTGTTATGCAGAGCTCATTTTTTATGGTATATTATGTGACCTGTCTGGGAATTAATCCCGCGCATTTTGGTCTTCTGATCTTGCTGACGAAAATATGGGATGGAATCAATGATCCGCTGATCGGTTCGCTGACGGATAAGATCCGGCCAAAAGAAGGAAAGGATAAATTTAAACCATGGCTGTTTTACGGCAGTATTCTTCTGAGCATTGTGACGATGTTCATGTTTATGCCGATCCACAACGCGTCTTACGGAGTACGGATGATAGTATGTGTTCTATCCTATGTGATGTGGGATATGTGTTATACGATCGTCAACGTACCTTACGGCAGTATGGCTTCCGTTATGACGACCGATGATCTGGAGCGGGCAGATTTATCCAAGTACCGTTCCCTGGGAAGCCTTTTGGGAAATGTTCCAGCAGGCGTGATTCTCCCGCTGTTCCTTTATGACAGCGTTACAGGCGATCCTTTAAGCAATCGTTTTCTGTGGACTGCTGTGATCATCGGTATTTTCAGCTGGGTCTGCCTGCAGGGTACCATCCGCCTGTGTACTGAGCGAGTGGTTCATGTTCCTGAGGCGGGGGATGACAAGCAGGAGAAACCTCACTTTTTCAGAACCTTTATCAACTGTATGCAGAGTCGTCCAATGATCGGCCTTATCATCGCCAGCGTAGCGCTTTTAATGTTCATGCAGTCCAATAACTCAACGAATCAGTATGTGTTCATGCTTTATTATGGGGATACGAATTGGATCAGCGTGACTATGCTGCTCTCCTATGCGGCGCAGATTCTGACTATGATTTTTATTCGCCCATTGTTAAAGCGAATTGACCGCAAGGTGCTTTGCTCTGTACCGTTTATCGCGATCATTGCCATCACGGTGTTTATGATCATGAATCCTATGACGAATCCCATAAGCTGGGTTATCTGCCAGTTTGCCATCGGAATCCTGCAGGGCTCCTTCGTAATGCTGGTGTGGGCTTTGATTTCCGACTGTATTGACTACATGGAAGCCACTACCGGACGCAGGGAAGAAGGATCGGTTTACTCCTGCGTGACACTGTTCCGCAAGATCGGATCCGGAGTAGGTTCTGCCCTCCTGGGAGTCGCCCTTGGCATGACCGGATATGACCAGAATCTGGATGTGGCCCAGCAGGCAGCCAATGTTGGAATGAACGTAAAGAACCTTGCCGCCGGATATCTCCTGGTGGGAGCAGTGCTGATCTTCATATCCATGGGATTGATCTATAACTTAAACAACAAGAAGATGGAAGAAGTGGAGAAGAAGCTGGGACGTCAGGACCGTCAGGAGAAGCTGGCAAAGGCCTTGGAAGGCGGAATGGACGACTGAGATTTATGCAGGAATGTATGGATCGGACCGTCAGAAGATTGTTTTAAATAATAAGAAAGAAGGCAGAAGAAATGAAAATAGGTTTTATTGGACTTGGGATCATGGGAGAATCCATGAGCGAAAATATTATCAAAAAGCATGACGATAAAGTTTACGTATTTGACTTTGTAAAAGAAAAGGTAGAACTGCTGGAGAAAAAAGGCGGGATCGGCTGTGAAAGTTCACTGGAGCTGGCAGGGCTGGCGGATGTGATCATCTCCATGGTTCCGAAGTCAGAGCACTCCATGTCCGTTTATAAGGAGATCCTTCCGGCTTTGAATGAGAGCAAGCTCTGTATCGACATGAGCACCATCGACCCGTCGGTGTCTGTGGAGATCTCCGAGATGGTCAAGAAAACCGGAGCGCAGTTTGTGGACGCCCCTGTCGTAAAGTCAAAACCGGCGGCTATTGCAGGAAAGCTGGGGATCTACATGGGAGGAGACGAAGAGGCATGTAAAAAGGCGGAGCCAATCCTGGCGTATATGGGAGAAAATATTATCCGCATGGGCGGCAACGGAAAAGGCCTTGTCATGAAGATCTGCCATAATGCCCTTGTATCTCAGATCCAGAACGGCGTGAACGAGACGCTTACATTGGCGCAGAAATACGGGATCGGCATTGACAGCTACACCACGGCGATCTCCTACGGCGGAGGCCAGAACTTCTACCTTGATTCCAAGGCAGCGCCGATCAAGAATGAGGACTATACGACGGCATTCTCTGTCGAGAACATGTACAAGGACGTAAATATCTGCATGAACATGGCGAAGGAGCAGGGAATAAATCTTGCGGGAGAAGCGGCTGCAAAGGCAGTTTACGACAAGGCCATGGAGTGCGGATACGGCAAAGAAGATTTCTGCGCGACGATCAAAGCCGTCCGGGAGATGCAGAAATAGAAGCGTCTCAAAAGGAACTGGAACGAATAAGGATGTGGAAATATGCTGAAAAGATTAAATCAGAAAAACGACGTTGTGATCCACAGTGTCAGGGAAGCATGTTTTAAAAGCTATGGACGGGTGGTTGAAGGGTATGATTTCTCGGAGCTGGCGGCCTACATGGAAGAAAAAACAGAGATCCCGGCGGAAGGAAATGTATATACGCCCTCTGTCCCTGAGATGGAGCAGACCGAAGCGGCTGAGAAACTCCAGGCAGTGATGTACGGGGGAATGCCCATCGAGATCGGTTACTGCAACGGGCGGAATACAACGTATAACGGATTTGAGTACCACAAAGGAAGCGAGATCAACATTGCGGTGACGGATTTTATGCTTGTGCTCGGACATACATGGGATATCAAGGAGAATACCTACAAAGTGGAGGATGCCGAGGTATTCTATGTGGAGAAGGGGACGGCCATTGAGATGTACCAGACGACTCTGCATTTGTCTCCCTGCCGTGTATGCGATGAGGGCTTTAAGGACATTGTCGTTCTCCCGAAGGGCACCAATACTCCTCTGGAGCGCAGGGAAGAATGCGACGAGGGGGAAGGCAGGCTCCTGCTCCAGAAGAACAAATGGGTACTGGCACATCCCCAGAGAGAGCCGCTGATCCGCCAGGGGGCGCACCCGGGAGTGATCGGCGAGAACAAAGAACTGTATTATTAAAAAAATCCATACATTACCGGAGGCGAAATACTGGACATATTTGGCTGCTTCCGGCTTGTATGGAAATGAAAATAAAAATTTTCAAGGGTATTTTATCATATCGGGAATAAGGACGAAAGTGTCAGTTTGCACAAATATTCCTGGGGAGCGAAAGGAGATATTGTAAAGGAGGTATATCATTATGATGCAGATCAAAAAGGAACAAGACGGCTTTACGCTTACGGCCAACGGACAGGAAATCCTGTCCTGCGGTCAGACATCCCCCATGGTGTATGTGGGATACGGGCAGGAAGACGTGGATATGTACCGCGGGAACTTCAAGATCCGGGATTATGTGATCGAGCGCTGTCCGCTGAGCGTCACTGGCATAAAAGAGACGGACGGGGCTCTGGAGCTTGATTTTGAAGGAAGGCTCACGGCCCTGGTGAAGGTGGAAAATGATGTCTGCACACTGGACTTTACCCGGAAGGATGAGCGCATCAACCGCTTCTGGTTCCGCGTGTCCGCAGACAAGGAAGAGAAATGCTACGGCTGCGGCGAGCAGATGTCCTACTTTAACTTGAGAGGACGCAATTTCCCGCTCTGGACATCCGAGCCGGGTGTGGGCAGGGACAAGACGACCTATGTGACATGGCGTTCGGATGTGGAAAACAAAGCGGGCGGAGACTACTATAATACCAACTATCCGCAGCCGACCTTTGTCTCCACGAAGCGTTATTACCTGCATGTGGATTCCACAGCTTACGCTGATTTTGACTTCCGCAATGCAGATTTCCACGAGCTTCAGATCTGGGAAGTGCCGAAACAGATCCGCATCGAGGCGGCACCGGATTATCTTACGCTTCTGGAAAAACTGACCGCGTATTTCGGCAGACAGCCGGAGCTTCCGGACTGGGTGTACAACGGCCTGATCATCGGCGTGCAGGGAGGAAACGAGCGCTCCTTCGGTCTGCTTGACAAGACCCTTGGGAAGGGAATCAAGGTATCCGGTATCTGGTGCCAGGACTGGTGCGGCAAGAGGGTGACTTCTTTCGGGAAGCGGCTCCAGTGGGACTGGAAATACCATAAAGAGATGTACCCTGATCTTCCGGAAAAGATAAAGGAAGTAAACAAAAAAGGCGTTCGGTTCCTGGGGTATGTGAACCCGTATCTTGTAAATGACGGCGAACTTTATAAAGAAGGAAAAGAGAAGGGATATTTTGCCACAAAAAGTGACGGGAGCGATTATCTGGTAGATTTCGGCGAGTTCGACTGCGGTGTGGTAGACCTGACCAACCCCGATGCCTTTGAGTGGTTCAAGGGTGTGATCAAGGAATATACGCTGGGGATCGGTATAGATGGCTGGATGGCGGACTTCGGAGAGTACCTTCCCACAGACGATATCAAGCTTTACAACGGGGTGTCTCCGATGATCGAGCACAACCACTGGCCGGTGCTCTGGGCGAAATGTAACTATGAGGCGGTAAAAGAATCCGGCAAGCTGGGAGAGGCAGTCTACTTCATGAGAGCCGGAGGCGCCGGCAGCCAGAAATACTGCACCCTCCTGTGGGCGGGCGATCAGTCCGTAGACTTTACCATCCATGACGGTCTTGCGTCCGTGATCTGCGGGGCGTTAAGCGCCGGAATGATGGGCTGCGGGATCACCCACAGCGACATCGGGGGATATACCTCCCTGTTTGACAATACAAGGACAAAAGAACTGTTCCTGCGCTGGATCGAGATGGCGGCGTTCACACCGTTTATGAGAACCCACGAGGGCAACAGGCCGGATACGAATTTCCAGTATTATGACGATGACGACACCATGAACCGGATGGCAAGGCTGGTGGACGTATACACCATGCTGGCCCCGTATACAAAAGAACTGGTCAAAGAAAATTCCCAGACGGGACATCCGGTTCAGAGACCGCTGTTCATGCACTATGAGGACGACCAGAGAGCTTACGATATTCAGTACGAATACCTTTTCGGCCGCGACATGCTGGTAGCCCCGGTATATGAGGAGGGCAGGCATGACTGGACGCTGTACCTGCCGGAGGATGAGTGGATCCATCTCTGGACCGGCGAAGCGTACGGCGGCGGAGAAGTGACCGTATCAGCAGAGCTGGGATATACGCCGGTATTTTACCGCAAAGGCAGCGGCTACGCGGGTCTGTTTGAGGAGATCGGAGAGAAATACGGAGTAAAGTAAATGAACAATATCGCATTCTACCTCATAATATTTCTGACAAATATCATACAGGGCATTACGGGCTTTGCGGGGACGATCCTCGCAATGCCCCCGGGCCTGATGTTGGTTGGGTATGATGTGGCGAAACCGGTTCTCAACGTGCTGGGAATACTGGCCGGGATCTATGTGTTCATCAGCCAGGGAAAGCATGTGAACTGGAAGGAATTAAGGAAAGTGGTGCTGGTCATGGCTGTGGGCATCTTTTCCGGGATCTTCCTGAAGGCTCTGTTTGCCAACTATGAGAGCCTTCTCTACAAATGTCTCGGGGCGTTCGTTCTTGTTCTGGCTGTACAGGGATATTGGAAGCTTGTGCGGCCGGAGAAGAAGGAAAAAACCACACGGCATGGGGCGGTAGAGGTGAAATCCTACGCACTTCTGGTGGGATCGGGAGTGGCGCACGGCATGTTTGTTTCCGGAGGACCTCTGCTTATCAGCTATCTGTCAGAAAAGATCCGGGATAAGGTGGGGTTCCGGGCGACCATATCGACAGTGTGGATCATCCTGAACACTATTATACTGATTGATGATATCCGCGAGGGACTGTGGACACAGGATTTGATCGTGACACAGATGATCTCCATCCCGTTCTTTGCGGCGGGAATGATCGCGGGAACCGTGCTCTATAAAAGGATGAGCCAGCTTCTTTTCATGAAACTTACCTATATCCTGCTCTTCATATCAGGCATCACACTGCTTGTAAAGTAATGGTTTGCCGGAACCGCGTTTTTCATGGATTCTATAGATACAAAGTGAGAAAACTTAAAAATTGAAATAAAAATGGAGGTTAAAGATTATGAGAAAAGCATTTATCTGCCCGACAAAATATGTTCAGGGCGAAGACGAAATATTGAATCTTGGTTACTTTGTCAGGACATTCGGCGATTCCGCGCTTCTGATCGCCCACCCGGACGACGTGCAGCGCGTAAAAGACAAGCTGGATAAGACCGCGGAGAAGTTCGGCGTGACCTTCGTCGAAAGCGGATTCTGCGGAGAGTGTTCCCGTCAGGAAGTAGCAAGGCTTCAGGCGCTGGCAAAGGAAAAGAACTGCACCTGTACCATCGGGCTTGGCGGCGGCAAAGCCATCGACACAGCGAAATGCGTGGCAGAGGGCGAGGCTCTGATCATCGTCCCGACGATTGCGGCTACGGACGCTCCTACAAGCCACTCGGCGGTGCTCTACACACCGGAAGGCGCGTTCGATGATTATGCGTACTTCAAGCAGAGCCCCAGCGTGATTCTGATCGATACCTCCGTGATCGCGAAAGCGCCGACCCGTTTCCTTGTATCCGGCATGGGAGACGCGCTCTCCACTTATTTTGAAGCCAGAGCGAATGTCCGATCCTTTACAAAGGTCAATGCGGGGCTGCCCTGCGGTGTCAGAGAGGGAAGCTGCCCGGAAGCAAGAGGCACGAAAGCGGCTTTCGCGCTTGCCACACTCTGTTACCAGACACTCCTTGAGGACGGAGTAAAGGCAAAACAGGCCAGCGACAGGAATGTGCTGACAGCGGCCCTTGAAAATATCATAGAGACAAACATCCTCCTCTCAGGGCTTGGATTTGAGAGCGGCGGACTGGCAGCGGCACACGCGATCCACGACGGGCTTACGATCCTTGAAGGAACCCACAAGTTCTTCCACGGTGAGAAGGTGGCATTCGGAACCATCGCGCAGCTTGCCCTTGAGAACGCCCCAACAGAGGAATTGGAAGAAGTACTTACATTCTGCATGAGCGTAGGACTTCCGGTCTGCCTTGAAGACATCGGCGTGACCGAGATCTCAGAGGAAGAGCTCCGCCAGGTAGCAGAGAAAGCGTGCATTCCGGAGGAATCCGTACACGCGATGCCCTTCCCGGTAACCGTGGAGAGTGTGATGGCGGCGATCCTTGCGGCTGATGAGGCGGGCAGGAAGTTCAAAGCCCGGTATCAGGCTTAAAGGAGGAGCGAAGCTATGATGAAGAAGATTATCAACCGTCCGGAGACTGTGGTCATTGAGATGTGCAGCGGCATTGTCATGGCGCACCCGGAGCTGGAGTTCAACAGGAAATATAAGATTGTCAGGAAGAAAGAAATCGATAAAAACAAAGTCAGCCTGATCAGCGGCGGCGGAAGCGGTCATGAGCCGGCCCATGCGGGATTCGTCGGCAAAGGTATGCTGGACGCGGCAGTCTGCGGCGATATCTTTGCGTCCCCGTCTCAGATCCAGGTATATCAGGCGATCCGCGAGACGCAGAGCGACAAAGGAACCCTTCTTATCATTAAAAACTACAGCGGCGATATGATGAACTTTAAAAATGCCGCCTATCTGGCGGAAGAGGACGGGATCAAGGTTGATTATGTCCGCGTGGACGATGATATCGCCGTTCAGGACAGTCTCTATACGGTAGGCCGTAGAGGTGTGGCGGGAACCGTTCTGGTACATAAGGTGGCAGGAGCGGCTGCCGAGGAAGGGCTCTCCCTTGAGGTAGTCAAAAAAGAGGCGGAGAACGCGGCGTCCCATGTGCGCAGCATCGGGTTCGCGTTTAGCTCCTGTACTGTTCCGGCGAAAGGGACCCCTACCTTTGAGATTGGAGACGGTGAGATGGAGTACGGCGTGGGGATCCACGGCGAGCCGGGTATCAAAAGAGAAGAGATCGCGGGGGCGGATGAACTGGCGGAAAGAATGACCGACGCGCTCCTTGAAGAGCTGGGCGCGAAGGAAGGAGATGAGATCACTGTCCTTGTGAACGGCTTCGGAAGCACTCCGCTGATGGAGCTTTACCTTCTGAATAACGCAGTGTGCCGGATCCTTGCCGGGAAGAAGATCAAGATATACAGAACCTTTGCAGGAAACTACATGACCAGCATTGATATGCTCGGGGCGTCTGTTTCTATGATGAAGATGGACGAGCGGCTGAAACATTTCCTCGACGCCGACAGCAGCGCTCCGGCCTTCCATGTATCCGCCTGCGAGACAGATATTCCTTATACGGACCTCAAGGCTGTCAGTGAGGAGAACAGGGAAGCAGAGTACGGGCTTACGGCAGACGCGGATTGGGCCGTAGTAAGAAACGGCAGGATAAGCCTTGACAACATGAAGTACCTTGTAGATCGGATGGGCGCCTGCATTATTGAAAATGAGATTCCATTCTGTGAGCTGGATTCCCATGCAGGGGACGGGGATTTCGGAATGAGCGTGGCAAAGGGCTTCAAGCAGCTCAAACGCGAGTGGACGGACATCCTTGAGAATGACGCGCAGGATATTGGAAGCTTCCTGAATGCCTGCTCCATGGTGATCATGGAGTACTGCGGCGGAGCGTCCGGGCCGATCTGGGGCTCTGCGTTCCGCGCGGCTGGAAAAGCCGTGGGAGAGGCCAGGGAGCTTGACGAGGCAGCGTTCGCGGAAATGATGCAGGCAGCGGTAAAAGGGATCCAGGCCACCGGCGAGAGATCCTTTGGGAGAGGCGCCGTAGTGGGCGACAAGACCCTGATCGACGCGCTGGTGCCCTGTGCGGACACCTGGACAAAATGCGCGGGAGAGGGCATGTCCCTGAAAGCTGTGTTTACCGAGGCGGCGAAGGCGGCTGCCGACGGGGCGAAGAAGACAGAAGAGATCGCCGCGCGCATGGGCCGCGCCGGTACGGTGGGCGAGAGAAGCATCGGCTATCCTGACGCGGGAGCCTATGCTCTCGGCGTAGTGTTCAAGGATCTGGCGGACGCCCTGTCCGAGGAGTAAAAAGGCGGCGCGGGAAGCGAAGCCGATAAATGGAACTGAGAAAGAAACGAAAATATAAACGAAGATATCAAGCTGAGGCAGCAGGCAGATGTACAGGATACAGGCCGGATTGCTGCCGGGAAAACAAAAAGAAAGGCAGGAAAAAGATATGTCAAAATTTCAGGTTGCGTATATCCCTGTGGGAGTACCGACATTTCATTTAGAGAGCGCCCAGGCAGAGTTTGAAAAATCCATCAGTCTGCTTCAGTCATTGTCCGATGCTGTGGCAGTTCCGGAGAAGATGCTGCTTTCCATCGACGATCTGACGGCTTTTTTGGATACCATTGACCCGAAGCTGATCGTTTTGCAGAACATTACATTTGCGAACTCAGCGTATGCGGGCGAGGTGCTGAAAAGATTCCAGTGTCCGGTGCTTCTGTGGACGCTGCGGGAGCCTGTGATCGACGGGGGAAGGCTTCGGCTTAATTCTCTCACCGGCGCGTATTCCGCGGGAAATGCCCTGATGGCATTCCGCAGAGGGAACTTTGAGTACATTTTCGGAAGTCCTGAAGAGGAACGGGTGGCACAGAAGATCAACGCCTGCATCCGCGCGGCAAAACTGAAAGAGGATTTAAGGGGTTTAAAGGTGGCGTCTGTGGGGCATACGCCTCAGGGCTTCGGTTTTGGAAGAGCCCTTGACGCAGACATGCTCAATGTGTTCGGGACCACCCTTGAATCCATCGAAGCTAGGGAACTGATCGACATGGCGAAGGGCTACACAGATGAGGAATGTGCGGAATATCTGGAAAAGATGACCTGCTGCACGGCAGGACTTGAAAAAACTCCGGACCAGAACAGGAAGGACTTTGCGAGGCTGTGCAGGGCTTATAAGGAATATGTAGAGAAGAATAAGATCGGCGCTCTGTCTTCCAGATGTTGGCCGGATTTCTTCACTGCCTTCGGCACACCGGTATGCGGCGTACTGGCGATGCTTAATGATATGGGCGTGGCATCAAGCTGTGAGGCGGATACATACGGTGCTCTGTCTATGTACATGGGGATGCAGCTTGCCGGTAAGGCCGTTTTCTTTGGGGATCCGGTATCTCTTGATGAAGAAGAGAATTCGATCACGTTTTGGCACTGTGGCATGGCTCCGTGCTCTCTGGCGCGCAGGGACACGGGGGCACAGATCGGCGTACATCCGAACCGCAAGATCGGGCCGGTTATGGACTTCGGCTGTGAATCATGCGAGCAGGTGACGGTGTTCCGTGTGGGAAGAAAAGCAGACGGAAGCTTCCGTTTCTTCCTTGCGTCGGGCGAGGCGCTGGATAAGCCGAAACAGTTTAACGGAAGCTCGGTAGTCGTGAAAACAGAGAATCCTTCCTATGACATAGTAACCCAGAGTGTGAAAGACGGCTGGGAGCCGCATTTCGTGGTAATATACGGCGATGTGAAGGAAGAACTGGCAGTGCTTGGCCGTATGCTGGAGCTGGAGGTTTGCATTTACTGATAAAAAGTGCTATGATAAAAGCGCATAACGGAATGTACACAGGCGCGTAAAATACGCGCCTTTATTCCAATCTAAAAAAAGAAAGACAGAGGAATTATGCGCAAATCAGGCATTACGTTGGAAAATGTAAAATATAGAAATAAGGCGGCGATCCTCGCGCTGCTGCAGAAGCAGGGGGCAATGTCGAGGAAGGATATAGCGGCCCAGATCGGCCTTACGCCCGCAGCGGTCACGATGCTGTGCAATACGATGATCGAAGATAATATCATTGTGGAAAAAGGCGAACTCCAGGAGGAGAAGCGGGCCGGAAGAAGGAAGGTGCTTGTGGATATCAATTATGACTGCCAGTGTATCGTGGCAGTCAGCATTGAGACGGAGTTTACCTGGCTTACCATCACAAATCTGAAAGGAACCATGCTGGCCGCAAAGAAGATTGCTACAGAGACCGGAAAAGCGCCGGAGGAGTTCCTCAAAACCATTGCGGGAGAGAGCAAGATCCTTTTATGGGAAGCGGGAAAGAATGCTTCGGAGCTGCTTGGAATGGGCGTATGTATTCCCGGGATCGTGAACCGCGGACAGGGGATCAGTATCCGGGCCTACGGCATCTGGAACGAGGCGGTGCCGGTGGGCAGGATCATGGAAGAAAGCATGAAGTGTCCTGTTATTGTAGAAAACAATGTGAAGGCCTTCGCGGAAGGGGAGCTTCTCTACGGGGCAGGAAAGAAGGGAGATGATCTCCTGTTCATCAAATGGGGACCTGGAGTCGGATCCGCTATCGTGATCGCGGACGAGCTGTATGAAGGACATCACCACAATGCCGCCGAGATCGGGCACTATATCATAGAACCCGGCGGCATACCGTGCCGGTGCGGCAGGAGAGGCTGTCTGGAGACACGGATATCGATCCCCGCCATTGTGGATAGAATCCAAAACGTTTACTCAAAAGAGAGTACCCCGCTTCTCTATCAATATACAGAAGGACAGAAGGAGCGGATCACGGAAGAACTCTTTATGGAGTGGGTGGAGAAAAGCGATTGCACGGGAGAAATAGACGAAAGTGTTTACAAGATCTTCCAGGCGGCAGGCGACAGGCTTGCGAGAGTCGTGGTAAACGCGATGACGATCCTTGCTCCGGATCATACCATCCTGTTTGGTCCGATGCTGGAAAATGATGTGATCTGCCGGATTTTTATGGAATGCTGCCGCAGGTATGATGAAAGATACACAGAAGGTTATATACAGAAATCAAAGCTGAGTAAAAAGATATCGTATATTGGGGCTGCCGCGCTTGTGGCGAGAACCTGTTTTTTTGAGACGGGAGACGTGGAAAAGACCGATAAGAAGAGTGGACAGTCTCAGGATCGAGGGAGTCATGAAAAGTGACACCCTGATCCTGTAAATAAGAAAGGAAGAACGACATGAAGGAATACTTGTCAAGCTATGAGGAGGTTCTGGCCGGACAGCAGACGTCGGCGGAAGGACTTACCTCCGCAGAAGCGGATTCAAGACTTTCCAGATATGGAAAGAATGAGCTTGAGAAAGGGAAAAAGGATTCGATCATCAAGCGTTTTCTGAAGGAGCTTTCAGATCCCATGATTATTATTCTGATCGCTGCCGCCGTGATCTCGGGGATCACCGCTTTTTATGAAGGAGA
>DXEG01000046.1 GCA_019115125.1 Candidatus Blautia faecipullorum
AAAAAGACACTTTATACTATAGCCTATCCTATAAGAATGTGTGTTTGGTTTTTTAATAATGGTAGCAATAATTTAGCACGAATAAAAAAACACATTTCACGAAAATTTAGATGGCGGTTAAAGAAATGAGTATAAGCAACAAAAAAAATAATAAATACCTCAATCTTGCAAAGGATGTAATTATTTTTACTGTTGGTACTGTGTTGGCTAAGGCTGTTCAATTTTTCCTTATGCCACTTTACACAACATATATGTCAACTGAGGCATATGGAGTTGCAGAGTTAACGAATAATTTTTCAGCTCTTTTGTTTCCAATCGTCACATTATGTATTTATGAGGCGGCTTTTCGGTTTGCTGTAGAGCCAAATTTTGATGAAGAGAAATTGGCCGCATCAGTATTTAAGGTTATGGTCGTATCAAGTTGCATAGGCTTTTTGGCGGCCTTTGCAATTAACTATATATTTCATTACCAATATACATTTCTCTTGTGTTTTATTTTATATTCATACTCAATAAGAATGTGTCTCGCATCTTACGCACGCGGAAAAGGACAATCTGTCACATTTGCATTAAGTGGGGTTATTGATGCACTAGCATTGAGTATATTTAATATTCTTTTTCTTGTCAAAATTGAAGGAGGAGTGGAAGGGTATTTGTTTTCAATCGGTTTAGCCGATTGCTGTGCGACTATATATTTACTTGTTTCATCGAAATTTTATAAAGCTTTAAACATAAAGAGCATAAAAAACACAAAAAAATACTTGAATGTCCTTCTGCGATATTCAGTACCACTTATATTTTATAACATCCTATATTGGATAACGACTATTTCTGGGCGGTATATTTTGCTGCTGTTTACAGATTCGTCAACTGCGGGTTTGTTTGTTTCGGCTACTAAGATTTCTTCAATAATAAACATGATACAACAAGCCGTGTATAGTGCATTTCAGTTGAATGCATCTATTGCGTATACTGACGAAGATTGTGAATTATATTATTCTAAGATAATAAACCTGTTTATTTCATTATATTGTTCGTTTGGTTGTGTCGTTATTTGTATGACAAACTTAATAGCGACATTTACTTTAAAAAATGATTTTTTTTCAGCAAGGATATACTTGCCAATTATAATGCTTTCAGCATTGTTTAATTGTATATCAAGTTTAATTGGCGCTATGTATTCTGCGTATAAGAAGACGGAGCGTGTTACTCGGGTTGGACTTATTGGGGTCTCTATAAATATAGTATTAGGTTTTTTGCTGACTCCTGGGTTTAAAATCTGGGGTGTATGTATTGCATCAACTGTGAGTTATCTATTTCAGGTGATTTATAAAGTATATGATGTATCCAGTTTTTGTACTATTAAATATGAGAAGAAATCGATTACTTTTAATATCCTGATCATAGTTGCGGAGGTTGCCGTGATGTTGCTAAACTTTCAGTATAATATGTTGGTGGCTGCAGCACTCTCACTATTGCTTTTAATCTTCAATAGAAAATCATTAACGTCTTTGGCTAAGTGCTTATTAAAAAAGACCACATAATTATTTTTCATCATATATAAAAGATGAATTTTTTCTAAGAAGGGGCTGTCGGTTAATACCGATTTTTGGCCCCTTACACGTAGAAAGTAACCGCCAAATATTCCTGCGGATTTTCTTTTGTATGCGCCAAATAATAGTGCGGTAAAATATAAAATTACCCCAGCCCTTTGCGAGTTGGAGTAATTCACTATGATTCACATGCGATTTTTGATTGATTGGAATTTTTCACTCCAGGGTGCCGGATCTGCCAACTGTTTATCGGTCATATCTTTACCCGGCCGGTGCTCCAGTAGAAATTTAAGATATCCATAAATATTAAGTCCACTTTGATGCGACAGCCCCATTATTTTATTGAGCGCTTACTTTTTACCAGCCTTTTCAAATTCAAATCCTAATCCTTGCACCATTTATCACACATGCTAATAATCAAAGGTATTCTTGCTTTATGTCCCGCATCCACTCCGTACTCCATGTCTCTCAATTTTATATACGTGCTTTGGATGGATGCCCATATGGACTTAATTACGCTGTCGTCAGGATCAAGACGCAAATACGCTAATGGCAATGCCGCAATATAGTATTCTAACGCGACTTCTAACCATTCCGTCTTTTGGTTTGATTCATTCGTAATCAAATCCGCTTTTTTTAAATATAAGTCTCCCAGAATTTTCTTGTTATCGTGTGCTTCGTAGTCCTGATCTGCTTTTTCGCGCCATTTTATTGCCACGTCAGTATAATCTAACTTTGCTTCGATCTCTATTTGCAAATCTATTGCATCTTCAGCAGGTTTTGCAGCGGCAATACATTTTCCATACATCCCCGAATTTAATTCATCCTCTGCCTTATAGATCACACCAGAATCATCAAATAGATATCTTTTTGTATAGCTTTCTATCAATTTGTTAAGCGCAGCCTTTTCATCCACAGCATCGCAATAGCTGGTCCAAGATACGATATATGGATCTTCTTCCCAGTTCCATGAAAAAGCATCCGAATAGGTTCCTCCAACTCCCGAATCAGTTGTTTCCTCTGGATATATAGTGGCTTTTGGTTCGGATACCCTTTCTTTGGCTAGACAAGCTTCCGCGAATATTATGATTGTTGCTACAATCAGCACCACCAACATCTTTGCTATCCATTTGTATTTTTTGAGCTTCATGCGTAAGAGCAGTTCGCCGAAAAAAACAGAAATGAATACCGCAATAAAATCATATACTGCTTTTGCATTTTCTGGCTTATACCACACAAACACGGATAGTAAAATTACTATGACTAAAACCCATAAAGAGAATTTAATAAATATTCGTTTTCTATTATATTTCATCAGGACAGTATGATTCCGAACATTTGTCTGCTGTATTTTTTTCGTACTGTCCACCTCCCTGTATTTCATTCATTACATTCTCTAATTATCCGCACGTCTGCTTATACATTTTTAAGCATCAAATAATACTTTTTCCTCCAGTACCTCCATTTCATCATGTATGATAACCCACAATTCGTCCACCATATCTTTGTTTTTATCGATTTTAAATGCTATCTCCATATCCATTGATTCATAATATTCTATATACTGAAAATTTTCTCTTTTACCAAGAAAATATTTTCTGCTTGCATAAGACGCAGTATACATTTCATCAAATTTGCTCATCATCTGAGATGGATAAAAATGAATATGCATTAAATCATATATCGAACATGGCAGCCACTGAATTTCTTTCTGTTTCGTATAACTAATCAAATTTTGCAGTTTCTCATCATTTTTCTCTGTTTTAATCCCACATAGTTCATCTATAGTCACACGAAAATACTTTGAAACAGCAATTACTTTTTCTATGGATGGGGCGGACTGCCTCCATTTTGTCATAGAACCTGGGCTAAAACCAAGATCTTTTTCCAGTTGCGTAATCGTGACATCTTGTTGATCGCATAATCTTTTGACGCTTTTCCACAAAATATCCAAGTTCATACCCTTGCCTCCGTTCATTCTGCTTTTTTCGTCGTCATTATAAATATATTACTTCTTCGTAAAATTTTCAATATTATTTTATAATATTTTCAGTACCTGTTGCTTCTTTATGAAATAATATATGTTCCGGGTATAGACTGTCCGGCTGGAAAGTGGGATAATCGAATTAAAAGATTTACCTATTTTATCAACACTAGGGGAGGAAACTGAAATGAGCGAGGTTCGGTGGCTGCATATCTCAGATCTTCATTTTAATGATGATGATATGAGTACAACGATGCTCCGTGATGAGCTGCCTGTTTTTTTGCGCAGAAAAGATATAAGGTGCGATTATGTGTTCTGTACGGGAGATATCAGGATCTGGAATAAAGATTTTACAGATGAAGCGGCAGAATATTTGAAAAATCTCTGTGCCGCTGTGGGATGTAAGGTTTCCCGGCTCTTTATCGTTCCCGGCAATCATGATGTGGATCGGTCGGCGGCAGGCAGGGATGAGGCAGTTTCCCGCATGATGTTTCAAAGAAAGGGATACTATGATCCGGCGCGGGGGATGATCGAGGAGGATGACCTCAGAGCGATTCATGCAGGTCAGGAAGCGTTCAGGGCATTTCTATCTAAAATCTTCGATGAAGACAGGATGCGCTGTTATGAAAATCCGCTGGAACCTCATTTCTCTGTAGAAACGCCGGATTTTAATATCCTTCATGTGGACTCTACGTTATCCTATAAGGGCGGGCAGGAGGCTAATGATTTGGTGATAGGCACAAAAGCATTGCAGAAGGCCCTTAAAAGTTTAAATCCAGAAAAACCGACAATATTCTTGACACATTATTCTTTTACCAGCCTGCTGCAGGATGAGAAGAAGTATGTATCGGAACTTCTGTACCGGTCTGGAGTACGTTTATGGCTGGCTGGCCATGAGCATGACCATAATTTACAGCCATTAAAATACCTGTACTCCGTCCAGGCGGGAGAGCTGTGTTATGAAGATAAAGCTCATGCAACGGTTTTGCTTGGTAATTACAATACAGATACCCGTCATGGATACATTTTGGCTTATACATGGTACCCTGAGGGGTGGGCAGAGTATCCCATTATATGGCATGATCATGCGGAGGAGAATCAATTCCCTTTTGAGCTGAGGATTCCGGGGGATCATGGCCGATCGCGGGAGAACGTGTTGATCGTACATGCGAATCAGACCTATGCATCCCGGATGCCTGAGAAAATATGGGATTCTATTTTCCCTGATCTTGAGCTGGGAGGAAAGCCATATCCTTCCGGGATACTGTCGCTGATACATGAGCTGTGGAATACAGATACTCCCCATCTGATCCTGCTTGCAGACGGCGGAATGGGAAAAAGCACTATGCTGCTGCAGGCATGTCAGAATACGGAGCGCGCGTTGTATATTCCGGCAGAGAGCTTACAAACGCTCGGTTACAGCATTGAAGAGTACTGCACAGTGTCTCTGTTTGAAGGTAAGACTCAGCGGCTTCAGGATTTTACCAGACATAAGCGCTCAGAGCCGGATCTGATCCTGATGGTTGACGGTCTGAATGAAGTGGGAGGAGAAGCGGAGAGAGGATTTATAACAGAAATTAAGCGCTTAAATATTCTGAAAGGAATCCAGGTTGTGATTTCGTCCAGAACAGATTTCACACCCAGGTATAGTATGCCAGGATACCAGGCGGCGCGTCTGCTTCCTCTCAGGGACGATCAGATAAATGCTTTTTTTGACGACTGTGAATGGTCTGCTATAGAAGCGCGTCCAACACTTCGCCATCTTCTTTCCAATCCTATGATGCTTACGATGTATAGGGAAGTAAGCCCGGTGATGGAGAGGTGTAAAGATATTGAATTTTTACGTTGGAGGACGCCGATAAAAAATGCGGCAGATTTGCTGTTTGATTATTATACAGCGCAGATCGCGGTACTTCTGGAGCGTGAGGGCATTACTGGCGACATGGTATTAAAGGCGGTGCGGTCTGTTTATGATATCCTCCCGTTTATTGCCTATAGTTATGAAAGTACCTATAAGTTTTATGTCCAAAATAAGGAGTTTCGTGAGATGATCAAAGCGGCTGCTGAAAAGCCCGCCTTTGACGGAGAACTTCAGGAGATTATAGCAGAGTATTTTCGATGTGAGATACCGGATGTCACATATCTGGAAGCGGTGGATATTTTAACGAATGGCCTCCACCTGCTTCATAAAGGTAATGAATTTACAGCGTTTCCTCATCAAATACACAGGGACTATCTGTCTGCTTACTGGATTTTCCGTGAGTCTGACCGAACCGAGGATACTGCCAGTCTGAATGAGATGTGGAACAGCAGAGGGATATCTCGTCCTGTTATGACTTATATCCGTCAGCTAAGTGTCAACTACTGGCCCGGGATAGCAGAGAAGCTCCATAATACTGGAAAGTACCGGGAGGATGCGTCGAATTTAAACGGAAACCTCCTGGATTGTTTCCCGTACACAGGGAAAAGCGGTATTCCAGATTATTCCGGCCTTGATCTCTCTGGATTACAATTACCGGATTTTCCCCTTCAAAATCATGAAATCTCATTAAAAGGCACAAGTCTGGATGAGGTGTCCATTGGGAAGCTTGACAGAAAGCCTTTGCAATTCCAGCATCTTGTATTTTCGGAAGATAACGGTTATTTGGCGGGTAACGAAGGAAATCAGATATTGATATTTCCTTTACGGACAAGTGAAGAAGTATTCCGCCACCATGCCAGCGCGGTACCGGGACGGCTGGAATTTGCCGGGGACTACTTATTTGCGGTCATTGGAAGCGAAAAAATCATAGTATTCAAGCGCTTGGATGTGTGGACGTATATGTGCGAGATCAGGGCAATAGATCATGGAATGATCTTTAATAAAAGACTGCGCCGGATTGTTTTGAAGGATGATGTCATTTGTTTTTACTTTAACAATTGTGAATGTCAGTATCAGCTGTCCGACGGCAAAAAGATAAAAAATGTTCAGAAAAAACATGCTTATGAAACTTCTGTGGCTGGATATGATTTAACGCAGTTAAGAGCCAGGCAGACCAAATCTGGCAATAAAGCGCTGGGCGAAATCTGTCGGGCAGAGCATAACGGGCTGACCGCGAAGGCAATGGAAGATGGTTCTTTGACTGTTTCCGGCGGAGACGAAACCTATCATGTTTTGAACAGGGGGATTACGCTTCTGAAAGACGGGGCCATATCAGGAGACGGAAAATGGGCTGCGACGTTGAGCTATGAAGTATTTAGAAACAAGCGAAAAATACAGTTCTGGGATCTTGACCATAAGAAAAAGATCAAAGAACTGTATTGTCCGCAGGAGATCTGCCGTCTGTATCTTTCGCAATATGGTTCCTGGATCATCGGGGAAACAGATAAAAAAAGCTGGGTTTTCAGCGTTGAGGATGGGATCGCGCAGTGGTATGAAGAGCATTTTATCTCCAATCAAAGAAGTAAGCTGATTACCTACGGAGACTGCGTATTCCGAAAAAATGAGGATAAGCTGGTCTATCTGTATAATCTGAAAACGAAGGAAGCCTCTTCTATTGAAAATTTGTCAAATGATGCGCATTTAGCTGTTTTCATGTCCGACGGTTCGTTGGCATCTGTAGGTAAAAATGCAGTAGCCGCGTTTTTTAAAAATACAAGGAGCGGAGCCGCGGCAAGGGTAAACAGGCAGCCGGCGAAAGTGATTGGAATTTATCCCTTAAAAAAACAGCCGTTTATCGCTATCGCCACACAAAATAAGACGATAGGTATTTATCATACAGGCACGGAACAGCCGCTTAAATATATTGATACAAGTGCCGGAACAGATATGGTGGCCGTTCACCCGGAGGAAGGAGTGATCGCCTGTTCCAATGGGCGGCGGTTTGAAACTCATAATTTTTATGAAAAGCAGTATGACGACAGAAAAAGAGGGTGGTGGTACCGGAATCCGTATGCAGGCAGGCATCATATTCATGGGACTGTGCTTGATCTGGATTTCAATTCAGCCAACCATGAGCTTGTAGTCATCCTGTCGAATGGAGAAATTATATTTTGTCATGAGAAATACTGCGGATACCATGGCAAGCTGGATATCATTACGAACTTTAATGTCGCGGCCTATGATTTTCGAGGGTGCGTTTGTTCAGAGGAGATCAGAGAGCAGCTAAGGCAGAACGGGGCTTTGATTGACTGAGAAGCTTAGAATACAATAGAATCAAGTCACAGACCATTCAGTGATTTCGCTTGATTGCCCTGCGGCTTTATAGTAATGTGAAAACATAATAGGTGATCTGACACAGGTCGTGCCGCTGACGGTGGAAAGGAGTGTGGGGAAGGTGATGGTCGGTATCGTCCAGAAGCACATTGAATTGGACGAGAATTTGATGGTTGGATGAAAGCATCTTGAAGAGAAATCTCTGAAATGCTTTTCTTTTGCGCAAATGTTGAAGAAGCCGGGGCATTCTGCAGAAAGGAGCGCGAAAATGAAAAAGGAAACTGGAATGTAAAAAGTGCGCCTTTTCATTGAAAGAAATCGATCCTAAAAATATGAAAAATCGTATAGTTTTGGGAACGTAGTCCAAAAATTGTTGATAATTACTTCTGTTTTGGTTATACTAATCTTACGAACCAGGAGGGGTGTAACTATGGTAATTCAACGAAAAGAGTATTTGGATAAACTGATTGCCTTTAAGGACAAACAGCTCATCAAGGTTGTTACCGGAATCCGCAGATGTGGGAAATCTACATTATTGGAGCTTTATCAGGATTGGCTGCTGGAACACGGAGTTCAAAGGGAGCAGATCGTATCCATTAACTTTGAGGATATCGATTTTGAGGAACTGACAGACTATAAAAAGCTATACAGCTATTTGAAAGATCGTCTTATTTCTGGAAAAATGACCTATATTTTTCTGGATGAGATTCAGCATGTTAAAGATTTCCCCAAGGTAGTAGACAGTATGCACATTAAAAAAAATGTAGACCTCTGCATTACAGGCTCCAACGCCTATATGCTTTCCAGTGAGATTGCTACTTTGATTTCGGGGAGATATGTGCAGATTGAAATGCTGCCATTATCCTTCAAAGAATATATGGAGAGCACTGGCAGCATGACAGACCGTGGGATCAAATACACGGAGTATCTGGAAAACAGTTCATTCCCGTATACATTGGAGCTGAAAGGCCAGCCGGATGAGATCCGTGATTACCTGGAGGGTCTATACAATACAATTGTCGTAAAGGATATTGTAAGCCGAAAGAAGATCACGGATACCATGATGCTGAAAAGCGTCCTGCGGTTTGTTTTTGACAATATCGGAAGCCCGCTTTCTTCAAAGAAGATTGCAGACACAATGACTTCTGATGGACGTAAAATTGACACGAAGACGGTTGAAAAATATCTGGAGGCTCTGGCGGAAAGTTATATTATTTACCAGGCAAAGCGATACAACATAAAAGGAAAGCAATATCTGAAGACTTTGGAGAAGTACTATGTAGTAGATATTGGGCTTCGCTATATGCTGCTTGGGTCAAGAAAGATGGACGCCGGGCATATCCTGGAGAATGTTGTTTATCTGGAGCTGCTTCGCCGGGGATATGATGTGTATGTGGGTAAAATTGATTCCTTTGAAGTTGATTTTGTAGCGCAGAGCAGCAAAGGAATACAGTATTTCCAGGTTGCCTTGTCTGTGCGGGATGAAAAAACGCTGGAGCGTGAACTTCGCCCGCTTATGGCAATCAGAGATCATTACCCGAAAATGATTCTGACGCTTGATGATGACCCGGAAGTACAATATGACGGGATCCGTCGGGTTAATGCCAGGGACTGGCTTCTTGGCCTGACAGATATTTAAAGACGTGGATATAACCATACAGGCTGATTGCAATGCAGGGGACAACCGGACAGAACATGGAGGGTGCCAAATTTGTGCATCACCAATGTCAGCATTCGACCCGAACACAGCTTTGTTTAACTGCCAGAATGGGACGCTGAACCATGAGACCTATTCTGTCCCCGCCCTGGGGAGGGAACGAATCGGCCGGAAAAAAGCTTACTGGAGATGCCAGAATGAAAAATATGGCTGGAGCTGGACTACGGGCTTGGTCATAACTACATTTAATATCTTTTGCCGGGCCTTGTTTAGCCCGGCATTTGGTTTCTGTGCAGAAAAAAGGGCGCGCACTAACTACCTAGTGTGATAGCCGCCAAAAAGCGAGTTTATTTTAGAATGATTGTTTATAGGTTATTGCTGAATAATGTTTTCGGGACAGCACCTAGACCAAAGAATCCAGCTCCTCGCCGAAGGCGACTTTAAATAGGCATGAGTGTGTTGCCGTACATACCCGGCGAGTTCATTGACTTTTACTATGTGAAATTATATAATAAGGAACGAATAATTTGCGGAGCGGAAGCGACAGAAAACATAGATGAAAAAGGAGAAAAATATGATACATTTTGTGGGAGCTGGTCCGGGAGCGCCGGATCTTATTACAGTCAGGGGAAAACAGTATCTGGAGGAGGCGGATGTGATCATCTACGCCGGTTCTCTGGTGAATCCAGAGCTGCTGGAATATACGAAGGACATTTGTACGATCTATAACAGCGCGAAGATGACCCTGGAGGAGGTAATCTCCGTGATGGAAAAAGCGGAGGCGGAGGGAAAGACCACTGTCCGTCTCCATACAGGAGATCCGTGCATTTACGGCGCCATCCGTGAGCAGATGGATATTCTGGACGAAAAGGGAATCCCCTATGATTCCTGTCCGGGAGTCAGCGCCTTCTGCGGAGCGGCTGCCGCTCTGAATCTGGAATATACTCTGCCGGAAATATCCCAGAGTGTGATCATCACCAGAATGGAAGGCCGGACGCCTGTTCCGTCCAAAGAAAGCATACAGTCCTTTGCGGCGCATCAGGCAACCATGGTCATCTTTTTAAGCACCGGAATGCTGGAGGAGCTGAGCCGCCGGCTGATCGAGGGCGGCTACAGGGAGGATACTCCCGCGGCTATCGTCTATAAGGCCACCTGGGAGGATGAAAAGAAATTCATCTGTACAGTGGGAACCCTGGCGCAGACGGCGGCAGAAAATCATATTACAAAGACAGCCCTGATGATCGTGGGAGACGCGGTAAAAACCTCCGATTATGAGCGTTCGAAGCTTTATGATCCGGGATTTACCACAGAATTCCGCAAAGCTGAAAAATAAAAGTCTAAGAGGTATTTGAAGGGTATGAAGCTATCCATGATCTGTTTCAGCCTGACCGGACTTCACACCGCCGGACGTCTGAAAGAGGGGCTTGAACACAGAGGCCATTCTGTGATTTTGGCAAAAAAAAGTAAATATCTGGAAGACTCCGTGAAAGAAAGCACAGCCAGTTGGACAGGAAGCCGTTTTTCTCTTGACGACGGAATTCTTTTTGTGGGAGCCTGCGGGATCGCGGTCAGAAGTATCGCCTCTTATGTGGCCAGCAAGAAGTCCGATCCGGCGGTGCTTGTGATCGACGAATGTGGGAAATTTGTGATCTCTCTGCTTTCCGGCCATCTTGGAGGGGCCAACGAGCTGGCTCTTGAGGCTGCTGAAGTCCTGGACGCCCAGCCGGTAGTGACTACAGCGACAGATCTTCATGAACGTTTCGCGGTGGATGTGTTCGCGAAGAAAAATGGCTGTGAAATTTTTTCCATGAAGGCGGCGAAGGAAGTTTCGGCGGCTCTTCTGGCCGGAGAAACCGTGGGCTTTTACAGTGAATTTCCATGGAAAGGGAAGCTTCCGGAGGGGCTGGCGGAGTGTGATGAAGTGGGAAGGTCGGCGGAGGGAAAGTCTCATCGCCTGGGGATAGCGGTTACCGTACATAGCTCCTGCCGTCCTTTTGCCTCTACGGTGCAGGTGATACCTCCGGCAGTCACCATCGGCATGGGATGCCGGAAGGGAAAAGAAGCCTCCGGGATCCGGACAGCGGCGGAGGATTGTCTGAGGAGGGCGGAGGTCTCCAGATATGCGTTGGAAAGGATCGCCAGCATTGATCTGAAAAGAGAAGAAGAAGGCCTTCTGGCTCTTGCGGAAAAATGGGAGCTGCCTTTTGTGACATTTACAGAAAAAGAGCTGCTGGAAACAGAGGGAGAATTCACCCCTTCTTCTTTTGTGCAGTCCGTCACAGGGGTAGATAATGTATGTGAAAGAAGCGCCGTGGCCGGTGCGGGACAGGGAAGCTTACTAGAGAAAAAATATGGCGCCGGAGGCGTAACGACCGCTCTGGCAGTCCGAAAATGGGAGGTACGGTTTGAATAAAATTTATGTAGTGGGAATCGGGCCGGGAGGCCGCGAACAAATGACAGAAAGAGCGGCGGAGGCGTTAAAGGCCAGCGACGTGATTATCGGATATACGGTATATGTAGACCTGGTAAAAGATTCGTTTCCGGATAAAGAATTTCTGACCACGCCTATGAAGAGGGAGACGGAACGGTGTGTGATGGCTTTTGAGGAGGCTTTGAAGGGCAAAATCGTTTCCATGATCTGCAGCGGAGACGCAGGAGTGTACGGAATGGCGGGCCTGATGTATGAGGTGGGAGTAAAATATCCTGATGTGGAGCTGGAGATCATTCCCGGAGTTACGGCGGCTCTTGCGGGAGCGGCAGTGCTGGGAGCCCCGCTGATCCATGACTTCTGTCTCATCAGCCTCAGCGATCTCCTTACTCCCTGGGAAAAGATCGAGGCGCGTCTTCTGGGCGCCTCTCAGGCGGACTTTGTGATCTGCCTGTACAACCCTTCCAGCAGGAAGCGTCATGATTATCTTCAGAAGGCCTGCGACCTGATGCTCAGATATAAATCCCCGGAAACGGTCTGCGGCATTGTATCTATGATCGGAAGAGAAGGCGAGTCCGGACGGGTGATGACCTTAAAAGAGCTTCGGGATACTCAGGTGGATATGTTTACCACTGTGTTCGTGGGAAACTCTCAGACAAAAGAAATAAACGGAAAGATGGTAACGCCGAGAGGATACAGGAATGTATAAAGCCATTGTTTTTGCAGGAACAACAGAGGGGTATGAGATCTGCCGCTTTTTAGCGGAGAACAGGATCTCCGCTCTTGCCTGTGTAGCCACGGAGTACGGGATGAAGTCCCTGGAGGAAGGCGAATTTTTAAGTGTTCAGGCGAAGCGCCTGACGGAAGAGGAAATGGAGAAGCTTTTTAAGGAGACAGAACCGGAGCTGGTACTCGACGCCACCCATCCCTATGCCGCCCAGGTGACAGAGAACATCAGCGCGGCCTGCGAAAAAACAGGACGCAGGTATGTGCGTGTTCTCCGGGCCGGCAGCGGGCAGCAGGAAGCGGTTTACGTGAAGGACGCCGCGGAAGCGGCGGAGTATCTGAAAAGCACGGAGGGCAATGTGCTTCTGACCACGGGCAGCAAGGAGCTGTCTGCCTTCGCGGCTGTTCCGGATTATCAGGAAAGGCTTTTCGCGAGAGTGCTTTCCCTTCCCTCTGTGATCGAGGCCTGCCGCGCTCTTGGGTTTGAAGGCAGACATCTGATCGCGGTGCAGGGACCTTTTTCGGAGGAATTTAATACTGCCATGCTTCGGCAGTATCGCTGCAAATACCTTGTGACAAAGGACTCCGGCAGGGCGGGGGGCTTTCAGGAAAAGCTTCAGGCGGCGTTCGCCTGCGGAGCGGTTCCGGTGATCATCGGGCGTCCCCCTGAAAAAGAGGGAATTTCCCTGAAGGAATGTAAGCGTATGCTGGCGGAACAGTTTTCTATGTCGGTGCGCCGGAAGATCACGCTTCTGGGAATCGGCATGGGAAGCGGGGATACGCTGACGGTAGGCGGAAGATCAGCGGTGGAGCAGGCGGATCTCATCATTGGAGCCAAAAGGATGGCGGACGCGGTGCGCCTGCCCGGACAGGATGTGCTCTATGAGTACCGCAGCGGAGAAATTGCGGATTATATCCGCAGCCACCTGGAATATTCCAAAATTGTGATCGCTTTGTCCGGAGACGTGGGATTTTACAGCGGAGCCAAAAGGCTTCTGGAGCTTCTGGGTCCGGATACGGAGATCATCTGCGGAATTTCCTCCGTGGCGTATTTCATGGGGAAGATCGGTCTTTCCTGGGACGACGCCAAAATTGTCAGCGCCCATGGAAGAGAATGTGGTCTGATCCCTCTTATACGCACCCACAAAAAGGTGTTCGCTATTCTCGGCACGGGAGATAAGGTGGCGGAGCTGGCGGAGAGACTGTGCGGCTACGGAATGGAGGACGTGCTGCTTTATGTAGGCGAGAGGCTGTCCTATGAGGATGAACATATATTTGTGAAGCCTGCCGGGGAGCTTTTGGGATATCAGGGAGACGCTTTGAGCGTTCTCTGCGCGTATAACGGAAAGGCAGTCCCTCTGTCGGCCACCCACGGACTGGCGGACGAGACATTCATCCGGGGCAAAGCGCCTATGACAAAAACAGAAATAAGGACGGTTTCTCTGGGCAAGCTCAGGCTTACGGAAAACGCCGTCTGCTACGATGTGGGGGCCGGAACAGGCTCCGTGTCTGTGGAAATGGCCCTCCGGGCTTTTTCCGGGAAGGTGTACGCCGTGGAAAAAAAGGAAGATGCTGTCCTTCTTCTTGAAGAAAACAAGCGAAAGTTTGCCGTCGACAATCTGACGGTGATACAGGGGACGGCGCCGGAAGCCATAAAGGAGCTGCCTGCCCCCACCCACGCCTTCATCGGAGGATCATCAGGGAACCTCAAAGAGATCATCCATCTTCTTCTGAAAAAGAATCCCTATGTCCGCATGGTGATCAACTGCATTACTCTGGAAACTGTAAGCGAAGCGATGGAATGTATCCGCGGGCTGGAGGCCGGGAACGCTTTTGACTGGGAGACGGAGGTGGTTCAGCTTGCGGTGGCCAGGTCAAAAAGTGTGGGACGCTATCACATGATGATGGGGGAAAACCCCATTTATATCATCACGATCCAGGCCCGGGATCCGGAAGAGAAAACCTGGATCCAGAAGGAGGATACGCCATGAAAATGCCGAGGATACTTCTGGCGGCGGGAGCCAGCGGAAGCGGAAAAACCCTTATCACCTGCGGCCTTCTTCAGGCGCTGGCAGACCGAGGATTTCAGGTCGCCTCTTTTAAATGCGGGCCGGATTTTATAGACCCTATGTTTCACAGCCGGGTGATCGGTACCAGGTCAAGAAATCTGGATACTTTTTTTACCTCTCCTGAGACAACCAGGTATCTCCTTGGGAGCAACGCCGGGGACTGCAGGATCGCGGTAATGGAAGGCGTGATGGGATATTATGACGGCGTGGGAGGAATAACCTCCAGGGCAAGCGCCTATGATCTTGCGTCGGTCACAGATACCCCGGTGATACTGATCGTAAACAGCAAAGGGATGAGCGTTTCCCTTGCCGCCTATGTGAAGGGCTTCCTGGAATATAAAAAAGACAGCCGGATCCGTGGAGTGATCCTGAACCAGATGTCTCCCATGCTGTATCCCAGAATGAAGGAGCTTCTGGAAAAGGAACTGGATATAGCCGTGCTGGGCTATGTGCCGAAGGTGGAGGACTGTGTGATCGAGAGCCGTCATCTGGGGCTGGTTCTCCCAGACGAGATCCCGGGGCTTAGAAAGCGGCTGAAAAAGCTGGCGGGGATCCTGGAGGACACTCTGGATATGGAGGGGATCCTCCGGCTGGCGGACAGCGCCGGAGATCTGGAAGAGATTTCAGAAAAGCCCGCGGATAAAAGCGGTCCAAAACCGTCCCTGCGCATCGGGGTCGCAAAGGATGAGGCTTTCTGCTTCTTTTATGAGGATAATTTCCGGCTGCTCCGGAAAATGGGGGCGGAGCTTGTATTTTTCTCTCCGATCCATGACCGCCGTCTTCCGGAAGATCTGGACGGGCTTTTGCTGTACGGCGGCTACCCGGAATTAAACGGAGCGGCGCTGGAAGAGAACGCTTCCATGAGAAAAGAAATCGGGGAAATGCTGAGAGCGGGAATGCCCTGCATGGCGGAGTGCGGCGGCTTCATGTACCTTCATGAAAAGATGGAGGGCATGGACGGGGGCGTATATCAGATGGCGGGAGTGATCCCGGGAAAAGCATACCGGACGCCCAGACTGTCCCGGTTCGGTTATGTGACGCTCAGCCAGAAAAAAGCGGCGCTGGGAGCTGAGGACCTTGGGGGAATTCCCGCTCATGAGTTCCACTATTTTGACTCGGAAAACTGCGGCGGTGATTTCCTGGCGGAAAAACCGGAGAGCAGCCGGTCCTGGAGCTGTATGCACGGGACAGACACTATGCTTGTTGGCTTTCCGCATCTGTATTACTATGGGAATCCCAAGGTGCCGGAAGCGTTTTTAAGACAGTGCGCCGCCTATAAAAAAAGAAAAAAAGCATGATAGAAGCTGCAATATAAAGCAGATTGATAAAAGCGGTTATATAAAACAGATATAAAAAACTGTTATAATCAGACAGAAAAATATTACATCGGCGCGGATCCGCGTCGGGAAGAGGGAACTTTTGGCAAATGTTATATCAATATTTATGGCGTCGGCCTGGACAGATCCGGGAAACAATCTTTTGGCGTCGGCTTTTCCGATGATGCCGGGAGGATGGCTGAGCGCAGGAACAGCGGCGTTAGGACTGGGATTCCTGCTGGATCTGCTGCTGGGTGATCCGGGATGGCTGTATCATCCGGTCTGTCTCATCGGCAAGCTGATCGCGGCGCTGGAAAAAATCATCCGAAAATTATTTCCCCGGACCAAAGGAGGAGAGCTGGCAGGAGGCTTTGTGGAGGTTCTGCTGGTATGCCTGCTTTGCCTGGGAATTCCGGGACTAATTCTTCATTTTCTTTACCGTTTCCTTCCATGGGCCGGTTTTCTTCTGGAAACCTTCTGGTGTTATCAGCTTTTCGCGGCAAAATCGCTGAAAACGGAGAGCATGAAGGTATACGACAGACTGAAAAACGGTACTTTGAAGGAAGCCCGCTATGCGGTGTCCATGATCGTGGGAAGAGATACGGAATCCCTTACAGAGGAAGGGGTTGCAAAGGCGGCTGTGGAGACGGTGGCGGAAAACAGCTCCGACGGAGTGATCGCGCCTATGCTTTTTATGGCTATTGGAGGAGCGCCTCTGATGTTCCTTTATAAAGGAATCAATACCATGGATTCTATGCTGGGCTATAAAAACGAAAAATATCTTTATTTTGGCAGGTGCGCCGCGAAGCTGGACGACATCGCCAATTATATTCCGGCCAGGATTTCCGGCTGGCTTATGGTCGCGTCGGCCTTCCTGGCCGGCTTTGACGGAAAAAACGCCCTGAAGATATACAGAAGGGACCGCCGGAACCACGCAAGCCCCAACTCGGCCCAGACAGAATCGGCCACGGCGGGAGCTCTCAGAGTGCAGCTTGCCGGAAACGCGTATTACTTTGGAAAGCTTTACGAGAAGCCGACCATTGGAGATCCCGTCCGTCCCATAGAGCCGGAGGACATCAAAAGAGCAAACCGCCTCATGTACGGAGCTGCATTATGCGGCATTGTCCTGTGCCTGGGAATCAGGATACTGACGGCGTTTCTGCTGTGAAAAACACCATTATAAAGGAGATAAAATCTACCATTGTTGGCGCAGCCAGTGCGCCATGAAAGGAGAAAGAATGGAAAAGCACATACACGGAGGCAACATATACGGCTACAAGGACTGTATGGATTTTTCTGCCAACTGCAATCCTCTGGGAACGCCGGAGAGTGTGAAGCAGGCAGTCATGGACAGCCTGGAAAAAATAAAGGATTATCCTCAGGTGGGCTACGCGCCCTTGAGGGAGGCTCTGGGCCGTTATGAGGATGTCGCTCCGGAATATGTGGTCTGCGGCAACGGAGCCGCGGAGCTGATCTTTTCTCTCTGTCAGGCAGTCCGGCCGAAGCGGGCGCTTCTCCCTGCCCCGTCCTTTGCCGAATACGAGCAGGCTCTTCTCAGCGTGGGATGCCAGGTGGAGCATGTGCTTTTAAAGGAAGAGAACGGTTTCGCTGTGCAGGAGGATTTTATTGAAAAGCTTCACAGAGATCTGGATATGGTATTTCTCTGCAATCCCAATAATCCGACGGGAGTACTTACAGAACGGGAATTTCTTTTCCGCGTGCTGAGAATCTGCCGCGAGCTGGGGATTCTTCTCGTGGTGGACGAATGTTTCCTGGATTTTGTAAAAGAACCGGGAAAATATTCTCTGAAGGCCCAGCTTCCCAGATACCACAATCTTTTTCTTTTGAAGGCGTTTACAAAGCGGTACGCTATGGCCGGAATCCGTCTGGGCTATGGAATCTGCGAAAATAAAGAGCTTCTGGAAAAAATGACGCTGGCGACGCAGCCCTGGAATATATCGGTGATGGCTCAGGCGGCGGGGATCGCGGCTCTGAAAGAGGACGCTTATGTGGAGGAAGGCCGCCGGATCGTTTTTCAGGAAGCGCCGCGGCTTAGGAAGGAAATGGAGAGCCTGGGCCTGAAGGTGTATCCTTCCCAGGCGAATTATCTTTTTTTCCGCGGGCCGGAGGGGCTTTTTGAGGCCTGTGTCCGTCAGGGAGTGCTGATCCGGGACTGCAGCAATTATCCGGGACTTGAAAAAGGATATTACCGGACGGCGGTACGCACCCGCCAGGAAAACGAAAAACTGACCGCCGCGCTGAAAGCGGCCCTTGAGAACAGAGAGGAAGCATAAAATGGCAAAAACGATTATGATCCAGGGCACCATGTCTAATGCCGGAAAAAGTCTGCTGACAGCGGGGCTGTGCAGGGTTTTCAGGCAGGACGGATACAGGGTGGCGCCCTTTAAATCCCAGAATATGGCTCTGAATTCCTTTATCACCAGCGAGGGGCTGGAAATGGGGAGAGCCCAGGTTATGCAGGCGGAGGCGGCGGGGATCGAGCCGTCGGTCCTGATGAACCCGATTCTTTTAAAGCCTACCAACGACACAGGCTCTCAGGTGATCGTAAACGGAGAGGTTCTGGGTACCATGAGCGCCCGGGATTATTTTAAATATAAGAAAAAACTTATTCCGGATATTATGAAGGCCTTTAACGCCCTTGCGGAGAAAAACGACATCATTGTTATTGAAGGAGCGGGAAGTCCCGCGGAGATCAATCTCAAGACAGAGGATATCGTGAATATGGGGATGGCGGAGCTGGCGGGCGCGCCTGTGCTTTTGGTAGGCGATATTGACCGGGGCGGAGTGTTCGCCCAGCTTTACGGAACTGTGGAGCTTCTTGAGCCGGAGGAAAGAGAACGGGTGAAGGGGCTCATCATCAACAAGTTCCGCGGCGATAAGACGATTCTGGATCCGGGGATCCGGATGCTGGAAGAAAAATGCGGAATTCCTGTAGTGGGAGTGGCTCCCTATCTGGATATCCAGGTGGAGGATGAGGACAGTCTTACCGAGCGTTTCGACAGAAACCAGGAGACGGGGCTTATTGATATCGCGGTGATCCGTATTCCAAGGATTTCCAATTTTACAGATTTCAACCCGCTGGAAAGCATCCCCGGCGTTTCTCTCCGCTATGTGAAGCACACGGCGGATCTGAGAAACCCTGACGTGATCATCCTTCCGGGAACGAAAAACACCATGGAGGATCTCCGGTGGCTCAGAGAAAGCGGAATGGAGGCTCTGATCCTCAAGGCCGCGGATCGGGGTACTCTGATCTTCGGCATCTGCGGAGGATATCAGATGCTGGGAGAGACCCTCAGTGATCCTTATGGAGTGGAGGCCGGAGGTTCTATGCGGGGTATGGGGCTTCTTCCCATGGATACTGTTTTTGCGGAAAAAAAGACAAGAACCCAGGTCACAGGAAGCTTTCTGGAGCTTTCCGGCGACTATGCAACCCTTTCCGGCGTAGAGTTTACAGGCTATGAGATCCATATGGGCGACAGCGTGCGCAAAGCTCCGGCAAAGCCGTGTACCTCTGTCCGGGACAGCGTGACGGGCCGGGAAAAATCCGAAGGTACTTTTACAGAAAATGTCTGCGGCACCTATGTGCATGGGATTTTCGACAAAGAAGAGACGGCTCTGGCGCTGGTGAGGGCCGCCGGAAACAAGAAGGGCGTCGACGTGTCTCAGATGGCGGGCGTGGATTTTGCCGCTTTTAAGGAGCAGCAGTACGATATCCTGGCCGCGGAGCTTCGCAGACATCTGGATATGGAGAAGATTTACGGGATCCTGGAACAAAGCGTGAGGTGAAGCCTCAGACAGTGAAGGAGAAAGGTTACTGTTTTGATCGGCCTCAAACATCTGCTGTTTGAGGAGAGCGAACATGATTCAGATAAAAAACGGGAGGCAGGAAATGAAGGTAGAACTTGAAAATGTAAAGCCGATGGAAATAGAAAAAAGAAGCTTTGAGATCATCACAGAGGAGCTGGGGGATACGCCGCTGATTCCGGGAACGGAGCTGATCGTAAAGCGGTGTATTCACACAAGCGCTGATTTTGACTATGCGGAAAATCTCTGCTTTTCTCCGGACGCGGTAGAGAAGGCGCTGGAGGCCATCAAAAACGGGGCCTGTATCGTCACGGACACGCAGATGGCGAAATCCGGCATCAATAAACGGGCTCTGGCCCGTTACGGAGGAGAGGTTTACTGTTTCATGTCTGACGAGGATGTGGCGGAGACGGCGAAGAAGAACGGCACCACAAGAGCTACGGCCAGCATGGACAAGGCGGCGGCTATGGATAAGAAACTGATTTTTGCCGTTGGAAACGCGCCTACAGCACTTGTGCGTCTCTATGAACTGATAAAAAATAAAGAGCTGAGCCCGGAGCTGATCATCGGCGTCCCCGTGGGCTTCGTCAATGTGGTACAGTCCAAGGAGATGATCATGGATACAGAGGTCCCCTATATTGTGGCAAAGGGCCGCAAGGGAGGCAGCAATATCGCCGCCTGCATTGTAAACGCCCTTCTGTACATGATCGATAACCGCAGGGACTGAGCAGGGGCTTTATCAAAGCAGGGATTTCAAAAGCTCGCAGGCAGGACGGAAATCCTCTGCGGGCATAGCGGAGCAGGAAAGCAGGAGGATGATCTCCCCTGTCTTTTCCTCCAGGATTTCCAGGCGCAGGCCCTTTGCCCGCGCCCTTTTTTTCAGGGACTCCCCCTCTGTGGAGCAGGAGACGGTCAGGGCGAGAGCCGTGCCGGCGGCGCCCACCTGCATCCGGCAGCTTTTGCCGAATACATCCTGGATCTCCGCGAGAAGCTGTTTCATTTTTACCGAATACAGACGTTTCAGGCGTCGGGTCTGGGCCGCCAGATGTCCGTCCCGGATAAACTGACAAAGGGCGATCTGCTCGGCCTTTGAGGCGGTCTGATTATAACAGGCGGCTTTTGCCTGATAGGCGGCTGAAAGCTCAGGCGGCAGGATCATGAAGCTGATCCGGATGGATGGAAGCAGAAGTCTGGAAAAGGAGCCGATATAGACTACGCCGTGTCCTCCCGCGAGACTGAAAAGAGAGGGCGTGGGCTTCTGAAGATATACAAAGTCATTTTCAAAATCATCCTCAATGATCAGGCTCTGATGCTCTCCCGCATAGCGGAGCAGCTCCAGCCGTCTGGAAACAGGCATGATTTCGCCCCATTTTGTCATGTGAGCCGGGGAGACGTAGATCACGCCGCTGTCCTTGTTCCTGTAGCGGACTTCGAATCCATAATCAGAAAAGACCGTGCTGCCCTGAATAAAGGACGAGGTGGGAAAGGAGACAGTTTTTTTATCTCTCACAAGAGGGCAGAGGATATGCAGCAGGCTCTGTACACCGGCGCCGATGACAATGTCGTCGGGAGAGCAGGTGACATTCCTTCTCTCTCGTACATATTCCGAGAGAACCTGGCGGAAATCCGCTTCCCCCTGGGGCTCCCCGTAGGAGAGCAGGCGTTCGTTCTGCCGGAGGGCGCTTTTCAGATACCTCTGCCAAAGGTCGAAGCGGAAGCTTTCCCGGTCCACGCCGGAGGAGACGAAATTGTATCTGACGGGCGGAAGAGCAGGCTTTTTGTTTTGCCGGGGCGCCGGTTCCTGCTCCGCGATATCTGTGACATAATATCCGCTTTGTGCCCTGGATATAATATATCCGTCCGCCGCAAGCTGCAGATAGGCGCTTTCGATGGTGGTCCTGCTGAGATGGAGATCACGGGCGCATGTCCTCAGGGAAGGCATTCTGCTTCCCGGAGGAAGACGGCGGCTCATGATCAGCTCCCGGTAATAGTGATAAACCTGCAGATACAGGCGCTCCTTATTGTCTGAGTCATGAAATGAAAGAACCATAAACTGTCCCCCTTGAAAGAAAAGAGAATGAAAATCCATTCTTTATTATTATAATGAAAATGAACATGCCAGTACACTAAGATGTTTATTCGCATACACTTTTATGTTATGCTGATTATCCAGTAGTTCTATTTTAACATGAAATATGTGAGAATAGTTTTTTATTTTTAAAGATACCGTCGGGTATCTTTTGATACTTTAATCTTTAAAAGGAGATAAGTGAAGTTGAAAAGAATTGCGGTTTTAAATGATCTGTCGGGAATGGGAAAATGCTCTCTCACGGCGGCGATCCCCGTGATCTCTGTCATGGGCGTGCAGGCCTGCCCTCTTCCCACGGCTGTTTTGAGCGCCCAGACGGGATTTCCCTCTTACTATTATGATGATTATACAGGCCATATGGGAGAGATCATGAGGGAATGGAAGAAAATGAATTTTCGTCCTGACGGGATTTATACAGGCTTTCTGGCGGGAGAAAAGCAGGCGGAAAGAGTGATGGAGTTTCTGGATCTGTTTCAGGAGAAGAGTACGAAGGTTCTGGTGGATCCGGTTCTGGGTGATAACGGCGAAGAGTATCCGATCTATACGGAGGAGCTTTGTCAGAGTATGAGGAATCTGGCAGAACGGGCGTCGGTCATTACGCCCAATCTCACGGAAGCGATGCTGCTCCTCTATGGCCGGGAGGAAACCCACCGCAGATGGAGGGAGATGGAAGGATATTCCGGCGGGCGATTTAAGGAAGAAGTGGAGAAAATGGGACTGGAGCTGGCCGGGCGCTGTCAGACGGAGGTGGTAGTCACAGGAATCGATCTTGCTGGGGGAGAAGACAGGGACGCTTCTCTGTGGGGAGAAAAAGATTTCCGGGATAAAAACAGTGCTGTAAAAATCGGAAATCTGATCTGCCGCGGAAAGGACAGGGAGTGGGTCACAGCCCATAAAGAAGGGGGCAGCTATTCCGGCACAGGGGATATTTTTGCTTCGGTACTCAGCGCGGGGATGGTAAAAGGAACCGATACCGTCCTCTCGGTAAAGAAAGCGGTGAGCTTCCTTTCCAGGGCCATCCACGATACGGTTCTGGAAGGAACGGACCGCAATGAGGGCGTATGCTTTGAAGCATATCTTCATGAATTACGGTGATCCGGTGAAAGGAGAGGGTAGTATCTTGTTGATAAGGGAATGATAGAGTTAAGCATCTTATGCTCAAACTGATTAGGCTTCTGACGGGGTGTTATGATAAGCACTTCGTCTTTTTATTGTATTGCCGATCAATCCAAGAAAATATCAGCAGTAAAAGTCAGATAGAATCGCATGGATGTCATAAAAAACAATAAAATAAATATTGAAAATATGACAAGGCTGTCATATAATATAAATGAACACGAAAGGTGTTTTTTGAAAGGAGAATAAAAATGGAGGCCACAATAAAAAATATCCGATTAAAACAACTAAGAAAAGAAAGTAAGATAACACAGGAACAATTGGCTAACTATTTAGATGTAGATCAAACAATGATTACAAAGCTTGAAAATGGAACGAGAAATTTAAATGTTACACTAATTGAAAAAATTTGTAACTTGTTTGGATGTTCAGATGCTTATTTGATGGGTGAAGATGATGGCTATATTCCATTGAATTTTGCTTTTCGCTCTAATGGAATCCAGACAGAAGATTTAGAAAGTATAGCGGCAATCAATAAAATTATAATGGACATTCGTTATATGAATGAAATGATGGGGGACTAAAATGTATGAGAACAGCTCAGGAATTAAATTCGTTAGCATTAAGAACACGAAGAATGTGGAATGAGGATGGATATTCCCCAATTGATGTTTTTGCTATCGTTAATGGATGGAAAGACAAAAAAATTACGATAGTTAGATATCCAATGTCATCACGAATAAGTGGCATGTGTACAAAAGAAAATGAAGATATTATTATATGTATAAATTCGACAACCTCTTATGGCAGACAAAGGTTTACGTTGGCTCATGAACTGTACCATGTATTATATGAAGAAAATATGCAGCGAGTAATTTGTGATATGAGCATGAGCGGTGACAAATCAAATTCAGAAAAAGAAGCAGATCAATTTGCAAGTTATTTATTGATGCCATACGATGCGTTGTTAGAATATGAGCATGATAAAGCAAAATGGAATCTCGAGAAAGTAATTGATGCAGAACAGTTTTTTCAAATAAGTCATCAAGCAATGCTTCATCGATTAGTATATGATAATCTGCTCAGTAATGATGTTGCTGATGAATATAAAGCTATCAAAGTTTCCGTAGAAGCTGCTAGGTTGGGATATGGTAAAGAATTATATTTTCCAACAGCTAAAAATAAACAGTATTTCACAACAGGTGAATATATTCGAAAAGTTGAAAAGATGGCAGAAGAAGAACTTATCTCCGAAGGAAAAAGAGAAGAACTTTTGTTGGACGCATATAGAGCAGATATAGTATACAATTTTGATGAGGAGGAAGTTAATCTGAATGACTGATGATTTATTTTTTGACACGGATTGTTTATCCGCATTTTTGTGGATTAACGACACTAACATATTACATGAACTTTATGGAGGAAAAATTATTTTGCCAGAACCTGTTTATCATGAATTGTCAAATCCAAGTATTCCACACATAAAGCAGCGCGTAGATGTAATGATAAGCAGTAAGGATGTATCTGTGAAAACAATTGTTGCAGATACCGAGGAATATAAATTGTATACTGAACTTGTACGTGGAGAAAAAGGGAAAAGGAGTATTGGTCGTGGTGAAGCGGGCGGAATTGCATTGGCTAAAACCTATAATGGAATCCTTGCAAGTAACAACTATAAAGATATTGCTCCGTATATAGAAAAATACAATTTGAAGCATATAGATACAGGAGAAATTTTAGTAGAAGCATTGAAAAGAAAGCTGATAACAGAAGCAGAGGGCAATTGTATATGGAATAAAATGTTAGCAAAAAAACGTAAGTTACCAGCAAACACTTTTTCGGAGTATCTGGTAAAACAACAGAAAGATGTATAGAGGAAACTCTTTACATAGAAAAACTGCCAAGCACTCGACTTGGCAGTGAGTCAAAGAAAAGATTCTTTGACATATTTATTCTCACAAATTAAATATAACAAAAGAACTTTTCTTTGACAAGAATATTTTGCAAAGGAGGTTGAAAATATGGCAGTACACCACGGTGGAAAAGTCGGAAAAGCTGGAAAGACTTTAGCAAGTAACTCATCAAGTAAAAGTGCAAAAAGTAAAGCTGGCAAAACATTAGCTGATCACAAAGCGAAATGTCATTAATGTAATGGACAATAGATATAATAAGCGTTTTGTTTGCCACGGCAGAAAATAAAAAAATACTTGCATTTTTTCCAGAATCATGTAAAATGAAGAAAACAGCAGACAGAGTATAAGGGAGTAGTTGACATCCTTTGATGTAACAAAATCAACATGCATGACCGCCAGGTCTGGTTTTGTTTGAAACAACGAGACTTATTCACAGAAATCATCCTGTGGACAAGTCTCTTTTTTTATATCATAGGATCAGGGTGAAAAAAGCGCTCTCGCAATCCTAACAGAAATAGAAAACTCTTTTTCTGGGAATATTAACCGGGGAAACGCGGATATCTGAATGTATAAAGTATCCATAAGAAGAACGGAGACGTTTTCAGGCTTGGGTTTTTTGATATTTGCAATATGAAACATAAAAAATGAACAATAGAAAGGAAGAACGACATGAAGGAATACTTGTCAAGCTATGAGGAGGTTCTGGCCGGACATCAGACGTCGGCGGAAGGACTTACCTCCGCAGAAGCGGATTCAAGACTTTCCAGATACGGGAAGAATGAGCTTGAGAAAGGGAAAAAGGATTCGATCATCAAGCGTTTTCTGAAGGAGCTTTCAGATCCCATGATTATTATTCTGATCGCTGCCGCCGTGATCTCGGGGATCACCGCTTTTTATGAAGGAGA
>DXEG01000047.1 GCA_019115125.1 Candidatus Blautia faecipullorum
GAAAAAACTTATCCACAGAAAAGCTTTTTCATCTTTTATGGGATGGAATGGGCCCTGTTTCTGTGAATAACGACCGTAAAAATCTTTTTAAATTTCTCCCTTTTGCCTAAGGGAATGCTGAACTGTTACCACTTACTGCGCCGAGCGTGAGAAAATGCTTGACATATGGTTTTTTTGCACCTTATAATAAAAAAGCACATGTAATATGTAAAGACTGTGATGGAGACAGTAAGCTGAGAGCTGTTCCGGGAGGGATCAGACCGCGTGAGCTGCGGTAGACGCCGAACGGAGAGCGGGAGAACGAACGCTTCAGAGAGCCGGGGGCAGGTGGAAGCCCGGCGCAAGTAGTTGCGGCAGAACATCACTCCGGAGTCTCTTTCCTGAAATCAGTGAAAGTAGGGGAAGACGGCATTCCCACCGTTAAGAGGGACATGTATCGGCGTTTTATGCCCGTACAGTGTAACAGGTGGTGCGAATGTGTATGATGCTTTCGTCCTTTTACAGGACGGAAGTTTTTTTGTTATAGGAAATTACTTCATATTGTTCTGCGTTCAGCGAATCCTATGACATAAAAAACGCTCCGGGCAGGACGCGTTTCATAATGAAAAATATAAGGAGGAATCATTGTGTACCAGAAGGTAGATACGAACCTGAATTTTGTTGACCGTGAAAAAAAAGTAGAACAGTTCTGGAAGGAAAACCATATTTTTGAAAAAAGTATGGATTCCCGCAAAGAGGGCGAAACCTACACCTTTTACGACGGTCCACCTACGGCCAACGGAAAACCCCATATCGGCCATGTGCTGACCCGTGTCATCAAGGATATGATCCCCAGATACCGGACAATGAAGGGCTATATGGTGCCGCGGAAGGCCGGATGGGATACCCACGGACTTCCGGTAGAGCTTGAGGTTGAGAAAAAGCTGGGTCTGGACGGCAAGGAACAGATCGAGGCTTACGGTATGGAGCCGTTTATTAAGCAGTGTAAGGAGAGTGTCTGGAAGTACAAGGGCATGTGGGAGGATTTTTCCTCTACCGTTGGCTTCTGGGCGGACATGGAGCATCCCTACGTCACCTACGACGACGATTATATTGAATCGGAATGGTGGGCGCTGAAGGAGATCTGGAACAAAGGCCTTCTGTACAAGGGCTTTAAGATCGTTCCCTACTGCCCCCGCTGCGGAACTCCGCTTTCCGCCCAGGAGGTTTCCCAGGGCTACAAGACTGTAAAGGAGCGCTCTGCTATCGTCCGCTTTAAGGCAAAGGGCGAGGACGCTTATTTCCTGGCATGGACCACAACGCCCTGGACTCTTCCCTCCAATGTGGGACTCTGCGTGAATCCGGAGGAGACCTACTGTAAAGTAAAGGCTGCCGACGGATATACCTATTATATGGCGGAGGCTCTTCTTGACAAAGTGCTGGGGAAACTGGCGAAGGAAGAAGGAGAGAAGGCGTACGAGGTTCTGGAAACCTACAAAGGAAAGGATCTGGAATACAGAGAGTACGAGCCTCTGTTCCCCTGTACGGGAGAAAATGCCGCGAAACAGCGCAAAAAGGGCTTCTATGTGGTCTGCGACGGATATGTTACCATGAGCGACGGTACCGGTATCGTACACACCGCTCCGGCTTTTGGTGACGACGATAACCGTGTGGGACAGAAATACGGACTTCCCTTCGTGCAGTTTGTGGACGGACAGGGAAATATGACGGCGGAGACTCCTTATGCAGGCGTTTTTGTGAAAAAGGCTGATCCCATGATCCTGCAGGATCTGGACAAAGAGGGCAAGCTTTTTGACGCGCCGAAATTCGAGCATGAGTATCCTCACTGCTGGAGATGCGATACGCCGCTGATCTACTATGCCCGTGAATCCTGGTTTATCAAGATGACCGCCGTAAAGGAGGATCTGATCCGCAATAACAACACCATCAACTGGATACCCGAGAGCATTGGAAAGGGACGTTTCGGCGACTGGCTGGAAAATGTCCAGGACTGGGGAATTTCCCGAAACCGTTACTGGGGAACGCCTTTAAACATCTGGCAGTGTGAGTGCGGCCATATGCATTCCGTGGGAAGCCGCCAGGAGCTTTATGAGATGAGCGGGGACGAGGCGGCCAAAACCGTGGAGCTTCACCGCCCCTATATTGACGAGATCACCCTGAAATGCCCGGAATGCGGCGGAACTATGCACCGTGTGCCCGAGGTGATCGACTGCTGGTTTGATTCCGGGGCCATGCCCTTTGCCCAGCATCATTATCCTTTCGAAAATAAAGACCTTTTTGAGCAGCAGTTCCCGGCGGATTTCATCTCCGAGGCTGTGGATCAGACAAGAGGATGGTTCTATTCTCTTCTGGCCGAGTCCACTCTGCTCTTTAACAAGGCCCCCTATAAGAACGTTATCGTCCTCGGCCATGTGCAGGATGAGAACGGACAGAAGATGAGCAAATCCAAGGGAAATGCCGTGGATCCTTTTGAGGCTCTGGAGAAATACGGCGCGGACGCTATCCGCTGGTATTTCTATGTAAACAGCGCGCCGTGGCTGCCCAACCGTTTCCACGGAAAGGCGGTTGTGGAAGGACAGCGTAAATTTATGAGCACCCTGTGGAATACCTACGCTTTCTTCGTGCTGTACGCGAATATTGACAATTTTGACGCGACAAAATATACTTTAGAGTACGGCAGTCTTCCGGTTATGGATAAATGGCTTTTAAGCAAGCTGAACTCCGTAGTGAAGGCTGTGGACGATCATCTGGCCAATTACCGGATCCCGGAGAGCGCGAGAGCTCTTCAGGAATTTGTTGATGAGATGAGCAACTGGTATGTAAGAAGGAGCCGCGAGCGCTTCTGGGCCAAGGGTATGGAGCAGGATAAGATCAACGCTTATATGACGCTTTATACTGCCCTTGTGACGATCTCCAAGGCTGCCGCGCCTCTGATTCCTTTTATGACAGAGGATATTTACCAGAATCTTGTGAGAAGCATCGACAAGGACGCGCCGGAAAGCATCCATCTCTGCGATTATCCTGAGATCAGAGAGGAATGGATCGACAAAGAACTGGAAGACGACATGGAAACTGTGCTGAAGATCGTAGTGCTGGGACGTGCGGCCAGAAACACGGCCAATATTAAGAACCGCCAGCCTATCGGAACCATGTTTGTCAAGACCGAAAAAGAAATGGGACAGTTCTATGTAGATATCATTGCCGACGAGCTGAATGTAAAAGAAGTAAAATTCGCGAAAGATGTAGAATCCTTTATTTCTTACAGCTTCAAGCCCCAGCTCCGCACTGTGGGACCGAAATACGGAAAGCTTCTGAACGGCATCCGCGCCGCTCTTGCCTCCGTCAACGGATCAGAGGCTATGAAGGAGCTGAAAGAGACAGGGCTTCTCACCCTGGATATCGACGGAAACAAGGTGGAGCTGAAGGAGGAGGATCTTCTCATCGAGACCGCCCAGACAGAGGGTTATGTGACAGAGAGCGAGGGAGATACCTCCGTGGTTCTCGACACAAATCTGACGCCGGAGCTGATCGAGGAGGGCTTTGTCCGCGAGATCATCAGCAAGATCCAGACCATGAGAAAAGAGGCAGGCTTTGAGGTGATGGATAAAATCCGCGTTTCCGCGAAGGATAACGACCGGATCGCGGAGATTATGACGAACCACAGGGAAGAGATCATGTCTGAGGTACTGGCAGAGGAAATGAATCTGGGCGAAACAGACGGCTATGTAAAGGAATGGAATATCAATAAGGAGAACGTCGTTTTCGGTGTTACCAGACTGTAGGAGGAGAAAATATGATTAATAAGCAGTTCAAAAAGGAAGCTTTCAAAGAAAGCGTAAAAGAAAATGTAAAATTTCTTTACCGCAAGACCCTGGAGGAAGCTACACAGGAGCAGATTTTCCAGGCGGTAAGCTACACGGTAAAGGACGTCATCATTGACAACTGGCTTGAATCGCAGAATGCCTTTAAGGAACAGGATCCTAAGATCGTATACTATATGTCCATGGAGTTTCTTATGGGCCGCGCTCTGGGGAACAATCTTCTGAACCTCACCGCTTATAATGAGGTGAAGGAAGCTCTGGACGAGCTTGGACTGGATCTGAACGTCATTGAGGATCAGGAGCCGGATCCGGCTCTTGGAAACGGCGGTCTGGGACGTCTGGCGGCCTGCTTCCTGGATTCTCTGGCGACTCTGAATTACTGCGCTTACGGATGCGGAATCCGTTACCATTATGGTATGTTCAAACAGGAGATCAAGGACGGCTTCCAGGTAGAGGTTCCGGATAACTGGCTGAAAAACGGATATCCATTTGAACTGCGCCGCCCGGAATATGCCAAGGAAGTACACTTCGGCGGATATGTGCGGGTGGAATATGATCCCGCTACAGGTTCCAACCGTTTTGTGCACGAGGGATATCAGGCGGTAAAAGCCGTTCCCTATGATATGCCGATCCTGGGATATGACAATAATATCGTAAATACGCTGCGTATCTGGGACGCGGAGCCCATTGTGGATTTCGGACTGGATTCCTTTGATAAGGGCGATTATAAGAAGGCTGTGGAGCAGGAAAACCTTGCCCGCAATATCGTCGAGGTTCTTTATCCCAACGATAATCATATGGCAGGAAAGGAGCTGCGTCTGAAACAGCAGTACTTCTTCGTATCCGCCAGCCTTCAGGCAGCTATCGCGAAATATAAAAAACAGCACGGCGACATCAGAAAGCTTTATGAAAAAGCGGTATTCCAGATGAACGACACGCATCCGACCGTAGCCGTAGCCGAGCTGATGCGTATCCTCATGGACGAGGAAGGCCTGGGATGGGACGAGGCATGGGAGGTTACTACAAAATCCGTGGCTTACACCAACCATACGATCATGTCCGAGGCTCTGGAAAAATGGCCCATCGAGCTGTTCTCCAGACTGCTTCCCCGTGTATACCAGATCATCGAGGAGATCAACCGCCGCTTCATCATAGAAGTGCAGGCAAAATATCCGGGCAATTACGAGAAGATCAAGAAAATGGCTATCATCTATGACGGCCAGGTGAAGATGGCTCATCTCGCCATTGTTGCAGGCTTCTCTGTAAACGGCGTTGCGCAGCTTCACACAGAAATCCTGAAAAACCAGGAGCTGAGAGACTTCTACGAGATGATGCCGGAGAAGTTTAACAATAAGACCAACGGCATTACCCAGAGACGTTTCCTGCTTCACGGAAACCAGCTTCTGGCAGACTGGGTGACAGACCATATCGGCCCGGACTGGATCACAGACCTTTCTCAGATCAGCAAGCTGAAGCTTTATGTGGACGACGAGAGAGCCCAGCAGGAGTTTATGAATATCAAGTTCCAGAATAAGCAGCGTCTCGCGAAATATATTCTGGAGCACAACGGCGTGGAGGTAGATCCTCATTCAATCTTTGACGTTCAGGTTAAGAGACTTCATGAGTACAAGCGCCAGCTTCTGAATATTCTGCATGTGATCTATCTCTATGATAAGATCAAGAGAAATCCGGGAATGGAATTCTATCCCAGAACATTTATCTTCGGCGCCAAGGCTTCCGCAGGCTATGCCCGCGCGAAGAAGATCATCAAGCTGATCAACGCTGTTGCGGATGTGGTAAACAACGACAGATCCATTGACAATAAGATCAAGGTTGTATTTATTGAGAACTACCGTGTATCCAACGCGGAGATGATCTTCGCGGCGGCGGATGTTTCCGAGCAGATCTCCACTGCAAGCAAGGAGGCTTCCGGAACAGGAAACATGAAGTTCATGCTGAACGGAGCTCCTACTATTGGAACCATGGACGGCGCAAATGTGGAGATCGTTGAGGAGGTAGGAAAAGAAAACGCCTTTATCTTCGGTCTCAGCTCTGATGAAGTCATCAATTATGAGAACAACGGCGGCTATGATCCTCATGTGATCTACAATACGGACAGCGAGATCCGCCAGGTACTGATGGAGCTGATCAACGGAACCTTCTCCAACGATACAGAGCTGTTCCGCGATATTTATGATTCTCTTCTGCATACAAAGGGCTTTGACAAAGCAGACCAGTACTTTATCCTGGCTGACTTCCGTTCCTATGCCGCGGCTCAGGAGCGTGTGGAAGAAGCGTATAAGGATGAAAAACGCTGGGCGAGAATGGCCATGATGAACACCGCTTGCTGCGGTAAATTCTCCTCTGACAGAACTATCGAGGAGTACGTAAACGATATCTGGAATCTGGACAAGGTATATGTAAAATAAGACAGGAGAAGCCGCTGCGAAGGCAGATGAATAATCTGCCGGAGCAGCGGCTTCTTTTTAGAAATTTGCTGAAAGGTCTCGACTTTTGTCAGCAGGTTTACATTATCAGTTTTCGTCATGGCAACTATTTTATCACATACTTAGTCCCTCTGCCCCTGCCTTCAATTTTTACAACACCTTTTTTACACATCTCTTTTAGTAACTGTGTTGTCTTTGATTTGCCAAACGGGGTGTAAGGAGCAATCTCGCTAATTGATTTCAGTATGGTCCGGCTCAAAAGCTTATATATTTTTCTTTCATCTTCCGTTAAATTCTGGTTTTTCTCAAAAACTGGGAGCACAATCATAATTGTATTTTCCGACACTTCAAAATCCGGCTGATTCAGGCTTTCTTCATATAGTTGTTTGATCCGTGTAATCCCTGTACCGAATATTTCGACAAACCCAAGCCTGTAAAATACATTTGCAAGATTTCTATTTCTCAGAACCGAAAGTTTTCCCGACAAATACTCATCTTCTGTTATTCCAGACGGCAGTCCTCCCGGAGAAATAATTTCTATTCGGTCATGAAACATCGAGACTTTTATCTGTGACTCTACATCCCACGTTCTGTGGATCAGAGCGTTTGCGATTGCTTCTCTAAACGCAGCTTCCGGTATTTTTTCTACCTTAATCCGGTCGGTACCTTGTATTTCTTCATGTTGATAATAATCTTTGAATACCTCTGATGCTTTTTCGTAGACTGCCAAAATGGATCTATGATCGAATGTGGCTCGCTTATGAATAACGCTGATATTTTCACCGAACCTCACTATATCAATTCCCGGAAAAGAATTTTTATCCGCCAAAATACCAGCCGCATTATTGTATCCAGTGGTATTATTATATAAATTCAGTGTTTTCAAGGTATCCTGATTAAAGGTGTCGATTTGAATGTATTTTTTTAAATTCTGGCATAGGGTATCAAAGGTCAGTTCTTGCTCTTTACACGGCAATTCCTCAAAGCTGATATTTTTTCCCTCTAAAACAAGTCTTGACAGCTCCAATGTGTCAACCTCTATTGTTGCAGTATCATTTCGCTTGTATGCTTTTGATTTGTATAAATACGGCTTTTGATGCCCGCTTTTTACAGTCAGCTTTACCGTTCTTTCATTATTCTGCAGTTCCAACGTATAATCAGGCTGCGGAGTAATGCTGTCATTAATTTTATTTTCAATATCCAGACACGCTTGTTTTACATCTGACAGTCCTTTGATATTACCATTGTCATCAATACCAAAAAGTATTTCTCCGCCATCATAATTTGAAAAGGCGCTTACTGTTTTTAAAAATGTATTTGTAATTTTTTCTTTAAATTCTGTTGTTCTCGTTTCACGCATGATTGTCCATCCTTTTCAATTTTACTGTTTATATTATACGCAAAAACAGCCGCAAAAACAATCGTATTTTTTTACGATTGTTTTTGCGGCTGTTTTTTGCTTGCTATATACCATATTTCTCAATGCGCCCTCATATAGAGCTGACACTTAAAGAAGGATATATTTGATATCTGTTATTTGAATAAATCGGAATGAGTGCCCGTTCTGTCAAGATACAATTCATCATCAGAAATTTCGTAAATCAACAGCCAGTCCGGCGCAATATGACATTCTTTACGCCCTTTATAATTTCCCGTTAAATAATGGTCTTTGTTCTTTTCAGGCAGTTTTTCAGGAATACGCAGTGTATTAACAATATCCTCCAACAACTTCAAATTGTATCCGCGCTTGGAGCACATTTTCAAGTCCTTTTTAAATTTGCCGGATGTGTTTAGTTTTAACATCTTCAGCCCTCCAGAATCATGTTAAATAAATCCTCTGTGGATCCGCTGAAATGTTCACCGGCGCCCGTCCGCTTCATTTCGTCAACTTCTGCAAAGGCCGCCAGCGTTTCCGCGTTTGGCTCTTCATCCGGGATTGCCGCGCCTTCTAAAATTCCCACAATATAGAAGATTTTGCTTTCCGGCACTTTGTCTAATAACTGGTGCGCATATTCTCTATTACTCATTCTTTACAACCTCTCTTTCTATTTTTTCATCTGCCGCATTTAAGAAAAACTGTGCCATGCTTAAACCCATAGCGGCGGCGGCCTCCTGGTAGTGCCTTTTTTCTCCCTGCTTTACCCAAAATCTCACCTGCTCCATGTTCTTTTTTAAATATGCTTGGGTTGCTTTATTTTGTGCTTCTGTATATCGGCTTTTTTTCTCCCTCACCCCTGCACCTCCTAATTATGAAAAGGCATTTTTTTACTTTGTGTGCTTATTATAGCATATGCCTATATTGTGCTCAATATGTAAAAAACCAAAAATCGATGCTGTATAGAGTACAGACATCTTGCGACTCAAACCGCGTAATTATGAAAGCCCGGAAAAATCAGATATCCCAGTATCTCAGAGCGGTCACAGAACAGCGTAAATAAGGTTCTGTCCGCTCCCCTTCAGGAATAAGATATGAGGAATATAATTCGTGCGGAGTGTTTTCCATGGCATATCTGTGGGGCGGAATGATCCTGGTGGGGATTGTTTACGGAGCTTTGACCGGGAATCTGAAAGAGGTGACGGAGGCGGTGATCGCGTCCTCCGGGGAAGCGGTGAGCCTATGCATTTCCATGGCGGGCGTCACAGCCATGTGGACAGGTATTATGAAGATCGCGGAGAATACAGGTCTGGTAGCCGGACTTGCGGGAAAGTTCCGGTTCCTGCTGCGGTTTCTGTTTCCGCGGATGGATCCGGATTCCAGGGCCGGGAAATTTATCTGTCTGAACTTCCTTTCCAACTGCCTGGGGCTTTCCTGGGCCAGCACCAGCTCGGGGCTGATCGCCATACGGGAGCTGGCGAAGCTGGAGGAGGAGCGCAGAAGAACAGGGGCGCCGGCTTTGAAAAAGGGAATTGCCAGCAATGAAATGTGTACCTTTCTGATCATCAATGTTTCTTCTCTGCAGCTTATCCCTGTGAATATGATCGCCTACCGTACCCAGTACGGCAGCGTAAATCCGGCCGCCATCGTGGGCCCCGCGATCCTTGCCACCGCGGTGAGCACAGGGGCGGCGCTGATTTTCTGCAAAATCGCGGACAGAAGGGGGAGGCTTCCATGAAGATCATTTCATTTCTTTCCAGCATGATGATTCCGCTCGTGCTGTTTTATGTGGTGGGGTATGGACTCTTATCAAAGAGAGATATTTACCGGGATTTTCTGGAAGGGGCGGGGGAGGGGCTCAAAATTGTCACGGGACTGATCCCCACTCTGATCGGTCTGATGACCGGTGTGGGTGTTCTGAGAGCCTCCGGATTTCTGGATTTTCTGGGATCGCTTCTGGGAAAGGCTACCGCCGCCCTGGGAATTTCTCCTGAGATTGTTCCGCTGGCTCTTGTACGGCTGTTTTCCTCCAGCGCGGCGTCGGGACTTCTTCTTGATATTTTTAAAGAATTTGGAACAGATTCGCTCACAGGGCTGACCGCCAGCCTGATCCTGAGCTCCACGGAGAGCGTTTTTTACTGCATGAGCGTCTATTTCGGCTCCGTGGGTGTGCAGAAGACCAGATATACGCTGGCGGGGGCGCTGACGGCTACACTCGCGGGTATCATTGCGTCTGTGTGGATCGCGGGCCGTCTTCTGTAGCCGCGATATAAAAATCCCCTTAAGCAGACTTGGTATATTTGCCTTGTCTGTTTAAGAGGAATCATATCAAGCCAGGCTCACACCAGGGGCTGGTTTTTCTTTATGGTTTCCCGGATGATATTCTGGGTGTAGCTTCCCAGATGCTTTTGTTCTTTTTTGTCCAGATCCTTCACATAGATGGGAGGACAGTATTCGATCACCACATGGCAGGGCTTTATTTTGGGGAAATGCGCTTCCCAGATTTCCGGCGTGTTGTTCATAGCCACCGGGATAATGGGACAGCCGGTTTTTGTGGCGATTTTGAAGCTTCCCTCATGAAAGGGAAGAAGCTCTGTCTCGTCAGGATTTTTATTTCTGGTTCCCTCCGGAAAAATACAGATGGATATGCCTGCTTTTACCTTGTCAATGGCGGTAAGGATCGTCTTCAGGCCCTGTTTGATATCTTTGCGGTCAAGAAAAAGACAGTGGAGGTATTTCATCCAGTTGGACAGGAGGGGATATTTCTCCATTTCCTTTTTTGCCACATATCCGGTACGTCCCGGACAGCGTGTATATGTCAGAAGAATATCGAAATAGCTTCGGTGGTTGCCGATATAGAGCACAGGGGTATCTCTGGGGACATTTTCCCCGCCGATCACGGTGATCTTCGTGCCTGCGATCCACAGGATAAAACGGAATACGGCCTGGATCAGCCGGAGAGAGCTGATATCCTTTTTCAGGGGAGAGAATTTCCCCAGGATCCATTCCGCTAGGAGAACAGGTATAGAAAGGATCAGAAATCCCACGACAGTAATCACCACCAGTATAAAACGTATCATAGCTTCTACCTCTTTATAATATTGTATCAGTTCAGCCATACAGTGATCGGGAAGCATAAAACATGCTTGCATGTTTTTGCGAACGGACATCTGTATGAGCTGAGCGCCTATTTATGAGTAAAACAGTGGCGTTAGCCACAGTAAGCACGCAGTGCGGTTTTACGAATGGTATGAGCTGAACTGCTACAAATAATTATACTAACTTTAGAAAATACTTGCAATAAATCTTTTTTCTTCCACATAGAATACATACTAAGGAACAGTTTGGGGTGGCTTTATGAAAAAAGCAGTCTTCCTGCTCTGGATCGCGGCAGTCTTCCTGATGCTCAGCGGATGCCGGGTGATACGTATTGAGGAGGCGGAGCGTACTCCGCTGGACTACACTGTGGTGGACGGCGGGCAGATTCCCCGGGAGGCTGCTGTACTGATCGAGGAAAAAAAGGCGGCGGAGTTTCAGATGGTTTACCAGAGCGGGGAAGATATGTATCTGATAAAGGGCTACGGCAGGCAGATGAGCGGCGGCTACAGCATCCAGGTGACGGAGCTGTCCATGTCTTCTACAGCGGTCTTTTTTGAGACAAAGCTTATCGGTCCTTCCAGGAGCAGTCAGAGCGGCGAGCCTTCCTATCCCTATATTGCAGTGAAAACAAAGTACCGGGAGGAGCCGGTGCAGTTTCAGTAATGATCAGGAGGAAAATCATAGTGGAGTTAAGAAAAGAAGATATTCAGATGCTGCGTGTAAAAAGCAGGGCGACCAGTCAGGTTACCTTTGATATGGATTATAATGTGCCGGATGTAAAGCCGGATATCGGGCGGATGATCCAGAACAAAGGGGAGGTCGCTATGGAGGAGGTCCGTCTGAACGACGGTCACGCGTTTCTGAAGGGAAATCTGAACGTGGATCTGCTCTATGTGGCGGAAGAAGAGGGACGGGTCTGCAGTCTTTCGGCAAAGCTTCCGGTGGAGGAGACTCTGAATCTGGAAGGGATCGTCAGCGGGGATAAAATGTGCCTGAAATGGGAGATCGAGGATCTCAGCCTGTATCTGATACACTCGAGAAAGCTGAATATTAAGGCGGTTGTTACCTTTTACGCCGTAGTGGATGAGCTGACGGGAATCCGCCTTCCCGCGGCCCTGGAGGACGATACGCTGTCGGTAAAAACAAAAGCCATGCGGCTTCTGAGTCTTGCCGTACATAAAAAGGATACCTTTCGGAAAAAGGAGGAGATCACGCTGGCCTCCAATAAGCCTAATATTGCCGAGCTGATCTGGCATACGGTAGAGGTACGGGGACTGGATTTGAGACCGGAGGACGGTATGATCAGGGCAAAGGGAGAACTGTTTGTTTTTGTGCTGTATATCGGCGACGACGAAGGCAGCTCCCTGCAGTGGCTGGAATACTCGGTTCCCTTTAACGGAGAGGTAGAATGCGGTGGCTGTACGTCGGATATGATCCCCAACATGGAGGCTTCCGTGATACATCAGACAGTGGAGGTGAAACCGGACGCCGACGGAGAGGAACGGCTTCTGCTGGCTGATGTGGTGATCGAGCTGGATATGAAGCTGTACCGGGAAGAGGACCATGAGGTGATACTGGACGTTTACTCTCCCTTCTGTCAGTGCGTGCCCAGGGGAAAGAGGGAGGCCCTGGAGAGCCTTCTGATCAGAAACTTTAGCAAATGCCGTCTGGCCGACCGGATCGGGGTGAAGGAGACCCAGGGGAAAATCCTCCAGATCTGTCATGGACAGGGGAGGGTGAAGGTCGATAAGACAAAAATAGTAAAGGACGGTATCCAGGCGGAGGGTATCGTGCATATGAAGATCCTGTATATTGTGGGAAACGACGATATGCCCTTCTATTCCATGGACGCCATGATCCCCTTTACTCATGTGGTGGAAGCCCGGGGAATCACGGAGGACAGCGACTATCATCTCCATGCGGATCTGGAGCAGATGTCCACGACCATGGTGGACAGCAACGAGATCGAGGTCAAAGCCACCGTCAGCCTGAATGTCCTTGTGATAAGCCGCATGGAGGAAATGATCATCGACAAGGTGGAGGAAGAGCCTCTGGACATGGAGAAGGTGCGCAGTATGCCGGGGATCACCGTCTATATGGTAAAACCGGGGGATACGCTCTGGGATATCGCGAAAAAATTTTATACCACAGTGGAAGAAATCCGTGAAAGAAACGATCTGGAAAGTGAGGATATCGAGGTCAGCCAGCCGCTGCTGCTGATAAAAAAAGTCGGGGAGTAGGAAATCCAAAGAATGGTTATTGAAATTATCCGGAGAATCATATAAAATAAAAAGGAAAATTGTATACAAAGTACATGAACGCGTATACAAAATACATATGAGATTCTGAAAATACGAAAGGACAGAGGGAAAGCATATGCGGCTGAGGGCAATGGCAAAAATCAATCTGGGACTGGATGTGATCCGGAAAAGAGAGGACGGGTATCATGAGGTGCGAATGATCATGCAGACCATAAGGATGTATGACACGCTGGATATCCGGAAGAAACAGACGCCGGGGATATCTCTGTCTTCGAATCTGCCGTATATTCCCTGTGATGATAGAAATCTGGCGTACAGGGCCGCGAAGCTTCTGATGGATGAGTTTCAGATAAAAGAAGGGCTCAGTATGAAACTGGCAAAGGCGATCCCGGTAGCCGCCGGCATGGCCGGAGGCAGCTCGGACGCCGCCGCCGCCTTTGTGGGGGTGAACCGTCTCTTCCGCCTGGGTCTTACCGAGGAGGAGCTGATGAAGCGCGCCGTAAAAATAGGGGCCGACGTTCCATACTGCGTTATGCGGGGAACGGCTCTGGCGGAAGGAATCGGAGAGAAGCTTACGCCTCTGGCCCCGCTTCCCGACTGCTATGTGCTGATCGGCAAGCCTGCCGTCAGCGTTTCCACCAAGACCGCCTACGAAAATCTGAATCTTGAAAAAATCGGCAGGCATCCGGATATCGACGGTATGCTTCAGGATATTTCCGGAGGCGATCTGTACGGTCTGACACAAAAAATGGAAAATGTTTTTGAGCCGGGGATCACCGCAAAATATCCGGTTATCCGTCAGATCAGGGACTTCATGGAGGAGAGGGGCGCTCTGAAGGCGATGATGAGCGGAAGCGGGCCTACGGTATTCGGGATCTTTGACGATAAAAGAATGCTTTACGCGGCGGCGGAGGATCTGAAGAAAAGCGGTCTGGCGAAAACCGTGTTCGCAGCCAGGATCTACAACCGCAGAGGAGGTACAGAGGATGAATGATTTTTCGGTTGACATGAATGAATATCTGCCGTTAAGGGACGTGGTTTTTAATACATTGCGGAAGGCGATCCTCAAGGGAGAGCTGAAGCCGGGAGAGCGGCTTATGGAGATCGCTCTCGCGGACCGGCTGGGGGTCAGCAGGACTCCGGTCCGGGAAGCCATGCGTAAGCTGGAGCTGGAGGGTCTTGTGGTGATGATCCCCAGAAGAGGCGCCCAGGTGGCCAATATCACGGAAAAGGATCTGAACGACGTACTGGAGGTACGGAACGCCCTGGAGAATCTTTCCATCCAAAAAGCCTGCGCCTGCATGACGGAGGAACAGCTTGAAAAGCTCCACGAAGCGGCGCGCAGATTTGAGAGTATGACGGAGGACGGAAATCTGGTGAAGCTGGCGGAGGCGGATGTGGATTTTCACGAGGTGATCTATCAGTCCTCGGACAACCGAAGGCTGACTCAGGTTCTGAATAATCTCCGGGAACAGATCTACCGCTACCGGGTGGAATATCTCAAGGACGAAGCCACCAGGAAAATCCTTGTAAAGGAGCATGAGGAGATATACCAGGCTCTCAGGGAGAGAAACGTGGAGAAGGCCCAGGAGATATCCTACCGCCATATCGAAAACCAGAGGGAAGCGATCATACGGTCTATCAGGGAAGAACCGTAAAATCAGAAAAAAGCAGATATAATAAATAAAACAGCATAAAAAGGTTATGATAAGAGAGATACGAGATGTGTCTCTCTTTTTTTGGATATTGGTTCATATGGAGTAAACAGGTAAAATGAAAAAAACAAAAATCTCTACAAATCTCAGAGAAAACGAAGCATACATCAGAAAACGCTGCGAAAACTGCGCGGATATTCTCATACGTCCCATGAGGCTGGGAGACGGGCCGAAGGTGGACTGTCTGATGGTATATATAGAAGTGGCCGTGTCCAACATGATGCTGGACGATTCCGCCCTTGGGAAGATGGTCAACCATTTCTGGGAGGTTTCGCCGGAGCATATTCAGGAGTTTGTAAAAAACAACAGTCTGGGAATCGCCGACGTGAAGAAGCTTCCGGACATGGAAGCTGCTTTTGCGGCTCTTCTCGCGGGGAACGCCATATTCTTTATGGACGGCTACGACCAGGCTATGAAGATCTCCAGCAAGGGATATCCCAATATGGGCGTGTCCGAAGCGGAAACAGAGAAGGTGATCCGGGGCTCCCGGGAAGGATTCTCTGACGCGGTAAAGACGAACTCAGCCCTGGTGCGAAAAAGGATCCGGGATACAAGGCTGAAGGTAGAGGAAATGACAGTGGGGACCCGGTCGCAGACCATGGTCCAGATCCTCTATATCGACGATCTTGTCCATGAGGAGCTGCTTGAGGAGCTGAAAAACCGGATGGAGGAATATGAAATTGACGGGATACTGGACAGCGGGATGCTGGAGCAGCTTACGGAGGAACCCTGGTATTCTCCGTTTCCCCAATATCAGACTACAGAACGGCCGGACAGGGCGGCGCAGGAGCTGCTGAACGGGAAGATTGTGGTCATCTGCGACAATTCTCCCTACGCGCTGATCCTCCCCAGCTCCTTCAGCGGATTTATGGAGAGCAGCGAGGACTGGTATCACCATTTTGAAATGGCGTCCTTTCTGCGGGCGCTGCGCTACCTGGCTCTGCTGGCGGCCACCCTTCTTCCGGGCCTTTATCTGGCGGTTATACGGTTTCATACGCAGATCCTTCCGGCGAATCTGATCCTTTCCTTCGCGGAGGCCAGGGAGGGCGTACCCTTTTCCAGCGTGGTGGAGCTGGTTTTTCTGGAGCTTGCCTTTGAGCTGATCAGAGAGGCGGGCGTGAGGATCCCCGGCTCTCTGGGAAGCACCATAGGGATCGTGGGAGGGCTGATCGTGGGGCAGGCCGCCGTAACGGCGAATCTGGTCAGTCCCATTGTAGTGATGATCGTAGCTCTGACAGCCCTTGGGAGTATGGTGATCCCCAATGAGGAATTTGCCTCTGCCTTCCGGCTTTTGAAATATATGTTCCTGTTCCTGGGGGGATATCTGGGAATATATGGGATCGTCCTCGGAATCTATCTGACAGTGGCTCATCTGGCCGGGCTGCTGAGCTTCGGTATGCCCTATCTGATGCCCTTTGTAAAGCGGGAGGACGCGGGAGGGGCCGGGGAAGGAATTCTGCGGCCTCCCTTCCGTAAAAGAAAAAAACGGCCTGTTTACTCCAGGCAGGAGGAAAAGCTGAGGCTGAAAAGGAGGGATGAAGGATGAAATTCGCGGAAAACAACAGGATCTCCCACCGCCAGCTTTACCGGCAGATGATTCTTGCCTTCCTGGCTCCTTTTCTTCTGTGTCTTCCGGGAGAAGGGCAGGTAATGGGAAAATCGGGCATTATAGGTGTTTTTCTGGCTGCGGCGGTTCTGTCTGTCTATGTTCTTCTGCTTCTCAGGATGGTTCCCTGGTATACAGATCTTGTAAAATCTCTGGGGGCCGCGGCCGGGAGAGCCGCGGGCGTCTTCTTTTTAAGCTATGTGATCCTTACAGGAGGGTATCTCCTGAATCTGATGGCGGAACTGATCCCCTCCGTACTGGTCACGGGAATTTCCGGAAGTGTGATCGCTCTTCTGGCCGCGGCGGTGTGCAGCTTCGGAACGGGAAGAGGCATGCAGCGCAGAGGCAGAATGGCGGAGGTGTCAGGAGGAATCCTCCTCTGGGGAGTTCTTCTGATGCTGGCGCTCTGTCTGGGACAGAGCCGGATGTCCTATCTGCGGGAAATGGCGGAGACGTCCCGGGCCGGCGGCACCGCGGTTCTGAATAACTGCTATAAGGTACTCTGCGGATTCGCGGGAACAGGACTTCTGCCCTTTGGGCTGAAGGATGTGGAGAAAAGAGGGAAGGCGGGAAAAACACTGATCTTCGGCGTGGCGACGCTGTGCGGGATCCTGGCGGCGGCGCTGCTTCTTCTTCCGGCGGTACTTGGCTGGGAGAGACTGAAGGCGGAGCCTTATCCGGTGCTTCCTTTGATGGCGGGAGCGGATCTTCCGGGAAATGTTCTGGCCAGATTTGATGTGCTGTGGATGGGATTTCTGCTGTACAGTCTGCTTTTCGCACTGGGGAGTCTTTTTCATTACGGGCGGCAGATCACCATGAGAGCCCGTCTGGGCTCCGGCCGCTGGTGGCTCCCGGCCGCCGTTTTTGCCGCTTCGGCAGTCAGGGCGGGAGGCCAGGGAATCCGTGATTATTATGGCTTTTATCTTGCTTATATTTTTGTTCCGGGGCTTCTTCTGATCCAGCTCTGCATGGCTTTCCTGGGGACAAAAAGACGGAGAAAAAGGACGGCCGCGGCGTCCCTGGCGATACTGGCCTTTCTTCTGTGTCTGAGCGGCTGCGCGGCCATTGAGCCGGAAAAGAGGATGTATCCCCTGGCGTTGGGGATAAATGTATCGGAGCAGGGATTTACCGTGGATTATGGAATGCCGGATCTTCCCCAGGCTACAGGACAGGAAAAGCCGGAAGAAAACGGAAGTGTTTCGGTGCTGTCCATAGAAGGAAAGGATTTTGAGGAAATAGAGGAAATTTATGACCGCTCCCAGGAAAAATATCTCGATATCAGCCATGTGCAGGTGATCCTGCTGGGAAATTCCCTGAGGGAAAGCGGCCGGTGGCGGGAGCTGTTCTCATATCTGAAGCAGGAACCATTCATGGGAGAAAATGTTTATCTTTTTGTGACAGAGGATCCGGGCTCCGTGCTTGCCTGGGACAGCGGAGGAACCTCAGCGGGAGAGTATCTCACAGGGCTTTTGGAAAACCGTCTTCCGGGAGATCAGAAGGAGGGAGTAACCCTCCGCCAGGCCTATCATCAGTGGTATCAGGACGGAACCCTGATGGAGCTTCCGGTGATCGTCCAGGAGGAAAAAGGAATTCAGGTGTATCTTAATTCCCGGGACGGAGCATGATCTGTCCCGGGCTTACGGACATTCAGGAAATAAGCTTTTTTCGTTTCAGGAAATAGTAAACCGCGCCAAGCCCGTCAGCCAGGAACCAGCCGATCGGTACGGACAGCCATATGCCCGTCGTACCGATGGAAGGGACCGCGGAAAGGGCGTAGGCCAGAACGACCCGGGTACCAAGAGAGACAATGGTGAGGACCACGGACATCCCGGGTTTTCCCAGGGCTCTGTAAAGGCCGTAAAACAGGAACAAAAGACCGATCAAATAATAGAAGGCGCCCTCAATGCGGAGGTAGCGGACGCCCTCCGCGATCACCGCTGTCTCCGAGCTGTCGATAAAGAGCGTCATCAGAGGCTCTGCCAGGATAAAAACGCAGAGGGAGATGAGAGCGCCGAAGACTATGGAAACAGCGGCCGCGGTCCGTATTCCCTTACGGATGCGGTCTGTTTTCCGGGCGCCGTAATTCTGCGCCACAAAGATGGAAAAGGCGTTTCCGAAATCCTGGACGGGAAGATAGGCGAAGGCGTCTATTTTTACCGCGGCGGCGAAGGCGGCCATGACCGTGGCTCCATAGCTGTTTACAAGTCCCTGCACGGCCAGGATCCCGAGATTCATAATAGACTGCTGAAGACAGGTCAGAGAGGAAAAGCTGGTGATCTCTTTTATCCTTTCCACGCGCAGACGGATCTGTCCCTCTTTTTTGAAAAGCCAGGGGAATTTTACTCTCGTATAAACGGCAATGCCTACGCCTGAAATATATTGGGAGATTACCGTGGCCTGGGCGGCTCCGGCTACGCCCCGTCCCAGTCCGGCCACAAACCACAGATCCAGAGCGATGTTCAGGCAGGCGGAAACGGCAAGAAATACCAGAGGAACCACAGAGTTCCCCAGAGACCGCAGCAGGGAGGCGAAAAAATTATAGAGAAAAATACCGGCCAGCCCTGAAAAAATAACCGCCAGATACTCCTTCATCAGTCCGGTAAGACCGGCAGGCGTCCGCAGAAACCAGATGATCCAGTCGATGCCCGCATAAATAACGATATTCAAAAAAACCGTGACGGCTCCCAGCAGGACAAAGGAGGCAAGGATGCCTTCCTTTAAACCGGACATATCTTTTTCTCCGAAGCGGATGGAGAAAACCGTTCCGCTTCCCATTGCCAGTCCCAGAAGAATGGAGGTGAGAAAGGTCATCAGCGAGAAGGAGGAGCCTACCGCTGCCAGGGCGTCCGCCCCGAGAAATCTTCCTACGATTATGGTATCGGCGATGTTATAGCACTGCTGGAGAAGATCCCCCAGTATCATCGGAACGGCGAACCAGATCATGGTTTTCATGACAGGCCCCCGTGTGAGCTCGTTTTTCATTTACCTTTTCCTCCTGCATTCTATATGAAATAAAATAATTAACATCCGTAAGTGACAGTTCGTAAGTTATCATAAATAAGTGTTTGCATTTATTTATGATAACTTACGAACTGTTACAAGTGATTATAAATACATAAATTCCTGATGTCAATGTGATATGCCTTCTGTCAAGCAGACAGGTATTTCCTGTATCAGGGATAGTAACAGTTCAGCCCGCGCCATTCGTAAAACCGCACTGCGTGCTTACTGTGGCTAACGCCACTGTTTTACTCATAAACGGACATCTGTATGGCTGAACAGTAACGGTATACATTTCAGAAAATGTGACAATACTTGGGATAACACCGGAAAAAGCCGGTGGGATCAGGAGGTTGAGACAGAGTTTATGAAATGGCTGTACGGTAAAAAAATCAGTGGAAAGGGTCTTCTGCCCTGGATGAAAGATAAAAGAAACAGAATAATGATATCCGCTCTGGCGGGTCTGACGGCTGCGGGAATTATGGGAGGTGGAATCTGTGAACCTTATCCCGGAAAGGCTCCTCTGGCATGGTGGGGCTCCATATATCCGGAGTTTTGCTTCGCGCGTCCCGCGGAAAACGAAGAGGAGACGGGGGCAGACGGAGATGGTGCGGGAGAAAACAGGGAGCAGCCGCCCAGGCTTTCCTTCTGGCTTGCGAAAGCCCTGGATTGGTGATATGATAAGGCTGATGAAAGATAAGGAGAGCGAAATATGAAGCCAGACAGAGACGCGCCTGTGGGCGTATTTGATTCCGGGGTGGGCGGCCTCACAGTGGCCAGAGAGATCATGAGGAATCTGCCCTCGGAGAAGATCGTGTATTTCGGGGATACAGCCAGGGTGCCTTATGGAAACAAATCAAAAGAAAACGTTATCCGCTATTCGCGGCAGATCATACATTTCCTGCTGGAGCAGCAGGTAAAAGCAATCGTCATCGCGTGCAATACGGCAAGCGCCTTTGCCCTGGACGAGGTCCGGAACGAATTCGACATTCCCATTCTGGGAGTGATCGAGCCGGGAGCCAGAGTGGCCGCCCAGGAGACAAAAAATAAAAAGATCGGCGTAATCGGAACAGAGGGAACCATCGGCAGCGGGATCCACGCCGCTTTTTTGAAAAAGCTGGATCCCGGGATCACGGTGATCAGTAAGGCCTGCCCTCTTTTTGTCCCTCTGGTGGAGGAAGGATGGCTTCACGATCCCGTGACGCTGGAGGTGGTGTCCAGATATCTTCAGGAGTTTAAGGAAAAGGAAGCGGATACTCTGATACTGGGCTGTACCCATTATCCGCTGATACGCTCCACCATCCGTGAATTTATGGGAGAGGGAGTGCGGCTGGTGAACCCGGCATATGAGACGGCTCTGGAGCTTGCGTCGCTTCTTGAGAGGGAAGGCCTTCTCAGCGGGGAAAAGAAGCAGGAGGAATTTCCTTACCGCTTTTATGTCAGCGATCTTGCCGACAAATTCAAAGCCTTTGCTAACTCCATTCTGCCCTATGACGTGGAAATGACCAAGAAGATCGATATTGAAAAGTATTAGGAGAGAAAAACGCATGGATAAAAATGTGCTGATACATGTACGGGGACTCCAGATGATGAACACAGAGGACGATCAGGAGCCTATTGAGCTTGTCGTGCCGGGGAAGTATTATTTTCGCAACGGAAGCCATTATCTGCGCTACGAGGAGATCCTGGACGAGGGATCGGAGCCCACGGTAAATTACATAAAAATGTCTTCCCGGGGAATGGAGGTCCGCAAGCAGGGCCTGGTCAACGTACATATGGTGTTTGAGCCCGGAAAAAAGAACATGACTTACTATACCACTCCTTACGGAACTCTTCAGATGGGGATTGCCGCCACGGGAATGGACCTGCGGGAAACAAAGGACGGCATTAATATGACAGTGGATTATTCTCTGGATATGAATGAGGAGCATGTGGCGGACTGCTCGCTTTCCGTGAAAGCCCAGGCCGCGGATTCTCCGGAATTTGTGCTCTAGTCCCGTCCTGGTCCCAACTTGCCGCAGCCGCAAAAACGTAAAAAAAGGATGCCGTCTCTGCCGGAAAGCCGGAAAAGACAGCATCTTTTTTTGTTGATTATTTTTTGCTGAAAATACGTTTGAAAAAGCCTTTCTTTTTCTGGGGCGGAGCCTCCAGATGGCCGCGGATGCCGCGTACGCCTACAATATATAAGCCGCTGACCTCGGCCTTGACTTCTTTTTTAACCGGGATCAGTTCAAAAACCTTTTCGTCAGCGATCAGAATAGAAATCTTGGGTCCGATCTTCGCCTTTACGATAGGAAGCTTGGTACGGCGCATAAGCTTAGGCGCCTGGTCGATCACCATCTGCGGCAGTCCGGATTCTTTTAAGGGAAGTCGTTTTTTGTCGATTACCAACATGGAAACGGTCTGTTTTGCGGCTTCAATCTGAGCCTGTTGTTCTTCTTGTTTTTTCTGAGCCTTTTTTCCCCAGAAATAAAGGCCGATCAGTGCACCGATGAGTACGACGAGGATGACAAGAAGGACGATAGTAACTGGATTCATAAATACCCTCCTCAGTATGTAAAATAATAACACCTTCCTGAGCGGAAAGAGAACACCTGTCGTGCGAAATCTATTTTATCATTTCTTGAAGTAAAAGGCAAATAGTTCTTTTATAAAGCAGCGGTAAAGAATAAAATATTAAAATCAATTGTTTCTCATCCTGATTTTGTATTTGTGTGATATAAAACACATATACAACAAAATCCAGATGAGTTATCCACATTCCATGAGTATGGTTCACCCATCC
>DXEG01000048.1 GCA_019115125.1 Candidatus Blautia faecipullorum
GCTATGGCACTGAATGGTATTCAGATCTTTAAATTAACACCAAAGAAAAACTGTAAGGAATGTGGATGTCCGACGTGTATGGCTTTCGCTATGAAAGTTGCACAGGGCGCTATGCAGATCGAGCAGTGTCCTCATATGTCTGAGGACGCGCTGGCTACACTTTCTGAGGCTACCGCACCGCCAATGAAGACGATCAAGGTAGGCACAGGCGAAGGCGAGTTCTCTCTGGGCGGAGAAACTGTTCTGTTCAGACATGAGAAGACATTTGTAAGCAAGACCAGATATGCAGCCGCTCTCTGCACAGATATGAGCGATGAAGAGGTTGACGCCAAGATCGCCGCTGTTCCGGCAGTTGACTATGAGCGTATCGGCGAGAGAATGCATGTAGAGCTGGTATATGTAAACTGCGGAGCTGATGCAGACGCCGCTAAATACACCGCTCTGGTTGAAAAAGCAAAGGGACTTGGCAGAACCCTGATCCTGGGCTGCGAAGATCCTGAAATCGCAAAAGCTGCCCTGGAAGTATGCAAGGACAGCAAGCCGGTTCTGAATGGAGCCAACGCTTCCAACTATGAGGCTATGAACGCGGTAGCCACAGAGGCAGGCGTTGTTCTCGGAGTATCCGGAAAAGACATCAACGAATTATATGATACCACAGCAGCGCTTGAAAAACTTGGCAACAAGAACCTTGTTCTTGACACCACAGGAGCTGATGTAAAAGAAACGTTCGCAAACACTGTACTGGTTCGCCGCGCGGCTCTGAAGGATCAGGACAGAACCTTCGGTTATCCGTCTCTGGTAAATCTTGTGAAGCTTGCTAAGGGCGATATGCATATGCAGGCAGCACTGGCGGCGCTGTTTACGATGAAATACGGTTCCATCGTAGTAATGGAAGAGATGACCTACGCAGAGGCGCTTCCGCTTTACGGACTTCGCCAGAATGTATTTACAGACCCGCAGAAGCCGATGAAGGTAGAGCCGGGCATCTATCCGCTGAACGGAGCAGACGAGAATTCTCTGGTAGTGACTACCGTAGACTTCGCTCTGACTTACTTCGTAGTATCCGGAGAACTGGAGCGTTCCGGCGTTCCGCTGAATTTCGTGATCAACGATGCCGGCGGACTTTCCGTACTGACCTCCTGGGCGGCAGGCAAATTCTCCGGCACAAGTATTTCCAACTTCATCAAGGAAAATGTTGAGCCGAAGGTAAAATGCAGAAAACTTGTGATCCCGGGCAAAGTTGCCGTTCTGAAGGGCGATCTGGAAGCGAAGCTTCCGGGATGGGAGATCATCGTAGGACCGAGAGAAGCAGTACAGCTTGTGAAGTTCTTAAAAGATATGCAGGCATAATATAAAGTAATGTAAAGGAGAACACAAGTATGGCAAAATTTATTACAATTGGGGAGAGACTTTCAACAACAGCACCGGCTGTAAGCAAAGCTTTTGCAGAGAGAGATCCTGAGCCGATCATCATGAGAGCAAAACAGCAGCTTGACGCGGGCGCTACATATCTGGATGTAAATATCGGACCGGCTGAGAACGACGGAGAAGACCTGATGAAGTGGGCAGTACAGCTCCTTCAGTCCGAATTCGACAACGTTCCGCTTGCTCTGGATACAACCAACAAAAAAGCAATCGAGGCAGGTATTTCTGTATATAACAGAAGCAAAGGAAAACCCATCGTAAACTCCGCGGATGCCGGAGACAGAATTTCCAACATCGACCTTGCCGCTGCAAATGACGCGATCGTTATTGCTCTTTGCTCTTCAGGCATGATCGCGGCGGATAATGACGAGCGTATGATGCACTGCCAGAACATGCTGGAAAGAGGCCTTGGCCTTGGCATGGAGGCAGAGGATCTGTGGTTCGACCCGCTGTTCGTTGTTGTAAAAGGTATGCAGGAAAAGCAGATGGAAGTACTGGAAGCGATCAAGATGTTCTCCGATATGGGACTGAACTCTACAGGCGGACTTTCCAACAACAGCAACGGTATGCCTAAGAACATCCGTCCGATCATGGACTCCGCTCTTGTGGCTATGGCTATGATGCAGGGTCTTACCTCCGCTATCGTAAACCCCAACGACCACCGTCTTATGGAAACCATTAAATCCTGTGACGTATTTAAAGGAAACACCCTGTACGCAGACTCCTACCTGGAGATCTAATCTGAAATGTAAATCTGGACACAGATTTCATAGTGTACATAATTGTGATGAGGGCTGGAGACTTCGGTCTTCGGCCCTCATTTATTTTGGGAGAAAGGTGGTTGCCTGATGTTTAAGGTAACGTTTGCATTTGAAGACGGCAGTGTGGTAGAAACGTACGCCAATACAGGAGACAATCTTCTGGAAATTGCCCGGGAAGCGAATGTGGCCATAGACGCGCCCTGTTCCGGGAACGGAGCCTGCGGAAAGTGCCGTGTACAGTTAAAAAGCGGAGAACTGGACACGAAAAAGACCCTTCATATTTCTGACGAGGAATATGATGAGGGCTGGCGTCTTGCGTGCATGAGCAAGATCACTGCGGATGTGGAGGTGCTTGTTCCGGATATCGCGTCTGCTTATAAAAGCAGGATGAAGGTCGCGGATCTCAGCTCCAGAGAGGAAATTGCCATTTTTGAAAATGCCAAGCGCGAGATACAGCTGACAGGGATTGAGTTGAGGAACAGCCTGGACGTTGTGGAAGTGAAAATGGATGTTCCGACGCTGGACGATACGATGCCGGATGTAGAAAGACTGACCCGGGCTCTTCGTAAATTTCTGAACCTGAAGCGGGTAAGGATCCCGTATACTGTTCTCCGGAAGCTTCCGGATGTTCTCAGAAAAAGCGGATTTTCTGTAAAATGCGTACTTCGGACAACTCCTGATGATATGTTTGTATATGACGTCTTTGACAGCAAAGAGGAAGTAGTGATCGGAGGGCTGGCGGTAGATATCGGTACAACGACAGTTTCCGCCGTTCTGATCAATATGGAGACCGGAGAAATCCTTGCGAAGAGTTCGGCGGGCAACGGACAGATCAGATACGGCGCGGATGTGATCAACCGCATTATTGAGGCAGCAAAGCCAGGAGGGCAGAAAAAGCTTCAGGATGCTGTGATCAAAGAAACAATCAATCCTATGATCCATGAGATGTGCAGGAGCGTTGGTTTCCCTGAGGACCGTATATACAGAATGTGCGTAGCCTCCAATACTACGATGAATCATTTGTTTGCGGGGATTAATGCGGATTATCTTCGCATGGAGCCATACATACCTGCGTTTTTCAAAACCAATTCCCTGTTTTCTTCTGATGTGGGAATTGAGATCAATCATGACGCTCATATTATTATCGCGCCCAATATCGGAAGCTATGTTGGCGGTGATATTACGGCGGGAACGCTTGTGAGTATGATCTGGAACAGACCGGAATTTTCTCTGTTTATTGACCTTGGAACAAACGGCGAGCTTGTGTTTGGGAATTCAGATTTTATGATGAGCTGTGCCTGCTCCGCGGGTCCCGCTTTTGAAGGCGGTGACATTAGCTGCGGCATGCGCGCCACAGACGGAGCTATCGAAGCATGCACCATTGACAAAGAAACCATGGAGCCTTCTTATAAGGTGGTAGGGGAGCCGGGAACGAAGCCTGTAGGACTTTGCGGTTCCGGTATCATTGATGTGATCAGCGAACTGTTTATGACTGGTATTATCAATCCTAAAGGAAAATTCGTGAGGGAAGGTAAGAGAGTACGTCACGACCAGTATGGAATGGGCAGCTACGTCATCGCCTTTGAGGAGGAGGCCGGTACTACCAAGGATGTAGAAATCACGGAAGTGGATATCGACAATTTTATTCGCGCGAAGGGAGCAATCTTCTCGGCGATCAGAACCATGCTTTCTTCTCTTGATTTTGACGTTTCCATGATCGACGATGTGTATGTGGCAGGAGGAATCGGAAGTGGGATCAATATGCGCAATGCTGTGAATATTGGAATGTTTCCGGATATTCCGCTGGAGAAATTCCATTATATCGGTAATTCCTCGCTGACAGGCGCTTATCTGATGCTTCTGTCTACTCCGGCAGAGAAAAAGACATATGAGCTTGCGTCCAACATGACTTATCTGGAGCTTTCGGCAGTTCCTACTTATATGGACGAATTTGTGGGAGCCTGTTTTATTCCCCATACGGACGCGTCTATGTTTCCCTCTGTAGAGCAGAGATAAAAGTCAGACAGGTGATTTGGACAAAGTCAGACTGTTTTGGCGGATCCTGTACGGCAGAGACGCGGAAGTAAAATATTTAATACAGATTTAACAGAGGTGTGTAATGAATTCTGACATAAATGAGAGAAAATCTAACAGAGAAAATCCTGTTTCTGTGGGAGAAAAACTTGGATACGAGAAAGACAGCAAGGAAAGGATGCCCTGGGAGCATTATCTGGAAGCTTATCAGAAAGCGGATCCACAGGAGATTGCGGACAGGCTTCAGATTCCTTATGACGCGGACAGGAGGTGTCTGCAGCTCACATTCCTTGGGACCGTATATGAAATTTCATGGCCGGAATTTCAGGTGTCTCACCAGGAAGACGGGCGGGCGTATTATCCTCTGGAGGAAATGATTTATGCCAGAATACTGACTATTCGTTTCCTTTTGGGAGGCGCTGCCACGGAGGGCAGCGGTAAGATGAAAACCTACAGGGAAATGCCCTGGGGAGAAGTATATCTTCGCCAGTTTGACGGCAGATGCATCAAACGTCTGGCATTCTCCTATGGAAACCGTCTGGCGGATTTCAAGGCTATTATGGAGCACCTTCACGCATTGCCGGTGAAGCACGGAGATGCGGCTTATGAAATAGAAATTTATCCCGGATATCAGATACAGATGATTCTCTGGGAGGGGGATGAGGAATTTCCGCCCTCCTCGCAGATCCTCTTTTCTGACAATTTCCCTGTATCTTTCCAGGCCGAGGATATGGCGGTCATGGGGGATGTGATCATTGGATCCTTAAAGGCTTTTGGAAAGGCTGCTGTATGACAGGGATCCATATAACAGGATAAAGACAGGAAGATCCTGTTTTTATAGATGTGTATAAAAAAGGAGGTAATACTTATGGGATTCAAAAGTGACATTGAGATCGCGCAGGAGTGCGAAATGCAGCCGATTACCGAGATTGCGGCAAAAGCAGGTATTGACGACAAATACCTGGAGCAGTACGGAAAATATAAGGCAAAGATCGACTACAACCTTCTGAAGGAAACCGATAAGCAGGA
>DXEG01000049.1 GCA_019115125.1 Candidatus Blautia faecipullorum
GATGGGCCAGCTTATATTGCAGTTCCCTGATCTCCTCCTTGCAGCTCCGGTACCCCTCCAGCCGTGCCTTGGTCATTTCCACCGTTATCATCTCCATTCGCGCTTTGTTTTCCTATCCCGCAGCGTTACCCGTCCTACAATCTCATATCCCATCAGGGAAGCAATCTCCTTAAATGTCTTGATCAGCCACGACACTACCTCTGGCGGCTTATCTGCCGCACCGATTGCTTTTCCTGCCGTTGGATCCGAGTACCCCTCACTGTTTTTATGCATGTACGCCCTCCTTTTCTACAAATAACAGACAAGCTCTCCTATCGCAGCCTTTTGGTTCCATGTCCGCTTGGCAGATACCTGTCCCCATTCCATAAGTTCGTTCAATGCGGTCGTTATATTTCCATCTTTTACACTGATGACATCTATCCTCTGCATCAATATTTTTTGTCATGACACTCCTCCATTTTTCTCATATGTCCTCAGGGCCTCGTATACGGACGATACGGCGACTCTATTACTTTCTTCAACAAATTGTTGCGTCCTTCCGCCGGTATTTCAGATACCTGGCTAAAGCGTTATGCACTCACTTCCCTTCCATCCCAGCGGATTCTGAGATCCAGCCCTATCTGCTCTTTGATTGCGGCTATGTAATCCGGCCAGGTTGCCAGTTCATCTACAATGTACTCTGCCGCTTTGTTGATCCCATCCATATACCGCGGGCAGCGCTTCTCTCCGAAGCCAAATTCATCATGCAGTACTGCCACGCTCATCACCGTGAAGGTATCCAGTGTAATCTCTTTTATCTTCTCTGCGGCCTTATCAAGGTCTTTTGATGCAAGAGAGGTATGCACCCCTGTTACATTTCGGAACCGTATCTCTTTTTCAAGAGCTTCTATCCCTCCCTCTTTTGCGATCCGCAGCGCAAGGGAAAGACCGTCTTCCCTGCCGCGTTCATATTCCCGCATTTTGTTCATTATCTTCCACTCTTTTTCTTCGCTATCCGCTCCAGCTCTGCTACCGTGTACAGAATAAGCTGCTGCTTGATCTCCGTACAGCCCGGCTCCTTTACCATAGCTTCTGCCCGTTCCGTGAGCTCCTCCCAGGAAGGATCGTCCTCAAGGAGGATCTGATTGTACTCCTCGAAGAGAAACCTGACTTCTGGATAAAGTTCCCACAGCCTTTTCGTCTCCTGCCCTGTCATAGTTCTTCAATCCTGACATATATCCCAGGAATCTCAGACCAGAACTTTTCCACGATCTCCGAGGCTACGAGTGCGTCATCTTCCCAGAAGCCCACATGTGTCATGCAGTCCTTTAAGAGCTTCTGAAGGTTGTCTGTGTCTGGCTTGGTGATCCGGTACTCTCCGTTTGCATGTTTCCCGTTTGAAGGAAAGCACCACTTTGTAATCAGCCTTACACCTTTCCGGTATGGATCTTCCGGTACATATTTCCCCAAATGAGCCTCTAGCTTCTGTCTGGCCGTTTTTAATTCTGCCGGCTCATAAAATACTGGTTTCCCATGTACCACAGCCACTTTCTTTTCCTGGTGCGTTACGGTCGGCGGGAACATAGGGATAAAAAATTCAGTTGCCATCATAATCAACCACCTTTACAGGAATAGGATCCAAATCCGATGTTCTATATTCTTTAGTTCTGGAAGCCATGATTTCAGACATCAATAAAAATGCACATTTTTCATTTCCCACATTAAACAAGCCACAATTTTCTTCGCAACAAAAATCATTAGTAAACGGACAATTTTTTTGCATACCAAATTCTCCTCTCTTTTCTCTTTGTACTCAAGGTATGGTGCCCACCTGCGACGCGGGTGGGTGGTCGTCGTGCGTAAGCTGTCGCACGACTACCTACCCCTGCGTAGGTGGGGGTGCACACACCTTTATATATACGTATGTATATATAGTCTTGCGCACCCCCTAGTGCGCATATGCTCATCACTATGGTTTTGCGCACATGCGCATGACTGTAACAAAGACGGTATTGTTCACCTGTGCGCACTGCTCATTATCAAAATTGTGCGCACTGCTCATCACTATGGTTTTGCGCACCTTGCGCACCCTTTCTTCTGATATACATTTTCCCATCTTCGCCAGTATACTTTTCAAATTTTTCTCTTAATTCCTTCTTTTGTCGCTTACCAGTTCCTAGCCATGAAAGCAGTTCTTTTTGTGTCGTTTCCAATGCTTCAGCAAGTTCCACGGGAGAGATTTCCCGTCCATCAAATTCAATGTTTTGAAAAGCGATTTCAAATTCATTCAATTTTCGTTCCCGGTTCTTTTTAGCATTTTCTTTCCTTTTTTCGGCTGCTTTTAAATAAAGAGGCTTTTCATCCTCGGGCTGAATATCACTGAGCGCCCCGGATTCATCCATCCTGTGTACCGGATAATCAAACCATAGATTTATTGGTTCAAACTTCGGGAATTCCCGAAGCGTTCCTTCGATCCGCCAGGCTGTTTTTTGCTTTACCTGGGCTTTTGCAGCGTCTATCTGCCGTTCCAGGGCTTTCATCTGCCATTTATCCAGGCGAGCTTTGCAGTAATCAAGCATCTGCACACTGCTCAGAAGATCGTCCTGGGAAAGGTCATCCTGCCACTTGTAATGGGCATCCAGATAGAGCTTACAGGCCATACAGACAGCCTTATTCTCTTCCTGTTTCATCAGTGCGTCAGTGGTCTCCAGCTCGATCAAGTCCAGAAGTGCATCAGGATCCCGGGCAAACACGCCGGAGCCGCTGGCACGGTCCATGGACTTCTTCCCGCCCTGGCTGCCTTTGCTGTGATGATGGCAATAGATCACCGCACAGCCTAGCTCTGTGCAAACTTTATCAAATTGATTACAGAACTTCGCCATCTGATCAGCGCTGTTTTCATCCCCGGTAATCACCTTATAGATCGGATCAATGATAATAGCAACATAATCTTTCTTCGCCGCCCGGCGAATGAGCTTCGGCGCCAGCTTGTCCATTGGCACGGATTTTCCTCTTAAGTTCCAGATATCAATGTTTTGCAGGTTCGCTGGATGCAGTCCAAGGGATTTGTATACATCCTTAAAACGGTGCAGGCAGCTCGCCCGATCCAGCTCAAGGTTTACATACAGCACACGCCCCTGGGCACATTTCCATCCCAGCCAGTTTTTTCCTTCTGCTATGGCGATACAAAGCTCGATCTGCAGGAAGGATTTCCCGGCCTTTGACGGGCCCGCGATCAGCATCTTATGCCCTTTTCGGAGCACTCCATCAATCAGACATGGGGACAGCTCCGGGAGATTATCCCAGACGCTTTCCAGCCCCTCAGGATCTGGAAGGTCATCGTTGATTCCCTCGATCCATTCCTGCCATTCGTTCCAGGATTCTTTTCCTATATTAGTGTCCACAAGGAACTGTTTCCTCTCCCCGCGCATAACACCAGGCATACGGGATAGACGGGACGGATTCCGGTTCTGGGTATCTACCTTGATCCCGTTTTTCTGACAGATATCATACAGATAATCTACACGCTTCCGGTATTCATGGTAGTCTGCAGCATCTATCTTTACGATCGCGTGCAGACTCTTCCTTCCACTGTGTACCAGACACGCAATAGGCAGCTCCAGCTCCCGCAGGATGGCGTTTTGCTTGTCAATCTCCATCCCGTCTGATTCCACCAACGCATACCGGAAATCCGTCACATTCTCATTTCTGACGCCTTTCCCGTCCAGCGGGTTGAACCGGATCCATGCGCCGCCTTCCGGGTCATAGTCTCCGAAAACGGCGCCGATATCCCCGTTACAATGCGATAGGGCTTCGATTAGCTGTCCGGCGGTACGGTCCCAATTCCCCTTATCCTGCGGCACATACTTTCCTTTTTCGTTTTTCCAGCTCCTGGTCACATATCCAACGTTTTCTCCCGCCTCAAACAGGGTTTCTAAATATTGAATCAACTGTTGTACAGGATCCCAATGCCGCGGCTCTTGGACCTCTTCTCCTTCGATCCAGTTCTTGTCAACTACAATGCCATCTCTAGAGATTGTATCGTCCCATTCCAGCTCGTAGCCGCGTTCTGGTTCCCATCCCCGGTCCATAGCCATCTGCACGATGGTACCGCCTGTAACTGGCGCGGAAGATCCATTGAAGCTTCTCCATTTTCTCTCACATTCACCCGCGTGGTACCGTCCTATATCGCTCTGACTCCAGGAATCCCAATCCCGGACAGAATACCCTTCCTGTTTTAGTGCCATACCAACATTCACCCAGTCCTGGTAGTCTAGTTCTGCCGGGTTTATGTATTTGATTATCTCTAAAAGGTCTGTCCTCTGTTCCATTTTTATGCTCCTTTATATTCCTGCGGGATAATATCTGCCGGCACTTTCCAGCCATTTGCCGCGATCCGGTCGATCAGCCGCCGGGCTGTCTCAAACTGCCAGGTACCCACATGCTGGAACCCACGCCCCTCAAGGAAACGGATCTGTTTCGGCGTTGTAAGCCCGTCCTGCCTGCGTTTATCAAGCCTATCTAACAATTTCGCCGCCTTACCTGCGTTTTCAATCTGATCAGGCAGGATGCCAAGCTTTTCGAGTGTCTGTTTTTGTTTGTCAGACGGCGGACTCATCTCCCAGCCAAAGGCAGGCACATAGCCGGAAAGGTCTTCCGCCTGTATACTCATTTCAAACTGCAATGGGTCTACAAGCTTTCTCTTTCTTCGTTTCATCTCTGCGAGCTGTTTTGCCAGCGCTTCCTCTCTCTGGGCCACTACATCCTCAGATGCCTTTTTCTCTGCTTCTTCAATGTCCACCGGACACCCCGCAGCCTCTTCGAGATTCGCCGTCATCTTCTGCGCTACCTCTTCATTATCACAGATCAAACTGGCCGGATGACAAAGCTCATGCCGCTCTGTGTGCCATAAAAAATCCAATAACAACAGATGGTCTTTTCCAGGATATAGCCTGGTTCCGCGTCCTACCATCTGGCAATACAGGCTCCGCACCTTTGTCGGCCGAAGCACCACGATACAGTCTACCGATGGACAATCCCATCCCTCTGTGAGTAGCATACTGTTGCAGAGTACATTGTATTTTCCTGCTTCAAAATCCTTTAAGATCTCCGCGCGGTCCTGGCTTTCTCCGTTTACCTCAGCGGCATGGAATCCATGTGTATTTAGCAAATCCCGGAACTTCTGGCTGGTCTTTACCAATGGGAGGAATACTACTGTCTTCTTACCCATGCAGTATTTCTTCATTTCCCCCGCAATCCCTTCCAGATACGGGTCCAGCGCTGTTCCAATCTCCCCCGCCTTAAAATCTCCTGCCTGCACGCTGACACTGCTCATATCAATCTTTAATGGGATCGTCAAAGCCTTGATCGGGGACAAATATCCTTCCCGGATTGCCTTTGGAAGAGTATATTCATACGCCAGGGAATCAAAATACTGCCCCAGGTTTCGCATGTCCCCTCTGTCTGGTGTAGCTGTCACTCCAAGAACTTCTGCCTCCGGGAAATGCTGCAGCACACGCTGATAACTGTCTGACAGGCAGTGATGGGCTTCGTCGATAATGATAGTGTTGAAATAATCATCCGGGAACTGTTTTAAGCGCTTCTCCCGCATTAGGGTCTGCACAGAGCCAACCGTCACCCGGAACCAGCTCCCCCGGCAGGTTTCTTCCGCCTTCTCAACAGCACATCCAAGACCTGTCGCTTTACGCAGCTTATCCGCTGCCTGTTCCAGAAGCTCCCCGCGGTGAGCCAGGATCAGCACCCGTTCTCCGCGCCGCACGCAGTCTTCTGTTATCTTTGCAAAAACGATCGTCTTTCCACAGCCTGTCGGAAGGACAAGCAGCGTTTTCTTTACGCCGCTGTCCCATTGTTCAAATACAGCCGTCTTTGCTTCCTGCTGATATAGTCTCAATTCCATACTGCTCCACCGCCTTAAAAGGATCCGGTTTTAAACGCTGGCTTTGCGCTTTCTTTTGGATATAACTTCTCAATAGTGTTAAATTTCTTGTTCGGGTCCTTTATTCCTGGTTTAAGTCCTACTTTAGCCCGCGCAGTAAGTCCCGGGAGTGCTCCCCAGTTCATGCGCAGCTCCTCTCCTTCTTTTTTAAGGCCAACACCGCGGAACAGTTCCGATAATTTCCATTCAAGCGAACTGTGCAGTACATAATTCTCGCGTACAGTAATCTCACGGTCTCCGCCATGAACAGTGAAGTACACAACTGCCATGTTACAAGCCGGAAGCTTTCCTTCTCCTTTGGAACGGCTCCGGTCAAATTTTTCAATCGTAACATTATAGTCTCCCTCTGGGAGCGGCTCAAAATCCTGTGCATCCTCCTTGATGGAATCTTCCCAGCCTAATTCTCTTCCTTCTGCCATTTTTTATGTCCTCCTATTTTTTAAACGGTATTTCTTCTTTTTTCATTTCCCGGACCATTGCGTAAACCTGGTCCCATGCCCCGATCAGGCACCCATTTATAAAATCCTCATCGTAATCCCGGATTGGAACGTCCGACGGGTAATACCCTCTCGCAGCAACCACATTCTGCAGGTCCCATTCATCTACATGGTTTGCCTCCATCAGATCACGTAATGCCTTTGGTATCTGCGGATCCTGTGGCGGGAAATTTCCTTGAACATTCTCAGCCTTCTGGGCCTGTTTATTCAACGGAAGGGACATCTGCTCATTTTCTCCTGCGGGTTCCCTTTTCGTCTCAGGCTGATGGATCTCTGGTTTCGGTCTTTCTGGCTCCGGATCCTTCTGTACTGCCCTTCCTTCAATGACCTGCGCGATTTCGTTATAATCAAATGGAAGTTCTTCTGGAAGCCCATAGCGATTTTTCGCGTCCCAGCATGGATGATGTGCAGTATGCATGACGCGGCTCCCGCCCTGAGCCTTATGCTTTTTCCCTTTCTCATCCACGGCAATCGAATATGTCTTGTAATTCGCAAAGAGGAGCATATCCGCCCATTCTTTTACTAACGGAGAAGTCTGCGAGGAAGTCTTTTTCCCAAGCTTCAATTCCCAACGGTCATAGGCCCCCAGTTCATCGGGCTGCTCAAACTTCCGGATCTGGGCGTGTGCTGTAAGCACTACATTCACACCTTTATCTACCACATCGGACAGTTTATTCAGGAACCGTCCGAACTCTTCTTTGACATAAACATATCCGTTTCCATACCCGAAATCTTCAATCCCCTTTTTCTGGTGTTTATCGCAGATATGCTCGATGCACAGCATTTCCGCCCAGTCAATCGTATCAATGACAAGCGTCCTGCACACACCAGGGTTACTTTTTACATATTCGATCTCATCCAGGAGATATTGCCAGGACGTAGGCTTGTCAAACCTTGCTACGTCCATGTCTTTTGTGCTTCCTTCTGTATCAATAAATACTGGATCCGGGAATCTGCTTGCAAACGTAGATTTCCCGATGCCCTCCGGCCCGTAGATCACTATTTTTTTTGCGCCCGGAAGCTTTCCTCTTGTAATGTTCATTTAAAAAGCACCTGCCTTCCATGATTTTTTAGGCTCTGCCGGAGGTTCCTGTCCTGCAGTATAGCCATCCTCTATAATAATGCTGCATTCCCCACCCGTGCTGACACGGGTCGCAATCGCCTGCAGCCCTTCCGCTTCAAGCCAGTCACCGAATTCTTTCAGTGTATTCAGATCCATCTGCTCCAACTTATCAAGGAGAACAAAGCCGCATTTCGGATTCAGCTTCCGCACAATAGCCGTAGATACTTTCAGGCGGTCAGAACCAGACATGTTATCCCACTGCTGGCCTTTATAAACCAGTTCACCTTCCTTTACAGAAAGTTCCGGCAAAGGCAGATCGGCCGCATCCAGAAGCTTCACTTTTTGATCCCGAACCTCTTCTATTTTCTTTGTCAGTTGATCATACTGGCGCCGATACTCTCTGGCATCGTCCTCAGCCTTATCCTTATCCAGGTTGGCCCGGACTTTCCGGTTGATCTCTTCGATATTGGAGATATTCTCTTCCAGTTCAGCAGTGGACTGGTCGTGTAGATCCTCAGCACTCTTTCTCGCAATCGAAAGCTCTTCCTCTACCTGCGTCTGCCGCTTTAAGAGCTCCGATAACTGCTCATTGACCTCCTGGTATTCCTGTTCCAGTTGGTGCAGACGCTCTCGCTTTCTCTGGTTTTCACCGTTTCTGGCAAGGATCTCCTGCTGCTGCCGGATCAGATCAGAAGGGGATACCAGCTCTTTCGGCGCTTCCGGGTAATATGGCTGTTCTTTCGCAAACTTCGCTTTCTGGTCTGCGATTCTGCCGATAGTAAGGCGCTCCTGGTACAACTCTTTTTCTTCTTTTTCGTATTCCGAGAGCTGGGCCCCTACTCCAATGATCTGTAGTAATGTCTGTGCTTTTTCTTTCCCGGAAGCTTCCATAAACTTCGGAAGATCCAGGGCAAGCTGCTCTACAAACTCATTCAGGAGTTGCTGGCCGCCTTTCTTTCCTGCCGGATCCGTCACCTTTAAGGTACTGTTTTTCCCTTTACGTTCTACGATCAGCCCATTGTTCATGACGATATGTAAATTGGGCGGGATAGCAGAACCTTCCCTGACTGCCTGTGACGGCTTATATTTCTCACCACCAAGGGCCCACGCGATAGAATCCAGCACAGAGGTTTTCCCCTGGTTATTATTACCTCCGATGATCGTAAGCCCGTTTTCCTTGGGCTCCAACTTTACCGCCTTGATCCTTTTTACATTCTCGATCTCAAGCTTATTGATTTTTAATGCCATACTTGACATTTCCCCTTTCTCTCATTACAATAAAAATGGTTTTATTTTGTTGGCCCCTGAATCACTTTGCCGAGTGCCGGGGCCTGTTTTTATTTGTTGCGGTCAGCAGTGCAAGTGATATGAAAAAGAATATGCCTGCGGCCGAAATGATGTCTCCTGTTCCGTCCCATTTCCAAAAAGGGAGATAAGGTACGGACAGGCCGATGATGATAGAAATGATTAAGTTCCTCATGCCTCTTCTCCTTCACTCAAATAGACTTCCCCGCCTTCTGTGAGCTTCAGGACTGCTTTCCCGCCTTCCTGGTCCTCAATCACAGCTTCGCTTCTTCCTGTGAAGGATATCTTCACAGATCCGGGGACGAAATTGTACTCGATCCAGCGCAGGATTTTAAACTGTTCGATAGTCTTTGCTTTCATAATGTCTCCTTTCTCATAGCTTTGTCGCTTCCAGTATCTCACTCTCTGGGAATCCCAGCCGCCGGAACACCCGGATCAGCTCTGGGTATGTAAACCTCTCTGGATGCAGCTTCTTCCTCCGGTATGTTTCTTTGCTCATTCCGGTAGCGGCCGCCATCTGCGCATCCGAAACCCGCTCCGCTTCCATGCGCTTTAAGATGTTTCCTTTCAGGAGCTTATAGCTCTTTTCTTCCGCGGTGTAACCTACCATGTGATCACCTCCTATTTTTTATACCTTCTTCCAAAAACACCCGAAGATTCTCGTTATTCTCGCGTAGTCCCATTTGAATTTCATATAATGAAAAACCAACTGCGTTTTCTGCTGTTCCCCTGACTTCCACTAATTTATCTTTAGAAATAAGCAGCTGCAATATTCCAACAAGTGCTTCCAAACGCTCATTTTTAAATATCATGTCCTCTAAATCAAAGATATTGAACTCCTTCTCCATTACCTTGCGTCACCTCCATATCCAAAATTCAATTTCATATGCTCATACTCAGGAACTTTCACGAAATCCTCTGGAAGTTGGATTCCATATTGCTCTGAAACCATTTTGAGGGCTTCTGCAATTTTATAGGGGGCTATCCCTTCTTTTTCCATACGCCTATCTATGACTTTAAGATAATTTGCCACTTCTCCCGGATGCTCTGTGAGAGGCGCTTTTCTTACTAATTTTTTAGCGCCATTTTCTATCCCAACAAAATAGTTTCGTGCCGCTTCGCCTTTCTCATTTTTCTGCATCATAGAAAGTTTCTTAGCGAAGCCAGCGGTAAGTCTGGCATCTTGACGTTTCCCTACTGTATTTCCATGCTCGTACTGAAGTACGAACAGGAAATAATCAACCGTTTCCTCGGCAAACTGATTTTCAGTAATATTCTTTTTAAACCACTTAGAATAGTTACTTGGATTTAATTCCAGGAACTCGTAAAGTCTTGTTGCCGTCGTCATTCCCTGTGCATCAACTCCTAAAGCAATTTCGATAGGTGTCTGTTTCTCTGTGTTTGGTGTACCAAACGTTTCTTTAAAAATATCGTTCATTTTCTTCCTCTTTTCGTTAAATTATTTTGTTTCCCCTGCTGTGCCACCCAGAAACTTATTGATAAAATACTGCTGCCCTTTTCCAGTAACCTTTGTAGTTTTGTTAATCCTGACAGAACCATCTGGATTATTTACGGTGGATTCTTTTACTTCGAAAAGTCCCATCTCCATAGATTTCTGAGTCGGCATGTTCCAGTCAGTACCTTTTCTTCTAATCAAGTACCCGTTTTCTCGCATCCAACTGAAAAGACGTTTCTGCCCTGTCTCTACACCGTTCTGTTTAAGAAGCTTGGCAAGATCACCGATAAGAATTGCTGTATGACTCGTTGCTACCGCATCAGCAAAAATGGCTTTCGGCTTCATTCGTTCAATGATTTTACTTTGATCAGCAATCATTTGCTGCGCAGCCTTTAACCCTCTGGCCATTACAAGCTCTGGTGTATTCCATGCCTTTTCGAGATCAATGAAATACTGCCTATACATTCTCCCTTTTTCGGTACGCTGAATCATACAGGTTTGTTTGGCCATATCGATGGAAATTTGGTAATCTGAAAATTCTGTTAATGGATTCTTCGGATTATTGGTTTCTCTTTTTTGAGTAACCAATACGTAGTCAGCGTTCTCCTCAAACCCATAGGCTGCCATTCTCGGAAACCAATCAGCAAATCGTGTTCTAATTTCCAATCCCTCATACAAATCCCTTGCCGATACAGTTGGTTTCTCTGCGCTATAATTGATTTTTATTAATTCGCTCATGTCCTGCTTTCCGCCAGGGGTGTTACATTTCGCTACCCCCTTATCTTCTTCCTCCACATGTTTTGAAAGAGCATCCCTCTCATTGGTGTAGCCGAGAGCCTTTGCGACATCTTTTCCTACAAACCACGGCTCGTTGTCAATAGTTGACGTTCGGATTTCTCTAAACTCTTCGTTTTTAAAAATCTGTAATTCCTGCATTTAGTCTCCTTTCTTTTGGTATCTTTTAAAGTTACTTCCTTGCAAAAAAAATTGCGATTGGGTCTTCGATGTGTAGATTGTCAATCATAATCTGTATTTCATCACTTCCAAAAACCCCACTCTTCATTTTTTCATAGAATGTTTTTGGTGTAATACCTATCATTTTTGCAACATCAGACTGGGAATATCCATTTTTTGCAATCACACCTCTAAGTTCATCTGTTTTTATCACTATATCACCTCCGTAACTTTTAAAGTTACTATTAGTGTAACACGTTTTCGTAACTTGTCAAGATATTTTTTATTGATTTTGAAACGATTTTGTGCTATGCTTAAGTTACTCCAAATAAAAAAGGGGGGATTATACATGACAGTTGGTGAACGTATAAAAGAAGTTCGTGAAAAAACTGGTATGAGTCAAGTTGATTTTGCAGATAAAATAAATGTCTCTAAGCAGACATTATATAAATACGAAAATAATTTAATTACAAATATCCCATCTGATAAAATTGAAGCTACTGCAAAAGTTGGAGGAGTATCTCCTGCTTATTTGATGGGATGGGGAGATTATGAAGACCCTCGTATTGCTGAACGCGATGCCATTTTTGAAGATATAGAACGTATTTTAAAAGCAAAAAAATGGTCTCTATTCTGCGAATCATACGATGATAATTATTTTACGATAAAAAACGTAAATGGACAGACACTAGCCGGACTTTATGATTACGAATTAATATCCAGATACCACTCTCTGAAGAAAAAGGGAAAAATAACTGCAGATTTACTTGTTTCTTCAGAATCAGTTTTTAAAAAATATCTAGAAAGTCTAGGATATTATATTGATCAAGACAATCTTGAACACAAACCTTTCATCCATTATGGAAATGAAGCTGTCCGAATATCTAACGATATTTTAGATGATATTAGAAGCAAAATAGACACGTATGCAAAAGCAACTATTGATTCTGCTATTCTGAAATTAAATGAAAAAGAACTTCGTAAAGAACGGAAAGAAAAGGAACGTTTTGCGGCTTATTTGCTGAACGCCGCCCATGCCCGTACCGATATAGAAGTTACAGAAGAAGCCAACCAACACGATGATGATATTATGAATGACGAAGACTTCTGATCCATTCCGTTTTATTGGACATCTTTTATGTTATCTTATTAGTGGGAGGTATAACAAATGAATTATGAAGCGTTGCTCGCAAAAGCCGATTCCCACGGGCTTATTGTGAAAGAAAAAGACTTGTTTGCCAATGATGGACGCATCAAGGGAAATCGTATCGCCATTCGCAAAGGCATTGAAACGCAGGCAGAAAAATCCTGCGTACTGGCCGAAGAACTCGGCCACTACTACACCAGTGTCGGAAACATTCTTGATCAGACAGATATTGCCAATCGTAAACAGGAATACCGCGCCAGATTTTACGGATACAATCTAAAAATCGGCCTTATGGGAATCGTTCAGGCATATACACATGGCTGCCGAAACTTATACGAAATGGCAGAATATCTGGAAGTAACAGAGGAATACTTAAAAGAAGCTATTGAATGTTATAAATCCAAATATGGTGAATATACCCGAATAGACAATTATGTGATTTATTTTATTCCCTGTTTAGCTGTATTATCAATGACGTAATTCCCAGCACTCTCCCGAGTGCTGGGTCTAAACAATAATATATTTACCCGGACAGCCGGGAGGGCGTGCATACCATCCGCCCTGAGTCTTGACAGGAGGATGATGCTTATGACTACATATGAAGAAATGCAGATTTTACTAACATTCGCATTACTAGTTGTTGCAATTCTGAATTTGAAAAATAAGTAAGCCGCCCTGCTCCTTGGCCGGATGGGCGACTTACTAAGTTTGCTTTAATTCGCCGGGACGGATAGGTGTTCTCTATCTTCCGGCTGTCTTGTTAAGTATATTATAGCAAATATACTGAAAATGTCAAATGTAAAACAGTTTCCTGTATCAGCACAAGGGAGTATAAACAAATACTACAGGTCAATAATCTTTTATGAAAGGATGTGTTATCTATGCCATTACCAAAAGAACAGCTTTACACAGTTGAAGACATTTACAATCTTCCCGAAGGACAGCGCGCGGAGCTGATCGACGGCATGATCTTCGATATGGCTCCGCCAAGCCGGATCCACCAAAAAATCTCAGGGCAGTTACACAAATCCATTGCAAATTACATTGATAGGAATAACGGTTCCTGCGAAGTTTATGCTGCCCCATTTGCCGTTTTTCTTAATGCTGACGATAAAAACTATGTAGAGCCAGATATCTCTGTTGTTTGCGACAAGAACAAGCTCTCAGACCGAGGCTGTGAAGGTGCTCCCGACTGGATTATAGAGATCACGTCTCCCTCCAGCCAGCGTATGGATTATCTGACTAAGCTATGGAAATACCGCTCTTCCGGCGTCCGGGAGTATTGGATCGTCAATCCCCTGAAAGAAACCGTACAGGTTTATTCTTTTGAGGGTTCCGAGGATTCTGTCCAATATGTTTTTAACGATCAGATTCAAGTCCATATTTATAATGATCTGGAAATCTGTATCTCAGACCTATTGAAATAAACAAAACCGCCCCGGTGCGCCAACACCAGAGCGGCAAGTAACGCTCCGAAGAACGATACCCTAATCCAAACATATTGTATCATCTTCGGGGACAGCGGGCAATCAGAAAGTTTGTTTGCTGTTATTTTTGTACTCAAAAAAGGAGGATGATTATATGGCTACTGCAAAGAAACTGAACTCAGGAAGCTGGCGCTGCCAAGTGTACAGCCACACAGAGGATATTATTCAGCCGGATGGAACTATAAAGAAGAAAAGGATCTATAAATCCTTCACCTGCGACGTACCGGGGCCGAAGGGAAAGCGGATGTGTGAACGGATGGCGGCGGATTGGGCGGAGAACAAGGATTACAAAAACCTAAAATCTGATTTGACTATGGGGGAAGCCACTGATCTCTATATCAAGAACCGAGAAGCTGTGTTATCGCCCTGCACGATCAGAGATTACAAAAGGATCCGCAAAAATGATTTGAAGCTGCTTGAGAATTTAAAGATAAGCAGAATCACCCAGGAGGACGTCCAGAAGGCAATCAACCTGGAATCACAAAATCATAGTCCAAAAACTGTGAGAAATACCCATGGCCTTATCTCCGCCGTATTGCGGCAATATCGGCCCGATTTCGCTTTAAATACTTCCATGCCAAGAAAGTACGTCCGAACATCTACGTGCCGTCTGACGGCGATATACAGCGCCTGATCAGCTACGTAAAAGGCACTGAGCTGGAATTGCCTGTGCTGCTAGCAGCATTTGGCCCTATGCGGCGCGGAGAGATTTGTGCGTTGGACAGCAAAAATATATCCGGCAATGTTGTTCACGTCTGCTGCAACATGGTACGCACGGAAAAAGGTGACTGGATCATCCGGCAGCCAAAGAGCTATGCGGGGGATCGCTATATAGATTATCCAGATTTTGTTGCAGAGAAATGGGCCGGCATCCACGGCAGGATTGTCCACCTGAATCCAAATAACGTTACAGATAGATTTCACCGTGCTTTAGAATCTTCCGGTCTCCCTCGTTTCCGGTTCCACGACTTGAGACATTACTCAGCTTCCATTCAGCACGCTCTGGGGATCCCGGATAGCTACATCATGCAGCGCGGCGGATGGGGGAATGATGGGGTGCTTAAATCCGTGTATAGGCATACAATGGAGAGTAAGGCAAGAGAAATGAATGAGATTGTCAATGCTCATTTTTCTGAACTATGCAACACGAAATGCAACACGAAAAAAAAAAGCGCCCATAAATAGGCGCTTTTCTAATGCCGCTGGCCGGACTCGAACCGGCACGGTTTGATCCGCTTGATTTTGAGTCAAGTGCGTCTGCCAATTCCGCCACAGCGGCCTGGAACCGGAAATTATAATACCATATTTCCCGGTTGACTGCAAGTCCTTTTTTATTTTTGTCCGCGCTGCTGTCGATCTCTTGTTACTGTTCAGACCTGACATTTTCACTTGCTGAAAATGCCAGGCCAGTATGAAAAACAGCCAAAGAATCCTGCCCCTCGCCGTAGGCGATTTAAAATGGGCTGGATTCCGCTGCAGTTCGCAGATACCTGTGAACTGCAGCAATCTCTTACTCCGCGTCCTCCAAAAGCTTCTCATAGATGGGGAAGCAGTCGAAGGTGGCAAAATAATCCTTCGGGGTCTCCGCCCTTCTGATCTGCTCGAAGCTTCCGTCCTCATGAAGAAGGATTTCCGCTGACTTCAGCTTTCCGTTATAGTTGTAGCCCATGGAAAAGCCGTGAGCTCCCGTATCATGGATAACGAGAAGATCTCCCATATCCACCTTCGGCAGATAGCGGTCGATAGCGAATTTATCATTATTCTCACAGAGAGAGCCTGTAACATCATAAAGATGGCTGCAGGGCTGGTCTTCCTTGCCCATTACCGTAATATGATGATACGCGCCGTACATTGCCGGACGCATCAGGTTTACCGCGCACGCGTCCACGCCGATATATTCCTTGTGGGTATGCTTTTCATGAATAGCCTTTGTCACAAGGCAGCCGTAGGGTCCCATCATGAAACGGCCAAGCTCTGTGTAAATGGCCACGTCGCCCATTCCTGCCGGAACAAGCACTTCCTCGTATACTCTGCGCACGCCCTCTCCGATCACACGGATATCGTTGGGCGTCTGATCCGGACTGTAGGGGATTCCGATCCCGCCGGAAAGATTAATAAAGCTTACATGTGCTCCTGTTTCCTGCTGAAGCTTCACAGCCAGCTCGAACATTACTTTTGCCAGCATAGGATAATATTCGTTTGTCACTGTATTGCTGGCAAGAAAAGCATGAATTCCAAACTCTTCCGCTCCCTTTGCCTTCAGGACACGGAAAGCCTCAAAGATCTGCTCCGTGGTCATGCCGTATTTTGCGTCTCCCGGATTATCCATGATATCATTACTGATCTTAAAGAGACCGCCCGGATTATAGCGGCAGCTAATGGTTTTGGGGATCCTTCCCACAGCCCGCTCCACAGACTCAATATGGGTGATATCGTCAAGATTGATGATCCCGCCGATCTCGTCCGCGTAACGGAACTCCTCCTCCGGCGTATCATTGGAGGAGAACATAATATCTCCTTCCCTGCAGCCGATGGCCTTTGCCATCATCAGCTCCGTCATGGAGGAGCAGTCACAGCCGCAGCCATATTCCTGAAGTATCTGGATCAGAAAAGGATTCGGAGTGGCTTTTACCGCAAAAAACTCTTTAAAGCCCCTGTTCCAGGCAAACGCCTCCTTTAACGCCGCCGCGTTTTCCCGGATGCCTTTTTCATCATATAAATGAAAGGGCGTAGGATACTGCGCGGTAATCTCTTTCAGTTTTTCCAATGTCACAAAAGGCTTTTTTTTCATAATCTGTATTCTCCTCGTACTTATTAATTTACATGCTTATGTGTGAACAGATGATCCTGGCAGTATTCATAATTTCCGTTGCATTTGGAACAGAATCTGAATTCCAGATTCGGATCATCCAGCTCCGTTCTCCCGCAGATAGCGCATTTATGCTTGGAAACGCCGCCTGTCTGCGGATTTACCCTGCTTTGGGCCACTGCCTTCTGGAAATCCCGTCTCCGCTTTACTTCCTTCGGGCGGTATCGCCGCATATTCCTTCCGCTCAGGAAAAACAGGATAAAATTCAGGAAGGAGGCACCGATGGGAACCGCCATGATCCAGGCCCCGCGCCTGATATAGCTTACCATATCATAAACAATGATAATGCCGTATACCCAGGCCATCCATTTCATTTTAATGGGAATGACAAACCACAGAAGTATCTGCATATCCGGATAGCTGGCGGCATAGGCCAGAAACACGGACATGCTGACATAATAGGTGGTAAACACGCCGCCCACCAGATAAATCCGGCCTGTAAAAAAATAGGTCAGAAAAGCCGCGATCATCACAAACAGAAGGCCTGAAAAAATATACAGGTTGTAGCGGAAGGTTCCCCAGGTACGCTCCAGGGACATGCCCACCGGGTAATAAAAAAACAAAATAGAAATCGCAAAAAACAGGAAATTTCCCGTACTTGGCGGGTAGATGACCCAGGTGACCAGTCTCCAGACCTGACCTCTGAGGATCATAGCCGGCTCCAGGCTCATCATACTCAAAAGACTGGGATTTATATACATCAGAAGATATCCCAACACATAGCAGATCACTATATAAAACGTCAGATTGGGAATCCCCCAGCGTCCGAACTTCCGCTCAAGCTTATCGATCCAGCTCATATAATTTTTCTCTCCTTTTCATTCCGTAACGCCTGTCAGAAGAATTTCTTTTTTGACAGTACAATAGCTGCAATAATGCTGACTGCTATGGATATCAGAATAACGATCAGAAATCCCCACTGTGTGCCTGAAAAAGGCATTCCCGAAGCGCTGAGATTCATTCCGTAGGCGCTGAATATGATCGTCGGAATACTCATTACAATGGTGATCACGGACAAAACCTTCATCACATCATTCAGATTATTAGATATAACAGAGGCAAAAATATCCACCATGCTTCTGAGGATCCCGCTGTAGATATTGGCCATCTCAATAGCCTGGGTGTTCTCGATGATAACGTCCTCAAGAAGCTCTGTGTCCTCAGGATACTTCTTGATGCTGTCCACCTTGATCAGCTTCTCCAGCACCGCTTCATTGGAACGAAGGGAGGTAGTGAAGTATACCAGAGATTTCTCCAGCTCCAAAAGCTCTACCAGCTCCTGATTCCTTGGCGAAAAATGAAGTTTTTCTTCCACCTGCTCGCTCTTCTTATCTATAATACGCAGATAGCGAAGATACATACTTGCGTTTCTGTACAAAATCTGCAGGATAAAGCGTGTTTTCATGTAGGTAAAAAAATTCCTCACACGGCCTTCCATAAATCTTGTCAGAACCTGTGTGTCCTCCAGACAGATCGTAAATATCATCTTGTCTGTCACAATAATTCCCAGAGGGATTGTACCGTACCAGTCTTTGTCATTACGCTCTTCGATCATAGGTACGTCCACCAGGATCAGAGTATAGGTATCTTCCACTTCAATACGTGAACGTTCCTCCTCATCCAGAGGCGCTCTCAGATCGTCCACCTCTATCTGGAAACGCTCGGAAATTTCAAATATCTCCGTTGCTGTCGGATTGGTCAGCGCAATCCAGCAGCCGTCCTGCGGCTCCTGAATCTCGCGGATAGCGCCCTCTGATGTCCGAAATATCCTTATCATGCCAGCATCCCTCTCTTTAACTCTCTGTCTCTTGTTCTCCCCGGAGTTGCTCCGCTCCCAAAAATACAGCTTTCATTATAAGTTGTGCCATGTTTTTTGTCAATTCCAATATCCCGCATTTGCCGAACGAATATGTATTTATCACCGTGACATCGGGAACAACTATCATCATTTACAGGAATCTGACAAAGTATCTGAGAAAATACACTTCCCACCTATGGGAAACTTGTTCTTAAAGATTCTTTATGTTATAATGGCTACAGTAGCGAGCATCATGAAGTAAATCTGCATGTGCGAATTTTAGGAGGCAATATTTATGGGGAACAAGAAATATGTGGCTTATGTGGGAACCTACACCCACGGCAGCAGCAAAGGTATTCGAGTATATGATGTAGACGTAGAAAAAGGACTCCTGACAGAACGCAGCGAGGTAAAGGTCAGCAACGCCTCGCACACAGCGGTTTCCAAAAACGGAAAGTTCCTATATTCCATTGAGGACGAAGGAGTGGCTGTATTTGAGCGCAACGCGGACGGAGATCTGAAGAGGATCAACAGCGTAAATATTGACGGAATGAGAGGCTGCTTCCTTGCTACGGACGTAGACGGAAAATATCTGTATGTGGCAGGCTATCACGACGGAAAGGTTACCGTTGTCCACACCCACAAGGACGGCCGTCTGGGCAGTCTGATGGACGGTGTGTTCCACACAGGCCTGGGCAGCGTGGCGGAACGCAACTTCCGGCCTCATGTAAACTGTGTGCGTCCCACGCCGGACAATAAATATTTATGCGCCGTAGACAACGGAATCGACCAGGTCAAAATTTACCGGATCAACAAAAGACGCCATAAGCTGGAGCTGGTGGATATTCTCCGCTGCCCCAGAGAAAGCGGTCCCAGGATCATCCGCTTCAGCGCTGACGGAAGATTCGCCTATCTTCTTTTTGAGCTGAGCAACGAAATCAAGGTTTACAGCTATGACGGAAGCGGAAACGTTCCTGAATTCGAGCTTCTTCAGAGTGTTTCCACTCTGGCCAAGGAGCATGATAAGGACGCCTTCCATAATGCCGCGTCCGGCCTCGCTTTGGCTCCCGACGGAAAGCATCTGTTCTGTACTACCGCGGGAGAAAATACGGTTTCCATGTACGAGATTGACCCGGAAACCGGTCTTCTGGATAAGAAATTCACTCTTCCCATCAGCGGGGACTATCCAAAGGATCTGGTGATCTTCCCGGACAATCAGCACATTGCCCTTGCAAATCACGCAAGCAATACCATTACTACTTTTACTGTAGACTATGAAAAAAATCTCATCATAATGAATGGGAAGCCTCACAAGATCGAAACTCCCAACTGTATTCATATCTGGCCGGTTCCGGAGGATACTGAGACAGAAGAGACAGAGGAAACAGAGGAATAAACTCTGAAAAATAAAAAGGAAGGAACGCCATGCTGTACTCCATACTGTACTGCTGCCGTTCCTTCCTTTTTTATTTTCTGTAAAACTCCTGAACACGTTCCAGACGGGCGCACATATTGGTAAACAGCGCGTCCGTCAATGCCATCGCGCACATAGCTTCCACGACTACCACCGCTCTTGGCACGATCACCGGGTCGTGACGTCCATGGATTTCCAGTGAAATATTTTCTCCTGTATCCGTCGCAGTATTCTGGGGACGGCTGATGGAGGGCGTAGGCTTCACCGCCGCCCGTAAAATGATCTCGCTCCCGTCGCTGATCCCGCCCATGATCCCGCCGGCATGGTTGGAGGTCTTTTTGATCTCACCGTCCTCGCTGTAAAATCCATCGTTATCAGAGGAGCCCTTAAGCTCCGCTGCCTGAATTCCCTCTCCGATCTCCACCGCTTTTACAGCGCCGACAGACATCACCGCCTGGGCCAGAACAGCGTCCAGCTTTTCAAAGACAGGACTTCCAAGTCCCGCCGGAACTCCCTGGATGCGGCACTCGATCACGCCGCCCGCGCTGTCCTGCTCCTTCATACAGGCTTCCAGATACGCCTCCGCCTTTTCTGCCGCCTGAGCGTCCGGCATATAAAGAGCGTTTCTGCCTATCTCCTCCCTGTCAAAGCTCTCTATAGCTATGGGGCCTATGGATTTGGTGTAGGTGCAAAGAGAGATTCCCAGGGATTCCAGAATCTTTGCCGCTACGGCTCCCGCCGCAACGCGCCCGGCGGTCTCACGGCCGGAGGAACGTCCGCCTCCTCTGTAATCACGGAAGCCATATTTCTGATCAAAGGTAAAATCCGCATGTCCGGGACGGTAGGAACAGGCGATATTGCCATAATCCCGGGATCGCTGGTCTGTATTTCTCACCATCAGAGAGATAGGCGTTCCGGTGGTCCTTCCCTCAAAAACACCTGAGAGAATCTCCACGGCGTCTCCTTCCCTGCGGGAAGTGGTATACCGGCTCTGTCCCGGCTTCCGCCTGTCCAGATATTTCTGGATATCCTCCTCACAGAGAGGAAGTCCCGCGGGGCAGCCGTCGATCACCGCTCCCAGCGCCTTTCCATGTGACTCTCCCCAGGTAGTAACTGTAAACTGCCTTCCGAAGGTTGATTTATTCATGTATTTATCCTTTCATATGCAAAATACCGGTTCACAGCCTCCAGCGTCTCTTCCACCGCCTCGTCGCTGTGGGCTGCGGAGAGGAACATGGCCTCAAACTGGGAGGGCGCAAGATGGATTCCCTGTTTCAGCATCCCCAGGAAATATTTCGCAAAGGCTTCTGTGTCTGAAGCTTTCGCGGAAGCATAGTCACTGACCTTCCCCTCTGTAAAAAAGAGACTTCCCAGAGAAGAAATATGGTTGACCTGGTATCTGCAGCCATATTTCCGAAGGAGCTTTTCCATCCCGCCATACAGCTTTTCGCCCTTCTCCTCCAGACCCTTATATATCTCCGGATGGCTGTACAGATATTTCAATTGGGTAAGTCCCGCCGTCATAGCCACCGGATTGCCGCTCAGGGTTCCTGCCTGGTAAACAGAACCCGCAGGGGAGATCATTTCCATGATCTCTTTTCTTCCTCCATAGGCGCCCACCGGCATACCTGCCCCAATGATCTTTCCATAAGTAACCATGTCCGGCTTCACATGAAAGTATTCCGCCGCACCTCCGAAGGAAAGCCGGAACCCGGTGATCACCTCGTCGAAGATCAAAAGCGCGCCATACTGATCGCAGAGTGCCCGCAGTCCCTCAAGGAATCCTTCTTCCGGAAGGACGACGCCCATATTTGCCCCGACAGGCTCCACAATAAGAGCAGCCACCTGATCTGGCGCCTGTTCAAAAAGCTTTTTCACGCTTTCCAGATCGTTATAGACGGCAGTCATGGTATCCTGAGTACAGCCCCGGGGAACTCCCGCGCTGTCCGGCACTCCGCTGGTCATCACACCGGAGCCGGCGCTTACCAGAAGGGCGTCGCTGTGTCCATGATAGCAGCCCGCGAATTTTATGATCTTATCTCTTCCGGTAAAGCCTCTTGCCCCGCGGATCGCGCTCATGACCGCCTCTGTCCCGGAATTTACCATACGGATCATTTCCACATGAGGGATGCGCTCGCAGATAAATTCCGCCATCTCCACCTCGATTTCCGTCGCGCAGCCGAAACTCAGGCCTTTCCCGCAGGCTCTGATCACCGCCTCACGGATCTCCGGGAAATTATGCCCCAGGATCATCGGTCCCCAGGAATCAATATAATCAATATAGCGCTTTCCGTCCGCGTCATATATATAACATCCGTCCGCGTGATCAATAAATCTCGGGGCCTCTCCGATGGCGCCGTAGGCCCTCACCGGACTGTTGACGCCTCCCGGGATCCGCTTTGACGCCCGCGCAAATAATTCCTCTGATCTTGTCATCAGCCAATTCTCCCTTCATCTATAAATCCGGCAAGCTCCTGAGCATAGTAAGTCAGATAGATCTGTACTCCCGCCCGGAACGCGCTGGCCGCCATCTCGCAGACAATTTTGTCCTCCTCGATCCAGCCCATCCTGGCGGCGGCTTTTACCATGGCGTACTCGCCGCTTACGCTGTATGCCGCCACCGGCACATGGACAGCCTTATGAACCTCCGATACCAGATCAAGATAAGACATGGCCGGCTTGATCATAATAATATCCGCGCCTTCTTCCACATCCGTAAGAGCTTCCTTCATTCCTTCCCGGCGGTTATGATAATCCATCTGATAGCTTCTGCGGTCGCCGAAGGCCGGGGCGGAATCCGCCGCTTCACGGAAGGGGCCGTAAAAAGCCGAGGCATATTTCACCGCGTAGGACATAATAGGAGTTTCCTTATGCCCTGCCCTGTCCAGACACTCCCGGATGGCGCGCACACGTCCGTCCATCATATCAGAGGGCGCCACCATATCGGCGCCTGCCTCCACATGTGAAAGCGCGGTTTTGGCCAGCAGCTCCAGAGTAGCGTCGTTGTCCACCTCATGACCGCAGAGCACGCCGCAGTGACCGTGGGATGTATATTCGCACATGCAGACGTCCGTCACATAATAGAGATCCGGAAACTGCTTCCTGGCTTCCCTGAGGGCCTTCTGCACAATTCCGTTCTCCGCGTATGCCCCGCTTCCCACCTCGTCTTTATAATCCGGAATACCGAACAGCATAACGCTTCCGACTCCCGCCTTTGAAAGCTCCTCCAGCTTATAGGGAAGCAGATCCACGCTGTAGCGGAACTGTCCCTCCATAGAGGGAATCTCTTCCTTCAGATTCTTCCCCTCCTGTACAAAAAGAGGGTAGATCAGTGAGGACTTGTCTATCCTTGTCTCTCTCACCATTTTTCTCAGTGTTTCGTTTCCTCTCAGTCTCCTTGGTCTCTGGATCAAATCCATATCTCTCACTCTCTTTCTTTTTGTGCTTTTATCTCCTCCACCAAAGCGATCAGATCGCTGATGGCTGCCTTTTCCGACATATAGGTTTCCATATGAAACTGATCAGCCGCGGCTTTTGTCTGTTTTCCGATACATGCCGCAATGAGACCGGAATAATCTGCCTCTCCCACTGCTTCCGCAAAGCCTCTGACCGTAGAAGCGCTGGTAAAAACAGCGCAGTCGATGCTTCCGGACTGAAGCTCCTCCTTCAGATCGATCAGAGCGCTTCTTTCATATACGGTCTCATAGGTGGGTACGTCGTCCACGAAGGCTCCATGCTCCCTAAGCACGCGCGCCAGATTCTCATTTCCCCTGCTGGCCCGGGGGATCAGGATACGTTCGCCGCCCTTCAGCTCTTTTGCAAGAGACGCCGCTAGGGAATCCCCGTCGTAAATCTCAGGGATCAGATCCACCAAAAGACCTTTTTCCTCAAGAGCCTTCGCGGTCCCCTGACCGATAGCCGCAAGCTTTACTCCGAAAAGGCTTCGGACATCCTTTTTGTATTTTTTCATTTCCTGAAAAAAGATTTCCGCGCCGGTAGGGCTCGTAAATACAGCCCACTGGTAAGTATGGATCCTGTCAAGAGCCTCGTACAGACGGCTCTGATCCTCAAGGGCTTCCGTCTTAATGGAGGGAAGCTCCAGAACCTCCGCCCCTCTTTCTCTCAAAAGCTCCGACGTGCGGGAGCTTCTGTTTTTTGGCCGCGTCACAAGAATCTTCCAGCCCTCCAGCGGGAGCATTTCGTACCAGGCAAAGGTATCCGCGAGAGCGCACACCTTACCCACCACAATGATCGCCGGGGTTTTTACTCCCTGACGGGCCGCCTCCCCTGCCAGATTCTGTACGTCTGACACGATCCGCTTCTGCCCGGCTGTGGTTCCCTTCTGCAAAACCGCCGCAGGCATCGCGGGGTCGATACCTCCGTCAAGAAGTCCCTGGCAGATATCCCCGAGAGCGGCCACCCCCATGAGAAAAACCAGAGTTCCTTTTGCGCGGACAAGAGCTTCAAAATCAATATCGTACTTCTGCCCTGCCCTCCTGTGTCCTGTGATGATATGCAGGGAGGAACAGAAATCCCGGTGCGTCACCGGAATTCCATTGTAGGCGGGAACCGCCAGAGGAGACGTCACTCCCGGAACCACCTCATAGGGAATCTGATTTTCTGTCAGAAGCTCCAGCTCCTCGCCGCCTCTGCCGAAAAGAAAGGGATCTCCTCCCTTGAGCCGCACCACACGGTATCCTTTTTTTGCCTCCTCAAGGAGGATCTCGTTGATCTGCTCCTGGGGCACGGTGTGTTTGTCCGCACGTTTTCCTACATAAATCAGCCTGGCGGATTCCGGGATCTTTGTAAGAACTCCCTGTCCTACCAGACTGTCATATACGACTACCTCAGCCTTTTGAAGAACTTCCATTCCCTTCAGTGTAAACAGTCCCGCGTCGCCCGGTCCGGCGCCCACAAGCCATACCTTTCCGACTTTCATATCTGTTCTCCTTTTTCCTTCGATTCTTTTAATCTCTCTGCCAGAGCCGCGCCAAGGGCTTCCGCCTCCTCTGCGTCCCCTGATATACTGCCCTTTATGTATGTTCCGTCCTCTTCCCTGTAATAAAGTCCCGTAAGAAACAGAGCGCCCTCGCGGATCTCTCCGTAAGCGGCCACCGGGGAAGAACAGCCGCCGTCAAGATATCTTACGAAGGCTCTCTCCGCCTGCCCCGCCGCCCAGGAATCTGGATCGCCATATTCTTCCAAAAAGCTGTAATCCATTCCCTCTCTGCCCTGAACGGCCAAAATCCCCTGTCCCGCTGCGGGAAGTATCTCTTCTGTTGTAAAATAGCGGCTGATCCTGTTTTCAAGCCCCAGGCGGATCAGTCCGGCCGCCGCCAGAACCAGGGCGGAATAACCTCCCTCGTCCAGCTTTCTGAGCCTTGTCTGCAGATTCCCGCGAATACTTTTCACCTCTGCGTCCGGAAATATTTTTTTCAACTGCAGGGTTCTCCTTAAACTGGAGCAGCCGATAGGCTTGCTTCTGTCCAGCTCTTTTACTCCTTCGGGGAGCACAAGGACGTCCCTTGGATCCTCTCTTTTGGAAAAGGCCAGAAGGGGAAGGCTTTCGGGAATCTCCATCGGCATATCCTTCAGGCTGTGTACGGACAGATCTGTCCTTCCATCCAGAAGCGCCCTGTCCAGCTCTTTTACAAACAGGCCTTTTCCCCCGATCTTATCAAGAGTACGGTCAAGGATCCTGTCTCCGGTGGTCTTCATAGTAAGAAGCTCCACCTGGATCTGGGGATTCGTATTTTTAATGTAGGTTTCCACTGTCCTGCTCTGGAGTACCGCCAGTCTGCTTTCTCTGCTGCCTATCACTATCTTAGTCGTCATGCTCCGTTTTCTCCTCCATTGCTTCCTGGATAGCTATCCGCACCCTGCGGGCCCTTTTGTGGTTCAGTCCGCTGGCCGTGATGCCCACTACCACCTCGTCGTGCATATAAATTCCCGGAAAATAAAAATCACACTTGCTCTTATCATCCGCAACGTTTACATAAATTCCTTCTTCCTTGCAGACCCGGTAGATCTCGTCATTCAGCTTCCAGTCGTTGGTCGCCGCGATCACCATATAGGCATTCTGAAAATCAGAGCGTTTTACCGGCCTCATGATCAGATTCACATATCCTGTCTTTCCAAGCTCCTGAAGCTCCACGGTGGCCCTCGGCGCTACCGCGGTCACATTCCGGGTGAACTGCAGAAGCGTTTTTATCCTTCTGGTGGCAATATTGCCGCCGCCTACCACTACAATATTTTTATCCGACAGATCCACAAACATCGGAAAGTATCGTTTATTCTTCATAAAGTTTCTCCAGTCCGGCAACGCACTCCAGAAAGGCTTCCTGATTCAGACTGTCCCTCAGTCCGAAAATCAGCTTGTTTACCACTTTTCCCGCCGCTGTATCCACGGCCTGGAGAAGCTTCTCTCTGTCGCCCGGCTCCATGGGTGTATTTTTTAATATTTTATCGATACGGAGATTCAGATCCTGAACGGCGTCCTCCCTGATCTCCTGTATCCGGGGAATCAGATCTCTTCCGTTCAGCCACTGAAAAAACTCGTCCATCTGCGCTTTTACGATGGCGTCCGCCTGCCGGATACTTTCCTCCGTTTCAGGGGAAAGACTGCCGCCGCGGAAGCTGTCCATATCATACAATGTAATTCCGTCTCTTGCGCCTATACAGGGCTCTATATCACGTGGCACCGCCAGATCAAGAAGAACCAGCTCTTTTTCAAGAGATAACTCCTGAAACTGTTCTTCACGGAGCGTATAATTAGGACTTGCCGTAGCGCTGACTACCAGATCACACTGTGGAAGAAATTCCATACGTTCTCCGTAATTGATGCGGCTGCATCCGGATGGAATCTCCACCACCCCGCTTCTGTACTGACGTACAGTCACTGTCACTGAAGCCCCCGCCTCTCTCAGTGTCTGAGCGGCAACCTTTCCCATCTCGCCGTTTCCGATCACCATACAGGTCTTTCCGCATACATCATAGCCCTGCTCCTTCAGCGAAGTCAGCGCAAGGTGTATCACGGAAGGATTGCCGTGGGCGAGAGGAACCTCTGTCTTGATTTTTTTCCCCGCGGTGGCAGCCATCCTGAACAAAACCTCCAGCACTCCGTCCGAGGCATAGTGTTCTCTGGAAAGGCTCAGAGCGTCCTTGATCTGGGTAAGGATCTGATCCTCTCCGAGTATCTGGGACTTCAGGCCTCCGGCCAGATAAAAGAGATGTTTTACCGCCTCCTGGTCTTTTCTTACAATAAAATATTTTTCGTAGGAGCTGTCCTCTATTCCCTTCAGTCCACAGAGACACTGATAAAGAGAAAGCTCCTGATCTTCCTCATGACTCGCCCAGATTTCCAGCCGGTTGCAGGTAGAAAGGATCACACAGCCGTAGATCCCCGCCGTTTTTTTCATTTTTTCCATTGCCTCTCCCGCGTTTTTCTTAGTAAAGGCAAACAGGGCCCTGATATCCACCGGAGCTCTGTCATGGTCTATTCCAATCATGGAAATGGTCATAATTCTATGATTCTCCTTTGTGCTCACTCGACATTCCTTTTATACTGACAGCTTCAGACTCCTGTCTTTACGGAATGACGCCGGCCCCTCGGCGAATCCGCTGAAGGACACTATTATTAATGATAAACACTGGAGCGGATAATGTCAATCCCGGCCATTTATTTTTTATTCATCTGCGCCATTCGCCATTCGTAAAACCGCACTGCGTGCTTACTGCGGCTAAACTGATTCTACATTTTTCGTTGCGATCACCGGTATCCCCGTTCCCGCAGTGTTGGAAAGGATCACGTCTCCTATGGCAACCGGAGCGGTAACTGTTACTTTTTTTAATTCCTCCATACATAAAAAAATCTTTTCTTTTGGGATTTCTTTTTCTGTTTTTACAGATACCATGGGAATCGTTCCCCCGGTCACCGGAACGGAAGACGTCACCGTACGCACCGGATGGGCAACCTCCTGCTCCGCGTAGATCTTTCCTTTTCTGCAGGTATTTCCGGTGATCTTCTTAATTTCCTTTCCAGCTCTGCTGACCTTTAATGTACAGCCCATGGGACAGCCGATACAGGTCAGATAAATCTCTTCCATAGGTTCAAGCCTCCTCAATCTTTACAGAAATCGCCTTCAGCTCCGGATATTTCAAAATCTGCTCTCTTGTGAACGTCAGAGTTTCCATTTCCCCGGGCACCATCACCTGCTTTTTCCGGTGAAGCACACGCTCCTGGTCAAAGTACACGCTGAGAAAACAGTTTTTGTATACATTGTCCGGACGGAAACGGAGAGACAGGCTTTCCTCCATCTGATCCGGCCTCAGACTGCCGGGAACAATATAGCGGATCCCCTCTGCCGCTTTGAGGAGAACATTTTTTTCAGACTCGCCATCCCTGCTTTCCGTTTGTCCTCCTTCTCCGGAGCTTTTTCCCTTCTGTATATAGACGGCCGCGTGTTTCCCGGCCAGCCCTGCCTCCTGCGACACAAAATCCACCAGATCATGGACATGCAGCACATTGCCGCAGGCGAACACTCCCTCGATGCTCGTCTCCAGGCTCTCGTTGACCCTGGGGCCGGAGGTGACGGGATCCATCTCCGCTCCCATATCCCGGGAAAGCTCATTTTCCGGAATCAGTCCCACGGAAAGAAGCAGGGTATCGCAGCGGTAATCTTCCTCCGTGCCGGGTATCGGAATTCCGTTTTTATCCACCCGGGCCAGGGTAACTCCCTCTACCCGTTTCTTTCCTTTAATGTCCACCACCGTGTGACTGAGCTTCAGAGGAATCCCGTAGTCGTCCAGACACTGGACAATATTTCTTTTCAGGCCCCCGGAATAAGGCATCAGCTCCGCCACTGCCTTTACCTTCGCGCCCTCCAGCGTCAGGCGTCTAGCCATAATCAGACCGATATCTCCGGAACCAAGGATTACCACCTCGCGGCCCGGCATATAGCCTTCTATATTGATCAGTCTCTGAGCAGTTCCTGCGGAAAAAATACCGGCAGGGCGGAATCCCGGAAGATTCAGGGCGCCCCGGGGCCTCTCCCGGCAGCCCATGGCCAGGATCACAGCTTTGGCGGAAATTTCAATCAGTCCTTCCTCCCGGTTCATGGCCGTCACCCGCTTTTGGGGACTGATTTCCAGAACCATTGTATTCAGTTTATATTCAATCTTTCTTTCCTTCACAAGATCAATAAAACGCGCCGCATACTCCGGCCCTGTAAGCTCCTCCTGAAAGGTGTGCAGGCCGAATCCGTTGTGGATGCACTGATTCAGAATGCCTCCAAGCTCTTTGTCCCTTTCCAGAATAAGAACCCTTTCCGCTCCGTTGTCACGGGCTGACACAGCCGCCGCCAGTCCTGCGGGACCGCCTCCGATCACCGCCACATCATACTTTCTCATATCACTCTTCCCCCTTTGCTCCCGTATCTCTTGTCTTTCCAAGTACTATGGGCGAATTCCCCCCTGCTTTTGTAATCTCTTCCATGGGAATATCCAGCTCTGACGCAAGGATCTCCATCACCCTGGGGGAGCAGAAACCAGACTGGCAGCGCCCCATTCCGGCTCTTGTCCTGCGCTTGATCCCGTCCAGGGATCTGGCTCCCAGAGGTCTGCGGACAGCGTCCAGGATCTCTCCTTCTGTAATTTTCTCGCACCGGCAGACAATGTTTCCATAAGCGGGAGCTTTCCGTATCAGCTCCGCACGTTCCTCCCGGCTTAATGTCTCCGGATCCAGGATTCCTTTTCTGGAGGATATAAACTCTTTCTTTTTCTGCAAGTCATATTTTTTCCGGACCAGCTCCGTCACCAGCTCACCTATGGCAGGCGCGCTTGTAAGACCGGGAGATTCAATTCCCGCGCAGTCGATGAAGCCTTCCGCGTCCCGGGGCTCTCCGATCACAAAATCATCTCCGTCCTCATGGGCCCGGAGACCGGCAAACGAGGTAATGATCTGCCGGAAAGGAAGCTCCCGGACGCTTTTGCCCGCCTTTTCCAGAACCTCCCGGAGTCCCTCCGCCGTGGTATTGTTTCCTTCCCGGTCGTCTATATCCGCCGCCGTGGGCCCCAGCAGAAGGTTTCCATGAACAGTAGGCGCCACCAGCACGCCCTTTCCGTATTTTCCGGGAAGTGTAAAAACAGTTTTCGACACATGCTTCCCGGCGCTTTTGTCCAGCAGACAGTATTCTCCCTTCCTGGCCGTAATATGAATGGGATGACTGCTGACCATATTGTGGAAGCGGTCCGCGTAAACACCTGCCGCATTGATCACGCATCTGGAGCGGAAGACGCCTTTATCTGTGCGAAGCTCCCATTCCCCTCCGTCCTTCGTGATATCCTTTACCTCCGTGTCAAACCGAAATTCCACGCCGTTTGCCGCCGCATTTTCCGCCAGGGCGATATTCAGTCCGAAGGGGCAGACGATCCCGGCCCCGGGAGCATACAGCGCCCCGCAGATCTCAGGCGAAAGGTTCGGCTCCATCTCCAGCGCCTCCTCCCGGTCAAGAAGCCGCAGTCCCTTCACATGATTCGCAAGGCCTTTTTCATAAAGCCGCTGCAGATCAGATAATCTGGCTTCCTCAAAGCAAAGCACCAGGGAGCCGTTTCTCTCAAAGGGAAAATCAAGCTCCCGGGAAAGCTCCTCCATAAGCTCGTTTCCTCTCACATTCAGCCGCGCTTTCAGGGAACCCTCCTCCGCGTCGTATCCGGCATGGACGATTCCGCTGTTGGCCTTTGAAGTGCCGCAGCAGACGTCCTCCTCCTTTTCCAGCACACAGATCTCCGCCTGGTACCTCGACAGCTCTCTGGCGCAGGCGGAGCCGGATACTCCCGCTCCGATAATAATTACGTCATAAATCATTGCGCTCTTCCTTTCCTTATATGATTTTTCAGTTTTTATATCATAGGAAAATCAATATTTTCGCACATTTATACAGCAAAGCGTCTCCTATGATACAAAAAAAGCCCGGCAAATAAACGCATATCCTTATGCGCTATCTGTCAGGCTCTCTTTTCTCATGCCACTCTGTATTGATCTGTTTTCTGCTCCGCAGTTCTTACCCTCTCTGCACAAGAGGCGTGTATGCCCTTGTAAAGAGAGGGTACCCTCACTGTACAGAGACGTAAATTTCCGTCAGAGTCTCCACACCTGATGGTTCGTAGAGGAAATCGCGGCCGCGCCTGCGGAAAGGGCGTTCAGCACCGCTTCTCTGTCTGAGATCAGCCCGCCTGCGATCACCGGAACCTTCAGCTCCCTGCACAGACTTTTGATGATCCCGGGCATCACTCCCGGAAGCACTTCAATAAAATCAGGTCTCACCACGGACTGCTGCTGAAGAATATTCTCATAAGCCATGGAATCCAGAAGAAAATATCGGAGAACCGTATACAGAGAAAGCTCTCTTCCCCTTTTCACGAGGGATGGTTTCGTGGTGATGATCCCGTCCGCGTCCGTATTCTGCCGGATAAAATCCACCGCCACCTCTCTGGTGCTCAATCCGCCGATCAGATCCACATGCACCATAGCAAGCTTCCCCGCAGCTTTGATCCTGCGGACGATCCCGCCAATGGAACAGATATCCCCGAACAAAATAAAAACGATCCGGATATCCTCAAGACTGCAGCACTGCTCCAGGCCGTCCATATTTTTTACCGCGGCGATCACCGGATTCTCCTCCACCGCATCCATAAATCTCTGATTCATACTGTGTTCTCCCGCTTCCAGATGTTATTATAGCATACTCACGGCGGCGATTGCAAGAAATCATCTCCCCGCCTGGTCGTAGGTTTCCAGGAAATGATGCTTTACACCGTCCTTTTTGTACGCGATCACCGTATTCAGATTCACGTTTTCCACACTCTTAAAAATATTGAACTCGATCACCGGGTCCCTGGACGCAAGCTGGCGTATCAGTTCTTTCACCTCCGCGCGCTTGGACCCCTTGTCCTCCTCCGGGGCAGCGGCGACCCGCTCCGTAAAGCGGCAGGCGCAGCGGATAAAGTGAAGCTGGTTATAATCCGCCCAGTGTATGATATCTTCCTCCCTTATCAGATACATGGGACGGATCAGCTCCATCCCCTCAAAGTTCGTGCTGTGGAGCTTGGGCATCATCGTCTGAACCTGGGCTCCGTATAACATTCCCATCAGGATTGTTTCGATAACATCGTCATAATGATGTCCCAGGGCGATCTTATTGCAGCCCAGCTCCTTCGCCTTACTGTAGAGATGGCCCCTTCTCATCCTTGCGCAGAGGTAACAGGGCGAGCTTTCCTCGGAAGCCACGATATTAAAAATATCCGATTCGAATACCGTTATGGGAATATTCAAAAGCTTCGCGTTTTCCAGAATAAGCCGGTAGTTGCGTTCGTTATATCCCGGATTCATCACCAGGAATACAACCTCAAAATTCTTCTTTCCATGGCGGGCCAGCTCCTGGAAAAGCTTCGCCATAAGCATGGAATCCTTTCCTCCTGAAATACAGACGGCGATCCTGTCCCCATCCTTTACCAGCTCATAATCGTTCAGGGCCTTTGTAAAACGTCTCCAGACTGTTTTACGGAATTTCTTGATGATACTCCGCTCAATCTCCCGGACACGCTTCTCCTCCTGCGTTTCTCCGGGGCCCTCCAAATTCTTTCCTTTTATATTATCCGCGTCTGTCTGATTCATCTGTCTTTATCTCCGTCCGTTTGTCTTTTATCATCCTGTCCGCCTCATATGCGGGCAGCCGTAAATATTCCTCCCTGAAAGAAAGCATTTTCTTTCTGACAAAGGAGGACTGTTTTTTACTTTATTCTGTAAACAGCGGCGTGGAATAATACCTGTCCCCGGAATCCGGAAGAAGAACTACAATATTCTTTCCCTGGTTCTCCGGGCGTTTCGCAAGCTCGATAGCCGCATGAAGAGCCGCTCCTGAGGAAATTCCCACAAGCACGCCCTCTCTTTTGGCCAGCAGCCCGGCGGCCCGGAAGGATTCCCCGCTTCCAACCTTCATCACTTCATCAATGATCTCTGTATTCAGAACCTCCGGCACAAATCCGGCCCCAATCCCCTGAATTGCATGAGGGCCTGCTTTTCCCCCTGACAAAACAGGAGAATCCTCCGGTTCTACCGCCACTACCTTTATATTTTTGTTTCTGCCCTTCAGATATTCGCCGACTCCGGTGATGGTTCCGCCTGTGCCGACCCCCGCTACAAAAATATCCGTCCTGCCCTCTGTATCTCTCCAGATTTCCGGCCCGGTGGTTTCTCTGTGGGCTTTTGGATTTGCAGGATTCACAAACTGTCCCGCGATCATGCTTCCCCGGATCTCGGCGGAAAGCTCCCGGGCTTTTTCAATAGCGCCTGCCATTCCCCGTGCGCCCTCTGTCAGAACGATCTCCGCGCCATAGGCCTTCAGGATGTTTCTCCGTTCCACACTCATGGTTTCCGGCATGGTGAGGATCAGACGGTAGCCCCTGACAGCCGCGATAGCAGCCAGCCCGATCCCTGTGTTCCCGGAGGTGGGCTCTATGATCACAGAGCCTTTTTTCAGCAGTCCCTTTTCCTCCGCATCCTCAATGATATATTTCGCCGCTCTGTCCTTGACGCTTCCCGCCGGGTTCAGATATTCCAGCTTCGCCAGAACTGTCGCTTTCAGCCCCAGCTCTTTTTCAATCTGTACAATTTCCATAAGCGGAGTGTTCCCGATAAGCTCCGCAGCGCCTTTTACAATCCTTGTCATTCTGTATCCGCCTTTCTGTCTGGTCGTTTCCACAAACCTACTCTATTCATATGCTTCATATCTTAGCTTTTGCCCGGAGAAATGTCAATATAACAGCAAATTTTAAAACATTTTCACATTTTTCTTATTCCCTGGCAAAGAGGTTTATAGTATAATGGAAAAACGCGGATATCATGATTTCCATAGCGGAAAGCGGAGGACCGGATATGGAAAATATCAATTGGAAATCAAATATCAAAACGGAGGATTTTAAATGAACCACACAGCAGACAAAGCCATTCTCGCAGTCAGCTTCGGAACAAGCTATGAGACTGCCAGAAAAGCAACTATTGAAAAAATTGAAAATGACATTGCCGCTGCTTTTCCCGATTACCGTGTTTACCGGGCCTGGACAAGCAAAAAAATCCTGGCTGTCCTGAAGAAGCGGGATAATCTATATATTCCCAATGTAATGGAAGCCATGGCGCAGATGAAGTCAGACGGGATCACCGAGGTGATCGTCCAGCCCACCCATATTCTGGACGGAATTGAAAACAATATTATGAAGGAAGAAGCGCTCTCTTTCAGAGATGATTTTCGCTCTATCTCCTTCGGAACACCTCTGATTTCCAGTCAGGAGGACGCAGACGCGGTAATCGGCGCCGTGGCTGAGGAATTTAAAAATCACCGTGACGACACAGCCCTGGTGCTGATGGGACACGGCACTTCACATAAGGCTAATTCCATATACGCACAGCTTGACAGCATGTTTAAGGCCCACGGTCATTCCAATATTTTTCTCGGCACCGTAGAGGGGAATCCCACCATTCAGGATCTTGTAAAGGAGGTCTGTTCTTACTCTCCCAGGAAGGTGGTTCTCGCACCCTTTATGATCGTAGCCGGAGATCACGCTCACAACGATATGGCAGGCGACGAGCCGGATTCATGGGCATATCAGTTCCGGCAGAAAAACTATGAGGTACAGCCGGTTTTGAAGGGTCTTGGGGAATATCCCGGCATCCGCTCTCTTTTTATCGACCATGTGAAGCAGGCCATTGCCGGCCAGGCATAAATTATATGATATCAGCGGCAAATAAGAATTTGGCCCTTGATATCATCATTATATAAACCAAGCAAAGGAGACGTCTTCATGAAAAAAGAAAACCGAAAAATGGCGCAGGAGCGCCGCGCAGCAGAAAGAAGGCGTATGGAAAAGAAAAAGAAACGGAACAGGATCCTTGCGGTCGCTGTTCCCATTGCTGTAATTCTTCTTTTGATCGCCGTACTGATCGCGGACAGCGTCCGGCGTTCCAATTCCGGAAATGACAATGAAACAGCCGGAAGCACTTCTTCAGAAGCCGCGGCAGTCACCCCCACGGAGGCTCCCTCTCTTGAGACAGACGCTTCTCTCACTGTAGAAAACGGGGATACTGTTAATATTGACTATGTGGGAAGTGTCGACGGCACAGAATTTGACGGCGGAAGCACCGACGGCATGGGAACTACTCTTGTTATCGGCTCCGGCAGCTACATTGACGATTTTGAGGAACAGCTGATCGGTTCACATCCCGGAAATGAAGTAGAAGTAACCGTAACCTTTCCCGAGGATTACGGCGTGGACGATCTGAACGGCAGGGAAGCTGTGTTTGACGTAACCGTAAACGGGATTTATAAGTAAAACAGAGATAAAAAGCGCCTGCTCCCGCAGACGCTTTTTATCCTTTCCCGTTCCTCTCAGGACTTCACTCTCTTGCTGAGAGCCATTCCCACCAGGAGCAGTACCGGGAAGGCGATCGCTGCCAGAATTCCTGCCTTAAGATTATTTCCAAAATGGCTGGATACAAAGCCCGCCAGAGTAGGGCCGGAGGAACAGCCAAGATCCCCCGCCAGGGCAAAAAAGGCGAACATAGCGGTTCCGCCCCCTTTGATCGCCGCCGCTGCCTTGCTGAAGGTTCCCGGCCAGAGAATTCCTACAGAAAAACCGCAGACAGCGCAGCCCGCCAGACTCAGGACCGGAAGGGGCGCAAAGCAGATGCAAAGGTAGGAGATCACGCACAAAACAGCGCTTCCGCTCATAAAAGTGTCCAGGTTTATTTTGTCTCCGTATTTGCCGTAAAACAGTCTGGACAGTCCCATCATAAAGGCGAAGGACATCGGGCCCGCCAGATCCCCTATGGTCTTGCTGACTCCAAGCCCCTGCTCCGCGAAGGTGGAAGCCCACTGGCTTACCGCCTGCTCGCTGGCTCCGGCGCAGACCATCAAAAGGATCATTACCCAGAAGATCCCCTTTGACAGGAGTTCCCGGATCGTCAGCCCCTTCTCTCCCTCTTCCTGAAGAGAATAAATGGGCGCTGTAAAAAACACAATACAGTTTACCGCCGGGATCACCGCCCACAAAACAGCCATAATTTTCCAGTTAGAGATACCGAAAACGCTGAAAAAGGCTGTGGAAAGCAAAACCACTCCCATATGTCCCCAGCAGTAAAAGGAATGCAAAAGGCTCATGGCTTTTTCCTTATTCGGCGTAGGGCAGGCTTCCACGATAGGGCTGATCAGAACCTCCAGAAGGCCTCCGCCCACCGCATAAATCATGACGGACACGAGAATCCCTACGAATGGATCCGAAAAAATCTCCGGCAGTATCGTCAGGGCGACCAGCCCTACCGCTGCGCAGATATGCGCGATCATAATAGAGGCCTTATAACCAATCTTGTCTACAAATCCCGCTGAACCCATATCGATCACAAGCTGAAAAACAAAATTCACTGTGATCAGCAGGGTAATCTTGGAAAGTGGGATCTGGTAACTGTCCTGAAACATGACAAAAAGCAGAGGAACAAAATTATTCACCACCGCCTGAACCACATATCCCACAAAGCAGGCATACATGGTCCTCTGAAAACTGACTCTTCTGTGTTTACTTCTCATATGCTCTCTCCTCGTAAATCAATAACTTCTGCTGTATCCCAGCACCCGTACAGGATCTCCGGATGGACGTTCTTCCTGTATCAGTGATTAGCAATTTTAGCACATAAATATAGGGATGTCCAGAGGATATCCCTATATTTGATGAGTTATTTTGTTTAAAAACACGCGGCCTGAATGGTTACATTTTTTCTGTCTTTCGCTGGACAGCCTTGACGATCTCCATAATAGGAATGATCAGTACGGCCAGCCCCAGAGCGATCGCGTACTCCTTCAGATCGATAGGCGTAAACTTGAACGCGGCCGCCACAAACGGAACCTCTATCA
>DXEG01000050.1 GCA_019115125.1 Candidatus Blautia faecipullorum
ATAGAAAGCGGAAATGAAGAATACAGCCATAAACCGTCATTATCACCAGAAGCTATATTTAAGTCATGGCATCCAAAGTCCCGTTTATAATAACTTTGCAAAGAAGAATCAAACCATTCTAAATCAGAACGGGTGGTTAGCTGACTTGTAAAACTTCCGATATTTTTGAAAGAAGTTATGGAGATAGTGGCAGATGTATCATCGGTATGATGCTCGACTACAATGTCACTGTAGTCGCTAATATTTTCACTTGAAAGAAGTCTTCCTGTTATTTTTACGATATGTAATGCAGTTAAATCTTCACCTAAAGAAGTATCTAAAGCAGAAATATCCATATGGAGAACGCCGTCTGAATCGTAAAGCCGAGCTTCCGGGCAAAAAGAAATTACATCGTCATACATGGCGCCGGATGTAATTTCCTCGCGATCTGAAAATGCGTAACAAGGCGAACTGATTAGAAGATTAAATAAAATGAATAACATAAATGTGAGTTTTGAAATTTTCAGAGGTGAGGTATTAATTTTTTTCATAACGTATCTTCCTTCCATTTTTATAAAAATTATACTCTTATAAAAAAGTGTTTAAAAGCGCAATTTTATGAGTTTTTGTCTTTGGAAAAATAGAAAAATGTTGGGGTAACAGATAGGGCGTGGTTTTGTAAAAAAGGATATTGACATTACTACCTCACGTGGTACTATAAACTCATAAAAATGAATTTTCAAAGAAAAGGAGTCGATAAAAATGGCTTGATATTGATGGAACGATATTAGTTAGAGGAGGATATATGATGAGCGGAATTTCCTTTGATGAAGATGCGTACTGGGAGCGGCGGCGGGAAGAATTAGAAAATCCAGCTTTGTTTCATAGGCAGAGCCTTTGGGATGAAAGCGAAAGGGTGGAACAGGAAGAGGCAAATCTATTTCTGGATGAGGAGGTGGATGAAATTGAAAAACAATATAAATGCCCTATGAATGAGCTTTCGGAGAGTGAGTTAATGGATATAGTAGAGAGGCACAAAAAAATTGATCCGGTGATGGCTGAATGGGACTCGCGTTTTGAGTGTATTGTTTATAGATATGTGCCAGTGGGTGTTTTGTAAATAGATTTGAAGGAAAGAACAGATGGAGGATATAGGTATTGGATATTAAAGAATTTATAAAACAGGAAATGCAGGTCAGGGAAATGTCTTATGAACAACTGGCATCCTATATTGGCGTGACAAGGCAAAATTTATGGGACAAGCTAAATAAAAGAGCGCAGCCGAACTTTGGAAATGTAAGGAAAATATTGGAAGGGCTTGATTATGACATAGTTATTGTGAAAAAAACTGTGGATTCTGCGGACAGGGGAAGAGAGTTTATGGAACGGATTGGAGAGGAACAGATAAGCTATGAAGCAGTAGAAGAATTATTGTCTCCTTTGGGATATGAATTAAAATTAGTTACTCATAAAAATGAGGAAAATGTAAATATCGGTATTGATAACTCATTTAAACGTGTTAAATTATAAATATAAACTCATTTTAATGAGTTTATAAAAAGTAAGGCAGGTGAGAATATGGAGGAATTGAAAGAAGATATGAACACAAAAGAGATGAATTTAGCAGCAGAATGGTTGAAAGCGCATGGACATACAGATGCTGAGGTGCTGGAGTTTCTGGATTTTATCGCACAGAAGCCAATGAGGGCTACTGAAAACATACATACAAAAGAATAAGGCTCCGGAGCCTACCTGAGAAATAGAACCGGAGCCAAATACATAATCAAACCGGGGCGGATTTCACCTGCCGCCGCTTCGGTTTGATATTAACACAGCGGCGGGGAAATTACAACAAAATATAGAGAAATGAGGAAAAATTATGTCAGATATTCCCAATATGAAGGGATTTCATGAAGATAAAAAGATAGTTATTTGTAAACATTGCGGCAAATATGAATACTGGGGAAAGATGATATGGCTTTCTGGAAAATGTATGTGCAGGGATTGTTACAAAGCGGAGTGGGAGTCGAATTCTGGAAAGGTTTATATCTGGAATGATCTGGACGGTGACAAACCTACGAGAAAAGAGTATGAAGTGCAGGAGGGTGTAGAAAATGCGTAAATACGAATTGAGCATCAGTGCGGATTATGTTCCGTCCTGGGGCATTGTGGAAGGAGTAAGGGAGTTTTATCAAAATGCGATTGATGAGGAGACGAGGGACAGCAGTAATAAAATGATGCTTTCCTATGATGCAGACAGAGAAATCCTCCAGATCGGAAATAAGCACAGCGAATTGGATATAAAATCCCTGCTGTTTGGAAACACAACTAAGGATAAAGATGAGGATATGATCGGAAACCATGGAGAGGGATACAAAATTGCAACGGTAGTTCTTCTTAGGAACCAGAAAAGGGTAACATTTTATAATTACTGCAGACGTGAGATATGGAGGCCGAGACTGGTTAAGTCAAGAAAATATGATGGGTTGCTGGTTCCTACATTCTTTGTAGAGACATCTGCGGTATGGGAGAAGATACCGGAGCATAGTCTGATCATCAATATTGAAGGGATCACGCCACAGGAGTATGAACAGATTAAAGATGCTAATCTTCATTTGCAGGAAGATTATGAGAAGGAACATACCATGTACGGAGATATCCTGAAAGATGAAAAATTCAGGGGAAAAGTTTTTGTCGGAGGATTGTTTATTTGTAGAGAGCAGCGGCTTGAAATAGGCATTGATTTTAAACCTAAATTTGTGAGACTGGAAAGAGACAGGAGCATGGTAAATTCTTTTGATATCCAGTGGTATGCATCAAGAATGATGGAGCAGATCAAGGATGCGGAAATGCTGAAAAAATCCTTGAATTCATACAGCGGGTGTTACATTGTGCAGGAATGTGTACCCATGGATTTAAAAAATGAGATTGCAGAAGATTTTATTAATGAATTTGGCGCAAAAGCGGTTCCGGTGTCTGACCAGGGCGATATGGACGGGATGAAGAGAAGAGGGTATAAACCCGTTATCGTATCTGAGGCAAAGAAAAAAGTTATCCTGGCATCTGAGTATTTTCAGGATGTGGAAGAGGAGAACAGAAAAATACAGGAGAAATTAAGACCTCTTTGTGACAGATTATGCGAATTCATAGAAAGAATAGAAGATAGGCTGGACGAAGATGAGGTGCTGGAGTTATATGGATTTCTGGATGAAATTACGGCGGATGAAGAAAAGGAGGGGACTGATCGTGGTAGAGAGAATTTATTATTCAATTAATGAGGACTTGGCAAAACATGCACATATGATGATGTCTTTTCGGGAATATAAAACTGGATCATTAACAACAGAGTATAGACGATATGTGGACAGGGCCTATGGTATTGCAGATAAAGCGGCGGAGAAAAGACCAGAAGAAGCTGGAAGAATTTATGGGCTGGCGGCACGCTATTCAAAGAAGATGGCTGATAATCTGAATGAAAAAAGCCGGATTGGCTGTATGTGTGTGTCTGTGATGATCTCTGGGGCAGGTAACTTCCCTGTGAAGAAAAAAGAAAAGCAAAATGCAGCTTCTGACAGGAATTATAAAGAGTTCCAGGAAATCCAGAAAATCATTGATAAGATTTGTAGCATTGCCAATGGGAAAGACGTTATCAAATCCGGAGATGAGAATGCTGTTGAAAAACTGGAAAAGAAGCTGGCCGGTTTGAGGGAAAACCAGGAAAGAATGAAAGCGGCGAACAAGGCAATCCGTATGAAGAACGTTGAAAAAGGGGATATGGTATTGCTGGAGTTGGGTTTTACAGATGAGCAGATCACTGAATTGCGGAAGCCGGATTTTTGCGGTAGAGTTGGATTTCCGTCATATGTTCTCACAAATAATAACCAGAACATTCACAGGGTCGAGGCAAGGCTGAAAGCCTTAAAAGCGGCTAAAGCGCAGGAAAATTCCGAGAGTGAAAATAAGTATTTCCGGGCAGTAGAAAACACGGAAATCATGCGGTTACAGCTTTATTTCAAGGGAAAACCTGATTCAAATACCATAGATATTCTTAAGAAGAATGGATTTCGGTGGTCGCCACGAAATTTGTGTTGGCAGAGACAGCTTACAAATAATGCCAGATATGCTATGAAACAGGTAATGAAGGAAATGGGGGAGATTTTTTTATGATAAATTCAATACAAATAAGTGGTGAGAGAACAGATTTACAGCCAAGAATTTACAAATGCAGATGTAAGCACTGCGGACAATTATTTAGTTTTGAAAAGAAATACTTATGGAGGAAAACTTACAAGAAAATATGTCCAGTTTGTAAAAAAGATAATTTGGTAATTTTTGATCGATATGAAGAATGCTTTAGGCAGTTGGAACAGTATGAGAATACTGGATGCACTCCTGAAGCTTTTGCTAAAATGAGTGTCTTATATCATATGAAATGTGTGGAGGCGGATCAGCTAAAAAAACAGTATGGTATTCTCATAGAAAAGTATAACAAACTTTGCCAGCCGGTACAGATAGGAGAAAAAAGTATTGGATGGCGGCAGGCGTTTATGAGTAAGTTCCTTGAGAGAAGATAATTAAGAATTAGGAAATTACATGGATGTAAGGATCTGTACATTGATAATTGAATATTGATGGTTGGAGTGGTATAATAAAGCAAATATACCAAAGGAGATATAAACATGAGATCATTCTTTTATATTGATGAAGAAGAATTTGATTTGATTTGTAATCAAGTCATGGACAATGTTGTAAGCATATCTAGTAAAGAGATAAAAGATGGTAATATCGAATGTAATATTGAGTTTGGTTCATTGTTTAAAAAATTCATTCCTGGATTTAAGGTTGGTGGTATACTTAAAGAAACTGAGGAAAAATGCACTAATAGAATGGTTACGATTGAAGATAGGATTCTTTTTATTATACAAGAAATCGAAAAATTTGGCACTATTACTTCGGAAAATGCAAAAGATATACAGGATGGAGAAATAGTGATCATTGAAGGCGGTTTTGTTTTAGATAAAATAATAACAGAAGATAGAATATTTAGTAATTTTGATACAATTGAGAATTTGGATTATATTCTTGCTAGACTACCGGAGCAATCAATTTTGGTTTTTGAATGTAATTCATTGTCTATTCAGAATCCAATAGAAGCGCTTCCGGTTTTCCAAGTTAAGATGCATTGCAAGAAAATTAAAAAAAGTATACACCATTATGCGGATAAAATATCTGAATATGTAAGTTGGAATTTTAGCATAATGGGAGAAATGAGTTTATCCAAAAATAAAATAATTATTAATCCTATAGTTGTTTGGAGATAAAAAGCCAACCATCAATATTCGGTGGTTGGTTTTTTGTTGCTGTAAATTCTGTTCAGGAGGCAGCAGATAAGAATTTTAAAGATGTAAAAGAAGAAAAGTGGTTTGAAAAATATTGGAGGTAAATTTCAGAATGAAAGTCTGGATTTCGAAATATGCGCTGACACAGGGAATTATTGAGACGGAGGCGAAGAAAACATCTAGCGATTCGATTTCAATAACCAAGGATTGTAAAACTCCTACTAACTGGTTTTACAAAGGTGATTGGCACGAAACAAAAGAGGCGGCCATTGCCAAAGCCGAGGAAATGCGCCAGAAGAAAATCACCAGTCTGAAAAAGCAGATTGAGAAGTTGGAGGGGATGAAGTTTGATTAAAGCTAAGATATGGCTAGATGTTACCTGCGGGTGTTGCGGATGTACAACAGCGAAATCAAGGTTTTACCGGAATCAGAATGATATTCGTGTTGTAAAAGAAGCTGTAAAAGATTGGAGATATACAGACGATTATGGAAATACCTGCCCAGAATGTTTAGAGAGAATGAAAGGAAGTCAGAAATGAAACGCTATTTTGACATTCACGATCAGCGCATTACGGCGCAGCTAGAAATTGAAGATGGTTCTCCGGCCAGTACAGCTCCGGTGGATGCGTTTAAGGAATATTTTAAGAGCAAAGACGTGCGAGAGATTACGCTAAGTGAGTACCGGCGGCTGTCGGTGCAGGATGGAGGGTAAGATGGACAAGCTGATTAGTGCGAACTCATTATATAAGAAACTTTCAACAAATTCTAAGGGCGAAAGAATACCGGAATATGATGTTGATAATTTCCCGGTAACATTAACGCTCAGCGAAATAAAAAAGATAATCATGGATGAGCCTGCCGCTTTTGATAAGGAAAAGGTGATTGCAGAATTAGTAGATTTAAGGCAGAAAGAATATTGCGATGACGATTGTGAAGATGAACTTCTTGACGGAGAAAAGATGTATGACGAAGGGTGTTCCCAAGGTATGTTTGAGGCGTATCACAAAGCAATTAAAGTTGTTGAGAAAGGCGGTGTGGATAGATTTTACACAGGGTTGTGATATACGGATTATGACGGAGGAAAAAGCAGAATATATCAAATGAATGAAGATAAAGCAGATTCACTTTGCCTGGGACCGTTATGAGGATAAGGAGCAGATTCTTCCACGGTTCAGGATGTTTAAAGAGTTGACGGGGTGGGATAAGCGAAAGCTCACCGTTTATGTGCTTACTAATTTTGATACAACAATAGAGCAGGATTTAGAACGGATTTATCTGCTGAGGGATATGGGATACTGGCCGTATGTGATGATTTACGATAAAGAACATACAAAGCCAAGTGATACTGTTAGAAAAATACAAAGATGGGTAAACATGCGGGCGATTTTTGAAACAACACCTAAGTTTGAAGGTTACCGAAATTAGGATTTAAGTCTACGCTCAAAAGCATTGTCATGGCAAACGATATACCGAATCAGGGCTTGAGGGTCAGTGGCGATGCGCTGTTTATGGTATGCGTCAGAGATACGGTATTTATGTGCCAAGATGAAAAATTTATCGCCTTGGGTAATACGCCAAAAGTGGTATTTTGATTGCAACTCCAAAACATATTCCCGGTTTTGTATTATAGCGAAATGAGAAGGGATTTTTACTTTTTCCATGATGCACCTCCGAAATCATTATAACATACGGAAATGTAAGGCACGAAATAATTTTTGTAGACAATTATCGACATTTAGATTTTGCGGATAAACAAGAACTGGATTGAGAAAGCAGGTGGTTCATATGTTCTTGCAAGTAATAGACACAGGTTCACAGGCAGGAAATTCTTATGCGCTCGCAGCAGACGTAACGATCATGAATATCCAGCTTGCCATGCAGCATGGAAAAGAGGATAAAGTGCGAAAGCAGATGGAATACAAAGTGAACCGGCAGCTCGGGAGGATCGACCGGGGCAATGATCAACTGGGCTTATTGGGACAATGAAACAGAGGATCATAAGAAACATACAAAAAATAGCCGGGAAATATTCCCCTGATATTGTGTTCTCTGACTGGGTGCATTGTGCTGCGATCGCAATACAGAACAGTTGTTACCCGGACGGAAGCGCGCTGAAAGAGAAGAGAGAAAGGGAGTACCAGGCAATTGCGCAGAAATACGACCGGGAAGATATGCTGATGTTTGGGGACATGCTTGGTATGTTGGCAATTGAATTGGAAAACAATCCCAGGGATGTGTTAGGCGAAATATATATGGAACTGGAAGCGGGAAGTAAACAGACGGGGCAGTTTTTTACACCTTATCATATTTCGAAGCTGGCGGCAGCAGTCGCGGCATGGGAAGATATATCGCCGGAAAAACCAATCGAACTATATGAGCCTTCTGTGGGAGGCGGGGGAATGCTCATTGCCATGGCTATGAGATTAAAGGGCAGCGGGTTGAATTATCAGAACTGTATAAAAGTAACTGCCCAGGATCTGGATTATAGAAGTGTACACATGGCCTATGTGCAATTCAGCCTGCTGGGACTGGATGCTGCTGTGGCACAGGGCGATACGTTAGCGGATCCGTACAGAAAAGGATATCCTGACGAGAGAGTATGGAAAACACCTAGGAGAATGGGGGTGATACTGTGAAGATGGAATTAAAAAGCAGGATTATGCAGCTCCTGATCCAGAACGACAAGCTGTACAGCGGTTTCTCAGAAGAGCTGGAGATCATCCTGGGGGATTATGATATCGGGAAAAGAAGTACGGAATTGAGCGTAGTTGATCGAACGAGCGACCAGGCACTGATACAGAGGTTTATCACGGCGAAGGTGGTAAAAGGGCTGAGTGAAAGATCCCTGCAGTATTACACTACGACGATCCGGTTCTTCCTGGACTACATACATAAAAACATAACAGAGGTCACGAGCGACGACATCCGGCTTTACATCGCAATGCGGGTGAAGCGGGACGGCGTTACGGATGTGACGGCCGGAAACGAACTGCGGAATCTCCGCTCATTTTACAACTGGCTGTACACGGAGGAGCTTATAAAAACAAACCCGGTTTCAAAGGTTGAAAGCATCAAACAAAAAAAGACAAAGAAAGAAGCTTTTACGGAATACGAGATCGAGCTGATCAGAAACGCGTGCAGGACAGCGAGGGAAACCGCAATCGTAGAGGTGCTGCTGTCAACAGGATGCAGGGTGAATGAACTGGCACACATCAAGCGGGATGAGGTGAAAGAAAACTCCGTCCTGGTGCACGGAAAGGGAAACAAGGATAGAACAGTGTATCTGAACGCGAAAGCGCATATTGCGATTGAAAGATATATGAGCGAGCGGAGCGATAAAAGCGAATATATTTTTCCTAAAAGCACGGTGACATTTTTAGGGAGAGATACCCGGTTAAATTCTATGAGAGAGAACTGGTATAAAGAGCCGGAGTTAGTGGCGAACAAACCGCCGGACATATCAAGCATAGAGCATATCGTCAGAGATATTGGAAAGAGGGCGGGAGTAGAAAAGGTGCATCCGCACAGATTTAGAAGAACCTGCGCTACTCTTGCGCTGCGGCGCGGGATGCCGATAGAACAGGTTTCAAGGATGCTTGGTCATGAGCAGATATCCACAACGCAGATATATCTCGATCTGTCAGAACAGGATCTGGAGCAGGCGCACAGGAAGTATGTGGTTTGATCTCGGCAAAAAAATTACCAGATCAAAGGAAATAAAGGAGGATTGACATGTGCAAATATTGTGAAGGAAAACTTCCCCTGACGGACAAAGTATACGACGATGGCAGCAGGTTTGACGATAGATTGTCAACCAGAGTTGAATGGCTTGGCAGAGTTCCAATGATAGTATCTGAATACAAAAAAAGAAATTTCCATTGGCCATTCTGCAGGGGACTAACAGAAACACAAAAAGATTTTCTTTCCCAGAAATGGGCGGTACCGATCATATACTGTCCGAAGTGCGGAAAGAAACTATACGAGGAGGACTGACATGAAGATAATCGAAGAGGAAAGGGTGGACAGATTCGGGAGATATCCAATCTGGATAAAGGGAAAGGATGCAAACCCGCAGAAAATATATGAGGAATTATATCGAGAATATGGCGGGCAGGGATATAAATTTGCAATCGTGATTGACTGCTCCCATGACGAATTTGAGGATGCAGAAAAGGAAACGCCAGTGTATTTTCTGGATGAACTTTTAGACGAATTCATTAATTATTGTGGAGCTGAAGAGGTGAAAAAGAGACTGGAGGAGCTATCGTGCAGGAGTTAAAGAAGATTCTGGAAGAGATAGAAGAAGCAACATTGCAAGAAGATGCGCCTATCTATTGCGGGGATATGGAAGTAGATGGATATGTGCGGATGAGTAGAGTTGAGGATATCATCCGCAAGCACCTATCCGGTAAGGACATAAATACCCCTACCAATGACGGCTGGATTCCGGTGGAGGTTGCACCGCCTCCAATCGCACAGAGACTGCAGGCAACTATTAAGCACCATAAATGGATAGCTGATTATGATTCGGACTGGGTGCCCGAGGAGGAAAAAACAATTCATCCGGAACGGACAGAGGTATGTGAGATTGTGAGTATCGGAGCAATGTGGTTCTATTATTGCGAGGAAACGGATTATGAGAAGGAGATAGCGTATATCGGCCCATTGAAGGATTTATCAATGCCTGTCAGTGAGATTATTGCCTGGCGGCCGCTTCCGGAGCCATACCGCCCGGAGAAAGCAGAGGAATGATGATGAAAAAATATGATCCGAATATAAAAAATGGAATACACACTGTAAAAATTACTCTACAGTTGTTTGATTATGTAGGGCATATCATTAATAAGATTGGTGGTAACTGCAAAGGAAAAACAATTCTTGATTATGACTTTGAATGTGAATGCGAATTTCCAGATAATGACTGTGAACTTGAATACCACGAAGATGGTGACTATTTTTCTTGTGTGTTAAGGAATGAAAAAGGAGATCCGCTAGAGTGCGAAAATGATGCCCAAGAAATGAATAATATGATTGTTGCGGTTGAGATTTTAGATTATCAAGAAAAAGTGGACTAATTATTACAAAAGAGATTGTTCATCTTGGTTGATTTGATGGAGCATTGTGATTATTAAAAAATGGAGGTAACGGATAGAATGAATGAAAATAAGATATGCAAAACATGTGAAGAAAATGATGATGGTCTTTGTGATCGTTTGGGCGTGTTAGTAGAAGATAATGATAGCTGTGAGAAGCACCGGAATTGTAATGGATGTTTTGGGGCAGCAAATGATGATTGCCAGAAATGTTGGGAGGGTAAGGTGTAATGGGGAGATTAATAGATGCGGATGAGTTTATTGAGAGGATTAAAAGAAATGATGATTTGCCATGGAATTTAGGCAAGGTAGAACAAGCTGCATTTGAATCATGCGTAAAGCATCAACCAACTGCTTATGATGTGGAATATGTGGCAGGTATGATAGAGGGAAGTCCTGATATTAGAATTTGTGGAGTCTCTTTATTATCTGGCAAAGCATACATACCCGTGGATGTGGCGGCCCAAATTGTTCGGAATAATGGGAATCAAGTTACAAAAGTGAAAAAAAAGATGTGAAGGGGGGATTCTGTTAAATGCGAGAATATATTATTGAGGCGATTTTTGAACGGTGGTCCGATGGTGATTTTAGACCGAAAGATAAAGCAGAGATTGATGATTGTATTAAATCGATTTCGGACAAGTTTCAAGTAACAAAAAGAAAGGATAAACTATTTATTGAAACAAAAGTTATGTCTGCGATTTGTGCGTGTGAAAAAACAGCATTTATGGAGGGATTTGCATTATGTCTTGATCTTTTTAATGGAACTTTACTACAAAGGGAAATCGTAGCGGAAGGGAGCAGTGTATGAATAAAGTAATTTTAATGGGACGATTAACTAGAGATCCAGAGGTCCGTTATACTGCAGGGGAAAACGCTCTGGCGATCGCCAGATATATACTGGCAGTAGACAGAAGGTTCAGCCGTGACGGAGAAGCTGCTGCTGATTTTATCAGTTGTGTTGTATTCGGACGTGGAGCGGAATTTGCAGAAAAATATTTGAATAAGGGAATCCGTATTGTAGTATGCGGCCGGATCCAGACCGGAAGCTATACCAACAGAGAAGGCCAGAAGGTGTACACCACAGAGGTGGTTGTGGAGGAGCATGAATTTGCGGAGAGTAAGGCTGCCAGCGATAATTATGCGGTATCTCAGTCACATTCACAGCAAAGAGCGGCTCGAGGATCATCTAAGTCGTCTTCATATGCAGAAAGCTCGGATGGATTTATGAATATTCCGGATGGTATAGATGAGCAACTTCCATTTGACTAAAAAAATCTTGAAAGGGAGCAGAGAAAAGAGTATATTAATGATATGTATATTAAAATTCTTTTTAATTTCCTTATTAAATGTGCAAAAATGTTTACTATCCATGACCATGCGGGACGCCATGTTTATCGAATAACATATATCCATAACGGTGCAGAGAGGGCTGCCGGCGTGATTGCCGGCAGCTTTGCTGTATTAATCGATAAAGAAGAAACGGGGCTATTTTTTTTCTTTTGGATTTGCTATAATAGGCGTATCAAAAGAAAGAGGGCTTTTTTATGAAGAAATACGATTATCTGATCGTCGGAGCCGGACTTTTTGGTTCTGTGTTCGCTCATGAAGCGGTAAAGCAGCACAAATCCTGTCTGGTGATCGACAAGAGAGATCATATCGGCGGCAATATTTATACAGAAGAGGTGGAAGGCATACAGATTCACCGCTACGGCGCCCATATTTTCCACACATCCAGAAGGCATATCTGGGAATATGTCAATCAGTTTGCGGAGTTCAATCATTTTGTAAATTCTCCCATTGCAGTTTATAAGGATGAGCTTTATAATCTTCCGTTTAATATGAATACCTTTCATCAGCTCTGGGGCGTGCGCACTCCGGCGGAGGCTAAGGCCAAGATCCAGGAACAGATTTCCAGGATGCACATTATCAATCCCAGAAACCTGGAGGAACAGGCGCTTGCCCTTGTGGGACAGGATGTATATGAAAAGCTCGTCGAGGGCTACACAAGAAAGCAGTGGGGAAGAGAGTGCAAGGATCTCCCTGCTTTTATTATCAAGAGACTTCCGCTGAGATACACCTATGACAACAATTATTTCCGGGATCCATATCAAGGAATCCCAAAAGGGGGATATACGGCCATAATCAAAAAGCTGCTGGAGGGAACCCAGGTGGTTCTGAAGACGGACTTTTTTGCAAACCGGGATGAGCTTGTCTCCCAGGCGGATAAAATCCTTTTTACGGGAATGCTGGATGAATTTTATGATTACTGCTACGGTACGCTGGATTACCGTTCCCTCCGTTTTGAGACCGAGGTGATGGATATGGCCAATTACCAGGGCAACGCGGTGGTCAACTATACGGATTATGAGGTTCCCTATACGAGAGTGATCGAGCATAAGCATTTTGAGTTCGGGACACAGCCGAAAACGGTGGTGACAAAAGAGTATTCCGCGGAATGGCAGCCTGGGGCGGAGCCTTATTATCCGGTAAACGATCCTAAGAATAACGAGCTTTTCGCAAAATATGAAAAACGGGCTCTTGAGGAAAAAAATGTGATCTTCGGCGGAAGACTGGGTATGTACCGTTATATGGACATGGATCAGGTCATCGAGGAAGCGCTGGCTCTGGCGGAGACAGAGCTGGCTCAATATACAGCAGAGTAAAAGGAGAAATGATATGGATACACCAACGATCGCAGCATATTACAGAGAGTCAGATCCCATGAAGCGCAGGGCGCTGCTGGATCAGGCCGCGGCTGAGGGGGAGAATACCCGGGAGAACGAGATACGCAGAGAAATCTGGGAAGCCCGTTACCATGAACAGGGAGAGAACGGAGGCCCGGCGGACGGTTTCCTGAAGTTCTGGATGGCTATGGAATTTAACAGAAATTCAGGAAATAAATGGTTTACCGGAACCAAAGGCGCCCGCAGGGAAATTACAAAAGAGCTTAACGCGGTAAAATTCCATGAGATCAGAGAGAAGAGCAGTCTCCACGAGGAGCTTCTCTACAGAGAGTGCTGCCATCTGGTCAAACTGTATATGGATCTCTGCGCGACGGACAAATCCTATAATACCATTATCTGCGGGATCGTTACCATGAGTCAGGAAAGCGCCAAGGCGAAGCTTCAGAAGGATATTTATGAAACCGCCGTCCGTCTCCCAAAAGAGCTGAAAATGGAGGAAGAACTGGGGCTGATCACCAGAGCGGCCAGAGAGATCTATGAAGTGCAGTTTCCGGGCGAGGGCAGTCTGCCGGAATAACTTCCTCTGAAACAGAAATAATAAACAGAAAAACCGGAGGCTGGAATGAATAAAAATAATATATCTGCTTACGAGATCCTGCGAGAGGAAAATCTGAAGGATATCCGCTCTGCAGGCTATCTTCTGCGCCACAAAAAGACAGGCGCGAGAGTCATGCTCATAGAGAATGACGACGAAAATAAAGTGTTTAATATCGCTTTCCGCACCCCGCCGAAAAACAGCACCGGCGTGGCGCATATCCTGGAGCACAGCGTGCTCTGCGGTTCAAGAGAGTTTCCGCTGAAGGATCCCTTTGTGGAGCTGGTGAAGGGTTCTCTGAACACTTTTTTAAATGCCATGACTTATCCGGATAAAACCTGCTATCCCATTGCGAGCTGCAATGATCAGGATTTTCAGAACCTGATGCACGTTTATCTGGACGCTGTTTTTTATCCTAATATTTATAAAAAAGAAGAAATCTTCCGCCAGGAGGGCTGGAATTATCATCTGGAAAGCACAGAGGGTCCTTTGACCTACAACGGAGTGGTTTATAATGAAATGAAGGGAGCCTTCTCATCACCCGACGAGGTGCTGGACAGAGAGATCATGGATTCGCTGTTCCCTGATACGCCCTACGGCTATGAGTCCGGCGGCGATCCTGATGTGATCCCGGAACTGTCCTATGAGGAATTTCTGGAATTTCACCGGACCTATTATCATCCTTCCAACAGCTACATTTATCTTTACGGAAATATGGATATGGCGGAGAAGCTGGATTTTATCGACCGCCATTATCTGAGCGTCTTCGACAGGCTGGAGGTGGATTCGGAGATACGCCTGCAGAAGCCATTCGGGAAGTTCCGGGATCTTGTGATGGAATATCCCATCGCGGAAAATGAAACGGAAAAGGATAATGCTTATCTGGCCTATAACGCAGTGGTTGGAGACGCTGCGGACACTCTCACCGGAACTGCCTTTGAGGTTTTGGATTACGCCCTTTTAAGCGCGCCGGGAGCTCCGCTGAAAAAGGCTCTCCTGGACGCGGGGATCGGTATGGATATCTACGGCTCTTACGGCGACGGGATCCGGCAGCCATATTTTGAGATCGTGGCCAAGGGAACTGAGCCGGACAAAAAAGAAAAATTCCTTTCTGTGATCCGAAATACGCTGGAAGAGCTTGTGAAAAACGGTATTGACCGAAAGGCTCTGGAGGCGGGAATCAATTATATGGAATTCCGCTACAGAGAGGCTGACTTTTCCTCCTATCCCAAGGGCCTGATGTACAACCTGGCGATCCTTGGAACCTGGCTTTATGACGACGACAGGGCTTTCTCCCAGGTTCAGATGCTTCCCGTGTTTGACAGACTGAAGGCGCTGGCGGGAGAGGGATATTTTGAGGAACTGGTGCGGAAGTATCTTCTGGATAATCCCCATGGCTCGGTGATCACCCTGGCTCCCTCGAAAGGTCTTGCCGCCCGGAAGGAAGAAGCGCTGGCGAAGAAGCTGAAGAACCGCCTCGAAAGCCTGTCCCTGGAGGAACGTGAGGAGCTGGTCAGAAAAACAAAGGCCCTGGAGGAATATCAGGAAGCTCCGGAGGCAGAGGGAGCGGAAAAATGCATCCCCATGCTGAAAAGAGAGGATATCCGGAAGGAGGCGGCAAAATTCTGCAATGAGCCGCTGGATGTGGACGGCAGTCTTTTCCTCTATCATCAGGTGCCTACCAACGGGATCGGTTACCTGGATCTGATGTTTGACCTGAAGAATCTCGCTCCTGAGCAGGTGCCCTATCTGGGACTTCTGAAATCTGTCCTGGGCTATGTGGATACGGCCGGCTATGCTTACGGAGATCTGACCAACGCCATCAATGCGGAGACAGGCGGCATCCAGTGCGGTGTGGAGGTGTTTGAGCAGGCGGATTCCATTGAGGACTACAGAGCGTTTTTCTCTCTCAGAGGCAAGGTGATGTATCCCAAGATAGACGTTCTCTTTAAAATGGCGAGAGAGATCCTGAATACCTCGAAGCTGGACGATGCGAAGCGCCTTTATGAGATCATCGCGGAGGTGAAATCAAGAGCGCAGGCCGGACTGATCAGCGCGGGACATTCCACCGCGGTGCTCAGGGCTTCTTCCTACAGCCTTCCGATGGCCGCGTTCCAGGACGCCATGGCGGGCGTCGCCTATTATCAGTTTATCGAGAAGCTGGAGCGGGAATTTGAGCAGCGTAAGGATGAGCTTATCAAGAACCTGAAGCTGCTGACAGAGGAGATCCTCCGTCCTGAGAATCTTTCCGTCAGCTACACCGGAGAGAAGGAATCTCTGGAACAGGTGCAGAAGCAGGTAAAGGTTTTGAGGCAGACTCTTCATACAGAGCCGGTGACGGTATCGGAGGAGAAAATGTCCTGCCGGAAGAAAAACGAGGGCTTTATGACCTCGGGACAGGTGCAGTTCGTGGCCCAGTCCGGCAACTTCCGCAAAAAAGGCTTATCCTACCATGGAGCCCTGAATATCCTGAAGGTGGCGCTGAGCTACGATTATCTGTGGATGAATCTCCGCGTAAAGGGCGGAGCCTATGGCTGTATGTGCGGCTTCCGGCGCAGCGGCGAAAGCTATTTTGTATCTTACAGGGATCCTCACCTGAAGCGCACGCTGGAGGTCTATCAGGGAATTCCGGACTATGTGCGGAATTTCCAGGCGGACGAGCGGGAAATGACAAAATATATCATCGGAACCATAAGCGGCAAGGATGTTCCCAGGACTCCGCAGATGCAGGGAAGCGTTTCAAGGACAGCCTGGTTCTGCGGCATCACAGAGGAAATGGTTCAGAAGGAGAGAGATGAGATCCTCCAGGCCGGCGCGGAAGATATCCGTAATCTGGCGCCGCTGATCGAGGCGGTTCTGTCTGAAAAATCCATCTGCGTGGTTGGAAGTGAAACCGCCGTGCAGAAGGAAAAGGAAAGTTTCGGGGAGATCAAATCTCTGATTACAAGCTAATGGAGCAGACGAATATGAAAGAAAATTTTAAATCAGGCTTCGCGGCGATCATCGGTCGGCCCAACGTGGGAAAATCTACCCTGATGAATCATCTGATCGGGCAGAAGATCGCAATCACCTCCAAGAAGCCCCAGACCACCCGGAACCGTATCCAGACCGTATATACCTGCGAGGACGGGCAGATCGTATTTTTGGATACACCGGGGATCCACAAGGCGAAAAACAAGCTGGGAGAGTATATGGTGCAGGTGGCGGAGCGGACGCTGAAGGATGTGGATGTGATCCTCTGGCTGGTGGAGCCCACCACCTTCATCGGCGCCGGGGAGCGCCATATAGCGGAACAGCTCGGGGGGCTGCGTCTTCCTGTGATCCTGGTGATCAATAAGGTGGATACGGTAGATAAAGAGGAAATCGCGAAATCTATTGATACCTACCGGAAGCTTTATGATTTTGACGAGATCATTCCGGTATCCGCTCTCCGGGCGGTAAATACAGAGGATATCATCCCCTGTATCCTCAAGTATCTGCCCTACGGGCCTATGTTCTATGACGAGGATACGGTCACGGATCAGCCTCAGAGACAGATCGCGGCGGAGATTATCCGCGAGAAAGCCCTTCATGCCCTGGACGCGGAAATCCCCCACGGAATTGCCGTAGCGATTGACCGCATGAAGGAGCGCCCCGGCAAAAACAGACTGGTGGATATCGACGCCACCATCATCTGTGAGCGGGATTCCCATAAAGGGATCATTATCGGAAAACAGGGGGCCATGCTGAAAAAAATCGGCAGCAACGCCCGTTTTGAGCTGGAAAGGATGCTGGACGCAAAAGTGAATCTGAAGCTCTGGGTGAAGGTGAAAAAGGACTGGCGGGACAGCGATTTTCTGATCAAGAATTTCGGATACGACAAAAAGGAAATATAGGGAATGAGTGATCTGATTACCGTACAGGGAGTGGTGATCTCCGCGATGCCTATAGGGGAATATGACAAACGAATTGTGCTTCTGACCAGGGAGAGAGGGAAGATTTCTGCCTTTGCCAGGGGCGCGAGACGGGTCAACAGCCCCTTCATGGCGGCGGCGAATCCCTTTGTGTTCGGAGCCTTTACCCTTTATGAGGGCAGGAGCAGCTATAATCTCCAGCAGGTCAGCGTTACCCATCATTTCGTAGAGCTGGCGGCCATGCAGCCGGGAATTTATTACGGCTATTATTTCCTGGAGCTGGCGGATTATTTCGGGAGAGAGGGAACGGATGAGCGTGAGATGATGAACCTTCTCTATGTGACGGTGAAGGCTCTTTTGAATCCTCATGTAGACGACGAGCTGGTGCGCTGTGTTTTTGAGCTTCGTACTATGGCCGAGGAGGGATATTGTCCGGAGCTTGTATCCTGTGCCGCCTGCGGGAAGGAGGAGGATCCCCCGGGGACGTATTTCTTTTCCCAGTCCAGTCACGGGATTCTCTGCGGAGCCTGCGCCGCGGGAGTGAGAGATGCGGTGAGGATCTCCGAGGCCGCTCTTTACGCCATGCGCTACATTGTGAGCTCTCCCATGGGAAAGCTTTATACCTTTACCGTAAGCCCGGAGGTATTGTCAGAGCTGAAAAGAGTCATATATACATATACAGAGAGAAATACAGACAAAAGATTTAAAAGTCTGGAGATATTGAAAGTAATGAGCGTTGATTTCTGAGATAAAGAGACAGAAAAGAGGAGGAATGAGGATGAGACAGATTCAGGCGAAGCCAATCACAGCGGAAAATTTTAAGGAGTTCGGAAGCTTTACGGATCTCATGAATCCGGAGGGCTACAGCCTTGGAGATTTTTATCAGGACAGACTGAAAATGCACAGCTCCGGGAATCTTCAGACGGCGTTTTCGCCGCTTCTGGTGCGCAAACCGGAAAAAATGGTAGTAAACCGCGCGGAATATCACAATTACACCCAGGAGGGCGTTCTCTGCCTGGATGATGATGTGATCGTTCATGTGGCTCCGGCAGGGAAGGACGCCGTCCCGGAGCTTACGGAAGCCTTTCTGGTTCCTCAGGGAACGATGGTGCTTCTGAATACCGGCGTATGGCATTTAAGCGCCATTCCGGTACATAAAGAGCTGGCTCATGTTCTGATCGTGCTTCCGGAGCGTACTTATTTCAACGACTGTGTTGTCGTGGATTACCCGGAGGACAAGTGGGTGGAGATCACGCTCGTGTCAGCAGTAAAGAATAAAAACTTTTCGCAATAAACTCCCATTTTTTATGCAGGATTCCTCCTGTTGCGTTAAAATAAAAAAAGAAATTTTACGCACAGGAGGATATTTTGAAAAAACGGAATGAATGGGTGC
>DXEG01000006.1 GCA_019115125.1 Candidatus Blautia faecipullorum
CGTGCAAGAAAAATACCCAGACAGTTGTATTTTAGCACAATCTACAACTGGAGGGAGGTTAGGTGTGAGTCTATGTCAAACGTTATCGTAAAAGAGAACGAGACTTTAGATAGCGCTCTTCGCAGATTCAAGAGAAGCTGCGCAAAAGCAGGTATCCAGCAGGAAATCCGCAAAAGAGAGCATTACGAGAAACCAAGCGTTCGTCGTAAGAAAAAATCTGAAGCCGCAAGAAAACGTAAATATAATTAATTGTGCACAAAAATCCCTGACTGACTGTCAGGGATTTTTAAAATACTAAATTGTTACTTTATTAACAAAAAGGCGGCGCTGAATTTCAGCACCAGGCAAGGCGGGGAGAAAAGATGAATCTGATTATAATGCTCCTGAAAAAAACTGCGAAACTATTATTCAACCGGATTTTTTATGTGGCTCTCGCGCTGCTGGTACAGCTGGGCTGGCTTTTTATGCTTGTATGGCGGCTGGCGGCCTATTCCAAATATATTTCCTTCGCCATTACGGTGGTCAGTATCCTGGCGGTTTTGTGGATCGTCAATAAGAGGATCAATCCATCGTATAAGCTGGGCTGGACGATGCTGATCATGGCAGTGCCTGTTTTCGGCCTGCTTTTATATATTCTTTTCGGAAAATCCAGAGTGGCCCAGGAAATACAGGAGCAGTATGTCCAGGTAAAAAAAGAAAGCGTTCCATATCTTCGGCAGGAGGAAGAGGTTTTGGATAAAATCCGGCAGAAGGATCCGTCGGCGGCAGTTCAGTCAGAATATATCCATCGGTATTCCGGCTTTCCTGTTTATGAAAATACCACTGCCGAGTATTTTCAGGTAGGCGACGACATGTTTCCGGTCCTGGTGAAGGAACTGGAACAGGCGGAGCATTACATTTATATTGAGTATTTTATCATCAACGACGGAGTGATGTGGCGGACGATTCTGGATATCCTGGAAAAGAAGGCCGCGGACGGCGTAGACGTCCGGCTGATCTATGACGGCTTCGGCTGTCTGACGACTCTTCCTCACAGATACGACAGAGTGCTTCGGGAAAAAGGAATTCAGTGCAGGGTGTTTAATCCCTTCCGTCCCGTGCTGAACATCGTCCAGAACAACAGAGACCACCGGAAGATCTGTGTGATCGACGGAAAAACCGGCTTTACCGGAGGCATCAATCTGGCGGACGAGTACATTAACCAGAAGGAGCGGTTCGGACACTGGAAGGATACGGCGGTGATGCTGCAGGGCGAGGCCGTATGGAGTATGACGGTGATGTTTCTTCACATGTGGAGCGTTGTAAACGGAAATCCGGATTCCCTTGAGCACGAGCCTTATCTTCCCCATGCTCATCACCCGGAAGAATTCGCCGGCAGCGGATTTGTGCAGCCCTACAGTGATACTCCGCTGGACGGGGAGGTTCTTGGAGAAAATGTGTATCTGAATATCATCAACCGGGCGAAACGGTATGTGTATATCTGTACCCCTTATCTGATCATCGACAACGAAATGATGACCGCCTTATGTCTGGCGGCAAAGAGCGGCGTGGATGTGAGGATCATGACTCCCGGCGTGCCGGATAAAAAAATGGTGTTCCTTCTGACTCAGTCATATTATGAACAGCTTCTGGAGGCCGGAGTGAGGATTTATGAATACCAGCCGGGCTTTCTCCATGCAAAATCCTTCGTTTGTGACGACGAGATCGCGGTGGTGGGAACGATCAATCTTGATTACCGCAGTCTGTATCTCCATTTTGAGGACGGCATATGGATGTATGAAAACCAGGTGGTGCAGGATATTCTGCAGGATTTTACAGAAACTTTGAATTACTGCGATCCCGTCAGCATGGAATTCTGTAAAAACAGAAATATCTTTGTCCGGGGATTCCAGAGTATTCTGCGGCTGTTCGCTCCCATGCTCTGATGAGAGAAGGGAAAAAGGTTATATTTTCTGTTTCTTCGTTTTATAATAGAGTAGAGTATTTTTACCGGAGGATTCTATGTCAGAAAAACGGAGAAAGCTTTTGCCTGTCTGCATAATGATTCTCAGCCTTCTGTTTCCGCCGCTTTCTGTCCGGGCTGAGGAGGAGGGACCGGCGGTTCAGGTGACGGCGCCAAGCTATGTGCTCATGGAGCCGGAGACGGGAACCGTAATATGTGAAAAGGAAAAGGATACCAGAAGAAGTCCGGCAAGCGTTACGAAGATCATGACTCTTCTGCTTATTTTTGACCATCTGGAGAACGGGAGTCTGAAGCTTGAGGATACTGTGACTACCAGCGCGCACGCGAAATCAATGGGAGGCTCTCAGGTTTTTCTGGAGGAGGGCGAGACCCAGACGGTGGAAACTATGATCAAATGCATTGTGGTTGCCTCCGGAAACGACGCCAGCGTGGCTATGGCGGAGCATGTGGCGGGAAGCGAGCCGGAATTTGTGAAGCAGATGAACGAGAGGGCGGCGGGACTGGGAATGAAAAACACCCATTTTGAGGACTGCTGCGGACTGACAGATTCCGACAATCACTATACCACCGCGTACGATATCGCTCTTATGAGCAGAGAATTGATCAACAAATATCCGAAGGTGCTGGAATATTCTTCGATCTGGATGGAAAATATTACCCATGTGACCAGACAGGGCAGCAAGGAATTCGGGCTGACAAACACAAACAGGCTGGTGCGGACATATGACGGCTGTGTGGGACTGAAGACGGGAAGCACCAGCAAGGCGAAATTCTGTCTCTCCGCTGTGGCTGAGAGAAACGGGATTTCTCTGATCTCTGTAGTTATGGCGGCGCCGGATTCCAAAACCAGGCAGAGGGATGCGGCCGCTCTTCTGGACTACGGCTTTGCGAGATGCAGCCTGTATACAGATGAAGAGCCGGGCGGCCTTCCTGAGCTTGCGGTCAAAAAAGGCGTCGAGTCCACCGTACCGCTGGAGTACGAGGGGATATTCCGGTACCTGGACACAGAGGGCAGGCAGATTTCAGACATCAGTAAAAAGAGGGTGCTTCCCTCTGAGACGGAGGCTCCGGTACAAAAGGGAGAGAAGGCCGGCGAACTTGTCTATTACCGCGGCGGAGAGGAGATCGGCCGTATCGGGATCCTTTATGGAGAATCGGTGAAAAAAGCGAAATACGCGGACTGTCTTGAAAAGGTGCTGAAACGTCTGTGGCTGTAAGCGGAATTTTTTGACAAAGAGACCGTGGGAGAGGTATAATAGCCTTTGAAAAGCTGAGAATGAGGGATAAACTTATGAAGGAAATTCGTACGGAAGACGCTGTGGGACATATTTTGTGCCACGATATCACACAGATCATCAAAGATAAAAAGAAAGGCGTGCTTTTCAAAAAAGGCCACATTGTGCGGGAGGAAGATATCCCCGCATTGCTTTCTGTGGGAAAAGAGCACCTCTATGTGTGGGAAAAAAAAGAAGGGATCCTCCACGAAAACCAGGGAGCGCAGATCCTTTATGAAATCTGTGCCGGAGAGCATATGCACGGCACCGACGTCAGCGAAGGCAAGATAGAACTGGTCGCTGACTGCGACGGACTTTTGAAGATCCGCCGTGATGCCCTTGTAAACGTAAACAGCCTGGGGGAGATGATGATCGCGTCCAGGCACGGAGATTTTCCGGTAAAAAAAGGCGATAAGATCGCCGGAACAAGGATCATTCCCCTGGTGATCGAAGAGGAAAAAATGGAAAGAGCGAAGGCAGCGGCAGGAAAAGAGCCCATATTCTCCATCCTTCCTTTCCGTTCCAAAAAAACAGGGATCATAACTACCGGAAGCGAGGTTCAGAAAGGACTGATCCAGGATGCCTTCACGCCTGTTCTGAGAGAGAAGCTGGCGGAATATCCCGGAGAGGTGATCGGTCAGACACTGCCGGGAGACGACAGAAAGCAGATTACTGCCGACATCCTTCGTTTTATTGATATGGGAGCGGATATGGTCATCTGCAGCGGGGGAATGAGCGTGGATCCTGACGACCGCACGCCGGGAGCCATCAAGGACACCGGAGCGGAGATCGTATCCTACGGCGCGCCGGTGCTTCCGGGCGCCATGTTGCTGCTGGCATACTATAATAAAGACGGCAGGAGGATACCGGTCCTCGGACTTCCGGGCTGCGTGATGTATGCGAAAAGAACCGTATTTGATCTGATCCTGCCCAGGATCATGGCGGACGATCCTGTGAAGCCGGAAGAGATCGCTTCTCTGGGGGAGGGCGGTCTCTGCCTGAACTGCGCCGCCTGCACGTTTCCTAACTGCGGTTTTGGGAAATAGCAGAGGAAACGCGGTTCCAAAATAGCTGATAACAGAGGAAATGCATGAAAACATTCAAAACAAAGACTTACTCCATTGCCACTGAAAAGCTGCGGGGAAAACGGCCTGTGAAATTTGCCCTGCTGGCAGATATGCACGGCCTGTCCTTCGGCCGCGGCAACAGTGGGCTGTTTCGGCGGATTATGCTGGAAAAGCCGGACGCCGTGCTGATCGCGGGAGATATGACTTACAGCGGCAGACAGGATACCATGAGAGAAATAACCGGATTTATGCGCCGGCTGGCAGGAAACTTCCGCGTGTATTATGCGCTGGGAAATCATGAAACCAGGATGATGCTGGATCCCCTGATGAGTGAAGAGTATTGTTTGTTCGAGAAAAATCTGTCCGGCGCCGGGGTACGTTTTCTTCATAATGAACATGATTCCGTTCGTATTCAAGGAACAGACTTTGTCTTTTACGGACTGGAGCTGCCTGTAGAATATTACCGGAAGCCGAAACCTCCCGTACTGACACTGGAAGAGATGGAGACTTTGATAGGAAAGCCTGACCGGGAAGGGATCCATGTGCTCCTGGCCCATAGTCCCCGGTTTGGAAAGACGTATTTTTCCTGGGGCGCGGATCTGATCCTTTCAGGCCATTATCACGGAGGCATGGTCCGTTTTACAGAGCGGCGGGGGCTGATATCTCCTTATTTTCAGCCGTTTCCGGCCTTTTGCTGCGGTGAGTTCAAAAAAAAGGACAGCCGTATGATCGTAAGCGCCGGGCTGGGAGAGCATACGATCCCCATCCGTATTCATAACCCAAGAGAGCTGGTATTTATTGAGCTGACGCCTCCCGCGGGAGGACGCCGCGCCGGAGAAAGGACAGCCGTCAGGGAAAAACAGGAGAGTACAGAATATGGCGATTGATGTGAAAGTCAATGTTTTTGAAGGTCCGCTGGATCTTCTGCTGCATCTGATCGAAAAAAATAAAATCGACATTTACGATATTCCCATTGTCAGGATCACGGATCAGTATATGGAATACCTTCACAGTATGCCTGCGGAGGATCTTGGAGCAATGAGTGAGTTCCTGGTTATGGCGGCTACTCTTCTGGATATTAAATGCAGGATGCTTCTTCCAAAGGAGAAAAACGAGGAGGGAGAAGAGGAGGATCCCAGAGAGGAGCTGGTTCAGAAGCTCCTGGAATACAAGATGTATAAGTATATGTCCTATGAGCTGAAGGACCGTATGGATGAGACGGAGGGCGTTTTTTTTAAAAAAGAGACGATCCCCGAGGAGGTTCTGAAATACAAAGAGCCGGTGGATCCGGGAGAGCTTCTGGCCTCGGTGACGCTGGAGCGTCTGAATGAGATCTTCCAGTCGATACTGAAGAGGCAGGAGTCAAAGATCGACCCCATCCGAAGCAAATTCGGGAAGATTGAAAAGGAGGAGATCAGTCTCTCGGACAAGATGCTCCAGATGAAATCCTTCGCGTCGTCCCACCGCCGCTTCAGCTTCCGTCAGCTTTTGGAAAAGCAGAGCTCCAGGACGCAGGTGGTAGTGACCTTTCTGTCGATCCTTGAGCTGATGAAAATGGGATACATCCATGTGGAACAGGAGAAGCTGTTTGACGACATCAAGGTGGAGGTGACACAGGATCCGGAAACCTGGAAGCATTTGACAGAGTTTGCGGACGAATAAACAGAAATGGGGACTTATATGGAAATTAAAAAAGCGGAAGCCGCCATTGAGGCAATTCTGTTCGCGCTGGGTGAAGCCGTTGAGCTTTCGCGGATCGCGGATGCCATCGGCCAGGATAAAGAGACAACGCGCAAGCTGATCCAGCATCTGATGGATTCCTACCGGCAGGAGGAGCGCGGGATCCAGATCATCGAGCTTGAGCAGTCCTATCAGATGTGTACCAATAAAGAATATTATGATAATCTGATCCAGATCGCCATGCATCCCCAGAAGCCCGCGCTGACAGAGGTTATGCTGGAGACGCTTTCTATTATAGCTTATAAGCAGCCGGTGACAAAGGCGGAAATAGAAAAAATCCGGGGCGTAAAATGTGATCATGCCGTGAATAAGCTGGTGGAGTATGATCTTGTGAAGGAGCTTGGGCGTCTGGACGCCCCCGGCCGTCCCATTCTCTTCGGAACCACGGAGGAATTTCTGCGTACCTTCGGGGTGCAGGGGCTGGACGAGCTTCCGGTTCCGGATCCGGTACAGATGGCGGATTTTAAGGCGGAAGCAGAGGAAGAAATACAGTTAAAGCTGGACGTCTGACACAGACGCAGGATTTTTGAACAATACCCTCTCCGGACAGAGAGACACAGAAAGGGATAAAAGCAATGCCAACCACATATACGCATGATTTGTTTGGAAAAGAAATATACCGTCAGCTTCCTGCTGAAATGAAAAAAATTATCCGAAAAAACGGAGACCTTTACAGAATCGGCCTCCACGGCCCGGACATCTTCTTTTACCATCTTCTGAAGCCTGCGGTAAACGGAGCCGGGGTAGAGATGCATCACAATCCGGCGGCTCCCTTTTTTATGCGGGGAATGAGTCTGGTAAGAGAAAGAGGCGATGAACGGCTTCTCTCTTATCTCCTTGGGTTCGGCTGCCACTATCTTCTGGACAGTGCCTGCCATCCCTATGTGGATGAGATGGCGGAGAAAAAAGTTATTTCTCATACATTGCTGGAGAAGGAGATGGACAGAACTCTGATGCTGGAAACAAACCGGGATCCCCATCATTTTTATCCCTCCGACTGCATTGTTCCCAGAATCTCCTATGCCAGAGTGATACGCAGGATGTTTCCGCAGATGAAAACAAAAGATATCCTGTTCTCTCTCCGTATGATGAAATTTCTCACGAATCTTATGGTTTATGACAACAGGGGAAAACGGCGGTTTTTTCTGCGGGCGGCCACAGGCCTGGGAGGAAAGCGGCTGTCGGCTTCCGCTATGGATCATTTTATGAGAAAGGATCCGGCTCCCGGAAGTGAAAAGCCGGTGGAAGAGCTTCATAGGCTTTACTGCCGGGCGGTGGAGGAAAGTCCCCGCTTTCTGGAGGAGCTGTATCATCTTTCCCAGGAAGAGCTTCCGCTTTCGGAACGCTGGTATCATACCTACAACGGATAAGAATCACAGAAAGACAGAGAGCAGCAAGGAATAAAACGGACAGGTCCGCATAGAATAGTCCTATAGATCCGGAAAGAGGTGGGCTATGAAAGTCAAAAGGACTGGTTTGATATTTCTGCTGGTATCTGTCTTTTTTTGCGTGTGTCTGCCCGCGGGGGCAGAGAGCTTTGACCATATGCGGCAGATCGTTCCCGATACGGAAATGCCAGAAGCGTATGAGAGCGGGATACAGCCGGAAGCGGCTGTTTCCGGTGAGAGCGGCGGCGGTCCGGGAAATCTGTACGCGCTTTCCGCGGTTCTCATGGATGCGGATTCTGGAAGAGTGCTTTATGAAAAAGAGGGAGAAACGCCCCGGGCAAACGCGAGTACCACAAAAGTGCTGACCTGTATGCTTGCCCTGGAAAACGGCTCAGGGGACGACTATGTGACAGTCTCTGCCAGGGCGGCCGCACAGCCGGATGTCCAACTGAATATGAGAGAGGGAGAGCAGTATTATCTGGAGGATCTTTTATATTCCCTGATGCTGCAGAGCCACAACGATACGGCCGTGGCGATTGCGGAGCATATCGGTGGTTCCGTGGAGGGCTTTGCGGAAATGATGAACAAAAAAGCGGCGGAGCTGGGATGTACAGACACACATTTTGTTACGCCCAACGGCCTGGACGACGAGGATGAGGAAGGGGTTCATCATACCACCGCAAGGGATCTGGCCTTGATCATGCGCTATGCGATCAAAAGCAGAACTTTTTTAAAAATTACGGAAACAAGAGAATATTCCTTTTCCGATCTCAGCGGCAGGAGAACCTTTACCCTTCGCAACGCGAACGCGTTTCTTGATATGACGGACGGAGTTCTTTCCGGAAAAACAGGGTTTACGGGAGACGCGGGCTATTGCTACGTCTGTGCCTGCACCAAAAACGGCAAAACCTTTATTGTCTCTCTTCTGGGCTGCGGATGGCCGAATAATAAAAATTATAAATGGAAGGATACGATATCTCTGCTGAATTATGGGGACCGGAATTATGAATACAAAACTTTTTTCCGGGAACCGGAGCTTCCGGACATCGCGGTAGAAAACGGCGTGCCGGAGGATAACAGTCTGGAGGGGAGCGTTTCCGTCCATGGAATTGTGAATATCAGAGAGGAGGAAAAGCAGAAAAAGCTCCTTCTGGGAAATGATGAGAATATAGAATGTCATGTGTCTGTGAAAAAGGAACTTGTGGCGCCTGTAAAAAAGGGAGAGCAGATCGGAGAGGTCGCGTTTCTCCTGGACGGAACGTCCGTGGCCTCCTATCCGGTGACGGCGGACAGGGATATAGAAAAGATATCCTACCTGTGGTGTGTAGATCAGGTTTTTCATGATTTTTTTCATTGACGTCAAAGCGGAACGCGGCTCTTTGAAACGGGAGCCGCGTTCCTTTTTTGCGTAAATAACAGGCTGAGAGGTTAAATTTTTAACAAAAACCTGGAAATCTATTGAAAAAAAAATGAAAAAAGGTTACAATTATAATCGGCTGAGATTTTGTTTATCATTAAATTTTTATAAAAATGGAGGGCAAAAGAGAATGAGTAATGCAACACAAAGCTTAGCAGGCACAAGAATTACTTCTTTGCTTGATGCGAACAGTTTTGTTGAAATCGGCAAAAGCGTAACCGCAAGATCCACTGATTTCAACATGACTGAAAAGAAAGCGCCTTCAGACGGTGTGATCACCGGCTACGGCGTGATCGATGGAAATCTGGTGTATGTATACAGCCAGGACGTTTCCGTGCTGAACGGAACCGTCGGCGAGATGCACGCGAAAAAGATTTCTTCCCTTTATGATCTTGCAATGAAGACGGGAGCGCCGGTGATCGGCCTCATCGACTGCGCAGGTATGAGACTGCAGGAAGCGACAGACGCGCTGGAAGCTTTTGGAACAATTTATCTGAAGCAGACTCTGGCATCCGGGATGATTCCTCAGATCACCGCTGTATTCGGTACCTGCGGAGGCGGAATGGCCGTTGTGCCCGCTCTTACAGACTTTACCTTTATTGAGTCCAAAAAGGGCAAAATGTTTGTCAATACCCCCAACGCTCTGGAGGGCAATCATGTAGAGAAATGCGATACTTCAGCCGCCGCGTTCCAGAGCGAAGAGACAGGCCTGATCGACCGGGCGGGCTCTGAAGGTGAAATATTGGGATGGATCCGTCAGCTTATCAGTTTTCTTCCTTCTAATTTTGAGGATAACGATTCTTTCGACGAATGTACAGATGATCTGAACCGCGTATGCGGAGATATTTCCGCCTGTGCAGGTGACACTGTTCTGGCGCTGTCCAGGATCGCCGACAATGGTCTCTTCTTTGAGACAAAGACGGCATATGGAAAGGATATCGCCACCGGCTTCCTTCGTCTGAACGGAGCTACGGTAGGAGCTGTGGCAAACAGAAAAGAAATCTACGGGGAGGACGGAACAAAGACTGAAGAATTCGATGGAACTCTGTCCGCGAGAGGCGCGAGAAAAGCGGCGGACTTCGTGAAGTTCTGCGACGCCTTTGATATTCCGGTTCTGACTCTTACCAATGTGACAGGCTTCAAGGCTACTCTCTGCAACGAAAAAATGATGGCGAAATCCGTAGGAGAAATGATCCATGCCTTTGCCGACGCAACGGTTCCGAAGGTCAACGTGGTGATCGGAAAAGCTTATGGAACAGCATATGTCGCAATGAACAGCAAATCCATCGGCGCGGACTATGTGTACGCGTGGGATAACGCGGAAATCGGCATGATGGACGCTTCTCTTGCGGCGAAGATCATGTATCCGGGTGAGGACGCCGCTGTCCTCAGCGAAAAAGCGGCAGAATACAGAGCCCTTCAGTCCGGCGTGGAATCCGCGGCTGCCAGAGGCTATGTGGATACGGTGATCGCTCCGGAGGATACCAGAAAATATGTGATCGGAGCTTTTGAGATGCTGTTCACAAAAAGAGAAGACCGTCCGGCTAAAAAGCACAGCGCGGTCTGAGAGAGGTGAGCATATGAATCAGATGTTAAAAAGAGCGTCTTCTGTATGCGCCGCTCTTGCCTGCGCGGCTTCCATCACTGTATCCGGAGCATCCTTCGCGATGGCGGCCAGTGAGGCGGACGAGGCGGTAAAAGAGCAGATCGCCATGATGGCGGAAGGCCTTACAGATACGATTATTCCTTTAAGTGACGACGATATTGAGGCATATATAGAATCAGGCGATGAATTTACCATCAGCGCGATGACTTCCTGGGACGACGCCCGCAAGGAGGTCGGCGAGCTTAAGGAAGCCGGGGAGGCCGAGGTGGAGTTTTCCGGCGGACAGTATACGGCCACTGTTCCGGTTATATTTGAGAATCATAACGCGGATTTCGAGTATGTTTTTGACGAGGAGATGACGGCGCTTTCCGCAACCGTCAATGTTCAGTATCCGATGTCGACAATTTTAAAGAACGCCGGTTTAAATACCCTGATGGGTTTGGGAACCGTATTTGTCGTACTTGCCCTGCTGATCTTTTTGATCTCTCTGTTTAAGTATATTCCGGGTTCTTCCGCGGCAAAGAAAAAAGAAGAAAAAGCGGCGCCCGTTCCGGCACCTGCGCCAGCAGCTCCGGCGCCGGCAGCAGCCCCGGCCCCGGCTTCCGCATACGATGACAGGGAACTGGTGGCAGTGATCACCGCAGCTATCGTGGCATCAGAGGGAACGTCCCCCAACGGCTTTGTAGTACGTTCTATCCGCAAAATCAACCGAAAAAAAAGGTAAAGACAATAGGAGGATCATAAAATGAAAAGTTATACAATTACTGTTAATGGAACCGCATATGAAGTTACCGTGGAAGAAAAAGGCGGAGTAAGCGCACCGGCAGCAGCTCCGGCCCCAGCAGCAGCCCCGGCTCCGGCACCCGCGGCAGCACCTGCACCTGCTCCGGCGCCCGCGCCAGCAGCCGCTCCGGCAGGAGGATCAGGCGCAGTGAAGGTGACCGCATCCGTTCCCGGAAAGGTTGTTAAGATCGTCGCCGCACCCGGACAGGCTCTGAAACCGGGCGACAGCATTGTTATCCTGGAGTCCATGAAAATGGAAATCCCGATCGTTGCTCCTCAGGAGGGAACCCTGGCAAGCATCGACACAACAGAAGGCGCTTCCGTAGAGAACGGAGACATCCTGGCAACAATGAACTAGGACGGGAGGTAATCAAATGTCGTATATAACAGAAACCCTGTCCAACCTCCTTCATCAGACAGCCTTTTTTAATCTTACCTGGGGCAATTATCTGATGATCGCGGTGGCGTGCGTGTTCTTATTTCTTGCCATCAAAAAAGGCTTTGAACCGCTTTTGCTGGTTCCCATCGCCTTCGGTATGCTTCTGGTAAATATTTATCCGGACATTATGGCCAGCCCCGCGGATACCTCCAACGGAGTGGGCGGACTCCTTCATTACTTCTATCTCCTGGATGAATGGAGTATCCTTCCGTCCCTCATCTTCCTGGGCGTGGGCGCCATGACCGATTTCGGTCCGCTGATCGCCAATCCCAAGAGCTTCCTGATGGGAGCGGCCGCGCAGCTTGGTATTTATGTGGCTTACTTCCTGGCGATCTTTCTGGGATTCAACGACAAGGCGGCGGCAGCGATCTCCATTATCGGAGGAGCCGACGGCCCGACGTCCATTTTCCTTGCGGGCAAGCTGGGACAGTCCGCGCTTATGGGTCCCATTGCTGTGGCAGCGTATTCCTACATGTCCCTGGTGCCCATTATCCAGCCTCCGATCATGAAGCTCTTTACTACTGAAAAGGAGCGCAAGATCAAGATGGAGCAGCTCCGTCCGGTAAGCAAGCTGGAAAAGATCCTTTTCCCCATCGTTATCACCATTGTTGTCTGCCTGATCCTTCCGACAGTCGCTCCGCTGGTGGGTATGCTGATGCTTGGAAATCTTTTCCGTGAGTCCGGAGTGGTAAAACAGCTTACTGAAACCGCGTCCAACGCTATGATGTACATCGTGGTTATCCTTCTTGGTACCTCTGTAGGTGCATCCACAAGCGCAGAGGCATTTTTGAACATTGATACCCTGAAAATCGTTGTCCTCGGTCTGGTTGCCTTCGCGTTCGGTACCTTCGGAGGCGTTATGCTGGGCAAGCTGATGTGCAAGCTTTCCGGCGGCAAGATCAATCCGCTGATCGGCTCCGCAGGCGTGTCCGCCGTACCGATGGCCGCCCGTGTATCCCAGAAGGTGGGAGCTGAAGCGGATCCTACCAACTTCCTTCTGATGCACGCTATGGGACCGAATGTTGCGGGCGTTATTGGAACCGCTGTAGCGGCCGGTACATTCATGGCAATCTTTGGAGTTTGACAGCGCTGATTATATAATGTAAGGAGAATAAACAATGGCAGAATTAGAGAAAAAACCTGTAAAAATTGTGGAAACTGTTCTGCGTGACGCGCATCAGTCCCTGATCGCCACACGACTCAGCACAGAACAGATGCTTCCGATCGTTGATAAAATGGACAAGGTAGGTTATCATGCCGTAGAATGCTGGGGCGGCGCTACCTTCGACGCTTCTCTCCGTTTCCTGAAAGAGGATCCGTGGGAAAGACTTCGCAAGTTCCGTGACGGCTTCAAGAACACAAAGCTTCAGATGCTGTTCCGCGGACAGAACATCCTCGGCTACCGTCCCTATGCGGATGATGTTGTGGAATATTTTGTTCAGAAATCCGCAGCCAACGGAATCGATATCATCCGTATCTTCGACTGCCTGAACGACATGCGCAACCTGAAAACCGCGGTCAAGGCGGCAAACAAAGAAAAAGCACATGCTCAGGTGGCTCTTTCCTATACTCTGGGAGACGCTTATACCCTTGAGTACTGGACCAGCATCGCAAAGGAAATCGAGGAGATGGGAGCGGATTCCATCTGCATCAAGGATATGGCCGGTCTTCTTCTTCCCTACCAGGCGACAGAGCTTGTAGGAGCGCTGAAGGATGCCGTGAAGATCCCCATCGACCTGCATACCCATTACACCTCCGGCGTGGCTTCCATGACTTACATGAAAGCTGTAGAGGCAGGCGTGGATATCATTGACACCGCTATTTCTCCGTTTGCCCTGGGAACCTCCCAGCCGGCTACAGAAGTTATGGTAGAAACCTTTAAGGGAACTCCCTATGACACAGGCTTTGATCAGAATCTTCTGGCTGAGATCGCGGACTATTTCCGTCCGATCCGCGACGAGGCTCTTGACAGCGGCCTTCTGAATCCCAAGAATCTGGGCGTGAATATTAAAACTCTGCTGTATCAGGTTCCGGGCGGTATGCTTTCCAACCTGACCTCCCAGCTGAAGGATCAGCATGCGGAGGACAAATTCTATGAGGTTCTGGAAGAGGTTCCGAGAGTCCGCAAGGATTTGGGCGAGCCGCCTCTGGTTACTCCTTCCTCTCAGATCGTTGGAACACAGGCTGTATTCAATGTTCTTATGGGCGAGAGATACAAGATGGTCACCAAAGAAACAAAGGATATTCTCAGCGGCAAGTACGGCGCTACCGTAAAACCGTTTAACGAGGAAGTACAGAAAAAGTGTATCGGCGACGCAGAACCGATCACCTGCCGTCCGGCGGATCTTCTGGACAACGAGCTGGATAAGCTGGAGAGCGAGATGGCGGCGTACAAGGAGCAGGATGAGGACGTTCTGTCCTACGCGCTGTTCCCGCAGGTTGCCATGGACTTCTTTAAATACCGTCAGGCTCAGGAAACAAAAGTGGACGAGACAGCGGCAGACAGCAAAAACGGAGCTTATCCGGTATAAAAGCTCCATCCTGCGGACTGAGGATCAAGCAGTCGGCGGAAAATCTATAAAAATAACAGGCCCGTCAGATTCTTCTGGCGGGCTTGCTTTCCAGAAAGGATACAGATGAACAGAGTTTTGATCGTGGGCGGCGGGGCCGCAGGAATGTTTGCCGCCATAATGGCCGCCAGAAACGGCTGTGAGGTTTTTCTTTTCGAAAAAAATGAGAAGCTGGGAAAAAAACTGTATATCACCGGAAAAGGCAGATGCAATGTAACAAATGCCTGCGGGCCCGAGGAGCTTCTGGCGGGAGTGGCGCGCAATCCAAAATTTCTGTACAGCGCTTTTTACGGCTTCGGCAGCAGAGAGATGATGGATTTCCTGGAAGAGGCGGGGGTTCCTCTGAAAACAGAAAGAGGAAACCGTGTTTTTCCCGTATCGGACCATTCCTCCGATATTATCAGAGCTCTTGAGCGTCAGATGAAGAAATACGGCGTACACATCCGGCTTCACAGCAGGGTAAAAAAAGTTTCTGCCGAGGAAGGGCGTGCCGCGGGAGTTTATCTGGAAAATGGAGAGTTTTATCCGGGCGAGGCGGTCATGGTGGCTACGGGCGGCCTTTCCTATCCCTCCACAGGTTCCACCGGCGACGGATATGTTTTTGCCCGGGAAACCGGACATAAGGTGACGGAGCTTTCTCCGTCCCTGGTTCCGCTTCATACTGCGGAGGACTATATTCCCCGGCTGAAAGGCCTGTCTTTGAGGAATGTAGAGCTTACTGTCAGAAAAGGCAAAAAAATCCTGTTCCGGGATTTTGGAGAGATGATGTTTACGCATTTCGGTGTGACCGGCCCGCTGATTCTTTCCGCCAGCGCGTGTATTGGACAGACCCTTCAAAAAGAGGGCAGCCTGAGCGCCTGCCTGGATCTGAAGCCGGCGCTGACACAAGAGCAGTTGGACGCCCGCATTCTGAGAGAGTTTCAGTCCGGAAAAAATAAGCAGTTTAAAAATGTGATCGGAGTGCTGTTTCCCTCATCCTTAACTCCTGTTATGCTGGAGCTGGGAGGGATTCCCGGAGAAAAGATCATCCACGAAATATCCCGTGAGGAGAGACAGCGGTTCGGCGCGCTGATAAAGGCCTTCCCCTTTACCCTTACAGGTCTCGGGGAGTTTAAAGAAGCGGTTATCACAAGGGGCGGCGTATCCGTGAAGGAGATCAGTCCGGCCACAATGGAATCAAAAAAAATACAGGGCCTTTATTTTATCGGAGAGGTTCTGGATCTGGACGCTGTAACAGGCGGATATAATCTTCAGATCGCCTGGTCTACCGCATACCTTGCGGCATTGGCCGCGAGTGAAGTATAAAACAGGAGGAAAATACAGATGATTTATAATATCGCCATCGACGGACCGGCCGGGGCCGGCAAAAGTACCATTGCCAGAAGGGTTGCCAGGGAGCTGTCTTTTGTATATGTGGATACCGGGGCAATGTACCGGGCAATGGCGCTGTATCTTCTGCGGCGGGAGGTGAACCGGGAGGCGCCGGACGAGATCGCCGGGGCATGTCAGGACGCGGAGATTTCCATTGAATACAGGGACGGAGAGCAGGTCGTTCTTTTAAACGGAGAAAACGTCAACCCATATCTCAGAACAGAGGAAGTGGGAAACATGGCCTCCGTCAGCTCCGCCAACCCTGAGGTGAGAAAAAAGCTTCTGGATCTGCAGAGAAAACTGGCGGGAACCATGAATGTCGTTATGGACGGGCGGGATATCGGAACGACGATCCTTCCCAACGCCGACGTAAAGATCTATCTTACCGCCAGCGCTCATACCCGGGCGAAAAGACGCTATCTGGAGCTGACGGAAAAAGGGACCGCCTGCGATCTCTCCCAGATCCAGAAGGACATTGAAGAGAGGGACCAGAGAGATATGAACCGTGAGATTTCTCCTCTGAAAAAAGCGGAGGACGCCGTTCTGGTGGACTCCTCGGATATGTCTATCGATCAGGTGGTAAAAAGTATTTTACAGATATACAGGGATAAGGTGGTAAAATCAGAAAAGGAGTCCGGACAATGAAGGTAAAGACAGCGGAGACGGCAGGCTTCTGCTTTGGCGTAAAGCGTGCGGTTGACAAGGTTTATCAGTTGATCGGGGACGGCGTATCTCCGATCTATACCCTTGGCCCCATCATTCATAACGAGGAAGTGGTGGCGGATCTTGAAAAAAAGGGAGTCCGGGCAATTACGGAGGAGGAACTGGACGAAATCCATAAGGGGACTGTTGTGATCCGCTCTCACGGCGTCGGGAAAGAGATTTACGACAGATTAAAAGCCAGCGGCCTTTCCTGTGTGGATGTTACCTGTCCTTTTGTTCTGAAGATCCACCGAATTGTCGAAAGAGAGAGCGGAGCCGGGAAGCATATCATCATCTTCGGTGATCCCAGCCACCCGGAGGTCAGAGGGATCTGCGGATGGTGCCGGGGCGACTTCACCGTGCTGAGCAGCAGAAAGGAAACAGAAGAATTTTCTCCGCCCCCGGGAAGAGAGTTCTGCGTGGTATCCCAAACGACATTTAATTACAACAAATTTAAAGAATTAGTTGAAATTCTCAGCAAAAAGAGGTATGATAATAATGTTTTAAATATTAACAATATTTTAAACACTATTTGTAATGCTACCGAAGAACGGCAGAAAGAAGCAAAAACCATAGCCGGAGAGGTAGACACTATGCTGGTCATTGGAGGCAGGCATAGTTCCAATACTCAAAAGCTGTTTGAAATATGTAAAGAGGAATGTGGAAATACTTACTATATACAAACACCTGTAGACTTGGATTCTGAAATGTTCCATCACAGTAGTTATGTAGGTATTACAGCAGGGGCGTCCACCCCAAAGAAAATTATTGAGGAGGTTCAAGAACATGTCAGAATTAAGTTTTGAACAGATGCTGGAAGATTCCGTAAAAACTATCAGAAATGGAGAGATTGTACAGGGTACTGTCATCGACGTAAAAGAAGATGAGATCATCCTGAATATCGGCTATAAAGCAGACGGTATCATCACCAAGAGCGAATATACCAACGACAGCTCCCTCGTACTTTCCGAGGCGGTTCATGTAGGCGATACCATGGAAGCTAAGGTGCTGAAGGTCAATGACGGCGAGGGCCAGGTGATCCTGACCTACAAGAGACTGGCTGCAGAAAAAGGCAATAAACGTCTTGAAGCCGCGTTTGAGGCTCAGGAGGTACTGAAAGCACCCGTTACTCAGGTGCTGGACGGAGGTCTGTGCGTTAATATCGAGGAAGCGAGAGTATTTATTCCCGCCAGCCTTGTATCCGATACCTATGAGAGAGACCTGTCCAAATACGCAGGTCAGGAGATTGAATTTGTGATCACAGAGTTCAATCCCAGAAGACGCCGCATCATCGGTAACCGCAAACAGCTTCTTCTCGCTGAAAAGGCAGAGAAACAGAAGGCTCTTATGGAGAGGATCCATGCCGGAGATGTTGTGACAGGCGTTGTAAAGAACGTTACAGATTTCGGAGCTTTCATCGATCTTGGAGGAGCCGACGGTCTGCTTCATATTTCTGAAATGTCCTGGGGAAGAGTGGAAAATCCCAAGAAGGTATTTACCGTAGGCGAAGAGCTGAAGGTTCTGATCAAGGAGATCAACGGAGACAAGATCGCGCTGTCTCTGAAGTTCCCGGAGGAGAATCCCTGGCTTACAGCTTCTGAGAAATTTGCGGTAGGCAATCTTGTAGAAGGAAAAGTTGCCCGTATGACAGATTTCGGCGCGTTCGTCGAGCTGGCGCCGGGAATCGACGCTCTGCTTCATGTATCTCAGATTTCCAGAGAGCATGTTGCGAAACCCTCAGACGTACTTTCTATCGGCCAGATCATCACAGCCAAGGTCGTTGATTTCAACGGCGAGGATAAGAAGATCAGCCTGAGCATGAAGGCTATCGAGGCTCCGGCCGCTCCGGCGGAAGAGGCCGCTGAGGAAGAGGAAGTTTCTTCAGAAGAATAAGGCGTATATTTTTTTAAAGTTAAGTATTAATTATTAGCAAGCACAGTAAAAGAAGAAGAATAAAGGAGATACCAGGCTGCTGGTATCTCCTTTTGTATATAGGGAAACTATGATGAATAATTGTCTATCAGGATTAGCATATCTCGAAAATCTTAGGTATACTTTCCATCGAACAGATCATCACAGCCAAGGTCTTTGATTCAACCACAAGGGCAAGAAAATCAGCCTGAACATGAAGGTTATCGAGTCTCCGGCTGCTACTCTGGCGAAAGAGGCCGCTGAGGAAGAGGAAGTTTCTTCAGAAGAATAAGGCGTATATTTTTAAAGTTAAGTATTAATTATTAGAAATTACAGTAAAAGAAGAAGAATAAAGGAGATACATTGTCCGCTGTATTTTATTATGCATCCTCCAGAAGTCCTAGCAGACAGGGCAGGGAATGGCACAGATACTGCATCTGTTTCCCCTTGTCCTCCAGAAATTCCTCACTGCAGGAAAACCAGGTATAGCAGTTCCGGGCGTCTGCGGGGACGCGGAGGCTTCTGTCCATGTACTGTCCCAGAGCTTTCGGAACTGCAGTGTCTTCTCCGGGAAGATAGTAGTAATCCTTGAAATTTTTATAATACTGTCGCAGCCGCCCCTGCTTTAGAGGGATCAGGAGCCTGGCTTCTTTTTCTGCGGCAGTGAGATAAAATGCTCCGCTTTTTCCCGCGGAAACAGGAACCGGGAGAGGGAAGGGCAGTGACAGCGTGAGAATCAGGCTGCCGTCCTGGACGACGGCTTTTTCAGGGAAATAGCCTCCGTTATAAAATGTTTTATAAGAAAGCATAGTAAATACAGAACCAAGTCCCATAAGATCTTCCCTGTTATGGCCGAGAATCGTCTCTGCCAGATCCATTTCTTTCGTTTTACTGTAAGTCTTGTAGAGACGGATACATTTCCCGCCGTCGCAGTGTATTCGTTTTTTGAGTCCAAGAAATGCTTCCAGATCCGGCTGCTTCATGCGGGAAAGTTTGAGAAGCGGACGGCATGGCTTCAGCTCCTGATACAGATCCAGGGCCGGAAGTCCGTGAAAGGGGGAAGAGTATCCCCGGACGCGGCAACGTTCCTCCAGATAAGGCTGGTCAAACCGGCTGCCGTTAAATTGTATAGTACATGTCTTATTTTTTAAAAAATCAAAAAATTCACAAAGTATCTGATCTTCTTCCTCATAATTTTCCGCCATCCACTGATAGAGATGCCAGCTCTGATTTTCGTACGCTGCCGCGCCAATTAAATATAAAAAAGTGGAATATCGTGATAATCCGGTTGTTTCAATGTCATAAAAAACAGGGTTGAAATCGGACGTTTCAGGAGTAATTTTCGATAAATTTTTAACAGTGTCAAAGTCCGGAAACCCTTGTAAAATCGGCATTTTTTTAACAATCATAACTTTCCTCAATTCTTTTTTGATTGTACTTAATTATACACAAGATTTTACAAATTGGGTAGTGAATTTTTTCATAAAAAGAGTTATAGTAATAAAAAAGACAGCAATGGGGGAGTACATATTTTATGTGGTCGATGACAGTAAACGGCACGGATGTTTATCATATTATAAACTGGTTCTTTATCTACAGCTTTCTGGGCTGGGTATGGGAAACGCTTTATGTGTCGCTGAAAGAAGGGGAGTATGTCAACCGCGGCTTTATCAACGGGCCTCTGTGCACGATCTACGGATGGGGAGCTGTTTCCGTGTATCTGATCCTCAGACCTCTGGAGGGAAATCTTTTGCTGTTGTTCCTGGGAGGATCTGCCGTCGCGACTCTGCTGGAATATATTACGGCGGTATTGATGGAAAGTATTTTTCATACCAGTTGGTGGGATTACAGCGATAAGAAATTCAATTTTCAGGGACGTATCTGTCTGGGGGCGTCTGTGGGGTGGGGATTTTTTACGGTTGTTCTGTTCCGGATCCTTCATCCGGCGGTGGAAAGGCTTGTGGATCTGTACCCTGTCCTGGCGGGAGAGATTAGTATCTGTGTTATTTCGGTCCTCTACTTCTGTGATTTCTGTTATTCCGCTTATTCCGCTTTCCATCTGAAAGAGCGCATCCCGCTGTGGGAGCAGCAGCTTGAGAAAAAACAGGTGGAGCTTATGCTTAAGGTAAACGCGAAGATGAATTCTCTGAATCTTCCGGATGTATCCCTTGAGACTATGCGCGAGCGTCTGGAGGATATCGAGTTTATCCGCAGTATGAATGAGAAGCGTCAGTCTATCCGGGATGATATCGCCGCGGAGCTGAAGTCCTACAGAAAGAGCCTCAGTGAAAAAGCCGGGCATAATACGAGACGTTTTTTCAGAGCGTATCCTAATTTGAACCGCGGATACCGTCTGCGCCACAAAAACGATAAAAAACATAAGCGTTCCTGACGCTTGTGATAAAGGAGGAATACATAAATGGGAAAGCTTACATTTAAGGGCGGAATCCACCCTTATGACGGCAAGGGACTGGCAAAAAACAGTCCGGTTGAAAAATATCTCCCGAAAGGGGAGATGGTCTATCCGCTGTCTCAGCATATAGGGGCGCCCTCCGCACCCTGTATAAAAAAAGGCGATCATGTTCTGGCGGGACAGAAGATCGCGGACGCGGGAGGTTTTGTATCTGTTCCGCTCCATGCGTCTGTTTCCGGCACAGTAAAGGGGATTGAAAAAAGGCTGACTGCCACAGGGGGCATGTGCGACGCGGTCATTATTGAAAACGACCAGCAGTATGAGGAAACAGAGTTTTTCAGCGCGGAGCTTCCTTCCCTCTCAAAGGAGGATATCCTGAAAAGGATCCAGGAGGGAGGAGTTGTGGGAATGGGAGGAGCCGGATTCCCTACCCATGTGAAGCTTTCGCCCAAGGATCCTTCCAAAATCGAATATGTGCTTGTAAACGGAGTGGAGTGCGAGCCGTATCTGACCAGCGATTACCGCCGGATGATGGAAGAACCTGAGAAAGTAGTTTCCGGACTGGAAATTGTTCTGAAGCTTTTTGAGAACGCGAAGGGCTATATTTGTATTGAGGACAATAAGCCGGACTGCATCGAAAAAATGCGTTCTCTTGTAAAAGACCATTCCCGTATAGAGGTCAGAGAGCTGATGACAAAGTATCCTCAGGGAGGAGAGCGTACGCTGATCTACGCGACAACGGGAAGAGAAATCAACTCGTCCATGCTTCCTGCGGATGTAGGCTGTGTTGTTGATAACGTAGAGACTGTAGTCGCCATATATAACGCGGTTCTTCTCGGCCGTCCGGTGATCAACAGAAACGTCACGGTTACAGGGGATGCGGTTTCGTCTCCGAAAAATTTCAGGGTACTCACCGGAACCTGTATGGAAGAGCTGATAAGCGCGGCGGGAGGACTGAAGGATCCCACTGCGAAGGTGGTGTCAGGAGGACCGATGATGGGCTTTGCCATGTTTGATCTTCAGGTTCCCTGTACAAAAACAACCTCCGCCTTTTTGTGTCTGGCCCATGACCAGGTTTCTGAGGCGAAAATGACCGCCTGCATCAACTGCGGCCGGTGTGTCCGCGTCTGTCCGGGGCATGTGCTTCCGTCCCGGCTTGCCACGCTGGCGGAGCGGGGAGATATGGCGGGCTTCGAGAAGCTGAACGGAATGGAATGCTGCGAATGCGGCTGCTGCAGCTATGTCTGTCCGGCCAAGAGGCCGCTGACCCAGAGCATTAAATCCATGCGGAAGATGGTTCTTGCCAGCCGCAGAAAGAAATAGAGGGGGGAAAAGAAAATGGAACAAAAGCTGAACGTATCATCTAATCCCCATATCCGGGATCATATGACGACCGGCAGGATCATGCAGTTGGTGGTGATCGCCCTGATGCCGGCGACTCTTTTTGGAATATGGAATTTTGGTTTCCACGCATTTCTTGTTGTAATTGTAACCGTATTATCCAGCGCTGCCTTTGAGTGGCTTTACGATCATTTTATGCATAAGCAGAACACCGTGGGAGATTTCAGCGCCGTGGTGACAGGCCTTTTGCTGGCCCTGAACATGCCGCCCCAGATTCCTCTGTGGATGCCGGTGCTGGGAAGCGCTTTTGCGATCATTGTAGTAAAACAGCTCTTTGGAGGACTGGGACAGAACTTTATGAATCCGGCTCTGGGAGCCAGATGCTTTCTTCTGATCTCTTTTGCCTCAAAAATGACAGATTTTTCTGTCTCAGACAGCTTCCGCGGCGCGGTGGATACCGTTACGGGAGCCACGCCTCTGGCGGCCCTGAAAGCAGAAGGTTTTGTGGAGGGTGCCTCGGTTCCTGTAAAAAATCTTTTTCTTGGCAATATACAGGGAACGATCGGTGAAACCTCAGCCCTTGCCATTCTGATCGGCGCGGTGATCCTTCTGATCTTTAAGGTGATCGATCTCAGGATCCCTCTTACCTATATCGGAAGCTTTTCGATTTTTGTTATTTGTTATATGCTGGCTTCAGGAATGGGATTTGACGGAAACTATTTTTTAAGTCATCTGTTCGGAGGCGGACTGATGCTGGGAGCCTGGTTTATGGCGACAGACTACGTGACCTCGCCTATCACTCCTAAGGGGCAGATCGTCTACGGCTGCTGTCTCGGCGTTATCACAGCTATATTCCGTCTGCTGGGAGGTTCCGCGGAGGGCGTTTCCTACGCGATCATTTTCTGCAACCTTCTGGTTCCGCTCATTGAGAGAGTAACCTATCCTGTGGCATTTGGAAAAGGAGGGAAGAAATCATGAATTCAATCGTAAAAGATACTCTTTCCATTACAGTGATCACTTTTGTTGCCGGACTGGCGCTGGGGATTGTTCAGGATATCACCGCCGGGCCTATCGCGCAGCAGCAGGAAAAGGCGAAGCAGGAGGCGTACAAGGCTGTTTTCGAGGAAGCCGACAGCTTTGAGCTTTTTACGCCCGATGAGACGGCGCAGGCGGTAGATCTTGTTTCTTATCTGGATGAAAACGGCTACGGTGCCCAGACCATTGATGAAATCATGGCCGCCAAAGACAGCTCAGGCGAGACCCTGGGATATGCCTTTACAGTAACAAGCTCCGAAGGCTACGGCGGCGATATCCAGTTTGCCATGGGAGTACAGAACGACGGTACGCTGAACGGTATTTCCATTCTTTCTATTGAGGAAACAGCCGGTCTTGGCATGAAGGCGGATACGGATGAATTTAAGGATCAGTTCCGGGATAAACAGGCGGAGAAATTTCAGTATACCAAAAACGGCGCCGCGGCAGAGAATGAAATCGACGCCATCAGCGGAGCGACGATCACCACGAATGCTATGACCAACGGCGTAAACGCTGGCCTCTGCGCGTTCAGATATGTGGAAGGGGGAGAACAATGAAAGCAAATACACCAGCAGAACGTTTAATAAACGGAATCATTAAAGAAAATCCTACTTTTGTGCTGATGCTGGGAATGTGTCCTACATTAGCTGTCACAACCTCCGCTACAAACGGAATCGGCATGGGGCTTACCACGACGGCCGTCCTTGCGGCCTCGAATCTGATGATTTCTCTTCTTCGGAAATTCATTCCGGACGGGGTCCGTATGCCGGCCTTTATTGTAGTGGTAGCCTCCTTTGTAACCATCGTTCAGATGCTTCTGGAAGGATTTCTGCCAGGTCTTTATGCCTCTTTGGGATTATACATTCCGCTGATCGTGGTAAACTGTATTATTCTGGGACGGGCGGAGGCCTACGCGTCCAAGAATCCTCCGATCCCGTCTCTGTTCGACGGAATCGGCATGGGACTGGGCTTTACTCTCAGTATCACCTGCATCGGCGCGGTAAGAGAGCTGCTTGGCGCCGGACAGCTTTTTGGATATCAGCTTCTCCCTCTGGCGGACGCGGCATCCGGAAAGATCGGATACGAGCCGGTAACTATTTTTGTACTGGCTCCCGGAGCCTTCTTCGTACTGGCGGCTCTTTCCGCTCTCCAGAATAAATTCAGGCTGGGAGCCGCGAAGCGTGGCATCGATCCCAGCAATCCTGACAAATGCGGCGGCGCCTGCGCCTCCTGCGGAAATACTATGTGCAAAGGAGGAAAACAGAAATGAAAGAATTGCTTCTGATCATCGTAAGCTCTGCGATCGTAAACAATGTGGTTCTCAGTCAGTTCCTTGGTCTCTGTCCCTTCCTTGGCGTTTCCAAGAAAATTGACACAGCGGCAGGTATGGGAGGCGCGATCATTTTCGTTATCACCCTTTCCTCCTTCGTCACCAGCGTGGTTTATCAGTTTATCCTGGTACCCACTCATATGGAATATTTGCAGACCATTGTATTTATTTTGATCATAGCAGCCCTTGTACAGTTTGTGGAGATGTTCCTGAAAAAGTCGATCCCTTCACTGTATCAGGCGCTGGGAGTATATCTTCCCCTGATCACGACCAACTGCGCCGTTCTGGGCGTGGCGCTGATCAATGTGCAGAATGATTACAACATTCTGGAGGGAACCATAAACGGATTTGCCATTGCGGTAGGATTTACCCTTTCTATCATTGTGATGGCCGGCATCCGGGAAAAGATAGAATACAATGATATTCCGGAAGCATTCAAAGGCTTTCCGTCCGTACTCCTGACGGCTGGTCTTATGGCGATTGCTTTCTGCGGATTCTCAGGTTTAATATAAGGAGGCGTGGATATGAATATAGAAGCAATTATCGTAGCGACTGTAGTGGTTGCGGCAGTAGGCCTCTTTATCGGTGTTTTTCTTGGCGCTGCGGGCAAAAAATTCGCAGTGGAGGTAGATGAGCGGGAAATCGCCGTCCGGGAAGCTCTTCCCGGGAATAACTGCGGCGGCTGCGGATTTCCCGGCTGCGACGGTCTGGCGGCCGCTATTGCCAAGGGCGAGGCTCCGGTAAACGGCTGTCCGGTAGGCGGAGATCCGGTAGGAAAGATCATCGCCGGGATCATGGGACAGGAAACCGTGGAGACAGTCCGTCAGACAGCATTTGTGAAATGTACGGGTACCTGTGATAAAACAAAAGAGAACTTTATTTATACCGGTACGGAGGACTGCGAGATGATGGCGTTCGTGCCGGGAGGCGGAGCTAAGGCCTGTTCCTACGGTTGTCTTGGCTATGGAAGCTGTGTGAAGGCCTGCCCCTTTGACGCCGTACATATTGTCAGCGGGATCGCGGTGGTGGACAGGGAGGCGTGCAAGGCCTGCGGCAAATGCGTGGAAAAATGTCCCCGGCATCTTATTGAGCTGATCCCATATACGCAGTCGGTAATGGTGGGATGTAATTCTCATGATAAAGGAAAGGCTGTGACGTCTTCCTGCGACACGGGCTGCATCGGATGTAAAAAATGCGAGAAAGCCTGTCCGAACGGCGCGGTTACCGTAGATAATTTCTGCGCCCACATTGACTATGAGAAGTGTACCAACTGCGGAGCATGTAAAGAAGCCTGCCCGCGGAATGTTATCCTGTGATCCAGAACGAAAAATGGCGTCAGGACCAATAGTTGTTTTGATTCTGGCAGCATATATCATCCGGCCCCGGAACAGAGATTCTGTATCCGGGGCCTCTTATTGTTTGCGTTTTCATGCCGCATATGTTATTATGTATTGGCGAAAGACAGATGAACAGGAGTTTTAGCGTTTATGATTGCATTCATACAGGGACGGGTAGTTGAGTCGTCGGAGACCTCAGTGATTCTGGAGGCCGGAGGCATTGGCTATGAAATTTTTATGACAGGATCTGCCATCGAAAAGGCGGTCCGTGAGAATTCGGAGATCAGGATCCACACATATTTTCATGTGCGGGAAGACGCCATGCAGTTGTATGGCTTTCTGACCAGAGACGACCTGCAGATGTTTAAACTGCTGCTGGGAGTGAATGGGATCGGTCCCAAGGCGGCGCTTGGGGTACTGGCGGGCCTTACGGCGGACGAGCTCCGCTTCGCGGTTCTCTCAGACGACAGCAGGACCATTTCCCGGGCGCCTGGAATCGGCAAAAAAACAGCGCAGAAGCTCATATTGGAATTAAAGGATAAACTGAGCCTTGAGGACGCTTTTGATAAAAAACTGGCCCATGTGCAGGAGGAGACCGTTCAGGCAAATAATATGGATGGAAGCAGGGAAGCAGTGGAGGCGCTGGTCGCCCTTGGCTACAGCAGTACGGAATCTCTGCGGGCGGTCCGCAGTGTAACCGGCGTTGAGCCGGATGATGTAGAAGGGCTTCTGAAGGCGGCCCTCAAAAATCTATAGGAGCAAAAATGGAGAAGAGAATGATCACCACCGATGTGACAGAGGAAGATTTTCCTTTAGAGGGAAGCTTGCGGCCGCAGACTCTGGACGAATATATCGGTCAGGAAAAAACAAAAAATACTCTGAAAATATACATAGAGGCGGCAAAACAAAGGCATGAGGCGCTGGATCATGTTCTGTTTTACGGGCCTCCCGGACTTGGAAAAACAACTCTGTCCTCCATCATCGCCAATGAGATGGGAGTGCACATGAAGGTCACATCCGGGCCGGCCATTGAAAAGCCGGGGGAAATGGCGGCGATCCTGAATAATCTTCAGGAGGGAGACGTTCTTTTTGTAGATGAGATCCACCGTCTGAACCGTCAGGTGGAGGAGGTGCTTTATCCGGCCATGGAGGATTTTGCCATTGATATCATGATCGGCAAAGGCGCATCTGCCCGGTCCATCCGGCTGGATCTTCCCAAATTTACTCTGGTGGGGGCTACGACAAGGGCGGGGCTTCTTTCGGCCCCTCTCCGGGACAGGTTCGGCGTAACCCATCACCTGGAATTTTATAACCAGAAGGAGCTGAAAACCATTATACTCCGTTCGGCAAAGCTTCTCGACGTGGAGATCGATCTCCGGGGAGCGGAAGAGATCGCCAAGCGTTCCAGAGGGACGCCGCGTCTTGCGAACAGACTTCTGAAACGCGTCAGAGATTTTGCGCAGGTCAAATACGACGGTAAGATTACATATGAAGTGGCGGTGTTTGCGCTGGATCTTCTGGAGGTGGATCAGTATGGCCTTGACAAAACGGACCGCAGGATCCTCAAAACCCTGATCGTAAACTTCCAGGGTGGCCCTGTGGGAGTGGAAACACTGGCGGCGGCCATTGGCGAGGACGCGGGAACACTGGAAGAGGTTTATGAGCCGTATCTTCTCCAGAACGGTTTCCTGAACCGCACGCCCAGAGGGCGAACAGCGTCCCCCCTCGCGTACAGTCATCTGGGCTATGAGAAGAATTCGTAACTATTCGGCCAGGACTGCGCATTTACTGCGCAGTCCGTGAGAAAATGATACGAGAGTGCAAAAATCCCATCGCCGAAGGCGATTTTAGATGGATTTTTGCAGTAACAGTTCAGCTAGCTGAACTGTTACAAGAATTCGTAAAAAATTCTATACTTTTCTGCAAAATTCGATTATAATAGAGTCGATACGAGGATATATAAAACACAGGAGGCTATATATGGCAGTCAAGAATACAGCACAGGTAGTGATCGGAGGGAAGATCATCACTTTGGGAGGCTATGAGTCTGAGGAATATTTTCAGAAAGTGGCGTCCTATATCAACAATAAAATTGCAGAGCTAAGTGAAATGCCCGGGTATTCCAGGCAGCCTATGGAGACAAAGCACACGCTTCTCAGCCTGAATATTACAGACGATTATTTTAAAGCCAAGAAACAGGCGGAGATCTTCGAGCAGGATCTTCAGCAGAAGGATCAGGAAATGTACGAGCTGAAGCATGAGCTGATCGCCCTGCGCATGAAGATCGAAGAAACGGAACAGAAGCAGCAGGAGGCTGTTCAGCAGCGCGCTGTTCTGGAAGGAAAGGTAAAAGAACTGGAACAGGAGATTGAATCACTGTTAAAATAAATCGGGAAGGGGGATTGCTTCGGTAGTCCCCTTTCTCTGTTTCGGAAATAAGAGAGGGAATATGAAAACGATCAAAAAAACAGAACTTCTGGCTCCGGCGGGCTCTTACGAAGCGTTTGAGGCGGCTCTGGGAGCCGGAGCCGACGCCGTATATGTGGGCGGCCCTGATTTCGGGGCCAGGGCCTACGCGAAAAATTTTACCGGGGAAGAGCTGCTGAGGGCCATAAGAACGGCTCATATCCACGGCAGAAAGCTGTATCTGACAGTAAATACCCTTCTGAAGAACAAGGAGCTGACAGAACGGCTGTATGACGCGCTCCTTCCATGCTACGAAGAAGGGCTGGACGCGGTGATCGTTCAGGACTTTGGAGTTCTCCGCTTTATCCGCCGGACGTTTCCGGATCTTCACATCCATGCGAGCACCCAGATGGCTGTAACCGGGGCGGAAGGAATGAAATTTCTTGAAGAGCTGGGAGTAACCCGCGTGGTAACCGCCCGGGAGCTGAGCCTTGGGGAAATTTCAGCTATGCGCCGGGCCAGTTCCCTGGAAATAGAATCGTTTGTTCACGGAGCTCTCTGCTACAGCGTTTCAGGTCAGTGCCTGATGAGCAGTATTCTGGGCGGAAGAAGCGGAAACAGAGGAAGATGCGCCCAGCCGTGCCGCCTTCCCTATCAGGTAAAGGATGACAGAGGACGTACCGTAACCAGAGAAAAGGATCTTTGTCCGCTGAGCCTCAAGGACATCTGCACCCTGGATATTTTGCCGGATATCGTGGACGCCGGTGTTTTTTCTCTGAAAATAGAGGGCAGGATGAAGCAGCCGGAATATACGGCGGGAGTTACCGGCATGTATCGAAAATATCTGGATATACTGGAAAATAACAGAGAAGAATATCATGTGGCGGAGGAGGACCGTCAGAAGCTTCTTGATATCTTCAGCAGAGGCGGTTCCTGCGCAGGATATTACCGTCAGCATAACGGCCCTTCCATGATGGCCTTCTCCAATGAGAAAAAAACAGGAAATGTCTCTGTCGAGTTAAAAAAAAGAAAAGAAAAAGTTTATGGTAATTTAATTCTTTTTCCGGAAAGTCCTGCTATACTGGAATTAACGTCTCCGGCCCGGATATCCGTCTCCCTGGGGGAAGTACAGTACGCCGCGGGACAGCCCATGGAGGAAGCGCGCATCCGCCGTCAGATGGAAAAGCTTGGAACCACGGAGTTCGTGTGGGGGAAACTGGATATTCAGATGGGAGACCGCGTTTTCGTTCCGGTGAAAACCCTGAACGAGCTGCGAAGAACGGCATTTTCCCTGTTGGAAAAGGAGCTTCTGGATCCCTGGAAGAGATCACAGGGTATACCTCCCAGGTATGAACCGCAGGAGACGGACACAGCCTGGAAGCAGCCCGGGGATTCCGGAAAAATAAAATTTTACGCGTCCTGCGAGACAGAGGAGCAGGCATCGGCCCTGTGCGGCAATCCTTTTCTTACAGGACTATACCTTCCCTTTCATGTGATGAAAGTCTGTATGGAAAAGGGAATCCAGAGAGAAAAAGAGCTGTATCTGGCCATGCCTCACGTCGCCAGAGGACAGGCGCCGGAAGAATACCTGCGTCTGGCCGGGCAGTGGCTTTCTGAGGGGATGAAGGGATTTCTTGTAAGAAATCTTGAATCCTACGGAATCCTTCGCGCCCGGGGATATCAGGATAAATGCGTGGCCGACGCTTCCCTGTACATCTGGAATAACGAAGCGGCGGCTTTCTGGAAAGAGGAACATATCCTTCGCGCGACCATGCCGCTGGAATTAAATGAAAAAGAATTAAAGCATCTGAACCGCCGCGGAAGCGAGCTTTTGATCTACGGATACCTTCCGCTGATGTATTCCGCCCAGTGCGTGCGCAAAAATCTTCTCCGCTGCGACGGCAGGGAAAGCTTTATGATCCTGAAGGACCGGTACGGCAAGGGATTTTCCTCCGTATGCGTCTGTGATCCCTGGAAAACGGGAAATACAGGACCCGGCAGGGCCTGTTATAATATTCTTTATAACAGCCTTCCCTACGGCCTTCTGAAAGAAAGCCGCCAGGCGAAAAAACTGGGCGTTTCCGCTTTCCGGCTTTCTTTTACCACAGAGACGGGGGAAGAGGCCAGGAAGATTTTTGATAATTTTTCGGAAGCGTATTTTTTTGACCGGGAGACCTCCGGTATGGAGCTTACGAAAGGACATTTTAAAAGAGGAGCCGAATAAGGCATATGATTAATGTAATTGTAGAGTTATCAAAATATATTATTCTGACGCTGATGATCGTTTACACCTTCCATTGCTTTTATACCGTACGGCAGCAGGATGAGGAGGAGCGCAACGAGCTGCTGAGACAGCAGCTTATTCTGATCTTTTTTATGGATTTCACGGCGTTTCTTGTAATATACCTGAAAACCTTTGATTTTCAGGTGATCCTGTTCTATGTGGAAATGCTCGTGTTTTTCGCGGCAGTACAGATCCTTTACCGGATTTTTTACAAAAAGGCGTCGCTGCTTCTTCTGAACAATATGTGTATGCTTCTGAGCGTGGGATTTATCATGCTCTGCAGGCTGGATATCGCCACAGCTACCCGGCAGCTTCTGATCGCCGCCGGGGCCAGCGGAATTGCTCTGGTCATTCCGGTGATCATCCGTAAAATGAAGTTCCTGCGCCGGATGACCTGGGTTTACGCTGGGATCGGCGTGGTGCTCCTGGCGGCGGTATTTCTTCTGGCGCAGACGAGCTATGGAGCCAAGCTCTCCCTTATGGGGATCCAGCCCTCGGAGGCTATCAAGATCACCTTTGTGTTTTTTATGGCTGCCCTGCTTTCCAGAGACACCAGTTTTCCGGCTGTGGTCAAGGCCACTGTCGTGGCGGCTCTTCATGTGGGCATTCTTGTTCTTTCCAGAGACCTGGGAAGCGCGGTGATATTTTTTGCTGCCTATCTGATCATGGTCTATGTATCCACAAAAAATCTGGGATATCTGGGACTTGGACTGGCAGGCGGATGCGCCGCCTCCGTGGTGGCCTATTATCTTTTCGGTCATGTGCGCCAGAGAGTCAGCGCCTGGAGAGATCCTATGGCCGTATACCAGAATGAGGGATATCAGATCGTGCAGTCTCTTTTTGCCATCGGAACAGGAGGATGGTTCGGGATGGGGCTGTGTCAGGGCTCTCCGGAGTCCATTCCGGTAGTAAAGAATGATTTTATTTTCAGCGCCATATGCGAGGAGCTGGGGGGCATTTTCGCTGTCTGCCTGATTCTCGTATGTATGAGCTTCTTCCTTATGATCGTGAATATTGCTCTCAGGATCAAGAATCCGTTTTATAAGCTGATCGCCCTGGGACTTGGCGCGGAATATGCCATTCAGGTATTTCTGACGATCGGAGGGGCAACAAAATTTATTCCCATGACAGGCGTCACCCTTCCGCTTGTCAGCTATGGAGGCAGCTCTGTGATGAGTACGATCCTGATGCTGGCGATCATTCAGGGACTGTATATTTTAAGAGAAGACGAGGACGAGGAATTTGAGAGACGAAGAAAAGAGGCTGCGCAGAGAATCAGAGCGAGAGAGGAAGCGCGCAGGACAGGACAAATATAAAAAGCGGCGGTCCAGAAACAGAGAATACAGCTTTGTTTCCGCCTTTTTTGTGTGTATCTTCGCGGGACTGATCGCTTACCTCATTTATTTTAACGCGGTGAGGAGCGAGACCTTTATCAACAGTCCCTACAACACACGGCAGGATACTTTTTCAGACCGGGTGGTGAGAGGGGAGATCCTTTCCTCTGACGGAGAGGTGCTTGCCAGAACGGACGTTTATGACGATGGCTCCGAGGAAAGAGTGTACCCATATTCAAACATCTTTTCCCATGTGATCGGGTATGATACCCATGGAAAAAGCGGACTGGAGTCGGAGGCCAATTTCCAGCTTCTGACCTCTCACGAGTTTTTCCTGAATCAGATGAAAAATGAATTTTTCGGCGATAAAAATATGGGCGACACGGTGGTTTCCACCCTGCGGGCGGATCTTCAGACCACCGCGTACAACGCCCTGGGGGACAGAAGAGGAGCGGTAGTGGCTATGGAGCCTTCTACAGGCAAAATACTTGCCATGGTGAGCAAGCCGGATTTTGACCCGAATACCCTTTCCGAGAACTGGGACTGGCTGGTCAGCGACGAGACGAACAGCAGCCTTCTGAACCGTGCCACTATGGGTCAGTATCCTCCCGGCTCCACCTTTAAGATCGTGATGGCGCTGGATTACTACCGCAAAAACGGAAGCTTTGACGGTTACTCCTATCTTTGCGAGGGAAGCGTTACCATGGAGGAGCATACCATCCAGTGTTACGGCGGAGCGGTTCACGGACAGGAGGATTTTTACACGGCCTTCGCCAATTCCTGCAACTGTGCTTTTGCGGAAATGGGTACAAAGCTGGGAGGGGCTTCTATTTTGGAAACAAGCGAGGATCTCCTGTTTAATAAAGAACTTCCCCTGGATTCCTACCGGAAAAGTTCTTTTACTCTGAATAAAAAATCAGGGACTCCTCTGACGATGCAGACTTCCATCGGACAGGGCAATACCCTGGCGTCGCCCATGCATATGGCTCTGATCACAAGCGCCATCGCCAATGGAGGCGTACTGATGAAACCGTATCTGATCGACCAGGTAGTGAACAGCACCGGAGATCTGGTCAGCACCACCGAGCCGGAGTCGTATAAGCGTCTGATGAGCAATAATGAAGCCACTCTTCTCGGAGAGCTGATGAAGGGCGTTGTGGAGCGGGGAACCGCTGCGGCGCTTTCCGGGCAGGGATATACGGCAGCGGGAAAGACCGGATCCGCCGAATACGACGAGTACGGATCGAGTCACGCCTGGTTTGTGGGTTATTCCAATGTGGACGATCCTGACCTGGTGGTAGCAGTCATTGTAGAAGACGGAGGAACCGGAAGCGAGACGGCGGTGCCTATTGCCGGGCAGCTTTTTAATACTTATTATTACAATTAAATGTCAGTCGGACGGTCATCACAGGTGAACTAATGGTTGCCAGTTCGGATAAAAAGAGTTATACTGTATACAGTTTTAGAAGATTCACACGCATTACAGGAGGAACTTGCATTATGATAGAAGCAACGAGCTGTGGCGGTGTGGTAATTTATCGTGGGAAGATACTGGCGTTATATAAGTCCTATAAAAACCGTTATGAGGGCTGGGTATTGCCGAAGGGAACCGTAGAACAGGGAGAGACCCATATACAGACCGCGCTGCGGGAGGTAAGGGAAGAGGCGGATGTGAAAGCGTCTGTGGTAAAATATATCGGAAAAAGCCACTACAATTTTACAGTTCCGGAGGATATGGTCACAAAGGAAGTGCACTGGTATCTCATGACGGCTGATAATTATCATAGCAGACCCCAGAGAGAAGAATTCTTTGTGGATTCCGGGTATTATAAGTTTCACGAGATTTATCATCTTCTCCGATTTTCCAACGAGAAGCAGATTGTGGAGAGAGCTTATCAGGAATATCTGGAATTGAGGAGTCAGGGACTTTGGGGGCAGAGGCGCAGGTAATGATTCCTGACACATAAACGGACTGCGTTTTTACGCAGTCCTGTTTAAATTAATCTGAAAAGGGGAATTCTTTTATAGAACAGTCCTGATAGAAGGAGCAGTGAAGAGATGCTGAAATGGCACAGGAATTGTTATATCGGAGAAAATGTTAAGGATTTGCCCGGGATCCGGAAAAGGCTGGAGAACGGCAGGGCAGTTCCGGGTATTTATCTTCTGGCGCTGTCAGAGAATCCCCGTAATCTGCTGGAAATTTTTCCTGCTGTTACTTTGATGCAGCGTACCGCGGCCAGTCTTTGTCCTGAGATCATCGGAATCGCAAAAGGAAAGGACGAGGCCTTTGGTCTGGTGGAAAGCATTGTCCGGGAAATATACCGGGAAACCGGGGATGTTCAGGTAAAAGAATATTTTAAAAACAGGTGAAGGCATGTTACATATCCTATGGATGCTGTTAAAAATCATATTGATCATTCTTGGAATCCTGCTTGGGCTTGCCGTGCTTTTGATTCTGCTGGTGCTGTTTTGTCCGGTAAGATACTGCGCGGAAGGAGCCAAGAAGCCGGGAGACATCCGGAATATGGCTGCCAGGGTCAGGGTAAGCTGGCTCTTTGGCGGAATCAGTCTGCGGCTGTTTTTTAAGGACGGCAGGAGTTCCAGTGATTTTCGGATATTTGGGATTCCTGTTCTCAGACTGAGAAGAAGGCCAAAAAGGAAAAGTGCCGCCCGTTCCGAGGCAGAAAAAGCGGCTGGACCCTCCGGCAGCTCAGACGGATTACCGGAACCGGAGCAGAATAGCCCGGAGGATCATACAGAGAAACAACTTCCTGAAACGGAAGCTTTGTCAGAGGATATTCCGGATTTTGAGGACGAAAGGGAACACAGGGAAAAAAGCGAAAACGTAATCCGGACGAATGACAGTGCTTCCGGCATTTTTCAAAAAATCAGGAATAGGCTCGCTTCCTTTTGGAGATTACTAAAGGAAATACTGTCCGGACTTCAGAAGATTCCGGAATCAGTCACAAAAATTTCTTTAATAATCCAGAGAGTATATGATAAAATAGACTGGTGGAAGCAGTTCCTGGAGCATCCCCGCGTAAAAGAGGGGCTGGCTCATACAAAAAAAGAACTGTTCCGGCTTATTCATCATATATTCCCCCGCAAAATAGAAGGACAGATGACTTTCGGAAGCGAAGATCCGTCTGTCACAGGAGCTGTTCTGGCTTTGCTGGGAATTACGATGCCCTTTCATAAAAATCAGGTGAGGATCGTTCCTGTATTTGAAAACAGGAATTTTCTGGAGGGCAGGATCCGGATGCGGGGAAGAGTATACGGTATTATTCCTGCAGTGGTATTGCTCAGGCTTTATTTTGATAAAAATATAAAATATATCATCAGCCGATGGAAGAATAAGGAGGACTGAACATGGCAAACGAAAATAATTTCAAGGATACGGTAAACTCCCTTTTTAAGGGGCTGGACGCTTTCATTTCCGCTAAAACAGTAGTGGGAGAGGCCATTCATGTAGGAGATACGATCATTCTTCCTCTGGTGGACGTTGCCTTCGGCGTTGGAGCCGGAGCCTTCGAGGGCGACAAAAAGAGCAACGGCGGAGGCGGTATGACGGGAAAAATGACGCCCAGCGCAGTTCTTGTGATCCAGAATGGAACCACCAAGCTGGTGAATATCAAGAACCAGGACGGCCTTACGAAGGTTCTGGATATGGTTCCGGATTTTGTTGACCGCTTCGCTTCCGGCTTTGGAAAAGACTCTGGTGAGACCTCCGGCACAGAAATTTAGGAGCAGTACGGCAAAAATGTCCTGTTTCAGAATTTTATTTTAAATACAGTATACTTTAGACGGTTTTCCGCATAAGATAGTACAGACAAAAGAGAAGAGGACTGAGCGAATGGGAAGGCTTTTAGGTCTGATGCTTTTTTGTATTGGAATCGGAATGATAATCGGAATGTTGATTGATGGAAATGTGATCATCGTGATCACTGCAGGATCATGTCTGATGTGCGGATATCATATTTTCTGCAAATAAACAGATGCGGAAGCGGGAGGAAGCTCCCTGCCCCGGATATTTGTTTTATAATTGGTGAGCCGTATGACTGAAATGGAGTCCGAATTTAATTCGGGCTCTTTTTTTGGTATGACGGGCATGCCGTCAGTCTGTGGTGCAAGTCCACGAGGGGCGTAGTTGCCGACGAACCCCAGAGCGACTCCCAAGGTTTGCATCGTGAGGTGTAGGCGAGAAGAAGGGATAGCGAAATCGTAGCCTGACGAACAGAAACCTGATATAAGGCGATTATGGCGGATAAGCTGACCGGAGACAGCGAAGTCCTAAA
>DXEG01000051.1 GCA_019115125.1 Candidatus Blautia faecipullorum
CGCTTTGAACGATGCTGCGGAGTTATGACAGCCCTGCCAGGGGCGGCCTGTAATATCCCCACCGCTGGGGATGCGTGGCAAATACAGCGGGCTTGAAGTTACTGAAAAGTCAAGGCAGCCGCGCCGAAGTGCGCCGTATGTTACAACGGCTCCAACCAGATCGGCGCGGCTGCTTTTTTGTTCTCGAAGGAGGCGAACAATTATGACTTCAAATTCGCCTGTTTGTTATGCGAATATTCCGTCCGGGACTTCCGGGCGTACTCATACAGAAAGATACTCCGCTGTTCAGCCTGCGGGCGTTGGTAAGATCGGTATGACGATTGAAGAAGCTGCCGACTATACCGGCATTGGTCGCAATACCCTCCGCCGCCTTGTGGATTGGGGAAAAATCCCGGTCCTGCGGATCGGGCGCAAGTCTATTGTCCGCGTGGATGTGATTTGCTGTTTTATGCAGATCAACGAGGGCCGCGATCTTCTGGACCGCAATCAGGTCCTTGCGGTGGATTAAACATAGAAACTTTGATACTAAGCAAGCGGTATGTTTGATAGAGTGGACACCCTCTGCTATAATCAGGGTGACACATCACTACGGTTCCGTTTGCCAGCATGGAAAGGAGTTTGCTATGGCAAAAGGATCTGTAAGAAAGAAAGGAAAGAAGTGGTACTATCGCTTTTATGTAGAGGATGCCAGCGGCAACCGTGTTCAGAAGGAATTTCCGGGAACGGAAAGCAAGAGTGAAACCGAGTCCCTGCTTCGCAAGGCGATGGAGGACTATGAAACTAAAATGTTTCTGGCGCAGGCCAAGAACATCACCCTGGGCGATATGCTGGATATGTGGATAGAGGAAGAACTGAAACCCAGCTCGTTGAGCGATGGGACGGTGACGGCCTACATCAATACGGTTTCCCGCATCAAAAAACACCCTATCGGTAAGCGCAAGCTCAAGACTGTAACCTCCGATCACCTGCAAAGCTACATGGATTTGTTGAGCTTTGGAGGAACAGGCCCGGACGGAGAACCTGTTGAGGCATTGAGCAAAGGGGCGCTGGGTCAGTATTCAGCGGTACTTCAAGGCTCTTTCCGCTTCTCGGTTTTTCCAAAACGGCTGATTACCTTCAACCCCATGCAGTATGTAGTGAAACGGGTCAAAGGTGAGGACTGTGAGCTGTTCACCGAGGATAGAGCCGGGGAACTTCCAGTTGAAACGCCGACCATCACCCATGAGCAGTATTTGGCGCTGAACGAGCTTTTGAAGAAAAAGCACAATCCCGCGCTGCTGCCTATCCAGATTGCCTACTTTGCCGGACTTCGTATCGGCGAGGTATGCGGGCTGACCTGGCAGGACATCGACTTGAAGGAACAGTGTCTTACCATCCGGCGGAGTATGCGGTATGATTCCGTAAGGAAGAAAACGCAAATCGGTCCAACCAAGCGTAAGAAAATTCGTACCGTGGATTTTTGTGATACGCTGGCGGCTATCCTGCGTGAAGCCAAGAAGGAGCAGATGCTTAACAGCATCAAGTATGGACCGCTGTACTCTCAAAACTACTATCGCATCGTCAAGGAAAAGAACCGTACCTACTACGAGGTCTATTCCTTGCCCCGGACGGAAACGCCCCCGGAAGATTACAACCAGGTTTCCTTCGTCTGCCTGCGGCCTGACGGAGCCTATGAAGCCCCCGCAACAGTCAGCAGCGTATGCCGGTACTCCCGGAAGAAAATCGGGGATATGGATGACTTTCACTTCCATCTGTTGAGGCATACATACACGACCAACCTTCTCTCACACGGAGCAGCGCCCAAGGATGTGCAGGAGCTGCTGGGACACTCCGATGTAAGTACCACGATGAACATTTACGCCCACGCCACCAGAGAGGCCAAGCGGACTTCCGCAAGGCTGCTGGATCAGGTAGTGGGAACGGCCTGAAAAAAGTTTCCCTTATTTCTTCTCGCAAGGGAAAAAATAAGGGAAAAGGGCCAACCCAAGGCGGTGAAAACGCCGGAAACACCAGTGTTTTCAAGGGGTATGGAATTTTTAACTGAGAAATGGGAATTTGGAAGAGATTGTTTTCTAAAAGGTGAATATGACAGCATGATGCGCGTGAAAAGTAAGGAAATCGCTGCTGAATTAATAACTTTGATCTTTGGATAAGGGGAAGCAGAGTTTCTTTATAATAAGGACATGCAAATGAAGAAAAAATGTGAGTGGGATGTTTGGGAATATTTAAAATAATGAGATCAGTCAGAGCTTGGAGGTGTTGTTATGAGGCGGGAGTTAGGAATTGCGAGATGTGGACTGGCCTGTTGTTTATGCTCCGAAAATGTAACTTGTGCCGGCTGTGATTCGGGAAAATGTCCGGACAAGGACTGGTGCGAAAACAGACAATGTTCAATCGCTAAGAAAATTGATCATTGCTATGAATGTAATGAAAAGTGCAGAAAAGGATTGCTGCGCAAAATAAAACCCTATGCTTTTACAGAATTCGCCAGAAGATATGGGGAAGAGCATCTTTTAGACTGCCTTGAAAGGAACGAAAAGAAAGGTGTGATTTATCCCCGGGACGGTATAAATGGCGATTATGATGATTTTGATGATGTGGAGACATTGCTGGAATACATAGCGTCGGGGCAAAAAGGGGTATATTTATGAGCTATAATATAACGCGGTCATATAAAAAAGACTGAGAAAATCTATTGTGCAATGCCATCCATAATAGTATAATATTTCCAGTGAAAGTGCTTACTGCAGGAGGATGGCGGACTGTGAGAATAGATGAGACATTGAAGAAGCCGATGGCCGAGGCGAAGTATCTGAACGTGGACAACACAGACAGATACCGCCCGATCATCCGGCTTTTTTATTTGAATTACGAGAAGCTGAAGTATTGGATGTATCAGGAAGAGGTATACGAGGAATTAAAGCAGGATCCGTATTTTTCTGAGTACACGCCGGAGCAGTGCCAGCAGGATCTGACCGCGCTGGCCGGATGGGGGAATCTCATCACCATTCAGGATACAAGGAAGGTATCCACCATAGAAGAATTTAAGAACAAGAAATTCCGCTATCAGCTCTCGGAAGCGACGGTAGAGATCGAGCGAATGGTGATTCGGGTTGAGAATCTGTTCATTGAGAGCTCATCCCTTGAACCTACCCTTCTTGAGAGAATACGCATCAGTCTGGAAAAGATCATTGAAGTGCCGGACATGGAACAGGAGCGGATCTATAGCTGGTGGAACGATCTGAATAACGACTTTATCCGCCTGAACCAGAATTATCAGGATTACATGCGCGAGCTGAACAGTGTGAAAGCGGAGGAGATGATGAGGACGAAGGAATTCCTTGTTTTTAAGGATCGTCTGATCGAATATCTCCGAAGCTTTGTGAGAAGCCTTCAGGTAAATGTATCCGCCATTGAACAGAGATTGAAAGAGACAGACAGGGAGCTGATCGAAGAGATTTTGCGGCAGGTTACGGAGTATGAGCTGTCTATTCCGAGGATTGACGTGGAAGTGGACGCGGAACAGATCTATGACAAGGTGAAAGGACGTTTTGCCAGTCTGGAAGAATGGTTCGCGGGCGCACAAGAGCGGGAATCCGAGGCGGCGAAGGTTTTTGATTCTACAAATGAGATCATACGGAAGATCACGAGATACGCGGCGCGGATCAGCGAGATGAGCAACAGCGGCTCCAACAGACGGGAGGAGTATTATAAGATTGCCGTTATGTTTTCAAAATGCAGGAATCAAAACGAGGCCCACAGGCTGGCGGCGACTGTGTTCGGTATGGAGAAGCCGCTTCACCTGAAGGGAATTGCGGGGAGGCAGACGGAGAGCATCAACAGCGGCGTTTTTGATGAAGAACCTCACATGGCGACAGTAATGCCCCGAGTGCGTACATATAAGGAAAAAGCGCAGCGGACGGGGATTGCCGACCATTCAAAAGAAAAAGAAGAGCTTCGTCTTGCGGCGATCCGAAGGATGGAAGAGGAGAGGAAGCTGTTAAAGAGCTATATTAAGGACAACAGGCTGGCCTTTGCGGAACTGCCTCAGATCGCGCCGGAAGTGAGGGATGTCTTTCTCACATGGCTGTCAAAGGCGCTGGAGAACAGGAACAGGAGAGGGAAAACAGAGGACGGGCAGATTTATTATATTGAAAACGCGGATACAAAGGAGATCTGTTTATTAAAATCACCGGACGGGACGCTGGAAATGCCGGCATATACCCTGAGGTTTGAGGAGTAAGTTTGGAAGCTGCCATTATTGTCGCAGCCAGCGCGCCATAAAAGGAGTAAAAATGAGGACACTTGAAATATTACTTGAACGGCGGTGGATCCTGAAAAGCCGGGACAGGGAGCTGTACTATCAGATCAGAGACGAGCTGGGAAGCGTGAAAAAATTTCTGACGGAGAAGCTGGGCTATCAGGTCGTCGTCAACCCGTATCTGATCAAAGTAGAAAAAATGCCTGCGAAGCCGGAGAACTGGATGGGAATTCAGGAGTTTACGGATCCGATCGAATATGTATTTTTCTGCATGGTGCTGATGTTTCTGGAAGAGAAGGAGGCGGAAGAGCAGTTCGTGCTCTCAGAGCTGACAGAATTCATTGAGGGACAGTACCGGGAGGAACAGATTGACTGGACGGTATATCGTTACCGGCGGCATCTGATCAAGGTGATGAAATACTGTGCAGGCTGCGGGATCCTGGATATCAATGACGGCAGTGAAGAGAATTTCGCCAGAAATAACAGCAGCGAGGTATTGTATGAAAATACCGGGGTCTCCAGATATTTTATGAAGAACTTTACTCAGGATATTATGGGATATACAAGCCCGGCGGATTTTGAGAGGGAAGAATGGATCGACGTAAATGAGGACCGGGGGATCATCCGGCGTCAGAGGGTGTACAGGCGTCTGCTCATGAGCATGGGGATGGAGAAGGACAGGGATACAGAAGAAGATTTTGCCTATCTTCGTAATTTCCGGAACATGATACAGGGCGAGCTTTCAGAGCTTTTTGACTGCGAGCTGCATGTGCACAGGAACAGCGCGTTTCTTATTCTGGGAGAGGGCTGCCGTATGGGACGCTGCTTTCCGGAGGAGAATACGCTGTCGGATATTGTTCTTTTGGTTCATTCGGTGATACAGGAGAAGATCCAAAGAAATGAACTTGTTTTGGGAGCGGAAGAAAGACTGGTAGTGCCGGGTGAATATTTTACAGGGATTCTGGAAGAATGCCGGGAAAGATACAGCAGAGGTTTTATTAAGACTTACAGGGAAATGACTACGCGGGAATTCTGCCAGCAGGTAAAGGCTTATATGACAGAGCTCGCGCTGATCGAAGAGGAATCCGGCAGTGTGAGGATCCATACTGCTGTGGGTAAGATTGCCGGACAATATCCAAAGGACTTCCTGAAGAACGGAGGAGAAAATGAACAGTAAATGGAAGATCAGCCGGGTGGGCCTGGTGGATTTCTGGTATTATGATGAGGAAGAGTTTGAATTTCTGGACGGGAGGATGCTGCTGCGCGGAGCCAACGGATCGGGAAAATCCGTGACCATGCAGAGCTTCATCCCGCTCCTGCTGGACGGCAACATGCGGCCGGAGAGACTGGATCCCTTTGGCTCAAGGGCAAGAAAAATCGAGAATTATCTGCTTGAGGAAGGAGACGGAAGAGAAGAGCGGACAGGCTATTTGTATATGGAGCTGAAAAGAGAAGCCAGCGAGGAGTTTTTGACTCTGGGTATGGGAATCCGCGCCAGAAGAAATAAAAAGCTGGATTCGTGGTACTTCTGCGTCACAGACGGACGCAGGGTAGGGAAAGATATTTTTCTTTACAAGGATGTGCAGAGCAGGATCGCCTGTACAATGCGGGAGCTAAAGAATCGTATCGGCGAAGGCGGAAAAGTGATGGAGACTCAGAACGAGTATGCCAGATGTGTGAACCGTCTGCTGTTCGGCTTTGAGACGCAGGAGGAGTATAAGGAGCTTTTGGAGCTTTTGATCCAGCTCAGAACGCCCAAGCTGTCAAAAGACTTTAAGCCCACAGTGATCAATGATATATTGAGCAGCTCCCTGCAGACATTATCAGAGGACGATCTCCGGCCCATGTCAGAGGCCATCGAAAATATGGACAGCCTTAAAACAAACCTTGATACGCTGAATGAAAGTATACGCGCCGCGGAACAGATTGAGAAGGTTTACGACCAGTACAATGAGATCGTGCTGTACGATAAGGCGCTTTTATTTTCAGGGGCGGTAAAGAAATGCGCGGAGCTTGGAGAAAAAGCCAAGACATACGAAAAGGAGATCGCCCGGTGCAGGCGGGAAGCTGAACAGGAGCAGGAGCGCTATGGGGAATTGTGTACGGAGGAAAAGGTCCTTGAAAAAGAAAAGGAATCGCTGTCAGACAGTGACGCGGCCAGACTGAAGGAAGAAGAGCTGCGTCTGCGCCGTTCCCTGGAGGAGACAGAGAACGTGATCGCCGGGAAAAAGAGGCAGGAGCAGGAAAAAAATGAGAAAAGGCTGGACGCGGAGGAAAGAAGGAAGCAGCAGGCTGAGAACAATGAACAGACATGGTCTGCTATTGAGGATCTCTTTGAGGAAATGGAAGGAGAGATCGACGGACTTGCCTTTGACGATTTTGAATTTATGAGGGCGGAGCTCAGAGAGAAAAGAGAAGAAGCATATGCCTTTGATTCTCATACCCATCTGCTGAGAGATTATACGGAAAAGGTGGAACATGGGCGGGAAATACTTGAGGAGGAAAAGAACTGCGAAGAAAAATATAGCCGTTTCCTGCGGGAGCTGGACGAATATCAGAATGAAAAGAATCAGGCAGAAAGAGAGCTTCTCCAATATGACAATCTCCTGCATGAGACAAAGCAGGAACTGATCGAAGCCGTCTACCAGTGGGCTCATGGCAATAAAGAGCTTCCGACAGAGTCGGATGTGTTAAACGAGATATCCAGAAAAATCGAAGCATACCGGGCGGACTCTGATTATTGGGAGATCCGGGATATGGGAAAAGCAGCCTTTGATAAGCGCGACGCGGAGATTGCCGGAAGACAGAGGGAGACTCAGTGGGAACTGGAACAGAAGAGAGAAGCGGCAGCGGCGGTTAAGGCAGAGCTTGAGGAGTGGAAAACGAAAAAAGAGCCGGAGCCGGAAAGAAGCGAAGCGGTGCAGAGAAACCGGTGTTTTCTTGATGAAAAAGAGATCCCGTACCTGCCGTTTTATAAAGCGGTGGATTTCGCCTCTGACCTGTACGGCGAAAAACGGGCGCGCCTTGAGGAAGCGCTTCTTAATATGGGGATTCTGGACGCGCTGATCGTGCCCGCTCAGTACCGCCAAAGGGTATTGGAGATGGATCCCGGCATGTGCGACCGCTACATTTTTACAGACGCGGCAAGGGTTAAGAAGAACCTTACATCTCTTTTTGACATAGAAAACGCGGAAAACGATATCATATTGTATCAGAATGTGTCGGCGGCGCTTGCGTCTGTGGGAATTCTGGAAGAGTGGGAGGAAGGCGCCGGGCAGCGGACAGAGAGCGGCGCAGGGGAAAACGGAGCCGGCAGACGGTCAGGAGAGAGCGGTGCCGGAGGAGACGAGGACGGCAGAGCGATCGGGAATGGCGGCGCATGGATCTGTGAAAACGGCAATTACAGGATCGGCGTTCTGGAGGGAACCGTGGCAAAGAATTATATGCCCTGCTTTATCGGAACCTCCGCCAGAGAACAGTACCGTATGGAAAAAATCTGGGAGCTGGAAGAACAATGCAGAGCTATGGACGACGAGATTCGGAGACTGGAGGAGGAAGCGGCGGCTCTGGAGGAGCGGAGGATCCTCCTGAAAAAGGAATGGGATTCTTTCCCTGACGGGCAGGATCTGAAGCTGGCGGCGAAAGAATTTGAAAAATGTGAGGATCGTCTGTCGGCTGTGAATGAGAAGATCCGCCGCCAGAAAGAACTGACGGAAGAAGTGCGCAGAGCCCTGGATCAGATCAGACAGAGGGCTCAGGAGATCAGCCGGAAGGTATATCTCACGCCCCGCCTGGACGTATTCACAGAAGCGCTGAAATCCCTGCACAATTACAGAGACAGGCTGGCAGAGCTGCAGGTGACCCACGGGAATTACCGCAACGGCGTCAGCTATGTGAGAACTCAGGAAACCTATCTGGATGACATTGACAGGGATCTTGACGATATCCGGTATGACCTTGGACGCGCTGTAAACAGTCGAAGGGAAACGGAAGGAACGCTGGCCTCTGTTCTTTCCCAGCTTGAGCTGACAGACTATGAAAAAATAAAGGAGCGGCTGGAGTATTGCATCAATCGTCTGGCACAGATTCCGATGGAAAAAGAGGCGTCTGTGAGGAGGCAGGCGAACCTGCAGAATACAGAGGCGGACATGAGCGGGAGGCTGCAGGAAAATCAAGTTGAGGCGGCGTCGGCCAGGCGGCGCAGGCAGTGGCTTGAGACGGTGTTTTCCGGCGAGTACGCGCTGGATTATGTCAGGAAAGATTTCGTGCTTACAGAAGATGCCGAAGATCAGGCGGCAAAAATATGCGGTATGTTTGCCGGACGCTTCGGGAACAGGAAACAAAGCGATCTTCTGGGAAGCCTTCAGGAGGAGTTTCACAAAAACAGAGGCTATCTGCTGGAATACCAGATTACATTAAAGACGCTTTTCGCGGAGCTTGACGAAGAAACCTCCTTCGACGAAATCAGCGTGAAAAGGATTGATATTTCCGCGAAATACCGTGGAACTGCCGTGAAATTTAAGGAGCTGCTGTCAGTCATGCGGGAGGACGCCGAAATGCAGAAGCGGCTGCTCAGTGAAAAGGACAGGGAGCTGTTTGAGGATATTCTCGCAAATACCATCAGCAAGAAGATCAGAAGCAGGATCCAGTCCAGCAAACGATGGGTGGAAAAGATGAACGCGCTGATGGAATCCATGCAGACATCCAGCGGACTGACGCTTTCCTTGAGGTGGAAGAGCCGCAGGGCGGAGAAGGAGGAGCAGTTAGACACAAGAGCCCTTGTAGACCTGCTCCAGAAGGACGCGGAGATTATGCGCGTGGAAGAAGCGGAGCAGTTATCCCGGCATTTTCGTTCCAAGATAGAGGAAGCGAGAAAGGGCGCTTCTGACGCGGGAAACACACAGTCCTTCCATGCCGTTATGCGGGAAGTGCTGGACTACCGCCAGTGGTTCGAGTTCCAGTTGGAGTGCCGGAAAACGGGGGAAAAGAAGAAAGAGCTTACAGACCGTGTATTCTTCACATTCAGCGGCGGCGAAAAGGCGATGGCCATGTATGTGCCTCTCTTTTCGGCTGTGGTGGCAAAATACGAAGGCGCACGTCCGGACGCTCCCCGGCTGATTTCTCTTGACGAAGCCTTTGCGGGCGTGGATGAAATGAATATCCGGGACATGTTCCGTCTGATGACGGAGTTTGGATTCAACTACATGATCAACTCCCAGATTTTGTGGGGGGATTATGATACCGTTCCCGGGCTGGCCATTTACCAGTTGGTGCGCCCGGAAAACGTGAAATATGTAACTGTCATCCGTTATATCTGGAATGGAAAGGTCAGAAAGATGCTGGGCGGCAGTACAGATGCCGGTTAAAAGCGAAGACGGTATACACAGGGTGCCCCGGCAGGGAAAACGCAGCCGGATATGAAGAAAGAAGCTTATATAAGAACGTGATACAGGGGTGAGCGGACTATTTTTGCGCAGCAAAATTTACAATGAGCCCGCGAATGTTACTATTTACAGGGCAACTGTAAACAATAACTAAGGAAGTTGATATGGAGGGAAAGGAACAGAATCAGGATACACAGGATGGAAAAGCAGGAGATATTAAAGGAATGTGTCGCGTACTTCAAATCCCGGACTGTGTACAGGCGGCTTTTTAAGAAGTTACGGGATAAATATGCAGGGCTTGGATATTTCGGAGGCACGGTGGTGCTCACCGCTCTGACGCGGGAAGAAAAGGAACAGCTCGGGGGATTTCTTCAAAAAGACTATACAGAAAACAAAAGCGTATCCGTTTCGGCCGGCCTGATGGAGAAGGCTCTGAAAGCAAGCCGCTTTTCTGAGGTAAGCTGGGATGAGATACTTACGGCTTATTTTGGCGAGTCTCTGGTGACGAAAAAAGAAGAGAAACTCCGGAAGGATCTGGAGAAAGAAGGATTTTTTTCGCGGTTTTTCTCTTCCTGTTCTTCCGACCACGGGAAAAACTGGCTGGAAAGTGTTTTAAAGGAACGGGGAGACGGCTATTATCTTCTTATGCAGCAATACAGGGAGAATCCGCGGGAGCTCTGGAAAATACTGGAGCGCGTTTTGGCGGCAGTTGAGCGCCTGACGGATTTAAAACAAAAGGGCCGTAAGGAGCTGCTGGCAGTGTTCGCGGCAGACGTGACAGGAGATCCTCATTACTTTGACGAGGGTACAGTCGGGGAAAAGCTTTTGTCCGCTTATGTCAAAAGCAGCTTAAATATGGAAAGCAGCGAAGGATTGTCAGCGGTTGAGTATAAAAAGAAAATGCTTTATGAGTCCGGGATTATCAAGGATGAGCTTTCAAATGACGTACTGGTATACGGAATTCAGGCAGAAAGAAGAGACGGAACCGTCCATCCGGGGATTGAAGGCTTCTTCCAGTGCCGGGAACCCGTAAAACTGACCGTGGAAACTCTGGGGAAAATCGAAAAAATACAGCCGGGAAAGGCTTCTCTGGATACTGAGAAATCCAGAGTATATGTGGTGGAAAACCCGGCGGTATTTTCTGTGCTTATCCGAAAGTATCCCGACAGAACCTTTGTCTGTGGAAACGGGCAGATCAGGCTGGCCGTTCTGGTGCTTCTCGATAAGCTGACAGAGAACAGCAGCCTGTATTATGCGGGGGACTTTGACCCGGAAGGTCTGCTGATCGCCCAGAAACTGAAAAACAGGTATAAAGAGCGGATGGAATTCTGGCATTATGACAAAGCTCTTTATGAAAAGAATCTGTCAGAGGTGTATCTGAGCGACAGGAGGATCAAAAAACTTGAAAAAGTGCAGGATCCGGGGCTTCAAGAGATTCGGGATGAGATGAGAAGAGTAAGGAGAGCGGCCTATCAGGAAAAAATGCTGGGAGACTGGTTTACTGACCAGCATGCATCAAGCGAAAACAGTAAAACAATATCTATACCTTTATGATGGTTTTTTGTTGAAAATACGTGCTTTTTCTAAAAGATATATTACCAGGAGAGATAATCTGATAGGTTTTAGGAATATTTTTCCGAGAAATGCACAAAATATTCCCAACTTTATTCCCAATGTATTATAGAATCAATGTTGGGAATAAAAGTTGGGAAAAAGGATGGAGAATTATGAATATCGAAAAATTAGTCTTGGATTTATGTGCATATGATGACGAACAGGAATGGTTTGAATTTAAAGAAAACTGGTTTCAGCCAGAAGTGCTTGGCGAATATGTTTCGGCACTGTCAAATGCAGCTGCATTCCATCATAAGGCTCAAGCTTATTTTGTGTGGGGCGTAAATGATGAAACTCATGAGGTCGTAGGTACAACATTCAATCAATATGGAGACTACAATAAAGAACCCTATCAGATTACATATACAGCAAGGAGGACATGAAAATGAAAGGTACGCAGGAAACTTATCCTTTTCCGGGCGCAGATAAACGGGAGACTGAGAACAGGACAGTATTCCAAAAAACGGAAATCACGGAACCTGCTTTATTCAGCCCGTCCGATACGACAAAACCAATAGAAAACTTTCCTGAAATATGTGTTTCTACATTTTCTCAAAATATTATTGAAAAGTTTTCCACGTTGAAAAATGTGGAGAAAATATCGGAGCTGTACACGGCCAATGGAGTGATCCCTGTTTATAAAATCTGTTATAGAAACACAAATATTGCGTTCTATTTGTCGAGAGTGGGAGCTCCGGCTTGTGTGGCGGGCTTTGAAGAAATTGTAGCTATGGGAGCAAAGAAATTTGTATTATTTGGTTCCTGCGGCGTGTTGGATGATGATAAAGTTAAGGATCGTATTATTATTCCTGTTTCGGCTGTCCGCGATGAGGGAACAAGCTATCATTATATAGCGCCATCATCTGAAATCGAGGCCGAACCTCATTCGATCCGCACGCTGGAGAAGGTGCTGACGAGCTGCGGATATTCTTATGTAAAAGGAAAAACATGGACCTCCGACGCTATTTACAGGGAAACTGTACCAGTTATTCAAGAGCGCAGACAGGGAGGCTGTATTTCTGCTGAAATGGAATGTGCGTCTATGATAGCTGTTTCAAGATATAGAAATATACCGTTTGTTCAGTTCCTGTATGGAGCCGATAATTTGAGTTCCGATACATGGGAAATCCGCGATCTGGCTCTGCACGGGCTTACAAGCGGGGAAAAATATATGGTTCTTGCTTTTGAGTGTGGATTAGCGTTATGAGTTTTGCATACAATCGAGAACGCATAAGAAGAGGGCATAGTATCAATCACTGCCTTGACATTTCGCTGTGATTTGTGCTAAAGTAAACATACCGAATGAATGTATGGGGAGGTTTGGCATGGCGAGAAATAAATATCCAGAGGTGACGGTAGAGAAGATACTGGATGTATCCCAGCGTTTATTCTTTGAAAAAGGATATGACAATACAACGATCCAGGATATTGTGGACGAGCTGGGAGGGCTTACCAAAGGCGCCATTTATCACCATTTCAAATCCAAGGAGGAGATTATGGACGCTCTGGGGGACCGGATGTTTGTGAACAACAATCCCTTTGAGAAAGTAAAAAAGCGCACGGACCTGAACGGCCTGCAAAAAATGCAATGGGCCATCCTGATGAACCAGAGTGATGAAGCCCAGGTAGAGCTGACGAAGCAGGCTATCCCGCTGTTGAAAAATCCTCGTATTCTGGCAGGAATGATTGATTCTAACCGGCGCGTTCTGGCGCCGCGCTGGCTGGAGCTTATTGAGGAGGGGAAAAAGGACGGCTCTATTCATACGGAATATGCCAGGGAATTGTCCGAGCTGATGGTGCTTCTGGATCTGTGGATGCTACCCTCTGTTTTCCCTGGAGGGATGGAAGAGATCCACGCCCGGTTTATGTGCATGATGGAAATGCTGGAAAAAATGGGGCTGCCTCTGTACAATAAAGAGCTTGAGGAGAAGCTGATGTCTCTGCCTTATTTTTCCGAGGAGAAAAAATAGATGTAAAATTGCCTTGAAATATCAGGCAATTTTATATTAACGATATACATACATTCGGTAGGTATTAAAAGGAGGAATGACAAGATGAAAAACGCGGTTTCGGTATCACGATTAAGTAAAAGCTTCCGGGGAAAGGAGGTGCTTAAGGATGTCAGCTTTACGGTTCCCCGGGGAACTACCTATGCGCTGCTGGGGGCCAACGGAGCCGGAAAAACAACTACAGTCCGTATTCTTGCCACACAACTGAAAGCGGATGGCGGGAGGGCGGAAATAGCCGGATATGATATATCCGGACAGCCCCGTGAAGTTCGTGGAGCCATCAGCCTGACGGGACAGTTTTCGGCTGTGGACGAGGCTTTGACGGGTAAAGAAAACCTATTGATGATGGCAAAGCTCTGGCAGGTCTCTGATCCTGAGAAAAACGCGGAAAAGCTGCTGCGCGTTTTTGGATTAACCCAGGCGGAAGATCAGAGGGTTTCGGTCTGGTCCGGAGGTATGAAACGGAAGCTGGACATCGCCATGAGCCTGATCGGTAATCCGCAGGTTGTGTTTCTGGATGAACCTACCACCGGACTGGATCCACAGAGCCGCCGCAGTATGTGGGATATGATCAGGAGACTGAACCGGGAGGGAATCACGATTTTTCTGACTACACAGTATCTTGAGGAAGCGGAGCAATTAGCGGACAGGATCGCTATCCTGCACCATGGCAGGATTCTTGCCGAGGGAACCGCCGGCGAGCTGAAGGCCCGCCTTCCCAGAGGGACGCTGCGGCTTGTTTTTGAAAATACGGAGACTCTGAAAAAGGCGGAAGTCCTGCTGGAGGGTTTTCAGACGGCGGCGGAGGGAGAGCGTGGCCTGGCCGTTTATACGGACGGCAAAGCGGATACGACTGCCCGGATCTTTTATCTGCTGTACAGGCAGGACATCCATGTGCAGGATTATTCGCAGACGACGCCGAATCTGGAGGATGTATTTTTGGCAATGACCAGTGAAGGGAGGATTTTATGAACAGGAAAGCCAGGAGATTCAGTAATACTGTCACAATGACAAAGCGATGTCTTATGATATCCGGACGAAATCCGGACACCTTTTTTTCCAGTATTATGCTTCCAGTGTTAATGATGCTGCTGTTTGTGGCGCTGTTCGGGAAGCTTGTTCATGTAGAAAACATTTCATATGTAAACTATATTGTTCCGGGCGTTATTCTGCAGTGCATCGGACAATGCTCCTCCTCCACGGCGATCATGATGAACCGGGATATGGCAAATGGAATGGCTGCCAGATTCTGCACTCTGCCGGTCGGGAGAGCGGTTATTTTAAACGGACATGTACTTGAAGGGCTTGTGCGATGCTTTGTTACTTCTGCGATCGTGATTTTTACAGCCGCTCTGACGGGGTTCCGGCCGTCTGCGGGGCCTGCGGGCTGGGGGCTCGTCCTGCTCCTGCTTCTCGGCAGCATTCTGGCGATGTCGTGTCTTGCCGTGGCTGTGGGGATTACGGCCAGCAGCGCCGAGGGAGCAAGCGCGCTGTTTTCTCTGGCGATTGTTCTTCCATACCTGAGTTCGGGATTTGTGCCTGTGGATAGTCTTCCGGGTATTATGAAGGGCTTTGCCCAATACCAGCCCATGACGCCGGTGATAGACGCTATGAGGAATGCTCTTCTGGGAAGACCCTTCCACAGCGGAACATTTTCTGCCGCCATTTTCTGGTGCGCGCTGCTGGCGGTGATCTTTTATGCTCTGTCTGTATTTTCTTTATACAGGCGTACACAGAAGTGACAAAGCGTATATTCGCGGTTTCAGACTTTGGTATCTGTACACGGATGCTGTTGAAAAATAGTAACAGTTCAGAGATATCTATGAACTGTAACGAAAAATAAGAAGTCTCCGGGAAAGACCGGGGAAATCCCTTGAAACTGTCTGTTCCACTTATTATAATAAAAATAAGTTTATGAATACCGTAGGATCTCCGGCAATTCCGGATGACAAAGCGCGTCATATTCAAAAGTGTTTTCTTTGCAGGCGCCGGTTCCGGACGCAAAAGAGGAATTTCTTGCCACTGTACTGAAAGGATAGTATAATATCGGTAGCTGTAAGAAGAAAAAGCGGCAATGATATACGCTTCGCGAGGACGCGCAGGGATGCGGAAAGGAATTTTGTCAGCAGAGTTGATCTGAATCCCGCGCCAAAACGCGCGCGCGAGTCTTGAATATTATTCCGCGGGACAGGAGTTGTTTTATATATGGAGAATTTAGACCTCGATTTTTATAAAGGAAAAAGGGTTTTTGTAACAGGCCACACAGGCTTTAAAGGTACATGGCTCTGCCGCCTGCTTTTGGGAGCAGGCGCGCAGGTAACCGGATATTCACTGGAGCCCCCCACGGATCCAGCTTTGTTTTCCCTTGCGGACCTGGAAGGCCAAATGCGTTCCGTCACAGGGGACGTACGGGACCGGGAGAAGCTGGAGGCGCTTTTTTCTGAGACGAAGCCGGAGATCGTATTTCACCTGGCGGCTCAGCCTATCGTCAGGGAATCTTATAAGGATCCGGTGTATACTTATGAGACAAACGTTATGGGCACAGTGAATATTCTGGAGTGTATCCGCCATACAGAGTCAGCGAAATCTTTTTTGAATGTAACCACAGATAAGGTTTATCAGAACCGGGAGTGGGAATGGGGATACCGAGAGACGGATCCCCTGGACGGCTTTGATCCCTATTCCAACAGCAAGTCCTGCTCTGAGCTGGTGACACACAGCTATAAGAATTCTTTTTTTGCGGATGGAAGGACGGCGATTTCCACGGCCAGAGCGGGAAACGTCATCGGCGGAGGCGACTTTGCCGCAGACAGGATTATTCCGGACTGTATCCGGGCAGCCCTGGCGAAAAAAGCTGTGCCGGTGCGCAATCCTCATTCGGTAAGACCTTTTCAGCATGTGCTGGAGCCCCTGTACGCCTATCTGATGATCGCCGCCGCTCAGTATGAGAACGGAAGCCTTGCGGGATATTATAATGTAGGGCCGGGCGAGGAGGACTGTGTGACTACAGGAGAGCTGGTGGACTTGTTCTGCCGTGCCTGGGGCGAAGGACAGACCTGGGAGAATTATTTTGCGGGCGGCCCTCATGAGGCCGGCTTCCTGAAGCTGGATTGTTCCCGGCTGCGTCAGGTGTTCGGCTGGAAACCGGTATGGAGTGTGCGGACTGCTGTGGAAAAGACCGTGGAGTGGACGAAGGCATGGCAGGCCGGGGAAGAAGTGAGCCGGATCATGGACAGACAGATCCGGGAGTTTCTCACGGATGCTTCCAATACAAAAATATGACTGCAGGCAGAGAGAACGCCGGATGTGAACCACAGGAAGAGGACAGATAAGAACAAGGTAAAGGAGAAGATTCATGTTTGAAAATATGACAGAACAGCAGGCCAGAGACCGGATTCTGGAGATGGTGGACGGCTACTGCAGGAAATACCACAATCAGCAGAAGCCTTTTGCGGAGGGAGACCGTATTCCCTACGCCTCCAGAGTGTATGATTCACAGGAGATGGTGAATCTGGTGGATTCCGCTCTGGAATTCTGGCTGACAGCCGGAAAATACGCGGATGAGTTTGAAAAGAAATTTTCGGAATATCTGGGGATCCGTTTCTGTTCCCTGGTAAACTCCGGTTCTTCCGCCAATCTGCTGGCGTTTATGGCGCTGACCTCTCCCCTTCTGAAGGAGCGCCAGGTGCTTCCGGGGGACGAGGTGATCACGGTGGCGGCAGGCTTTCCCACGACTGTAGCGCCGGTGATCCAGTACGGAGCGGTTCCTGTATTTGTGGATGTAACCATTCCCCAGTATAATATTGACGTCACCCAGCTTGAGGGGGCTCTTTCTCCGAGGACAAAGGCTGTTATGATCGCCCATACGCTGGGAAATCCTTTTGACCTGAAAGCGGTAAAGAGCTTCTGTGACGAGCATAGTCTATGGCTGATCGAGGACAACTGCGACGCCCTGGGCTCCGAATATGAAATTGACGGAAAGAAAAAGCTGACGGGCACCATCGGAGATATCGGAACCTCCAGCTTTTATCCGCCTCATCATATGACGATGGGAGAGGGCGGCGCCGTCTATACGGACAATCCGCTTCTTCACCGGATCGTGCGCTCCTTCCGCGACTGGGGCCGGGACTGCATCTGTCCTTCCGGGAAGGACAATCTCTGCGGCCACCGTTTTGACAGGCAGTACGGGGAGTTGCCCCTGGGCTACGACCATAAGTATGTGTATTCCCATTTCGGTTATAATCTCAAGGCTACGGATATGCAGGCGGCTGTAGGCTGCGCGCAGCTTGAGAAGTTCCCGGGCTTTGTGGAGCGCAGGAGACATAATTTCGCCCGCCTGAGAAAGGCGCTGGAGGGAATGGAGGACAGATTTATCCTGCCCGAGGCCTGCCCGGGTTCTGACCCGAGCTGGTTCGGTTTTCTTCTTACCTGCCGGGAGGGCGTGGACAGAAATCAGGTGGTTCCTTATATTGAAAGCAGGGGGATCCAGACCCGTATGCTTTTTGCCGGAAACCTGACGAAGCATCCCTGCTTTGACCAGATGCGCCGGACGGGAACCGGATACCGTATCCCGGGAAGCCTGGAAAATACAGACAGGATTATGAACGATACCTTCTGGGTAGGCGTTTATCCGGGAATGACGGATGAAAAGATCGATTATATGGCGAAGGTGATCCGGGAAGCCGGAAGGAGATAACGGAGGAAGCGCGATGATATTGGATGAAAAGCTGCGGTGGTACGGCTTCTGGGCGAAGGACCGGCTGGAGGGCGGTACAGTCCGCAGATACTATGAGGAGATTAAAGAAAGCTATAAAAGGGGAACCTCCGTGGCGAAGACGGAGGAGAAGATTAAAAAGCTGATCGCCCACGCGGTACGGACTACAGAGTTTTATAAGGATTTTCCGGAGGACACTCCCCTGGAAAAAATGCCTGTGATGAATAAGGACGCTTACCGCAGCCACTACGAGGAATGTCAGTCTGAGGTTTATAAAAACGCTTCGGACAACCGCGTTATGTATACCAGCGGTTCCACAGGCACTCCCTTTGCCATGATCCAGAACAAAAACAAAATCCTTCATAATACTGCCGCCAGCATTTTTCTGGGCGCGGCGGGCGGCTACTACATCGGCATGAAGGACGCCTTTATCCGTATGTGGGTAGGCGACCACGCAAAAAAGAGCGCCCTTGCCCGTATAGCGGAGAACCTGATCATGATGGACTGCTCCAATCTGGACGACCAGGCGCTGGAGGAAATGGTGTCCGTCATCAGACGCAAAAAGGTGAAATGTCTCATCGGCTATTCCGCCGCGCTGGGGGAGATCAGCCGTTATATTGAGAAGTATCAGATCGACACAAAGGACTTCTGTGTGAAAGCGATCCTTCCGATCTCCGAAAGTATGCCCAGTGAGGTGCGAAGAAAGCTGGAGCGGCAGTTCGGCTGTACGGTGCGCTCCTGGTATTCTAATGAGGAAAACGGGATCATGGGTCTGCAGCGGGAGGAGGATGAGAGCTACTATATTGACTCGGAGAGCTATTATTATGAGATCCTCAAGCTGGACAGCGACGATCCGGCGGAACCGGGAGAGCTGGGCCGTATCGTGATCACGGATCTTTACAATTACGCTATTCCCCTGATCCGTTATGACAACGGTGATCTTGCCGTGGCGGAAAGAAAGGAAAAAAACGGCCGCTTCAAGCTGTATCTGAAGGAGCTGTACGGGCGGCGGGGAGACATGATCTACGACACCAAGGGCAGGATCGCATCCCCCTTTGTGCTGCTCAACGGGCTTTCCATGGCAAAAGGCATCGATCAGTACCGTTTTATCCAGGAGGATGTAACGAAATATACCCTCTGGCTCAACGGCGACAGGGAAGCCATTGATGAAAAAGCGATCCTTGATTTCATAGGACCGTATTTCGGAGAGGACGCTGAAATCAAGGTGGAGTATGTGGACGAGATTCCTGTTTTGAATTCCGGCAAGCGGAAATCATTTGAGAACCGCTGCGAGAAGTATATCCGCAGATAAGCAGGCGGCGGAAACATTTCGCAGTGAATTTTCGGCAGATATGATATTTCTGGTGCGGATTTAAGCAAACAGAAAAGGGATGGGGACAAAAGGAGGAAACTCTTTGGCTTCAAAAGATAGACAAAAAAGAATCATATCCAATACAGCCTACACCATAGGCGGCGCGCTTCTCATGAACGGAGTTCTGCAGATTCTGGTTTATCCGCTGCTGAACCGGTTCATGGGAAGCGGCCAGCTTGGCAAGCTGCTGTATCTTATGGGGCTGGTGGCGATCCTCTGTCCTTCGGTGGGACAGGCGCTGAACACCAGCCGTCTTGTTGTTCGCAGAGATTATGAGGTGACTAACGGAGACTACAACCTTCTCCTTCTTGGCTTCGGTGGGATCGGAACCGCCGTGTCCCTGGCGGTGGCAAAGGACTCCATGACCTCGGGAATGACCGTTTTCTGGACGATAGTTCTTCTCATGACTACCATCTTCCGGTATTACGGGGATGTGGAGTACCGTCTGAACCTGAATTACCGGAGATATTTCTGCTATTACGCGGTGCTGACGGCGGGATATGCGGCTGGATTCGTCCTGTATCTTCTTACAAAGAACTGGTTTCTGGTTTTTATCACAGGAGAAGCGGCCTGTCTGGCGTATCTTGGGATTACGGGAACGGTATTTCAGGGGTTTTTCCAGAGGAGCCGGTGGTTCGGAAAGGCGTTTCAGCGGGGCGGGTTTCTGGTATTTTCTTATCTGATCACCAATCTTACGCTGAATATCGACCGGATCGTCCTGGAGCATCTGATCGGTTCTCTGGCGGTAACACAGTATTATGTCACCTCTCTCATAGGAAAAACGCTGGTGCTTTTGGTGGCGCCTGTGAATACGATCATCATTTCTTATCTGACGAGGGACCAGAAACGGATGGACAGGAAGCAATTCCTGAAATTTACAGGTATCGGCGCGGCTGTGAGCCTGGTGTTTTTTCTGGGCGCCCAGATCGGAACCCCGCTTTTTGTGCGGCTGTTTTACAGGGAGCTCTATGATTCGGTAAGACCGATGATAACCGTGGTGAATTTGAGCCAGATACTGGGAGTTCTGTCCACTTATCTTTTTATTGTGGCGCTGACCTTCACGGAAGAAAAATGGCAGTTGATCCTTCAGATCTTTCATTTGCTTCTGATCGGAGTTCTTGTATTGATTTTCACCGGCAAAGGCGGTATTATGGGATTTGCTGACGCGGTTCTGATCGCCAATGCTGTTCGGGTGGCGGCGGTGATCCTTCTGGGTTTGTGGAAAGCGGGAAAGCACGGCGGCGGCCCGGAGAAGAAAAGCGGCGCGGAAGAGAGAACGCCATAATTGATATATTGGAATAGGGAAGGAAGAGATTAAGAAATTATGCAGGCAGGCGAAGTATTAAGAAGAACCGCTTTCGTGACTCTGGATAAGCTTCAGGGCGGGAAGCTGGACAAAATAAAAAAAGTGAATAAGCGGGAGATCGTGGAAGGCATTACAAAAGAATATGCGGACCGCCGTATAGACGCTCTTCTGGATTACGCGGGAAAGCACTCGGAATATTACAGAGAGTGGAGGGGCGTGGAGGATATCACGAAATATCCGGTTATGACCAAGATGGAATATAACCAGAACAAGGACAGGATTCTCTGCGATACCTTTCAGGATAAGAAGGACAGCCTTTTCCGTTTAAGCACCAGCGGCTCTACGGGAGCCCCCTTTACGGTGCTCTGCGACGGTGATAAGATGAACCGTGTGAACATGAACTTTATTTCTTTTATGGAGCTGAACGGGTTCCGTATGGGAATGAAGAGAGGGGAATTTCGTGTATGGATTCCCGGAAAAAATGTGATCTCCAGGTGGAAATCCTTCAAAAATAATCTGATCATGATCGATATTTCCAATATGGGAGACGATGCTCTTGCCGCCATATGCGAAAAGATACGGAGAGAAAGGATACAGGTGCTTGTGATCTATTCCAGCGCGCTGATCGTTCTCGCCAATTATCTCAAAAGAAAAAATGTGGATATCAGAAAGTGGGATGTGGAGATGGTGTTCGCCATGGGAGAGGCGCTCCCTCAGCCCACTTATGATCTGGTAAAGGAGATTTTTGGTTTTTCCCCGGTGCGCTCCTACGGAAACAACGAGAACGGCTTTCTTGCCTGTCAGGTAGGAGAGGAAGACCGCTATACAGTAGATCTCTATAATTTTTATATTGAAATGCTGAGCCTGGATTCGGACGACCCGGTGAAGCCGGGAGAGCTGGGCCGTATCGTGGTGACTGATTTTTACAATAAGGCCTTTCCTATGATCCGCTATGATACCGGAGATACGGGAATCTACCAGGAGGTAACAGATGAGAAGGGCAGGATCCACGGATACTTTACGGAAATTTACGGGCGCAGGGGCTCTATGATGTACAACTGCAGCGGGGAGCCGTTGTCCATTCATGTGTTTATGAATGTTCTGATCAATCTGGAGGGCATCGTCCATCAGGCCAAATGCATCCAGTGGGAGAAAAAGAGATACCAGCTTCTTCTCAACGCGGACAGAGATAAGGTGGACGAGGCGGCTGTGGTGGCCTCCTACCGTAGATATCTGGGCCAGGAAGCCGAGATCGAGGTGACCTATGTGGACGAAATTCCCATAGAAGCTTCCGGAAAGCGGATGGTATGCGAGCAGAAGTGCCCGGATTATCAGTAGGAACAGGAGCAGAACAAAATGAAACAGAAAGTATCGGATTTTATAGCGGATTATATAGCCGGATGGGGCATACGGGACGTGTTTACCGTCACCGGGGGAGGAGCCATGCACATGAACGATTCCTTTGGCCATCATGCTGCGCTCCATTGTACCTACCAGCATCATGAGCAGGCCTGCGCCATGGCGGCGGAGGCCTACGCCAGAGTAGACAATCATATGGCGGCGGTCTGTGTGACCACAGGCCCGGGAGCTACCAACGCCATTACAGGAGTCCTGGGAGGCTGGATGGATTCCATTCCAATGGTGATTTTTTCAGGACAGGCGAGATATGCCACCACGGTTCCGGCATCGGGCCTGCCCCTTCGCAGCATGGGCGTCCAGGAATGCAGCATTGTTCCGGTTGTGGCTTCTCTGACGAAATACGCCGTGATGGTGATCCGGCCGGAGGAGATCCGCTATCATCTGGAAAAGGCTCTGTATTTGGCTGTGAACGGACGGCCAGGCCCGGTGTGGCTGGATATACCGCTGGACGTTCAGGGAGCCGTCATAGAAACAGAAGAATTAAAGGGCTATGATCCGGGGGAAAATCCTGAACAGAGGCCGGGAGAAATTTCAGAGGAAATCGTTGAGAAGATTCTGGATAAGATTGTTTCCAGCAGCCGTCCGGTGATGTTCCCGGGAAACGGTGTGCGTCTTGCCGGAGCGATAAAGGAATTTCGTCAGCTTGTGGAAGTGCTGGGGATCCCGGTGATCACCGGAATGAGCAGCGTGGACGCTATAGAATCGGAGCATCCCTTTTTTGTGGGACGGAGCGGAAGCACAGGCACAAGACCGGGAAATTTTGCCCTTCAGAACAGCGATCTGCTGCTGTCTCTGGGGAACCGTCAGGGCTTTGCCCAGACAGGGTTTCAGTTTCAGGACTGGGCCCGGAACAGCTATACGATCCTCAATGACATTGATGAAAATGAACTGAAGAAGCCCAGTCTTCATGTGAGTCTGCCGGTCTGCGGGGACGCCGGGGAACTGATACGGAAGCTGCTCAAAGGAGCCGCGGACAGAGGCGCGAATGCCGAAAATCCTCTTTTCCGGGGAAAGGCCTGGATGGAGCAGTGCCGTACATGGAAGGCCAAATATCCTGTGGTAACAGAAAAGCATTATGAAACCATTGAGGAGGGCTGTACCAATATATACGCCTTTTATGAAGAACTGTCAAAAGCAATGGGAGAGAACCAGAATCTACTGGTGAGCGTGGGAACCTCCCGTGTGGCGGGAAGCCAGGCTTTCCGGATAAAAAAGGGCCAGAGATTTATTACTAATCCAAACACAGCCTCCATGGGCTTCTGCCTGCCGGGAGCGGAGGGCGTGTGCATTGCCTCCGGAAGAAAACCGGTGGTCTGCGTCACCGGGGAAGGAAGCCTTCAGATGAATATTCAGGAGCTTCAGACCATCCGGCAGAATAAGCTCCCGGTGAAATTATTTGTGATCAATAACCAGGGCTATCATTCTATCCGCCAGACGCAGCAGGGCTACTTCGGCGAGCCTCTGGTGGGAGTGGGTGAGGAGAGCGGGGATCTGAGCTTTCCGGATCTTAGCAGACTGGCTCCTGCCTATGGATTCCCCTACAGGGCGATTCACAGCTCTGCGGAGCTGCCGGGAACCATAAAAGCGGTGCTGGAGCAGGAAGGGGCTGTGATCTGCGAGGTGTTTGTGACAAAATACCAGAAAACGGAACCAAAAACCTCTTCCAGAAAGCTTTCTGACGGCAGGATGGTGTCCGCTCCTCTGGAGGATATGTACCCTTTCCTTTCCAGAGAGGAGCTGGAGGAAAATATGAAGATTTCCCGGAGAAAATAATATTCAGAAGCTTTTTGTATCTGTCAGAATGGATCACAGGAGAAGCAAGGGAAATATCAAAAATATATAAGGAAAAACAAATATGAAACGAATTGTTGTCACCGGAGCCACCAGTATGATCGGGGCGGCTCTGATCGAAGAATGTGTGAGACATGGGGTTGAGGTGTACGCGGTGGTCCGCGCTTCCTCAGGCAAACAGAACCGCCTGCCTGAAAGCGAAACAGTCCATCTTATAGACTGTGCGCTGGAGGAGCTGGAACGCCTGCCTGAACGGATCCCCAAAGGCTGCGACACGTTTTTCCACTTTGCCTGGGGAAATACAGGAGAGTGCAGAAACAAAAGCACAGAGCTTCAGAGCAGAAATATATTTTATACGTTGAAAGCGGTCCGGGTGGCAGAGACGCTGGGCTGCGGCCGTTTTGTGGGGGCAGGCTCCCAGGCGGAGTACGGCCCCATGGATGTGGATAAAATTTCTCCGGACAGTCCTGTGAATCCCACTACGCCCTACGGCGCCAGCAAGCTTGCCGCCGGGCAGCTTGCCCGGATGCTGTGCAGAGAGCTTGGAATGGAATGTATCTGGCCGAGGATTTTCAGTGTTTATGGGATTTATGAAAAGGATACGACCATGATCGCCTCGGGACTCCGCAGAATGCTGGCAGGAGAACCTACAGAATTTACTCCGGCGGAGCAGAGATGGGATTATCTGTACAGCAGGGACGCGGGACGGGCATATTACCTGATCGGAGAGAAGGGTAAGGACGGTGCCGTCTACTGTATCGGAAGCGGTCAGGCCAGACCGCTGAGAGAATATATCGAAGAGATGGCACGGCTTACGGGAGCCCGGAATCCGGGAATCGGAGCAAAGCCCTATCCTGAGGGCGCGGTGATGAATCTTTGCGCGGATATCGGAGCTCTGCGCAGAGATACCGGATTTTTGCCGGAATATACCTTTGAACAGGGAATTCGGGAGACGATCCAGTGGCTGAAAGAGAAGAATACTTTGTGAGATTTTCCATCAGAAGTATAAAAAGGATGAGTACAGATGAAAATGAAAAAGAAAATTTCGGTGGTCATTCCCACCTACAATGAGGAAGCCAATGTGGTTCCTCTCGCAAAGGCCATTGTGGAGGTCATGGAGAGAGAGCTTAGTCATTACGACTATGAGATCCTGTTTATCGACAACCACTCCAGGGACAATACCCAGGCTCTTCTGCGGGGACTCTGCGGTGAAAACAAAAAGATCAAGGCTATATTCAACGCCCGAAATTTCGGACAGGCCCGCTCTCCGGTGTACGGCATGAAGCAGGCCTACGGAGATTGTGTGGTGCGTATGTGCGCGGATTTTCAGGACCCGGTAGAGATGATCCCGGTTTTTGTAAAGGAATGGGAGCAGGGACATAAGATTGTGATCGGGGTAAAAAACGCCAGCCAGGAGCGCAAAAGGATGTACTGGCTCCGGGGCGTCTATTACAAAATGATCCGAAAGATTACGGATATCGATCATATCGAGCAGTTTACCGGATTTGGCCTATATGACAAAAAATTTGTCGATGTGGTCAGGGACCTCCACGATCCCATGCCTTATCTGCGGGGGATCATTGCGGAGCTGGGCTTCGACTATAAGGCGGTGCCTTATACCCAGCCAAAACGGAGAGCGGGAAAAAGCAAAAACAATTTTTACAGTCTTTATGATTATGCCATGATCGGAATTACCTCCTACTCTAAGGTAGTGATGCGTCTTGCCACCTTTGCGGGCTTTATCATCGGCGGCCTGAGCTTCCTGGCAGCGATTGTGTATCTGGTGCTGAAGCTGATGTACTGGGACCGTTTTTCCGCAGGCGTGGCGCCCATGGTCATCGGCGTATTCTTCCTGGGTGCTCTGCAGTTGTTTTTTATCGGTTTTCTGGGAGAATATGTGCTGAGCATTAATACCAGGGTGCTGGACCGCCCTCTTGTAGTGGAGGAGGAACGGCTGAATTTTGATGAGAATGAGGAAAACAGCCCGGTAAAAATAACCGGAGAGTCCAGAAGCGCAGACGGGACAGGATCGATCACGCCGGAGACCCTGGCGGCCGTGGGGATGCTGCTGCAGCAGTATTCCGCCGCTGCCCGCAGCGCCAAGGAAAGTGATATGGAAGATCCGGCTGATAAGCCGGGGGAGCAGACAGGAGTATGAAAATGAATAAAAAAGCAGTGACAAAATCACCCGGATTTTTCGCCGGGCTACGGACAGAATGGAAAAGTATGCGGTTTTTCTGCGGAAGCGAGCTGTGCCGCCTGGACTGGATCCTTTCCTTTTTGATCCTGGCTTTTCTGTTTGTGGCCTGCGCTCATTCGGACGTCAAGCTGACGGGAAACCGTTCTTTTCTGATGTACGGACATTTTACAGACTTTTACCAGGCCAGCTATGAGCAGTCGGGAGGCTATTGGGCCAATTATCTGCCCAGTACTTTTCTGGCGTATGCCATCTGGAATCTGCCCCTGTATCTGACAGGGCATGTGCCGGAGGAGATTCTGACCAACAGCTTTGTGAATACAATGTGGTACAAGCTGCTTCCTGTGATCCTGTATTTTGTCACAGCCCAGCTCATGTACAAAATCGGAAAAGAGATGGGCTTTGGCGAGAAAAAAGCCCTGCTGTGCAAGTTTGCTTTCCTGATTTTTCCTATGGGGGTGTTCAGCCAGTTTATTTTCAGCCAGTATGATATTTTTACTGTATTCTTTATTGTTCTGGGCTTCTGGCTTTATCTCAGGGGAAAGCTCTGGAAAACAGCTCTGATGTTCGGTATCGCGGCTACGTTCAAATATCACGCCATTCTTTATTTTCTGGCGCTGATTCTTTTAAAAGAGAAGAAGATCAGGAATCTGATCAAATATACGGCAGTGATGTCTCTTCCTCTCCTGGTGGAAATTGTGCCGAATCTGGGTTCAGAGGCATTCAGGAGGAACGTATTCGGCTTTGGGGCTCTTGAGTATGTACAAAAGTCCTTCTCCGTAGGATTTTTCAGCGGGATCAATCTGATGGCGGCGGCGGCGGCCTTTGTTCTGGTATGGGCTTACCAGAAGAAAACACAGGATCAGGAGTCTCTTAGTTCCTGGGCGGTGTTCTTCTGTGTGGCAGTGAGCTTTTCCATTTTCGGGTTTTCCACCTGGAATCCCCAGTGGATCCTTCTGATGGCGCCTTTCCTGGTTCTGAACATCTTTATCAGTGAAAACGGAAATCTGATGCTGATGATCACCAATATTTTTATGCTTGCCATGTATATTTTCAGCAGTCAGAGTATGGTGGACGAGAGGGTTCTGAACGGCGGTATCCTGAAATATGTATTGAAAGACCGCAGCTTTGCCGTCCGTATGTGGGATCTTTACGGTTTCCACGACCAGGAGCTCCTGTGTACCGCTATGTGGATCGTTCTGGTTCTCTATGTGGTATTTGGACATCCGCGCTATCACAGCAGAAAGGGAGCTTCCATCGCCAAAGGACTGATCTGGCAGATGAGGGCGGCGTTTCTGTTTGGCACGGCGGCCTTTATGGTTCCGGCTCTTGTATGCGCGGCGGGAGTTCTTCAGGGAAAAGTGATCTTCTTTGACAACAGCCGGCAGAATATGGAAATGGAAAATATTGCGGCGCTGGAAAAGGACAAACCTATTGTTCAGGAATTTACAGCGGACGGGGATACTCTGTCGGATATTAAGATCCGCGTATGGGCGGAGACAGGCTCCTCGGACAGCCTGCACAGCCTGAAAGTGACGCTCCGGGAAAAGGATTCCGGGGAAGTGATCTATGAGAGCCAGGGAGATACCTACGGGCTGAAAGAAAATACGGCGCTGTATTCCTTCCTGAAACATCCGGTAGATGTGGAAAATGGAAAGGTTTATGAGCTGGAGATCGCCAGCGACGCTCCTGAAGGCAGCGGTCTGGGCCTTTACTGTGTGACGGCCTCAGGTGAAACGGAGCTTCTTACCAGTCCCCGGGGGGATGAAGCATCCAAAGAGAGCAGTCTCCAGATGTGTGTAACAGGAATTCAGTAGCGTACAGCGAACAGCTTTGCTGCGGGCCGCGCCGTATGGCGGGGAGTCGGAGAGGGGAAAGGAGCTTTCCCCTCCCCGATTGTCATTAAAAGCATCAGGGGCAGAGATGTCCGCGTTTCTGGGTTAAATGGAAATTTACAAGTCAAATTCCTCAAAGAGCTTCTGCTGAAAAGCCTCATCGGAGGCGGATTTTACGATATCGTCTATCCTGCCTGACTGTGAAAGCTTCAGGATAAGAGTGTTCATTTGTTTTTGGTTTTCCGCGATGCCTTTCGCTTTTCCCTCGGCGATACCTTCTGCTCGTCCTTCTGCTCGTCCTTCTGCTCGTCCTTCTGCTTTTCCTTCCGCGATGCCTTTCGCTTTTCCTTCGGCAATGCCTTTCGCTTTTCCCTCGGCTAATCCTTTTGCGATGCCTCTCTCGAATCCCCTTGCCATGACAACCTCCTCCATGGCCTCCATCTTTTCTTTTATCACATCTGCCATCAGCTCTTCCAATGCTTCGCACATACCCTTCACCTCCTCGAAACAGGCTTTGTTTGCGTTTATAATTATATTCATTACAGAGCGGTAGAGTGGGTTTTTCAGATTGCTTCTGTACTCCCCCAATAATTTCTTTGCCGTATCCTGGTTCTTTAGCTGATCGGTCAGGCTGCTCAGCCAAAGGTTTTTATCCGGGGATAATTCTCCGATAATAAGGAGCTGTATGGGGATCAGATCCCCGTTTATGTAATAGATCCCCTCGTCCGCCTGTTCTATGGAATAATTCCTGACATGCTTTAGATGCTCCGACAGTCTCCGGGGATATCTGTGGCAGACCAGAGTGATCGTCAGCTCTTCAACGGGAATGCTGTCCATGCTTACAGCGTCCGCCTTATAAAAGCAGGCGTAGCCGTATACTTTATAAAAATCGTCGATGCTCAGATAATCGCCGGGCCCCTTGTATTCCACAAGATTATATTTGCGGAAAATCTTCCCGATATTTTTATGAACCGGAACGGATGCTTCCTTTTTTATGATGATCACGTCAATCTCCATGGGTCTGGTGGCAAGCTGGTGCTCATTTTCAAATACAAGATTCCCGGAATCGTCTTTTAATTCAATCTGCATATCGGCGTAAAATGCCGGATGCCACTGGAAAAGATTCTTTTGTCCTGAGCGCTTCCCGGCGGCAGTGCGTGATTTTTTGTTCATATAAAACCTCCCAGGGTATATCCTATCAGTCGTTGCATTTCGCCGCGGACATGCAGGAATACCTGAGAAGGTACAGAATTTCAAGAAAGGGCAGGCATAGCGCCTGTAGAATGAAATGCCTCAGAAATGATCAGAACAAATAGAATACATATTTTCTTTTATATTATCACTGCCGTACAGAAGCCGCAAGAGCGAAAAATGGCATGTTTTGTCGAATTATAAAGAAATATCTGAGGGCTTTTTGTACTGGACGAAAATGCCGGGAGTGGATCAATAGTACTCGCAAGCAATCTATATATCTGAAAAATACATAAAAAAACGGTAAAGTGTTGTTAAAATTCACGGGCATGTGATATAATGAACTTATAAGCAGCAGACCAATAGAGAACAGACGGCGGCCGGCCGCTTATAAATTCAGTTAGACCCAAAATAAACAGCAAAGGGGATGGAAGTATGAAATTTATTATTAGCGGGAAAAACATCACAGTTTCTGAAGGACTCAGAACAGCAGTTGAAGACAAGCTTGGAAAGCTGGAACGTTATTTCACTCCTGACACCGAAGTTGTAGTAACTTTAAGTGTGGAAAAAGAAAGACAGAAGATCGAGGTCACGATTCCCATGAAGGGAAGTATTATTCGTTCTGAGCAGGTCAGCAATGACATGTATGTGTCCATCGACCTGGTAGAAGAGGTTATAGAGCGTCAGCTTCGGAAATACAAGAATAAGATTGTGGACAAGAAGCAGTCCCACGGAAATTTCCAGAAGGAATATCTGGACAAGGAATACGACGAGGATGAAGAGGTAAAGATCATCCGCACAAAGAAATTTGACATTAAGCCCATGTATCCGGAAGACGCCTGTGTGCAGATGGAGCTTCTGGGCCATAATTTCTTCGTATTCTGCAACGCCGAGACAGACCAGGTCAATGTTGTGTATAAGCGCAAGGGAAATACCTACGGGCTGATTGAGCCGGAAGTATAATTCCGGGACGGGAAGACACGGATTTGTGATGTCCGAAGCCGCTCATTTTCCAGCGGCATACAGATTCTGAAATATTATCTCAAATTTCACATCAGCTCAGCCGCAGGCCTCATCTCTCATTCTGAGAATGGGGCCTGATTTTTTGGTGTTATAGGAAAACACTCCATATTGTACTAAACTCAAATGGCATTCCTATGATATAAAACGCTCCCCTGTCCTCTCAATCTGTAATTGTGCGATATTCACAAAAAATCCCTTTGAAATTCTTGAAAAATCACGAATCGTAAATTCTGGCAAGAAAAAATCTTGCTATTTTTCTGTGGATGTGCTATGTTTAATTCACGAACCGGAAACGTTACCGGATACATTACCGGAAGCGTTTTCGAAAAACAAAAAAACACAAAAAGAAAGGAAGGTAAAAGAGATGAAGAAAGCAAAAAAATGGGCGGCTTTAGGTCTTTCAGCCATGATGGCGGTTTCCGCGGCTGCAGTTCCGGCGTATGCGGGAGAGGATTCCGGAGATGATTTTGACTACAGCTCCATTACAGGAAAGGTTTACTGGCTGAACCAGAAACCGGAGGACGGCACGATCCTGGAGGAGGAGCTGATTCCTGCCTTTACTGAAGAAACAGGAATTGAGGCGAAGGTGGTAACTGCCGGAGCCAATACATATGAGAATATGCTCCGCTCTGAGATTGCCAAGGATGAGCCCCCTACACTGTTCCAGATCGGAAGCAAGGTAGCGCTTGAGCGCTGGAAACCCTATGCGCTGGATCTGACGGATACAGACTGGTATGACAGCCTGACGGACAAGAGCCTTGCCATCGCTGACGACGACGGAGTATTTTCCATTCCCTATACAGTAGAAGGATACGGAATCATCGCAAACAAGAGAATCATTGAAGAATACTGCGAGACAGACGGCGCGGTAATTGAGTCTGTAGAGGACATCAACAATTTTGATACCCTGAAGGCTGTTGCGGAGGATATGCAGGCCAAGGCGGATGATCTTGGAATCCTGGGAGCCTTTGCTTCCACATCTTTCTCACCTGGAGAGGAGTGGAGATGGACGAACCATTTATTCAACATGCCGCTGTACTATGAGTACAAGGATATGGGAGTAGACGATTCTGATACGCTGTCCGGAACCTACATGGACAATTTCAAACAGATCTTTGATCTGTACATCAACAATTCCTGCACAGAGCCGGCAATGCTTTCCAGCATGACGACAGAAAACGCAATGGCTGAGTTCGCTCTGGAAGAGGTTGCTTTCGTACAGAACGGAAACTGGGCATGGACCACTATCGCAGAGAACAATGAAGATTTCTCCGCGGACGATATCTGCTTCCTTCCGATCTATATCGGTGTAGAAGGCGAGGAGAACCAGGGCATCTGCATCGGCTCTGAGGCAAACCTTGGCATCAACAACCAGGTTTCTGAGGAAGACCAGGAAGCTACTCTGGCATTTATCCACTGGCTGTTCAACAGCGAGACAGGAAAAGATATGTGCATCAACAAGCTTGGCTGGATCTCTCCGTATGATACCTTCGGCGAGGACGAGGTTCCGAGCAATCCGCTGGCAGCAGAGGTTATGGAATGGTCTAATTCCGGCAAGGAAACAGTATCCTGGGCATTCAACACTATCCCGAACCAGACATACAAAGACGCGTTTGGCTCCGCTCTTCTGGAATACGCGCAGGGAACCGGCGAATGGGAGCCTGTAGTGGAAGCGGCTATCGACAACTGGTCTGTGGAAAAAGGAAACATCCAGGAAGAAGCTGAATAACCTGATTTCTCAGAGAAAAAGGTTATAAGAGGGAGGAAAACAAATGAACAATAAATCCATGAAAAGATATTTTCCAATCTTTGCCCTTCCTACCTTAATCGCGTTTATCGTTGGATTCGTCGTTCCGTTCATCCTGGGCGTGTATCTGTCATTCTGCAAGTTCACGACGGTAACGGACGCACAGTGGATTGGATTTTCTAACTATACTAAGATTTTTTCTGATGGTGATTTTCTTCACGCGCTTGGCTTTACGGTTCTGTTCACCATAGTGTCGGTAATCACGATCAATGTTCTGGCTTTTGTGATCGCTCTGGCGCTTACAAGAGGAATTAAGGGAACAAATATTTTCCGTACGGTATTTTTTATGCCGAACCTGATCGGTGGAATTATCCTTGGATATATCTGGCAGCTTATTATCAACGGCGTGCTGGGATATTTCGGTAAGACCATCACCTTCAGCGCCAGCTACGGTTTCTGGGGAATGATCATTCTGATGAACTGGCAGAGCATCGGATATATGATGATCATTTATGTGGCGGGTCTCCAGAATATTCCTGGAGAACTGATCGAGGCCGCGCAGATTGACGGAGCTTCAAAATGGGCTACACTCTTTAAGGTAAAAATACCTATGATGATGTCGTCCATTACCATCTGTACCTTCCTGACACTGACGAACTCCTTTAAGATGTTTGACCAGAACCTTGCCCTTACTGCCGGGGCACCCTCCAATAAAACGCAGATGCTGGCGCTGAACATCTACAAGACATTCTATGACAGGCCCGGTACAGAAGGCGTCGGTCAGGCGAAGGCGGTAATCTTCTTCCTGATCGTGGCGGCTATCGCTCTGGTACAGCTCAGGGCTACGAAGAGTAAGGAGGTGCAGCAGTAATGGTAAAAAGCAAAAAAGGCAATATGGCGCTGACGGTTCTCTTTACTGTGATCAGCCTTCTCTGGATCTTTCCGATCCTGGAGGTGGTGCTGAACTCCTTTAAAAAGAAAGCGTATATCAGCAGGGATCCATTTGCGCTTCCTACTGACAAGATGTTCGAGGGACTGAAAAACTATGTCAATGGAATTGAGAAAACAGACTTCTTCCGGGCGTTTGGACTGAGCGTCCTGGTAACAGTGCTGTCTGTGGCGGTGCTCCTCCTTTGTACCTCCATGTGCGCGTGGTATATTGTCCGGGTAAAGAGCGTGATTTCATCTGTCATGTTTTATGGGTTTGTATTCTCTATGATCGTACCCTTCCAGATGGTTATGTTCACGCTGTCAAAAATCGCGAACATGCTGAAGCTGACCACACCTCTGGGCCTGGTGCTTGTATATCTGGGATTCGGAGCGGGACTCTGCGTGTTCATGTTCACCGGATTCGTGCAGTCCATACCTCTGGAAATCGAAGAGTCGGCCATGATTGACGGATGTAATCCCATTCAGGCGTATTTCCAGATCGTGCTTCCTATCATGAAGCCGACCTGCATCACAGTGGCGATCCTGGAAGCTATGTGGATCTGGAACGACTACCTGCTTCCTCTGCTGGTACTGGACAGCGATTATCAGACAATTCCCATCGCCATTCAGTATCTGAAGGGCGGACATGGATCCGTGGATATGGGAGCGATGATGGCTACACTGGTGCTTTCCATTATTCCGATTGTTATATTCTATATGATATGTCAGAAGTATATTATTGAAGGCGTTGTTGCAGGCGCCGTGAAAGGCTGATCCTTCCCTTTTTTACATAACCGGACTGGCAGGGAGCGGACAGGAGCCGGGATACAGCCGCCGGGGGCGGCGGCATATTCCTGGCAGCCGTCCTTCCCTGCGGAGCCGGAAATGAAATGGTAACAGTTCAGCCATACAGTGGTCGGAAAGCATAAAACATGCTTGCATGTTTTTGCGAGCGGACATCTGTATGAGCTGAGCGCCCGTTTATGAGTAAAACAGTGGCATCAGCCACAGTAAGCACGCAGTGCGGTTTTACGAATGGCGCGGGCTGAACTGTTACATGAAATGTATGGCTGGGAGCCCTAATTGTTGCTTTTTTATCTTGTAATTGATAAAATATGGTTGGAATAGTGAAAATGTGTAAACAGTAGAAAATACAGACAGGAATGAAGCATATGGAATCAGTTACAATTAAGGATATAGCGAAAAGATGTAATGTGGCGGTGAGTACGGTGTCCAGAGCGATCAACAATCATCCGGATATCAATCCTGAGACACGGCGGAAGATCATGCAGGTGATCGAGGAGAATCATTATATTCCCAACAACAGCGCCCAGAATCTGAAAAAAAGTGTTTCCAAAACCATCGGCGTAGTGATCAAGGGTGCGGATAATCAGCTTTTTGCTAAAATGAGGCCTGTTCTGGTAGAGGGAATCGCCCAGTATGATTACGATTCCGATATGGAGTATATCAGTATCTCAGGAGACGAGATAAGGGAAGCCCTCCGGCTGGTGAAGGAGAAACGCCTCAAAGGGCTGATCTTTCTGGGAGGAAACCACAACAGAACAGCGGAAGAGCTGAAATCTGTTCCGGTGCCCTTTGTGATGTGTACGGTGGATATGGAAGAGACGGTTCCAAAAGAGCTTTATTCTTCCGTTTCGGTGGACAGCTACAGGGAGAGCTACCGGATGGTGGATTATCTGTGTACCAAGGGATACCGCAAGATCGCGATCCTTGCCGGCAGCAAGGGAGACGAAAGTGTCGGAAGACTCCGTCTGAACGGGTACAGGGACGCGCTGGCGGCACATCAGATCCCCATGGAGGAAAAGCGGATCTTGTACAGCCAGGACTGGGCGGAGGATGTGTTCAGCATGGAAAACGGATACCGCATGGCAAAGAAACTGATAGAATCAGAGGTTGATTTTGACTGTGTTTACGCGGTGGCCGATTCCATCGCCATCGGAGCCTGCAGAGCTCTTCTCCAGAGCGGGCTGAAGATACCGGAGCAGTGCGGCCTCGCGGGATTCGACGGGTTGGATGAAACGAAGTATTATTATCCGTCCATCACGACCATGAGGCAGCCGGTAAAGGAAATGGCCGAGGAGGCCGTGAGAATGTTATTTTCCATGCTCCATAAGGGAGCGCCCAACCAGCACAGTATTTTTCCCGGAGAATTGACAGAACGGGAATCAACAATGAAATAAAGATGATCAGGCCCCGTTATCAAACGGGGCCTTTTAACTAATCAGGAGGATATTATGGCTAAAGAGACAAAAAAGACCTTGAGAAATATGGTGATTTATTCGGTATATGTGAGGAATCATTCTGAGGAAGGCACTTTCGCAGGCGTTGAGCGGGATCTGGACAGGATCAAAGAACTGGGAACGGATATTGTCTGGCTTATGCCGGTTTATCCTATCGGGAAAAAGAATAAAAAAGGCTCTCTGGGATGCCCTTATGCCATTGCTGATTACAGAGCTGTGAATCCGGATTACGGAACAAGAGAGGATCTGGAACGTCTGACGGCGGAAATCCATAAAAGAGGGATGAAGCTTATGATGGATGTGGTTTTCAACCATACGTCTCCCGATTCCTGGCTCAGCGAGAATAGACCGGAATTTTTCTACAAAAAACCGGACGGCTCCTTCGGCAATAAAACCGGTGACTGGGGAGATGTAATTGACCTGGATTACAGTAACAGAGAGCTGTGGGACTATCAGATTGAGACGCTTTGCCAGTGGGCGGAGCTGGCGGACGGTTTCCGCTGCGACGTAGCGCCGCTTGTGCCGGTGGAATTCTGGATAGAGGCGCGTAAGGCGGTGGAGAAGGTGAAACCGGGCTTTATCTGGCTTGCGGAATCTGTGGAGCCCTGCTTTATCCGTGACAACCGGAAATTCGGGCAGGTAGGCCAGTCTGACGGCGAGATGTATCAGGCCTTCGATATGGAATATGATTATGATATCTGGAGCTTCCGGGATCAGTATCTCGCGGGAAAGATCAGTCTGGATGTGTATGTGCAGATTTTGAACCAGCAGCACATTACTTATCCGGACAATTATGTGAAGATGCGCTGCCTGGAAAATCATGATCAGAGAAGAGCAAAGGCGGCCGTTCCCAATGAGAGCGATCTGATCAACTGGACTGCTTTTATGTTTTTCCAGCAGGGCTCCGCTCTGATATACGGAGGACAGGAGACGGAGAACGATCACACTCCCAGTCTGTTCGATATCGATAAGGTGAACTGGAATACAGGAAAAGATATCAGCGGGCTGCTGAAAAAGCTGGCATCTATTAAGAAAAAAGAGATCATGGCCTACGGGGATTATTTTCTGTATGCGGATGATCTCACAGACACGGTAGTGGGAACCTATGAGATGAATGAGAAAAAGCTGGTGGGTGTATTCGCCCTGAAAAGCCAGCAGGCAAATGTGAAGGTGGATCTGAAGGACGGCGAGTACACGAATCTGATCGACGGGACTACGGTGACTGTGGAAGCAGAGCGCATGAAAACCTGTGGAAAGCCTGTGATTCTTGAAGTATAATTCCCCCATAATCTGCCAATACTGTAAGCATAAAACATGTGAAAAGGAGTGCAGATATGGCAGTGGATTTTAAAAACAGCGAAACCAAGGATAATCTGATGAGGGCTTTTGCGGGAGAGAGCCAGGCCCGGAACCGTTATACCTTCGGAGCGGCTCAGGCCCGCAGGGAAGACCAGGCCGCTGTGGCTCAGGTATTTCTTTATACGGCGGATCAGGAAAAAGAACACGCGGAGATTTTTTATAAGCACCTGAAGGAGCTGGCCGGCGAGACGATCCATGTGGACGGAGGTTATCCGGTGGATATCACGGACAGTCTTTCGGAGCTTCTACGCATGGCGCAGCACAATGAGTACGAGGAGCATGACGTGGTATACAAGGCCTTTGGCGATAAGGCTAAGGAGGAGGGCTTCGACAAGGTTGCGCGGTCTTTTTATAATATCGCGGAAATTGAGAAGTATCACGGAGACCGTTTTGGAAAGTTTGCTCAGTGGCTTGAGGAAAACAAGCTTTATGTTTCCGATGCCTCCCAGGGATGGATCTGCCTGAACTGCGGTTATATCTGTGAATCAAAAGAGGCTCCCGCAAAATGCCCTGTCTGCGACCACGACCGAGGATATTTTATCCGTCTGGAGCTGTCGCCGTTTGCGGAATAGATACGTCGGAGCGTGAACAGTACATGCCGTGCGCTGCCTTGATATCGCGGGAGGGGATTAACATTTCCTGTCCGGCGGCCTCCGCTGCATAACAGCGGAATCGGCTATTAAAAATTTCGAAATTTTCTTGACAGTCAATAATACTGGTGTTATATTACAGATAGAACAAATCTGCAGAAAGGAGATGCGTTGGAGACATGACGGCATCTCTTTTTTGTGAAAACTGTTTGGAAAAGGGGGAAGGCTTCTGTACAATCTGATACGGAGCTTTCCTGAAAGCAGCATTTAGATCGGAGTTTTTAACCGGAGGTGGCATTATGGCTAAAAGAGATTATTACGAGATCCTTGGAGTCGGGAGAAATGCCGATGCCAGGGAAATAAAACGCGCATACAGGAAGCTTGCGAAAAAATATCATCCGGATACTAATCCGGGGGATAAACAGGCGGAACAGAAATTTAAGGAAGTCACAGAGGCATATAATGTACTCAGTGATACGGAGAAGAAAAAGCTGTACGACCAGTTCGGCTTTGCGGCATTTGAGGAAGGGGCCGGAGGAGCCACTTATCAGGGAAATGCCGGAAACAGTCAGGGCGGCGGTTTTGGCGGCTTTGAGGGCTTCGGGTTTGATGGAAACGGCGGCCCTTACCGGGAATATCATTTTGAGACCGGCAGTATGAACGGGAATATGGACGATATCTTCGGAGATATTTTCGGGAATATGTTTCACGGATACTCTGAAGGAGGATTTGCCGGACAGGGGAGCGGCGGTTTCAATAGCTACGGAGGCTTCTCCGGCCAGGACGGCAGAGGTTATGGAGGAAACCAGAACCGCGGCTTCGGGAACCGTAAGGCCCGGGGAAGGGATCAGCAGTCTGAGCTGACGGTCAGCTTCGAGGAAGCGGCGTTTGGATGTGATAAAACGCTCAGATTTTCAGAGGCGGAAAGAACGGGCAAAAGCCAGACCCTTCAGGTTCACGTTCCGGCGGGAATCGACGACGGTAAATGTATCCGTCTGAGGGGGAAGGGGGCTCCCGGCTACGGAGGAGCGCCGGACGGAGATCTGCTTCTGAAGGTGCATGTAGAGCCAAAGGCGGGATATGAGAGAAAAGGCATGGACGTCTATACCACTGCCCGGATTCCCTTCACAACGGCAGTACTGGGAGGAGAGGCGAGAGTTTCTACTCTTTACGGCGACGTTGTATGCAAAATCCCGAAGAGAACCAGACCGGGAGGTAAGATCCGTCTGAGAGGCAAGGGAATTGTTTCCATGAAGGATCCTTCCGTCCGGGGAGATCATTATGTGACCATAGAGATACAGGTACCGGAAACATTAAATCCTGAGGCGGAACAGAAGCTGAGAGAATTTGAACAGGCACTGAAACAGAGCCGGACCGCAAACAGAAGGGGAAGCGCCGCGTAACGGGCGCTTCCCCTTCTGTTTTTGCCGTTTTGCCGGGACAGCCGCCGGAGTACAGGGACTATCTTTTTCCGTAGGAGGTGTGGTACAATATACTCGAAAATCCAGCCGCTTCGCGTCTGTCGCGCCTTGTGCTCTGTGATTTTCTCGTTACCATACCAGGTGAAAACAAATGCCTGCTTTGCCGCCGCTTTTTTCGCGCGCATGGGGCAGAAGAATTACAGAAAGGATAGAGAAAAATGGAATTATATAATGGAAGACCAGAAAATACAGAGGGAAGACTGGAGAAGGAGATCCGGACGTACGATTTTCTGGATTCACTGGGAATCACATATGAGCGGGTGGATCACGAGCCCGCGATGACGATCGAGGCCTGCGAAGAGATTGACCGTACACTGGGGATCTCCATCTGCAAAAATCTGTTTCTCTGCAACCGTCAGGAGACAAATTTCTACCTTCTGATGCTTCCGGGAGACAAAAAATTCAGGACAAAGGATCTTTCCGCCCAGATAGGCTCCGCCAGGCTTTCCTTTGGGAAGCCGGAGTATATGGAGCGGTTTCTTGACATCACGCCGGGATCACTCAGCGTACTGGGCCTGATGAATGATAAAGACCAAAACGTACAGCTTCTGATCGACGAGGATGTGCTGAAGGAGCCCTTTATGGCATGTCATCCCTGCATCAACACAACAAGCCTGAAAATGAAAACAGAGGATCTTACGAAAAAAATTATTCCGGAAATGAAGCATACGCCGGTGATCGTTCGTTTATAAATATAGACGCGTCAGTACAGGAACAGAGGTCTGAAATGCATAACAAAAAACTGTATAAAATAAATATGAAATTTTTGTAAAACCATTCATTTTCAGCATTTTATGCATTGATTAAATAGTATAATAAGGTATACTATTAGCAATGGAAACCGAGAGTTCATAAAGGCAGTTTTCCGGTGACGCCGGATAATATTTAGAAAGGTGATAGTTTGAACTGGCTAAAAAAATCAAAACATATATGGATCATTCCGGTATACGGCGCTTTGTATATGCTGGCCTTTATGCTTATGGAGAACAGCGACGCAAAGCCCCATCTGATCCACTCCCTTGTGGATGATAAGATACCGTTCTGCGAATACTTTATTATTCCTTATGTGATCTGGTATTTTTTCCTGATCGGAACGGTTCTGTATTTTACATTTTTCTGCGGCAGCAAAAAGGAATATTATCAGGTATTGGGGACTTTGGGCCTTGGGATGACCGTTTTTCTGATCGTTTCCTATGTGTATCCCAACGGTCAGAACCTCCGGCCGGAGCTTTCCGGAGACAGCGTATTCATCCAGGCTGTGCAGTTTTTGTACAAAATTGACACGCCCACGAATATTTTTCCCAGTATGCATGTATTTAACGCAACTGCGAGCTGTGTGGCCCTGCTGCAGAATGAGAGATGCAGGAAACACAAAATATGCTCCGCAGGGATTCTGGCTCTTACCGTGTCCATTGTCCTGTCCACTATGTTTTTGAAGCAGCACAGCGTGGCGGACGTACTGACTGCTCTGATCCTGAATATCCTGTGTTATCAGCTTTTCTATAAGCTGATTCCCGGCAGTCAGGAGAAGGTGGCGCAGCTTTTGTCCCGGAAGGAGCTTCTGACTGTGCCGAATCTCCTCAGCGTGCTCCGGCTGATGCTGGCGCTGCTGTTTCTTGGGATTTTTGAGAGACATGGACTGGAAACGCAGAAGATGCTGCTGTCCGTGATCCTGATCGCGGCTGCGGCCACGGATTTTCTGGACGGCAGGATCGCGAGGATGTTTCATCAGATAAGCATGATGGGCAAAATTCTGGATCCGCTGGCGGATAAAGTCATGCAGGGCGCGGTTCTGATCTGTTTAAGCGCCCATTATTCCCTGGCGAAGCCTGTGCTTATTCTTTTCTTTCTGAAGGAGAGCTATATGCTTGTCCGCGGATGGAAAGTGTTTATGATGACAAACGCCCAGTGGGGCGCTCAGTGGCACGGCAAGCTGAATACAGCAGTATGCTACGCGGTAGCCCTGATATTGTTCGCGGGCCCGGGTATTCCACGTTCCACCGCCAATGTCCTTATCGGGGCCAGCGCGGTCTGCATGACCATGTCGCTGCTCATGTACATAGATGAATTTCGCGTGCTGCTGGGAAGGACGAAGCATCCTGTCCGGAGAAAAGTACCGGAGAGAATACAGAGAGAAAATCTGCTGCCATAAATAAGAGAACAAAGAGAGCTTTTTGAGTTGTATGCCTCGAAAGCTCTCTTTTTCTATGGCAGGATACCGGGGCGATTGTTTTTCCGGTGGAAGTTTCGGGAAAAATAGAGTATAATCAGCATAGCTGATGAAAAAAGGTATAAGGGAGACTGTTATGGAAAATATCTTTATCATGGATCACCCGCTGATCCAGCATAAAATTTCATTGCTGAGAGATAAAAATACGGGGACGAACGAATTCCGGAAACTCACGGAGGAAATCGCGGTTCTTATGGGTTACGAGGCTCTTCGGGATCTGCCGGTGGAGGATGTGGAGGTGGAGACTCCGCTGGAAACATGTATGACTCCCATGATTTCAGGAAAGAAACTGGCAGTGGTGCCGGTACTCCGGGCCGGACTGGGAATGGTCAACGGAATTACGACACTGGTTCCATCCGCGAAGATCGGTCACATCGGTTTATACAGGGATCCGGAAACCCATGAACCCCACGAGTACTACTGCAAGCTACCGGATCCTATCGACCAGAGACTGATCGTGGTGACGGATCCCATGCTGGCTACCGGCGGTTCCGCAGTGGCAGCAGTGGATTTTATCAAGCGGCACGGGGGCAAAAATATCAAATGTATGTTTATTATCGCGGCTCCGGAGGGACTGGAGCGGCTTCGCAGCGCGCATCCTGACGTGCAGATCTATGTAGGACATTTAGACCGGGAGCTGAATGACGCGGCCTATATCTGTCCGGGTCTTGGGGACGCGGGAGACCGTATTTTCGGGACAAAGTAAGAAGCCGAAACAGCAGCCGGGACAGAGCTTCCGCCATACGCGGAGAGCCGCCGGGAGCGAAAGATACATGGTATCCGGTCAGAAGACCGGAAGAGGAGAAGAAACAGAAAAAGGAGTGGAGAACAATGTCAGTTGAGAGAGTGAAAAAATACTTTGCGGAAGAAGGGATCGCGGACAGGATTCAGGAATTCGAGGTGTCCAGCGCCACGGTGGATTTGGCGGCTCAGGCCCTTCACTGCGAGGGATGCCGGATCGCCAAAACACTTTCCTTCCATCTGGACGACAGAGTGATTCTGGTAGTCGCGGCGGGTGACGCGAAGATCGACAATCGTAAATATAAAGACAAATTTGGAAAGAAGGCGAAAATGCTGGCCTTTGAGGAGGCGGAACCTCTGACCGGACACGCGGTGGGAGGCGTCTGTCCCTTTGCGGTAAACGATGGAGTAGAGGTATATCTGGACGATTCCCTGCACAGATTCGAGACCGTATTTCCTGCCTGCGGAAGCTCCAACAGCGCTATTGAGCTGACAATACCGGAGCTGGAAAAATACTCTCACTATAAAGAGTGGGTGGATGTCTGCAAAACGCAGGCCTGAAAACAAAAGTGAAAAGGAATGAAATAAGATGACAAAAAAGGAACTGGCTCTGGAGGTGATCCGGAGATTAAAGGAGGAATATCCGGACGCGGGCTGTACTCTGGATTACGACCAGGCGTGGAAGCTTTTGGTAAGCGTCCGCCTGGCGGCTCAGTGTACGGACGCGAGAGTGAATGTGGTGGTGGAGGATCTTTACGCGAAATACCCGGATGTGGAAGCCCTGGCGAAGGCTGAGCCGGAGGATATTGAGGCGATTGTGAAGCCCTGCGGTCTGGGAAAGAGCAAGGCCAGAGATATCAGCGCCTGTATGAGGATCCTGCATGAGCAGTATGGGGATAATATACCAACCACCTTTGAGGAGCTTTTGAAGCTGCCCGGGGTAGGAAGAAAAAGCGCGAACCTGATCATGGGGGACGTGTTCGGGAAGCCGGCGATCGTGACAGATACACACTGTATCCGGCTCACCAACCGGATCGGGCTGGTGGATAACATCAAAGAACCCAAGAAGGTTGAAATGGCTTTGTGGAAGATCATTCCTCCTGAAGAGGGCAGCGATTTCTGCCACCGTCTTGTTTATCATGGAAGAGACGTCTGTACAGCCAGAACGGCGCCTTACTGCGATAAATGCTGTCTGAACGATATCTGCAGGAAAAACATCTGACCTGGCAGCGGCGTATACCTGTGCCGCCTGCGTGCTCCTGTACAGGGAGCGGAATATATAAATAAACTAATAAATACAGAGATACAAAGGAAATTTTGTACATATAAAAAATACCTGCCTTAAAATTATCTTTAAGGTGGGTGTTTTTTGCATATTTTTCTGAATGGTTGGTATAATAAACAGGAATAAAATGAAAAAACTGTTACGAGGAACATTGATGATAAAAGTTCCCTCTTATATAATTTTTATATTAGAGAATATCACAGTTTTTTATTAAAATGCCATGAGACTGAAAACGGTTCGTCCTCTGGGTGCAATGACGCGGCCTGAGACAGTTTGTCTTTGGTACGCCGACGCTAAGTGAAAAAGGGAGGAATGTCTGTGATTATCCCAAGAAAACAAATGCAGAATATTGTAGAGGAATTAGAGGACACGATTCAGAAAAACATCAACATTATGGATGAAACCGGCTGTATCATCGCCAGCTCGGATATGTCCCGGATAGGAACCTACCATTCCGGGGCGCAGCGGGTCATCAACCAAAGCCTCTCCGAGCTTGTGATCAGTGAAGAGGATAATTATGCCGGCGCCAAGAACGGCATTAATCTTCCGATCATCATTGAAAATGAGATAGTAGGAGTGGTGGGAATCACCGGAGAACGGGAAGAGGTTCAGATCCTTGGAAAGATCATCCAGAAAATGACCAAGATCCTGATTATGGAAAATTACCAGAACAACCAGAAGAAGGATATGGAAAACATGAGGAATAATTTCCTTTTCAGTTGGCTTTTTGCCAGTGAGGAAAACGGCGAAACAGAGGAAAACATGAAGCTCCGGGGACAGCTTCTGGGAATTGATATTAATCTGGACAGGGTGGCCGTGGTTCTGGGGGTTGTACACAAGGGAGACGGGATAAAAATTCAGGAGGCGGAGGTCGAGCAGAAGGTTTACGACAGAATTATCCGGGAAATCAACCGATGCCTGAAAAAGGACTCTCATCATCTGGTATTCCAAATAGGAATTAAGGTGATTATTTTTTTTCACAGCTCAGATATGCAGGTGATCCAGCGATCCGTCCAGGAGATCATCGACAGTGTGGAAAAGCAGTACGACTGCCGCCTTTACGGAGGCATCGGTTCTGTGGGAACCAACCGCGCGGAGATACGCCGCTCCTACAGAGAAGCGGACACCGCCTGCAATCTGGCGCTTCGACTGAAAAACAGAAAGATTAAAATTTACTCGGATGTGGATATGGAGCTTCTCCTTGAAAATATTTCGAAGCATGACAGGGATCTTTTTGTCAAACGTGTTTTCAAGAACTGCAAGGACGGCGACATTCTCCGCTGGGTGCAGCTTCTGCGCTGCTATTCTGAGAATAATGGTTCCATCACCAAGACGGCGGAGGACTGCTATATTCATAAAAATACATTACAGTACCGATTATCAAAGCTGAAAGAAGTAACCGGATACGATCCCCGGAACATCAACGAATCCATTCCGCTTTATATTGCCATGCTGATTTACGAATTTGACCATGTGGTGTGACGGGGACTGCATCCATATTTAGATTATTATGATGGCTTGAACAAAGCTCCTGCCTGTACAGGTGTATTCTGTGCAGACAGGAGCTTTTTGAAGTTTATCATATTTGGCAATGTAATTGGAACTGCTTTTTGATGATATGGAAAAAATGTTTTTGGTGCTATATGTTTTGCACAACAAAAAAAGTAAAAATTATTTGTTATACATAATATTGTTATGCAATTTTATTTTCTATACAATTCTAATTAGTAAAAACGCACATATAAAAGCGAAGATAGATATAAAAAGTATAAATTATATACAAAAACAAGGGAAAAGGAGGCGGGACAGACTGTGAAAATGTTATTGGCATCAGATTCCTATAAGGGTAGTTTAACCACTATGCAGGTGGCTGAACAGATAAAAAAAGGCGTAAAAAAAGTTTTCCCAGGAGCAGAATTTATGTGTGTTCCGGTTGCGGACGGTGGAGAGGGTACTGTAGAAACAATGATCAGTAATCTCGGAGGAGAATATCGTACTGTGGAGGTGACAGCGCCTGACGGAAGCAGGATTCAGGCGAAATACGGGATATTAAAAAACAGAATCGCAGTTATAGAGATGGCGGCGGCATCGGGGCTTCCGATCATTCCAAAAGAAAAGAGAAATGTCATGACAGCGACAACATATGGGACAGGAGAACTGATCCGCGCCGCACTTTCAGAAGATTGTGATCAGATTTATATTGGAGTAGGCGGTTCAGCGACAAATGACGGCGGTGTAGGAATGGCTCAGGCTCTTGGATATTCTTTTCGTGATCAATATGGAAATGAAGTGGGATTTGGCGGAGGTGAGCTGATAAAAATAGCTGAAATAGATTCTTCGAAAGTTGATCCCAGACTGAAAAACAAAAAGATTATAGTAATGAGTGATGTGATCAATCCTTTATGTGGGGAATCGGGAGCCGCGGCGATCTACGGCCCTCAAAAAGGAGCAACGCCAAGTCAGGTTCTGGAACTGGATGTGGGGCTGAAGCATTTGGCAGGATTGATTAAAGAAAAAATGAAAATAGATCTGGAGGAATTACCGGGAGCCGGAGCGGCAGGCGGACTTGGAGCGGGCTTGGTTGCTTTTGCGGGAGCTGAAATACGGTCTGGAATAAAAACAGTTCTGGAGCTCGCAAATTTTGAAGATAAACTGGAGTGGGCGGATATCGTAATTACTGGAGAAGGCAAAATTGATTCTCAGTCAGTTCTCGGAAAGGTGATATCCGGAATATCCCAGATGGCGAAGAAAAAGAACGTTCCGGTTATAGCTGTCTCGGGCGCTATTGAATATGGTGCTGAAATTATTTATGAAAAAGGCGTCTCTACTATGGAAGCTGCGGTATGCAAAACCATGCAGTTGGATGAGGCTGTGAAGAATGCGGATATTTTAGTGGAAAATGCTGTGGAAAGAGTTATGAGAGCTATTCAAATCGGGCAAAGGATTGGAGAAATGTAATCTGGGAATACCATATTTCCAGAAAAACCAGATTTTGTGTTTGTCTTTTTATTAATTTTGATTGATATACAGTTTGCCGGGAGATGAGACAGAATGAAGACAGATAGAATCTATGAGAACCTTTATGATGCACTGAAAAACTCGGCCGAAAGATATCCGGATAAAATCGCGGTTATTCAGGAAAAGCAGTCTATTACATATCAAAAGCTATTGGAAAGAACAGATAAGGCAGCTCTGTGGCTTAAAACAAATTTTGCTGTAAAGAAAGGCGAAAGAGTTGGGCTCTTATTTGTGAACAGTATTGATTTTTATATTGCGTTTTATGCAGTCATGAAACTGGGAGCTATTGCTGTTCTGGTGAATACGAAAATGCAAAGTGAAGAAATTGCATTTGTACTAAAAGACACAAAAACACATTGCCTGATCATGAATACACGTTGGATTGAGAAGGTAAAGAAGATTTTACCAGAGATAAAAGTGGATCGTATTCTGACGGACAGAAAGGAAGAGATAGATTGTGATGAAGTAAAGATATTTTCTATGGAAGAAATATTCCGCAGCGAGAATATCTGTATGGGCTGTAATTGTGCAAGTGTACAGGCGGATGAGCTGACAGCAGTGATCCTGCATACTTCTGGCACTACCGGAAATCCCAAGGGAATTATGGTATCACATAAGAATATTATGGGCACAGCCTATGGCTATAAAGAGGCTCTCCGTGTAACAGCGGATGATATTACGGTTCTCTCTGTCCCGGTCTTTCATATTTTAGGTTTAAGCTGTGTTTCAAATTTATTTTTTTACATTGGCGGAACTATTGTAGTATTTGAAAAATTTGAGGCAAATAAGGTTCTGGAGGCCATTGAAAAATACCATGGTACACATTTTCATTCTGTACCTGCTGTTTATATAAAATTGATGAATGAGGCGGCAAGACATTATGATCTGGACTCTCTGCGTATAGCTGTATGCGGAGGTGCTTTGATCAGCCAGGAAGATAAAGAAAGATTTTATGAGATGGCGCCAAGGGCTTCCTTTCGGATAGCATATGGACTTACAGAAACCGCCGGTTCCGGAGTTTTATCTTACCGCCATGGCGATCCGGGCAGGGAAGTGTTTAACTGTAAAGTTCAGATTCAGGACGAAAATGGCAGAGTTTTGGATTATGGCGAAGGAGAAGCTTTGTGCAGTGGAAATATAGTGACTACGAAAATCTGGGGACGGGAAGACACTGAACATGAGGTACTCCATACGGGAGATATTATACGGAAAGAAAAAGATGGAAGTATTTTTATTTTAGACAGAATAAAGGATGTTATAAACAGAGGCGGTGAGAAACTGTTTCCATCTTTTATTGAAAATGTTTTGACTCAATACCCGGGAATTCAACAGGCGGCAGTATTTCCTGTGGGAGATGAAATTTATGGAGAAGTACCGGCAGCCGTAATTGTATTAGATGATGGAAAAGAGATAGAGATAAAAAAATTAAATATATATCTTCAGGAAAAGCTTGGAAAATTTGAGATTCCGCAGTATATCGAAATATGGAATGGGAGTGTAATTCCAGTTACTGGGAATGGGAAAGTAAAAAAGAGAGAATTAAGAAATATTTTTGAACAAAAGCTTGCAGATAAAGGAGAAAAGAATGAGAAAACCTGAGTTTATTACGGCAAAAGAGGCAGTGGACAGAATTAAAAGCGGCAGCACGATATGTACGATCGGAATGACACTGGTATCTGCCTGTGAATCTATTTTGAAAGAACTGGAAAATCGTTTCCTGGAAACCGGCAGTCCGAATCAGCTTACATATGTACATACCTGCGGACAATCTGATAGAAAAGCGGGGGCTGTGTACCATATGGCGCACGAGGGACTTACAAAAAGAATTATTGGCGGTCACTGGGGACTTTGCCCCAAAATGATGGAGCTTATTTCTGAGAACAAAGTAGAGGCATATAATCTGCCGCAGGGACAGATGGCCAATATGTTTCACAGCATGGCGCTGAGGGAACCTGGAAAAATCAGTAAAATCGGTCTTGGTACATTTATTGATCCCAGAATTGAAGGGGGAAAAATGAATGACAGAACCAAGCCCCTGGAAGATATTGTAGACGTAATAGAAATTGATGGAGAGGAGTATCTGCGTTATCGGGAGATTCCTATTGACACTTTATTGATCAGAGGAACTTATGCTGATGAAAATGGAAATATTTCCACGTCGGAAGAAGCTATGGTGTTAGAACTTCTTCCTGCGGTTATGGCTACTAAAAGGTTTGGGGGACAGGTTATCTGTCAAGTGAAACAGACAGTAAAAGCGGGAACTCTTAGTCCAAAGGAAGTGATTGTACCTGGGGTACTGGTAGACGCGGTGGTGGTATGTGAGGAACCGGAAGTGAATCACAGACAGACATCTTCCTGGTATTATGATCCGACATACAGCGGACAGGCGTGGGCTCCGGAATCTAAAACAGATCCGATACCTCTGAATGTGCGGAAAGTAATCGGAAGAAGAGCAATGATGGAATTGGAACCTGACGTAGTGATCAATGTAGGAACAGGAATTCCGAATGATGTAATCGGAGCGATTATTGCCGAAGAGAATATTTCGAGTGATGTGACTATTACTGTGGAATCGGGAATATACGGCGGAGTTCCGGCAGGAGGGATTGATTTTGGAATCTCCAGGAACGCACAGGCTTTGGTACCCCATGACAGACAATTTGAATATTACAATGGAGCGGGAATTGATTTTACATTTATGGGCGCCGGAGAAATGGATGAAAAGGGTAATGTAAACGCTACCCGAATGGGGGACAAAGCTCCTGGAGCGGGAGGCTTTATTGACATTACTGCCCGCGCGAAAAATGTGATTTTCTGCTCGACTTTTACCGGAAAAGGTTTGAAGGTGGAGTTTGATGAAGAGGGGCTTCGAATCATTCAAGAGGGGAAGATCCGTAAAATGGTCAAAAAAGTGCAGCAGATCTCTTATAATGGGGAAATTGCGGGAAAAATGCAGCAGAACATGGTGTATGTAACAGAACGCGCTGTATTCAGACTTACTCCGGAAGGACCGATGCTGGTAGAAATCGCCAAGGGAATTGATCTTCAGAAAGATGTTCTGGATCAGATGGACTTTAAGCCAATTATTGCAGATGATCTCAAAATTACAGATACCCGGATCTATTTAGAAAAGTGGGCCGGGTTGAAGGAGATAATACAAAATAAAAGATAGGAGGTAAAGAGATGAATGTAAGCAAAGTGATGGTTGTGGGAGCTGGAATTATGGGTAGCGGCATTGCTCAGGTATGTATAGAACACGGTATCCAGACAGTTCTCACAGACATTTCACAGGAACTGGCAGACAAAGGAAAAGCTAAGATTGATCATTTTCTTCAGAGAAAAATTGAAAAAGGGAAAATTTCCCAGGAGCAAAAAGATCAGGCCATGGCGCTTCTGTCAACTGCCGGTGATTATAAAGCCGGTTCAGATGCCGATTTTGTAATCGAAGCAGCAACAGAAAATGTTCCGATTAAACTTAAAATTTTTGAGCAGTTAGATGAGATTATGCAGGAAACAGCTATTCTTGCCACGAATACATCTACCATCTCTATCACGAAAATAGCAGGAGCAACAAAGCATCCTGACCGTGTAATTGGAACACACTTTTTTGTTCCGCCGCCTGCAATGAAGCTTCTTGAGATTATTCCGGGAATTCTTACCAGCGGCGAGACAGAGAAAACAGCATTTGAATTTGCGGAGAAAATTGGAAAAACGGCAATCAAAGCGCCAGATACATCCGGTTTTCTTGTAAACCGTATGTTGGTTCCTATGCAGAACGAAGCTATTTTTCTGGTAATGGAAGGAAATGATCCTAAGGATGTCGATCAGTCTATGAAATTGGGAGCTAATTTCCCTATGGGGCCATTGGAATTAACTGATTTTGCAGGACTCGATACAGTGCTGGCCGTAATGACACAGATGTATGAGGATCTGGGGGATCCCAAATACAGGCCGTGTCCGCTTCTGAAAAAGATGGTAAATGCACATTTATTGGGAAGAAAGTCAGGAAAAGGTTTTTACGACTATACAAAATAAAAAGGAGGGTTACTTATGAAGTGTAGAAAAATAATTGCAGGGTTAATGGCAGGTGTGTTGGCAAGTATGTCCCTTGTTTCTGTTGTTTCGGCAGAGGCTGAGGATGATCCGATTAAGGTGGGATGTGTATTTCCCATTACAGGAAACAATGCGGACCAGGGTGTATTTAATGTAGATGGATGCCAGTTTGCTATTGATTATATTAACGATAATGGCGGAATCAAATCTCTTGGCGGAAGAAAACTGGAACTTGTCAGCTATGACAATCAGTCGGATGCAGACCAGTCTAAAGCGGCCGCAGAGCGTCTGATCAATGAAAATCCTGATATTGTAGCTGTAACAGGCGCTGCTTCAAGCTCATTTGTACTTCCGATGCTTCCTGTGTTTGAGAAAAACAGTATGCCGTTTTTGACAGCGCAGGTGTCAGAATCCATTACAAATCAGGGTTATCAGTATGTATTCCGGTTTGGCTCTACGGGCGGCAGCTTTTCAGAGTATCAAGTGAAATTCCTGGATTGGCTGAACGAGGAATATGGCCTTGGAATTTCCAAGATTGGTATTATATATGAGGATACAGAGTATGGCATTTCCAATACAGAGGGAGCGGTTGCGGCAATTGAAGAGTCGGCGGAAAACGGCTCCGGACTGGAAATCGCATATAATGAATCGTTTACAGCAGGTTCTTCTGACCTTACAAACATTGTTGTGGGTCTGAAGCAGGCTGGCTGCGAAGTTGTATTTCCTACCTGCTATACACAGGATGCAAAGCTTCTCTTTAATACGATGAAAAGCATGAATTACAATCCTCTGATCATTGGCGGTGGCGGCGGTTTCCTGTATCCGGCTTTTGGAGAGGAGCTGGGAGATCTTGTTGACGGCGTTGTATCTGTTACCGGGCATAACTATGATATTCAGACAATTACAAATAACGAAGAGATTGCAAATATCGGAGAACAGTTTGAAGAAGAGTATGGATATTTTATGCCGGAGCAGAGTGCATCTGCATTCAGTGCGATTTATCTGATCGCGCAGGCGCTGGAAAATGCGGCGTCTACCGACCATGATGCGGTTGCTGGAGCGCTTAGGGAGCTTACCTGTCTGGCAGCAACTCCGGGCGGAGAGGTTGCTTTCGATGAAACAGGAGCAAACGTTAATGCGCATGCGGTAATTGTACAGTGGCAGAAGGGAGAAGATGATGTTTACAGGACACGCTGTGTATTCCCGGATGATGAAGCTGGTGCGGAATTTCAGATGACCGAAGACTTAGAGGCGATGCAGAAGTAAGCCAATATAGGATTTCATACGGGATGTATTGTTTTATGTAATACATCCCGTATTACATAAAGGAGGTTACTACATGACTTGGGTATTTTTTCAGTCCCTGATCAGCGGCATACTTGCCGGAGGTGTATATGCATTATTCGGCGTAGGTATTACAATCATCTTCGGCGTTATGAAAATGGTTGATTTTTCCGCCTGTGCACAGTTGGTATGGGGAATGTATTTTACATATCTGTTCTATTCCTGGACAGGCCTGAACTGTTATTGGGCGATCCCCTTCGTGGTAATTTGTATGGGGCTTCTGGCCTGGATCATTTTTAAACTGATTGTCAGGCCGTTGATCGGTTCTGACGATACATCGTTTATTCTCGTAACATTGGGGCTATCTTATTTCCTCCAGAATCTCGCAGAATTTGCGTTTGGAGCAGATCCCAAATCCGTACCATCGGATATTAAAACATCTTCTATTATTATTGGAGATTACAGCATTGGCCTTCCAAGACTGATTGCGTTTATAGCTATGGTAATTCTGGTCTTAGGCGTATATTTGCTTTTGAATAAAACTACTTTAGGACGGGCAATGAGAGCTACATCTGAAAAAAGAGAAGTTGCGCAGATGCTTGGGATTAATACGAAAAAAACATTTACAATCGCATTTATGATTGGCGTTGTTTTTGCAGGCTTGTCAGGTCTGTTGATCACACCCATATATTATGTAACTCCTACAGCAGGCGCCATGTTCCGTACCACTGCATATATTGCGGTTATTATCGGCGGTCTTGGAGATATCAAAGGCGCATTGGTCGGCGGACTTGCAGTGGGAATTATCGAAGCTCTTGTGACGGGTATGATTTCTAATGATCTTGGCCCGGTTGGTGTCTGTGTGGCACTTCTGATCGTTCTCTATCTGAGACCACAGGGATTCTTCGGGAAAGGAGAAAGACAGGCATGAATAAATTTTTATCGAAGAAATACATTCCGGCTTATGTGCTGCTGGTGATTTTTCTGCTGATTCCTGCAGTGACATCTGGAAACTATATTATATCCAATCTTGTAAACTGTATGTTTTTTGCATCTATGGCAGGCTGTTGGAATATCATCGGCGGTTATGGAGGGCAGGTTTCCTGGTGTCACGCATCCTTTGTAGCTATGGGAGCATATGCAAACTTTATTATGAGTACGGAATTAGGACTTTCTCCTTTTATTTCTCTTCCGATGGGAATGGCTATTGCAGTGCTTATTGCTACAGTTATCGGATATTCTACATTCAGGCTCCATGGCCCCTATTTTTCCATTGCGACAATCGCCTGCGGAGAAGCTATCCGTGTGTTGATACAGCATTTTGATACGGTGACGAAAGGAGCGGCAGGAATTTATGTTACATATAGAAAACCGGATTTCTGGGCGCTGACCTTTGAGAATGATATTCCATTTTATTATATTGCTCTGGTGATCACATTGCTGATGGTACTGGTAACCTATATATTTACAAAGTCTAAGACCGGTTACTATTTAAGCGCGATTAAGGGAGATGAAACTGCGGCGGAATCTCTCGGGATTGAAACTTTCAAAATTAAATTGAGAGCGTTTCAGGTAAGCGCTATGATGGCAGCGGTTGTGGGATGTTTTTATGCCTCTTTCCTGACATATATTGCGCCAACCAGTACGGCGAGCTTTGATTTGTCCATGAAAATCGGTGTAGTGGCTATTGTAGGCGGCGTGGCAAGTCTTTGGGGACCTGTAATTGGTGGATTCGTTGTAATTCTTTTGATTGAAGCTACCAGTGTCTTGTTTGGATCAGCAGGCGGAAGCCAGATGGTTTACGGAATTCTTTTGATGGTTGTGATTATTTTCAAACCAGAAGGGATCATTGGATTTTTCCGAAAGGATAATACCGTTAATAAAAAATCCGGTCTGCGTTTCCGGAGGAAGAAGGAGGGAGCATAATGGGAAAACTGTTAGAGGTGAAAGATCTGTCGATTTCCTTCGGTGGTATTAAAGCGGTTCAGGATTTGAATTTTCATATTGATAAAGGAGAAGTGCTTGCTCTAATCGGGCCGAATGGATCCGGCAAATCGACGACAGTCAATATGATATCAGGTGTTTATATACAAAATAAAGGAACCATCACTTTTGACGGAAAGGAAATCCAGCCGAAGATGAGTATTGCCCAGAGGGCTAAAATGGGGATATCAAGGACATTTCAAACTCCAAAACCGTTTGCTCATCTTACTGTATACGATAATATCTATACAATCGCACTGCAGCAGAATTCTAAGGCTCAGGCGGCTGAACTGACAGATGAAATTTTAAATCTTACAAAATTGTATGACCTTCGCGAAACAAAAAGCGGAAAATTATCCATTGAGAAACGCAAATGGATGGATCTTGCGCGTTGTATGGCTACTAAACCTAAAATTATTATGATGGATGAGGTTATGGCAGGACTGAACCCCTCGGAGATGGAATCGAGTCTGGATCTGGTTAGGACAATCAATAAGGAAGGGATTACTGTACTGTTTATTGAACATGTTATGAAAGCCGTAGTATCTGTATGTACGAGAGCGATCGTGCTGAATCAGGGCAAACTGCTTTGTGAAGGGGAACCTAGAGAAGTTTTGAATAATCCGGATGTAGTTGCCGCGTATCTGGGAGGTGAATCAAATGTTGCTGGAAATTAAAGATTTATGTGCAGGATACGGCGACCTTCAGGTCCTTTTCAATATTTCGATGAAAGTGAACGAGGGGGAGGTTGTGTCTCTGGTCGGCTCAAATGGAGCCGGAAAAACAACACTGCTTCGTATTTTATCCGGATTAGAGCCTGTAAAATCAGGCAGTATTCTGTATCAGGGACAGGATCTGACCAAAATTAAACCATATGAAAAGGCGGATCATGGAATTGCGCACATTCCACAGGGAAGAGGTATTTTAGGAAGCCTGACAGTGAAAGAGAATCTTGTGATGGGAGCGTATCCCAAGGCAGCCCGCGCCGCTATGGATAAAAATATCGAAAAGTCATTTGAAATGTTTCCTATTTTGAAAGAACGCCAGAATCAGATGGCCGGTTCTCTAAGCGGTGGAGAACAGCAGATGCTGGCTATAGCAAGAGCTCTTATGATCAGTCCTAAGCTTTTAATGCTGGATGAACCATCTCTTGGACTTGCGCCCATTGTAGTTAAAGATATGTTTGATATTATTTCAAATGTAGCGAAGCAGGGCGTTAGTATTTTGATTGTGGAACAGAACCTGAATCAGGCTTTGTCTGTAGCCGACAGAGGATATGTACTGGAAACAGGACAGATTGTTATGGAGGGGAAAGCGTCGGATCTTCTGGCTAATGAGGAAATCCAGGCAGCTTATCTTGGAATATAACAGTGCCGGATAATACGCCGGGGTATGGGGGAATGGTATGAAGAATGAAATACAGGCGGCAGTGATTGGAGCTGGGATGATCGGTCTTAGCATGTGCGCGCTGCTGACAGGAAATGGAATAAAAACAAAACTGTATGTGCGGAGAGATCCCTTAAAACGAAAAGAACAATATAAGGGAGTTATGGATGATCTGGCAGAACAGAAACTATTGCCCTCAGACGCAGGTTCAAAATGCAGTTCTTATTTAAAAGTGGTAACCTCCTATGAGGAGTTGCAGAATGTTGAGGTGGTTTTTGAGTGCGCCTCTGAAGAGCTGGGAATAAAACAAAAGATTTACAGCGATTTGCTGGAACATTGTCCATTTCTGAAGGTGATTGCTTCAACCACCTCTGCAATTCCATCAGAAGAGCTGGCGAAAGGAACATGCTCACCGGAAAAAATAGTTGTCGCACATCCTTTTTATCCGCCTCATTTGATTCCCTGTGTGGAAGTGATTCCTAACCGGTATACTTCAGATGGCACATTGAACAGTCTTATGGAACTGCTTAGATATTTAGGCAGGAAACCAGTACTGCTTAAAAGGGATGCCAGAGGATTTGTGGCAAACAGGCTGCAGTACGCTATGCTCAGAGAAGCGGTACATATTGTGGAGGAAGGGATTGCACGGCCGGAAGATGTAGACGAGATTTTAATGTACAGCTTTGCTCCAAGATATACCTCTATAGGAATTTTTGAGCATTTTGATAATTGCGGGCTTGATCTGACCGGTAAGATATGTAAAGACCTATATCCGGATTTATCACGCGAAACAGAAGTGCAGGAGCTTGTACAGAAGCATTGCAGAAGCGGTGAATACGGAGTCAAGACCGAAAAAGGAATTTATGATTGGAAGGAAAAGAATATTTCAGAATTTCGGTTCAGAATAAGAGAACCTTATTTGAAATATTTTTCATGGCGGCTTCCGGAGAAAGAATGTAACTGGGAGGAAACACAATGAAACCAATGAGACTTCATCATGTGGGAATTATACTGCTTTCTATGCAAAAAGCAGAGGAATTTATGGAACAATTTGGATTGGAAAAAGATTACATGGAATATGTAGAGGCATATCATGCATATTGCCTGTTTACAAAATATGGTGAAAATGAATCCCCCATTGAATTGATTATCCCGACAGAAGGCGTACTGACAGAATTCAGAAATGGTAAAGGCGGACTGCACCATATTGCTTTTGAGGTGGAGGATGTAGAAAAGGCACGTCAGGAATTTGAGGAAAAAGGCTTGGAAATGCTGGAAAAAACTGCGGTCCCCGGAGCTGGAGGAATTATTGTAAACTTTTTGAGACCAAGATTCGGCTTTGGAGTCCTGGTGGAGTTTGTGCAACAGAAATAAAGAGCAGCAGGAGGTGTTGTTATGAGTGAATTTAAGGATGTAGTGATCGTAAGTGGATGCAGGACTGCCGTAGGTTCTTATGGAGGAAGCCTGAAGGGGGTTTCCGCTATTGATATGGGAGCCCTGGTTGTGAAAGAAGCCGTAAAAAGGGCGGGTATTCAGCCGTCTGATGTGGATGAGGTGATTATTGGACAGGTGGGACAGATTGCCGAATGTGGATTTGTGGCCAGAGCGATCAGCCTGAAAGCGGGGATGCCTAAAGAGACAACCGCATATTCTGTAAACCGCCAATGTGGCTCCAGTCTTCAGGCTATAGCAGATGCGGTTATGGAAATTCAGACGGGCTTTGCCGATGTAGTGGTTGCCGGCGGTTCGGAGAATATTTCCCAGCTTCCCTATTATGTAAAAGAGGCTCGGTGGGGCGCAAGAATGGGGCATAAGACGTTTGAAGATGGTGTAATCGACATTCTTACCTGGCCATTGGACGGCAACCATAATGGAGTCACCGCTGAAAATGTAGCAAATACATATCATGTTTCCAGAGAGGAGCAGGATGCCTTTGCTATGCAGAGTCATCAGAGAGCGTGTGATGCTATTAAGGCGGGGAAATTTAAGGAAGAAATTGTCCCGGTGGAACTGAAGGATCGTAAAGGAAACGTTATTATTTTTGATACTGACGAGGGACCGAGAGAGGGACAGACGATGGAAAAACTTGCGAGACTTCGGCCCTGTTTTGTAAAAGACGGAACTGTTACGGCGGGAAATTCCTCCAGTCTGAACGATGCGGCAGCAGCAGTTGTAGTAATGTCGAGGGAAAAAGCGGAAGAGCTTGGTGTGGTTCCTAAACTTTGTATTAAAGGATATGCTGTGGCCGGGTTCGATGCGGAGCTTATGGGATATTCTCCAAAACTTTCGAGTGAGAAATTAGCCAGACAGTTGGGGGTTGAACTGTGTGACGTTGACATGATTGAGATCAATGAAGCGTTTGCCAGTCAGGCGGTAGCTGTTATCAGAGATTTAGGGCTTGATATAAATAAAGTAAACATTTATGGCGGAGGAATTTCAATAGGGCATCCAATTGGTGCAACAGGATGTATTTTAACCGTAAAAGTGATGTATGAGCTGATGAGAACGGAAAAGAGAAATGCGATGATCAGCATGTGTATTGGCGGAGGTCAGGGTATTTCTATGTATTTTGAGAAATGTGAGGGATGATCATGAAGGAAAGCATTGTAATTATGTCTGGAGCCAGAACGGCTATTGGAAGTTTTGGAGGCTCTCTGAAAGATCTGGAAGCTACAGATTTAGGGGGGATTGCAATCAAAGAAGCCTTAAAGCGCGCTCAAGTAGCTCCTGAAGATGTAGATGAAGTAGTAATGGGATGTGTGGGGCAGGCCGCAGAGAACGCATTTATGGCAAGAGTTAGTTCTATAAAAGCAGGAATACCTTATGAGGCCACTGCTTTAACTGTAAACCGTTTATGTTCATCTGGATTACAGGCCATTGTAACAGCGGCCATGGAAATCGATAATGGATTTTGTGAAATTGCTGTTGCCGGCGGTGGTGAGAGTATGGATAATATTCCTTATTATCTCCGAAAAGCAAGAAGAGGATACCGGATGGGACATGCGGAGCTGGAAGACGGGCTTGTAACAGCACTTTCTGATCCGATTACCAGAGACCATATGGGAATTACAGCGGAAAATATAGCAGAGCGCTATCAGATTTCCCGGGAGGATCAGGATGCGTATGCTTTGATGAGTCAGCAGAGGGCTGCCAAAGCCAGGGATGAGGGCAGATTTAAAGATGAAATTATTCCTGTAGAAGTAAAAGTAAATAAAAAAGAAACAAAGATTTTTGATACGGACGAACATATCAGAGATAATACTACATTAGAAAAGCTCGCAAAACTTCGGCCGGCTTTCAAAAAAGATGGTACGGTAACGGCAGGCAACGCATCAGGAATTAATGACTGTGGCGCGGCGGTAGTTTTAATGAAGGAAGAAGAGGCAAAGCGCCGTGGACGCAAACCTATTGTCCGTATTGTTGATTTTGCCGCGGCGGGAGTAGATCCTGCATATATGGGAATTGGTCCGGTTCCTGCTGTACGGAAGCTGCTGAAAAAAACAGGGCTTACATTGGATGATATTGGGCTGATTGAATTAAATGAAGCATTTGCAAGCCAATCCCTGGCCTGTATCAGGGAACTTGGGCTGGATATGGAAAAAGTAAATGTGAACGGCAGCGGAATTTCCATGGGACATCCAATTGGCGCTACCGGATGTATTATTACTATAAAATTGATGAATGAAATGGTTCGGCGTCAGGTGAAATATGGAATTGCAACCCTATGCATTGGCGGGGGCCAGGGTTTAGCGGTGCTTTTTGAGCGGTGTGAGTGAAAGCCTTATGTACAGGATATAAACAGGCCCTGACAGGCCGGGAAAGTGGTGATTATATGCGCAGACAAAAATATGTGGAGGATTCCCGCACAGAAAATACCTATCTTATCATGCCAAAGCACATCAACGGGTACGGCAGGCTGTTCGGCGGAGTTCTGATGCAGTGGATTGACGAGGTGGCGGGCACCGTGGCCCGCCGCCACGCGGGCAGCATAGTGACCACAGCCTGTGTGGACAACCTGAATTTCAAAGCGGGAGCCTATCTGGGTAATACGATCGTCCTCATTGGAAAAATGACCTATGTGGGAAAAACCTCCATGGAAGTCAGAGTGGATACTTATGTGGAAGACATGGACGGAACCCGGAAGATCATCAACAGAGCCTATGAGGTGCTGGTGGCCATTGATCAGGATAACAACAAGCTGGAGGTTCCTGGGCTGGCCGTGGAGACAGAGTCGGAAAAGGCCGAATGGATCGGCGGTGAAAAACGTTATGCACTGCGGAAGCAGAGACGCAGAGAAGGATACTGACAGAGAGGCGCCGGGAGGCGCCTCTATTCGTATTATAAGAAAGACTTTCGATTTGTTCCAGGACAAATGATCTGACATTGCTGAAATCATAACAAAATTTTCTGTTTTTTTGCTCTTGCAGAGTATTTTTACCCATGATACTATAAAAGAAAAGCTGTTCTATTTGCTCTGGGAGGAATTGATGGAGAATGTGCTGAGGGATAAGTCCCTTTAGCCGATGCTGATAAAAGTATAAAAATTTCTGCTGGTATTTAGGCGGAAAGTGTCGCGGAGGCGGTCAGCATGGCTAAAGCGGACTTTTTGTGTTCAGGTAGATAACGAATTTTGCACAGAGGACCTTACTTATACAGCCCCTGAAAGATTTTTTGATCTGATTTCTCAAGAATACGAGCCCAATATGGCAGAAAAATTTTAGGTACAAATAATAGACTATTAATGTGGAGAAATTTAATTCATGACAAGGCAACAGGTTTTTGATTATGCAAAAATAAAATATGGCACGACTCCGGATTATCCCTGGTGTGATAATAATGCTGTCCTGCGTCATTCCGACAACAATAAGTGGTATGGCCTTGTTATGGAGGTTGGACGATATAAGCTGGGGCTTTCTGGTGATGGCATGGTGGATGTGGTTACGGTGAAATGCGATCCTATGCTGGGAGGTTCCCTGCGAATGCAGGAGGGGTTTCATCCAGCGTATCATATGAACAAGGATAAGTGGCTTACGATCCGGTTGGACGGCAGCGTGCCGGATGAAGAGATCCGAAGCCTGATTGATTTGAGCTATGAGTTGACAGCAGCGAAGAAAAAACGGATTAATCTGTATCGTGGAAATGTTGCTGTAGAAAATGTCGGAAAAACTGGCAAAAAAACTAAAACCAGCAGAGAAACCAGTACAGAAAACGAAGAAACCAGCGGAGAAACTAGCAGAGAAACTAACTCAGAAAGCGAAGAAACTAGCGGAGAAAGTGGTGCAGAAACAAAAAGAGGCAACAAAACAACTACTGAGAGAGTCATCGAAGAAATTAAGAATAATCCATCCGTCACGCAAAAACAGTTGGCGGAGAGGATTGGGTTATCCTATGCCGGAATTCGTTATGTTATGAAAAAGCTTCAGGAAGAGGGTACACTGGAAAGAATCGGCTCCACTAAGAAAGGCCGCTGGATAATAAATGCATAACCTTTCGAATTTGGTGGGTTCAATCCATGTCGAGACTGCAGCCTCCAGCAGGAGGGATAAGTCCCTTTAGCCCACTTTTAATATCAATACGAAAACAAAGGAGGAATCTCAATGGCAAAAAGACTGGGGATCATATCAGACACTCACGGCCTTCTCAGGCCAGAAGTTCTGGAGATACTGAGAACCTGCGATTGTATTCTGCATGGAGGAGATATCAATAAACCGGAAATCCTGGACGAGCTGCGTCCCCTGGCGGCCATTTACACAGTGCGGGGAAATAATGACAGAGAGTGGGCGGAGGGACTGGCGAAGACCCTGCGCTTTACCATAGAGGGCGTGGAATTTTTTATGACTCACAACAAAAAGGATGTGGCATGGGAACTGGGCGGCGCCCAGGTAGTTGTGTTCGGCCATACGCACAAATATTTCCAGGAGATGATAGACGGGCGTCTCTGGCTGAATCCGGGAAGCTGCGGACGCCGCCGTTTTAATCAGGAAATCACCATGGCGGTGATGACAGTGGAAAATGGTGACTGGAAGGTTGAAAAGATTGTAATTTCAGAAGAAAAGTGAGAGAATTCTGAAAACGAATATTTGTTCTGTGAACAAACTTTCGATTAAATTTGGTTTATCCCGTTTTATTGGACATAGTTTGTGGTATAATAGATTTCAACAGGAAGGAACGTTCAGAAAATACGTTCAGAAAAAATGTTCGATATAAGGGGGATTGCACAATGTGGAGCGGACAGAGAGGTTACAGAAGTGATAAGATTGTCGCACTGGCGGAGGCGGGGTATTATACAGACCGGGAGTACCGGAAGCCCAGAGGGAAGAAGAAGCTTTCTCGTATCATGGCAATGCTTCTGGGTGCAGTGGTTACGCTGGAGCTGCTGGTCATGGGGGCCATGTTCATGAATATAGATTTCCGTTCGGCAGATCATATCACTTTGATCCTGGGAGCGGCAGTTCTCTATTTTGGGGTGGTTGCTTTCCTGACAGATAAATAGACGGCAAAAGCGCAGAAGGAGTACCGTTATGCCAAAATCCTTTAACCAGAAACTGAAGATCCTCTACCTGATGAAAATCCTCCAGGAAAAAACAGACCAGGATCATCCTGTTCCGGTAAAAGATATCATTCTTGATCTGGAAGGATACGGGATCAACGTAGAGCGCAAGACGGTTTATGATGATATTGAAACTCTCCGGCTTTTTGGGATGGATATCCGCAGCCGCAGAGGAAAAGCGTCAGGCTATTATCTGGCGGACCGGACGTTCCGGCTTCCTGAGCTGAAATTCCTGATGGACGCGGTTCAGTCGTCAAAATTTATTACAGAAGGACAGTCCAGGATCCTTGTAAAGAAGCTGGAGAGTCTGGCCAGTGTCCACGAGGCCCGGAAGCTGCAGGGACAGGTGATGGAGAAGCAGGGAATCAAGACGGTCAATGAGGAGATTTATACCAATATTGAGATGATTTATGACGCGATCGCGCAGAATCAGCAGATCACCTTTCACTATTATGAGTGGACGGTTTCTAAAAAGCTTGTGAAGAAGAGGGATGGGAAGAGATACAGGGTCAGTCCCGGCAAGCTGCTCTGGAAGAATGACAGTTATTATCTCCTTGCTTTGGACGAGCTCAGCGGGATAGTGAAGCATTACCGCGTGGATAAGATGATGCATGTGGAGATAGAGAATCGGAAGCGCAACGGCGAGGCTATTTTCCGTGATTTTGATATGGGTAAATTTTCTTCCGGCACCTTCGGGATGTTCGGCGGCAGGGAGACGATCCTGAAGATAAAATTTGAGAATGATCTGGTGGGCGTAGTTCTGGACCGTTTCGGACAGCAGGCGTCAATTCTTCCGGAGGATGAAGGCTTTTTTGTTCTGCAGGCCCGTATTCGTGTGAGCGGCCAGTTTTTCGGCTGGCTCGCGGGGCTGGGAGCGGGGGCGGAGATCGTTTATCCCCCGGAAGTGAGACGGGAATATATTAATTTTCTCAGAAACACCCTGCAAAAATATATAGATTAAGATAGAGATAGTGAGAACAGTAAAAAGCAGACGTTGACGAACGAATCTGCATGAAATAATGATATGGGCGTTTTGTACAAAAAACGCTCTTTTTTTTGTGCAAAATAGTCAAATATAATATTGACTTTCGAAACTTCAAAGAGCAAAATAAAGAAATCAAATAAGTCGGTCTGACCAATATCGGCGGACTGGGGAAAAGGAGGGAGTGAAACGAACAGTTTAACAGAAACGCTGAAAGAAGAACTGAACTGCCGGACAGTATTTACGATTCCGGTCTTTGACGGAATTCCGGTTTTTGAATCTGTGGTAGTTACCTGGGTGATTATGGCGGTGCTTCTGGTGCTGTCCCTGCTTCTGGTGCGGAATCTTAAAGTTGAGAATCCGGGGAAAAAACAGCTTCTTCTGGAGTCAGGCGTGGATTTTCTCAGAAAATTCTTCCGCGGCCTTCTGGGTGAAGACGGAGAACGATACATTCCTTATATGATGACAGTTCTGGTGTACCTGGGAGTGGCAAATGTATCCTCTATTTTTGGAGTGAAGCCGCCCACGAAGGATCTGAATGTTACGCTTGCTCTTGCGGTAATGAGTATGTTCCTTATAGAATATTCCGGTATCCATAAAAAAGGTCTGAAAGGTTTTTTTAAAAGCTTTCTTGATCCGATACCGGTCATGCTGCCAATGAATATCATGGAGGTTCTGATCCGTCCCACGGCTCTCTGCTTCCGGTTGTTCGGCAACATTCTCGGAGGCTTCGTGGTAATGGCCCTCGTGGAGTTTATCTGTCCCGCGGTGCTTCCTATTCCGTTCAGCCTGTATTTTGATTTCTTTGACGGATTCATACAGGCGTACATTTTCGTTTTTCTGACGTCTATGTTTATGAGAGAGACGATGGACTGACCGGGAGTAAACAGCAGACCCGCCGGTTCTGATCTGAAAACAAAATATAAAAATAAGAAAAATTCAGGAGGAAAAATCATGACAAGTTTAATTGCTATTGGAGCAGGTATTGCAGCTTTAACAGGTATTGGAGCAGGAATCGGTATCGGTCTTGCCACTTCTAAAGCAGTAGAGGCGATTGCGAGACAGCCGGAGGCAGAGAGCAAGATCAGCAAAAACCTTCTGTTGGGATGCGCCCTTGCCGAAGGTACCGCGATCTTTGGTTTTGTAGTAGGTCTTCTGATCGTCGTTATGCTTGGCTGATCCGCATATCTTTTCATGCGGCGCCGGTGTACGGTTATTATTACATAAGAAAGGCAGAGATAGACGATGGTTCAAATCAATCTGAATCTTGTCTTTACGATCATTAACCTGTTGATTCTTTATCTTCTGATGAAGAGGTTTTTATTCGGACCGATCATACGGGTGATGGATGAGCGAAAGGCTATGATAGAGCAGCAGTTTCAGGCTGCCAGGGAAACAGAAGATAAGGCCGAAGAGCTGCGGCGGCATTATGAGGACGCGCTGAAGTCCGCGAAGGAGGAATCTTTCCGGATTGTTGAGCAGGCCCGGCAGGAAGCAAGGATGCAGGCAGATCAAAGCGCCCGGGAAACCCAGGCCCGCGCGGAGGCGATGCTTGCCGGCGCCCGGGAGGACATCCGCAGCGAGCGGGAGAACGCCATGAGGCAGATGCAGTCCGAGATTGGGAAGCTGGCCATGGAGGCGGCGGCTAAAATCATGGCGGATGAAAGCGGACCCGAAAAAAATCTGGCCTTATACGATCAATTTCTAAAAGAAGCAGGTGATTCCGATGACGACAGCGGCTGTTAATTACGCAAAGGTTCTGTATGAACTGTCCGTATCCTGGGATTCTGTAGAAAGCACGAAAAAACTGCTTCGGGAAGCGCCGGAATTTATAGCGGTGCTGAAGAATCCTCTGGTATCCTTTCGGGATAAGGAAAGGGCTGTCGACCGGATCCTGCCGGAAGAGATGCAAAGCTTTGTAAAAACAGTCTGCAGACATCACAGGGCGGAGCTTCTGGAAGAGATCATCAGCAGCTACGAGGAGCTCTGCAGAAAACAGCAGGGGATCCTGACGGCAGTATTGAGATATGTAACGCCGCCGGAGGAGGAACAACTGGAAAATATTCGGAAATTTCTGTGCGGGAGGTTTCACGCCCAGAGGGCGGATATTGAGCTGACAGAGGATAAGGATCTGATCGGCGGTTTTATCCTCCAGGCGGAAGGACAGGAATACGACTGGAGTCTGCGGGGGCGCTGCCGCAGACTGGAACAGAAATTGACACGGAGGTGAACACATTGAGTGCAATCAATCCAGATGAGATTATTTCCATCTTAAAGGAAGAAATAAAGAATTACGATGAAATCAGCAAAAACCAGGAGATTGGCACTGTCATTTCCGTGGGAGACGGAATCGCTTCCGTCTATGGAATTGACCATGCCATGTACGGCGAGGTTGTTGTTTTTGAGAACGGTCTGAAGGGGATGGTGCAGGATATCCGCGCCAACAGCATGGGCTGCATACTCTTCGGCAGCGACACCGGGATCCGTGAAGGCACAAAGGTGACAAGGACCGGCAGACAGGCCGGTATCCCTGTAGGCGAGGGTTTTATCGGCAGGATCGTGAACGCCCTTGGAGCGCCGGTAGACGGCAGGGGAGAAATTAAAGAAAGTGGATACAGACCGGTGGAATATCCGGCTCCCGGGATCATTGACAGAAAATCGGTCACGGTACCTCTGGAGACAGGAATTCTCTCTATTGACTCCATGTTTCCTATTGGAAGAGGCCAGCGTGAGCTGATCATCGGGGACAGACAGACAGGAAAGACCTCTCTTGCCATCGACGCTGTTCTGAACCAGAAGGGGAAGGATGTTCTCTGTATTTACGTGGCGGTAGGGCAGAAGGCTTCCACTGTGGCCAAGGTGGTTTCCACACTGGAAAAGCACGGCGCTATGGAATATACTACGGTATTTTCCTCCACAGCCAGCGACTGCGCGCCTCTTCAGTATATTGTACCCTATGCGGGGACGGCTCTGGCGGAGTACTTTATGTATCAGGGGAAGGATGTGCTGATCGTATATGACGACCTTTCCAAGCACGCGGTGGCTTACCGCGCCCTTTCCCTTCTGCTGGAGCGTTCTCCGGGACGCGAGGCATATCCCGGCGACGTATTTTATCTTCATTCCAGGCTCCTGGAGCGTTCCAGCCGTCTGAACGAGGAGGCGGGAGGAGGCTCTATCACGGCGCTTCCTATTGTTGAGACTCAGGCCGGAGACGTATCGGCGTACATACCGACAAATGTGATCTCCATAACAGACGGACAGATTTTTCTGGAAAGCGATCTGTTTTTTGCGGGTATGAGACCGGCGGTAAATGTGGGACTTTCCGTATCCCGTGTGGGAGGCGCCGCCCAGACAAAGGCAATGAAAAAGGCGTCGGGAAGTATTCGTATTGATCTTGCCCAATACAGGGAGATGGAAGTATTTACGCAATTCAGTTCAGATCTGGACGACGCCACCAAGGCTCAGCTTGCTTACGGGAGCTGTCTGATGGAGCTTCTGAAGCAGCCCCTGTGTAATCCCCTGAAGCTTCATGAGCAGGTGATCACATTGTGGACAGCCACCCATAAAAAGCTGGTCCATGTGGAGAAAAAACAGATCAGGCAGTATCAAAAGGATATGCTGGCTTATTTTGATCATGTTTATCCGGAGATTGGAAGAGAAATTGAGGAGACGAAGCAGCTTTCCGACGAGCTGGGAGAAAAGATTCTCCGGGCCGCGGAGGAATTCGCCAGCCGCAGGCTGGATCAGGATCAGGCGGTTCGTTAAATCGGCAGGAGGGACCTATGGCAAGCGCAAGAGAAATACAGAGCAGAATAAAAAGCGTCAGGGATACTATGAAGATCACAAATGCCATGTATATGATCTCCTCTTCAAAAATGAAGAAAGCAAAGAAGATACTGGAAGACACTGAACCTTATTTCTATAATATGCAGGCCGCCATTGCCAGGATCCTGCGCCATGTGCCGGATCTCCAGCATCCTTTTTTCAGCGCCCGTCACCTGATTCCCCGCGAAGAGCGGAAAATCGCGACCATTGTGGTGACCGGGGACAAGGGAATGGCAGGCGCTTATAACCATAACATCACCAGGATGACGGACGAGTTTATGAAGGAGCCGGGCCGCCACAAGCTGTATGTGCTTGGAATGGTGGGCCGTCAGTACTACGGCAGGAGGATGGCGGATGTGGACGAAAGCTTCCGGTATACGGTACAGAAGCCTACAATGCACAGGGCAAGGCTGATCAGCGACGAGATCGTAAGGGCATTTCTGGAGAGAGAGCTGGATGAGGTTCATATCATCTATACGCAGATGCAGAACGCGGCGTTGATGGAGCCTGTGAATATGCAGCTTCTTCCTCTGAAAAAAACAAATTTTACATCTTCTGAGCTTGTGGCGGGTATGATGCAGGAGGAAATTGAAATGTTTCCATCGGCCGATGCGGTGCTGGATACGATCATCCCTAATTATCTGACAGGTGTGATCTACGGGTGTCTTGTGGAGGCCTACGCCAGTGAGAACAACGCCCGAATGACGGCCATGCAGTCGTCTACTGAAAGCGCGAAGAAAATGCTCGCGGATCTTTCGGTTCAGTTTAACCGGGCCCGCCAGGCGGCCATTACTCAGGAGATCACAGAGGTGATCGGCGGCGCGAAAGCCCAGAGAAGCAGGTGATAAATCTGGAAACAGAATTTCAAATCTGCCTGGACGTCGTGTCGGAAGCGTCAATAGGAGGTAAGGATGAATAAAGGTAAGATCGTACAGGTTATGGGACCTGTTGTGGATGTTGTTTTTGAGGAAGGAGAGCTGCCGGATATCAGGGAAGCTCTCGAGGTGGAAAACAACGGAAAAAAATGTATCATGGAAGTCTCCCAGCACCTGGGAAACCGCATGGTGCGCTGTATTATGCTCAGCGCCAGCGAAGGCCTTCAGAGGGACAGAGAGGTGACGGCCACAGGAAGCGGCATCAGGGTTCCGGTGGGAAGCTGTACTCTGGGAAGGCTGTTCAATGTGCTTGGCGAGACGGTAGACGGAGGCACCTCTCTGGACCAGGAAGAGCATTGGGTGATCCACAGAGAGCCCCCCAGCTTTGAAGACCAGAGTCCGGCGGTAGAGATCCTGGAGACCGGGATCAAAGTTATCGACCTTCTCGCGCCCTATGCAAAGGGCGGCAAGATCGGACTTTTCGGAGGCGCCGGAGTAGGAAAAACCGTGCTGATCCAGGAGCTGATCCAGAATATCGCCACAGAGCATGGAGGCTATTCTATCTTTACCGGAGTAGGAGAGCGCTCCCGCGAGGGAAACGATCTCTGGTCGGAGATGAAGGAGTCCGGTGTCCTGGAAAAGACCGCCCTGGTGTTCGGGCAGATGAACGAGCCCCCGGGATCCCGTATGCGGGTGGCGGAGACCGGACTTACGATGGCGGAGTATTTCCGCGACACAGAGCACAGAGACGTGCTGCTGTTTATAGATAATATTTTCCGTTTTGTACAGGCGGGCTCCGAGGTATCCGCTCTTCTTGGACGTATGCCCTCCGCCGTAGGCTATCAGCCTACGCTGGCTACCGAGATGGGCGAGCTTCAGGAGCGTATCGCTTCTACAAAATCAGGCTCCGTTACCTCTGTACAGGCGGTGTATGTACCGGCCGACGATCTGACAGACCCGGCGCCTGCCACCACCTTCGCCCATCTGGACGCTACGACAGTATTGTCCAGAAAGATCGTGGAGCAGGGGATTTATCCTGCCGTGGATCCGCTGGAATCTACTTCCCGTATTCTGGAAGCGGACGTTGTGGGCGAGGAGCATTATGAGGTCGCCCGCCGGGTGCAGGAGATCCTCCAGAAATATAAGGAGCTGCAGGATATTATAGCGATCCTTGGCATGGAGGAGCTTTCTGAGGAGGACAAAAATACCGTACACCGGGCAAGGAAAATCCAGAGATTTTTGTCCCAGCCTTTTCATGTGGCTGAGAACTTTACCGGGATTCCCGGAAGATATGTGCCTCTGAAGGAGACGATCCGCGGCTTTAAGGCCATTATAGACGGCGAGATGGACGAATATCCGGAGAATGCGTTCTTTAATGTGGGAACGATCGATGAAGTGATCGAAAAGGCGAAAACCCTGGAAGAGTAGGAGTGAAGCGTTATGAACAGTACCTTTGGACTGGAGATATATGCCAGCAACAAGCTATTTTACGCAGGCCGGGCCCAGTCTCTCGTGATCCCGGTTGAGGACGGGGAAAAAGCCTTCCTCGCCCATCACGCGAATACCATTTCCGCCATTGTTCCGGGGGAAATGCGGTATCAGGATACAGAGGGAAACTGGAATACGGCTGCGGTGAGCTCCGGATTTGTGGAGATGATCAATAACCGCGCCAAGCTGTTCTGCCTTACTGTGGAACGGCCGGAGGAAATTGACGTTCTGAGAGCGCAGGAAGCCCGGGAACGTGCGGAAGAGCAGCTTCGCCAGAAGCAGAGCATCCAGGAATATCACAGGAATCAGATGGCTCTTGCAAGGGCGATGACGAGACTCCGTGTTACAAAAAATATCTGAAAAATAAGAGCCAGGTCTTTTGAGGCCTGGCTCTTGGTATAAGACAGTTTTTATGTGATAAATCTGTCATGTAAACATGAACAGATATCTGACAGGAGGACAGCCGCCGGTTTATCAGAAGCCCCGGTATCCGGCCGCCGCTTTGTCTGTAAAATGTCTGCCGGTATTCAGGTATTGGAAGAATTCTCCGCCTTCTCCGGATCCGCTGGAGATATTTCCGAAGAAAGGGTACTGGCTGCCGGAGCCTCCTGAGAGGCCGCAATCTCCGTCTCTGTTTCCGCTGCCAGGGAGACTGCTGTCTCTGCTTCGGCTTCCGGGGAGACTGCTGTCTCGGCTTCCGCGGTCTGGGTCTCCGGAACCTCCGTAGGGGGGGTGTAAGGTTCTGTTTCAGCCTCTGCATCCACAGACTGCCGGTAGGGGCGGTATGGCGCCCAGTAGTGCTCCTCCGGGGTTTCTGAGTTCTCTTCTGTGTCTAACTGCTGCTTCTTGTTCCGAAGAAGATAGACTCCCGCGGCAATGATAGCGACTGCCACGACGGAACCGGGAAGCTGATAGAAGACCGTGGAAAGAAAATTTCCGAAGAACCGCGGCATGATCCAGTATAAAATATCAGTAAGATTATTCCACAGGATAGACGCTCCGAAGAAAATCAAAAGAGCGGCCACGACAGTCTGGTGTTTTTTGAAGGCGTTGTCAGTACTTCCGATAAACTGATCCAGATGGAGGATATATGTATCCTCCACAGAGTAAAAGTCCTCCTCTGAAAGAGATTTCAGATTGTGTACATTGAAGAAGCTGTAAAGCCACAGTACAGGGATCAGGAAGATCAGCCAGTCAAGGCCGGTCATGGAACCCAGGGCAATGGCTCCCCAGAAAAGCAGCATGATGCTTACGCCCTGTTTCCGGAATCCCATGTACATTTCTCCCGCTCCCGGGATCAGCGAAGCGATGAATACCAAAAATCCATGTTTTTGCTTTGTCATTCTTTTTCTCCTCCTCTTAATATATTATTTGGAAAATGTCCCAGATAGTCTGCAAGTTTATCAGAGCCGGCGGAAATCCCCGAGCCCAGCGATCTGGAGATCCGCTGAAGTCCGGCGGCCGGATTGGGCGCGCCGTGGCTGCTGTCAGAAGTAAATTCCCTTGTCTGCGCGGAGGGGAATACGCGCGGTATGCTGAACTCCATGCGGTTTGCGCAGAACAGCAGAACCAGCGCCGCGGCTACTCCTGCGGCAGTTCTGAGTCCATAGCAGAAAAGCTGAAGCCTGCGGGAAGCGGAAGCCATGGCTTTTGACGCCTGCACGTCCAAGGAAGCAGCCTGCTTCAGGATTTCTCCGCTGAGATATGACGGCGCCGGTCCGGACGGATTCCGGCTTTCCTCCTCAAGCATCTGGTCAAGGCAGAAATCGCAGCGGTCCAGATGCTCCAGGAAGGCGATTATTTCGTCTGTATCCCTGAGCTCGTTATGTTCAAAGATCTCTATGTTTTTTTTCGGAATATGCATATCAGCCGCTCCTTTCTTTTGAATTTCCAGGCGGAACCAGAAGCTTTTTCAGCATGGCTTTTGAACGGTAAAGCTGGGTCTGGATCGTCTTGGGATTTTTCTGCATCCGCCGGGCAATTTCTCCAACGGAAAGCTGCATACAAAAATGTGCCTCGGCAACTTCTTTATAGGGGCTTTTGAGCTGCTGGCATAAAGCGTATACCTGCCGTTCGGAATCTGTTTTCAGGCAGAGCGCTTCCGGTGTGGAAGAATTGTCCGGTATTTGAGAAAAGTAGGTATCCTCGGTTGGAATGCAGCGCCGTCCGGCGGCTTTCAGATAATCAAGACATTTACGGACGGCAATTTTGCTTAACCAGGCTTTTTCATATGTGCCATCGAAACGGGAAAGGTTTTTGTAAGCTGACAGAAATACTTCCTGTGTCAGATCCTCCGCGTCAAAAGGATTGCCGATAGATTTCAGACAGATGGAATAGATCAGATTCTGATACTGTTCCAGCAAATATTTCAAATATTCTTCCTGTGAAATACGATCAGCCCCTTTCCTTTTGTACCGGACATGGATGTTTGGCCGGGAAAGCTGCCCGGTTCTATGTCCCGTTCATTTATTATAACGCGGAAGAGCGGTAAAAACACTTCAAATCATAAAATAAATTTTTAGGTCACGGCCCCCTGTATAGATAGGGTAACGAAAAATGAGAGAATTTTTATTGCAGGCTGTTAATTGTAAAGGCGTTTCCTGTGTGCTATAATTTTTTGCAGAAAAAGAAAAGCTTCCGCGGGCAGAAAAATGCTCCGGAGCGTAACGAAGGAAATGAAGTATGGCAAGTATCAGAGATGTGGCACAGAGAGCCGGAGTCGGCGTGGGTACTGTGTCGAGAGTTTTAAATGGAAACGGCTATGTGGCCGAGGATACAAGAAAAAAAATAGAAACGGCGATCAGTGAGCTGGAGTATACGCCCAACGAACTGGCCCGCAATCTTTTCCGTAATAAGACGGGAATCATCGGCGTTCTGGTTCCTGACCTGGATCATCCGTTTTTTTCGGCCTTCGCCCGGGAGACGGAGATCGCTCTTTATAAAGAGGGGTATAAGGCAATGATCTGCAACACCATCGGAAGCAGCAACAGAGAGATGGATTATCTTTATATGCTGGACCGTAATATGGTGGACGGGATAATCACAGGCTCTCATACCCTCCATGTAGACGAATACCTGAAAAGAAAAGGGAAGATCGTTTCCCTGGATCAGGAATTCGGGCCTGGTATTCCCATGGTGGGCTCGGATCATATATCGGGAGGAAAAATAGCGGCGGAGGTTATGCTGAAAAATAAGTGCAAAAAAGTGCTGCATATCACCGGCGTGGCTCCCAATGTGGCGGCCAATGACAGGCACGCGATTTTTGAGGCGGAGCTTACCGAAAACGGAGTGGATGTGGTGGACATGATGATGGAATGGAACCTGTTTGATCATCAGTCCTACTGGGCGGCCGCTGAGGAAGCCATCCGTAAGTGCGACGGCATCGACGGGGTGTTTGCGGCGGACGAACCGGCTATCTGCTACATGCATCTGGCGATGAAGGCGGGACGCCGGGTACCGGAGGACCTGAAGGTGGTCACCTACGACGGGATGGATATTACCAGGCTGTGTTATCCGGAGGTTACCTGCATCTGCCAGAATGTTAAATTTTTAGCAGAGACATGTGCGGATACTATGATAAAATTAATCGCAGGAAAGGAACCCGTTCCACAAAAACAAATTTTATCTGTGGGATTCCGACAGGGACAAAGCACATTTCCTGTAGAGCTTGACGGAAAATACTAGAGAATATTCAGTTAATAATGGGAAGAGACTGCTTGGTATTAAAAAGCAGTCTCTTTTTTTGCGGATAAATCATAATTAAAAAGATTAATAAAGAATAAATGAGAAATTTTAAGAATGTTTGTCATGTAAGATTTTGGCAGAGTCATAAAGAGAACCCAAATAAAAAGAGTTTAGGTGAAAAAATAAAATATAATATGTATGTTAAAAAAACGACAATGATAAATTGTGCAATATATACAAAAGAAAAACTTTAAAATAGAAGAAATTTACAAAAATGCATTGCGGAAAAGTGTTTTCTGTAAATACTATTGACAAATAGAGAAAAAGAAACTATGATAAAAACACAATATGAAACGGGTTCCACATCTGAAAGACTGAAAATAAAAAAACAGATAGTTCAGTATATGGTATGTGGAACGGGTTCTATAAATTTCCAGGCGCGCGGGAAATGGCAAAATTAAGGAGGAAGAGAACATGAAGAAAGCAGTTAGCATGGCAATGGCAGTAACAGTTGCTCTTTCAACAGCAGCGACTACAGTTCCGGTAATGGCGGACGATCCGGTGGAGCTGACAATCTGGAGTCCTACAGATACAGAGGCGATCGAAGCCTGGTGGGAAGAGAAGCTTGCGGAATGGAACGAGGCGAATCCAGATATTCAGGTGAGCCGTGAGGCGATTGACCGTTCCGATTCATACGCATACGACAATAAGATCGCTACAGCAGTAACCTCCAGCGATCTTCCGGACATCTTTTATGTAGACGGACCGCAGGTTTCCTACTACGCGGCAAACGGAATCACTGTTCCGCTGGACGATTACTTCTCAGAAGATGATCTGGCTGATTTTGTAGATTCTGCTGTTGCGCAGAATACATATGACGGTTCTCTGTATGCCATCGGCGCCACAGAGTCCTCAGTAGCTTTCTATTATAATAAAGACTACCTTACCGAGTGCGGCGTGGATGTTGAGGATCTGGATTCCCGCACCATTGATAACCCGATCACCTGGTCTGAATTTGCGGAAATCGCTGAAAAATGTACTACAGACGATTATGTAGGCGCGCACATCATTATGGACCACGGCGAAGGCCTTCCCTATGCTCTGGAGCCCATGTATCTTTCCGCCGGAAAGGACTACATCAGTGAGGACGGTACAACAGCGGACGGTTATGTAAACAGCGAGGAAGCAGTAGAGACAACTTCCTACCTGGCGGATATGATCGCCAAAGGCTACGCGAACGTAGAACCTATCACAGACGAGTTCCTGAACGGCGCATGCGCGACAATGCTGGGAGGCTCCTGGGAAATCGCGACTCTGGAGGCGAATGCTGACTTTGAGTGGGGCATCACCTACTATCCGGTAAATGACGACACAAGCGAGGCAGTTTCTCCCTGCGGAGACTGGTCGGCTGCCATCAGCAAGGATTGCGAGAATGTAGACGCGGCAGGTCAGTTCCTTCAGTGGCTGATGAATACAGAAAACGTAGCGACCTACGCGGCGGCTATCGCAAAACCGGCAACCCGTACTTCCGCTTATGAGGAAGAGGCTATGGCGGATTATCAGGAAGGAAGCCGCGCTCTGATCAAAGAGCAGCTTGAAAATACGGCGGTTCCCCGTCCGAGAACACCTTCCTACGCAACCTTCTCCTCTGCTTACGCAGAAGCTATGTCCAATATTTTCTCTGATGCGGCCAGCAATGGAGAAGTAGACAACGACTATATCCAGTCTGAGCTTGACACAGTATCTGACACCTTCACAGAGGACTATGAAACCTATTACGCTGAATAAAACTGGAAGGTCATAAATCTGGGCCGCATCGCTGGACGGTGCGGCCTGTTTTTAAAAGGGGGAAAGGCTATGGCTAAGACAAAGAAACTTACAGGCCGGAAGCGTGATGAGAGAGTTGCTGCATATGTGTTCGTGGCGCCTGCAGTAATTCTTCTGATCGCATTTCTGGTAGTGCCGATGATCTATACCGTATATTTTTCCGGATTTAAATATCAGATCATGCGGCCGGACGCCATTGAATTCATTGGTCTTGAGAATTACCAGAAGCTTTTCAGCGATAAAAACTTCTGGATGGCGCTGAAAAATACCGTATATTTCACCGTGATCGTAGTGCCCTGCCAGTGTGCTCTGGCTCTGGGACTTGCGCTTCTTGTATCAAAGAAATTCCGCGGAGTGGCGATTTTCAGAACCATGTATTTCAGCCCGCAGCTTACTTCTATGGTAGTTATCTCCGTTCTGTGGTCGGTTCTTTACAACGCGAACCCCAACACAGGTCTGATCAACTCCCTTCTGGTTTCACTGGGCTTTGATCCGATCAGCTTCCTGAACGACGCGGATACGGCCATGAACTCGATCATTTTCATGTCCGCATGGCAGGGAGCCGGATATCAGATGATGATTTTCCTGGCGGGTCTGCAGGGAATTCCGCGGGATCAGTACGAGGCGGCTTCTGTGGACGGAGCTACGAAGTTTAAACAGTTCCTGTATATTACGCTTCCCGGATTGAAGGGAACCATCAAATATGTTATCATGATCACCATGATCCAGGCGATGAAGCTCTTCACCCAGCCTTATATCATGACTCAGGGCGGACCGAAAAACTCCACCAAAACTCTGGTATATTACATCTACACCCAGGGCTTCCAGAAGGGTAACTTCGGCTATGCCTGCTCAATAGCGGCTGTATTCTTCGTGATTGTCGTCTGCATGTCCATGGCGATGAAGAAGATTACCGCGGCGACAGATTAAGGGAGGTGGAGAGACTATGACGAAATCAATGAAGTTTTCTGCCAGATTCGGCAAGTTCATGTTTTATTTTGGAAATATCATCATCGGCATTATCTTTGTTTCTCCTCTGATCTGGATGATTTCCGCTTCTCTGAAGCCGGAGGCAGAGATTTTTGCAAACATGGATTCCCTGACGACATTCCTGCCGGTGCAGGCGTCCCTGGATAATTACGCGGAGGTTTTTTCCAGGCTCAATCTGCCCCAGGTGTTTAAAAATACGCTTTTATATATCGGACTGATCCTGATCCTGGATCTTCTGGTAAACTCCATGTGCGGCTATGCGCTGGCAAAATTTGAGTTTAAAGGCAAAGGAGCGATCCTGAATCTTGTTATCGCTCTGATGGTACTTCCGATGGAAGCGATCATGCTTCCTCTGTATATCGAGATGTCCCAGCTTGGCTGGGTTAATACCCTGGCGGCTCTGGTAATTCCCTTTGTTGCCAAGTGTTTTTCGATCTATATGTTCCGGCAGTTTTTCTGCGATGTGCCGGACGACCTGATCGAAGCGGCGGCGATTGACGGCTGCAGTCCGATCGGGACCTTTTTTAAGATCGTTGTTCCTATTTCCAAGACGGTCTATGCAACCGTATTTATTCTTGATTTTGTAGCCCACTGGAACGACTTTATGTGGCCGTTCCTGGTTATGACAGGAGAGGATAAACGTACCATCCAGCTTGCGGTGCAGTCCTTCTTCGGCACCCAGCCGGTTCATTACAGCGCGATCATGGCGGCTCTGGTTGTTTCTGCGATTCCGATGATCATCATGTTTGTCTTCATGCAGAAATACTATGTGGAAGGTATCGCTTCCTCTGGTATCAAGGGATAGCGCGGACGGAACGGATAAGTTATTGTTCGCCCGCAGGCTTGACATTGGCCGTCAGGTTATGCGCCAGTATGTTAAATAATAAGATGCAGCATTTCAGCCCCATGCATCAAAGATACATATGAAGCGGGCTGAAATCGCTGCAGTTCGCAGGTGTCTGTGAACTGTAACGATTTAAGTAAGCGAAAGGCAGGATCATGATATGACCAGTAAACTATTACAGCAGGCACGAGAATTTGAAAGAGAGCATATCAAAGATATACGTCCTGAGGAGCGTCCCTGCTATCATGTGACAGGCGGACACGGCTGGATCAACGATCCCAACGGATTCTCATATTATAAGGGCGAATATCATCTGTTTTACCAGTACCATCCATATTCCAATATATGGGGACCGATGCACTGGGGGCATGTGGTGAGCAGAGATCTGATCACCTGGGAGCGCCGTCCGGCCATTATGGCGCCTGATGAAAGCTATGACGACGCGGGCTGTTTTTCCGGAAGCGCTCTCGAAATGTCCGACGGCCGTCACCTGCTGATGTATACAGGCGTGAAAAGGGTGATTGAGCCGGATGGAAGTGAGAGACACTACCAGACTCAGTGCATGGCCACAGGGGATGGAACGGATTATGTGAAATATGAGGGAAACCCGGTCCTGACGGTAAAGGATGTTCCCGAAGGAGGAAGCCCGGTGGATTTCCGGGATCCCAAGATCTGGCAGGATACCGATGGGAAGTTTTACGCGGTGGCGGCCAACGCCACAGAGGACGGAAACAGTGCCATCCTTTTGTTTGAGAGTGAGGACGCTTTTCACTGGAGCTTCTGCAATGTGCTGGACAGAAGCAGCAAAAAGCTGGGAGGAATGTGGGAATGTCCGGATTTCTTCGAGCTTGACGGCAGACATATCCTGTTTGTAAGTCCTATGGAGATGATGCCGGAAGGCCTGAAGTATCACGCGGGCCACTGTACGCTGTGCATTTCCGGCTCCTATGACAAAGAGAGCCGCAGCTTCAGCAGGGAAGCGGTTCAGCCCATTGACAGCGGAATTGATTTTTACGCGCCTCAGACCATGCTGACGCCGGACGGACGGCGGGTGATGGTCGCGTGGATGCAGTCCTGGAGCAATACGAAGTTTGTTCCGAAGGGTGTGAAATATTTTGGTCAGCTTACGGTTCCCAGAGAACTGAGCTTCCGGGATGGAAAGCTGATCCAGAAGCCCGTCCGGGAGCTGGAAGCATACCGCGGTGAACGGGTCTGCTGCAGACAGACGGAGATTTCCCAGGAAACTTCTCTGGAGGGAATCCGGGGAAGAGTGATGGATATGACTATTCGCCTGAAAGTGAATGGAGAATTCCAGGAATTTTGTATGAAGTTTGCCTGCGGAGAGGAATATTATACATCTGTAACCTATGATCCGGCGGAGGAGGTGCTCTGCGTAGACAGAAGCCACAGCGGATATCTGTATGATATTGTTCACAGCAGGAAACTCCGGGTATCTCCCATGAACGGAGAGGTGACGCTCCGGTGCCTGGCGGACCGTTTCAGTCTGGAAATTTTTATCAATGACGGAAGCCAGACAGCGTCTGTAACCTTATATACGCCCCTGAGCGCCGACGGTATCACCTTTGCGGCGAAGGGGAAAGCAACGATTGATATTGAAAAATACAACCTTTCTTTTTCTTGATATAATATTCGGCAGAAAAAGCGGCTCTTAAATGACAGCGGTCTCAAAGGGGCCGCTTTTTCTGTTGACAGAAAACACTTCTCTGCGGACTGTTCACAAAATCAAAGCTGTGTTATACTGAAGACTGGATAAATCAGAAAACGCGCGTTTTACAGTCTCGCCTCTCCGCCTGGGGCCTGGACGGGCTGTTCTGGAAAGCAGAAGCGCGGAAGAGAAAGAAGGTTATACAGAATGACGGACACTATACGGTTATATTATGAGGATGTATATACAAAGGAGTTTCAGGGAGCAGTAACAGAATGCAGGGAAACAGAACGGGGATATCAGATCCTTCTGGACCGGAGTGCCTTTTATCCCGAGGGAGGAGGCCAGCCCTGCGATCTGGGTACGCTGAACGGGATCCGGGTTATGGACGTACAGGAGGAGAAGGGGGAATTGATCCATTATACAGAAAGTCCCCTGGAACCGGGAACCGCGGTGGAAGGACGGATTGACTGGGATCTCCGGTTTGACCTGATGCAGCAGCATTCCGGGGAACACATTGTAAGCGGGCTGGTTCACGCTGCCTATGGTTATAATAATGTGGGATTTCATATGGGAAGCGATGTGATCACCATTGATTTCAGCGGTGTGCTGGACCGGGAGCAGCTTGTGGAAATAGAGGACAAAGCAAACCGGAAAATATGGGAAAACAGCAGGGTGAAGATCTTTTACCCGGAGAAGGAGGAATTGAAAAGTCTTCCTTACCGGAGCAAAAAAGAGCTGGAAGGCAGGATCCGCCTGGTGGAGTTTCCGGGGGCGGATCTCTGCGCCTGCTGCGGGACTCATGTGACATATACCGGGGAGATCGGCATGGTGAAGCTTCTCGATGCGGAGAATTTTCGAGAAGGCGTCCGGGTGACTATGATCAGCGGAAAAAGAGTCATGGACTATCTGAGCAGGATCCATGAGCAGAACAGGCGTATATCTGTGAAGCTGTCGGCAAAAACAGAGGAGACAGCCCAGGCTGTGGAACGGCTGTGGGAGGAAAATTACCGTTTGAAGGGCCGCGCGCTTCATATGGAGCAGGAGCTGTGCCGCACAGAGGCCGAAAGATGGAACGGCGCGGGAAATGTACTTTTGTTCCATGAGGGGCTGGACGCCGACGGCGTGCGCAGGATGGCGGACGCGGTCATGCAGACATGCGGAGGGCGCTGCGCGGTCTTTTCCGGAGATCCGGACGAAGGCTATAAGTATGCCGTCGGAGAAAAAAACGGCGATCTCCGTCAGTTTGTGAAGGAAATGAACCAGGCCTTAAACGGACGGGGCGGCGGCAGACCATTCTTCGCTCAGGGATCCGTGAAGGCATCTCCGGAGGAGATCAGAGAATTTTTCCGCGGACAGGGGTGAAAAACCACGGGAGAATTTTGCTGCAATGTTATTATTATGCGGGGTGAAGAAAAATGTTTGGGGAATGTCATGCTCATGTGATCATGGACGGGATCAATTACCGGGACGCCGTGAAGCGTCACAGACAGGGGCCTGATGAGGCTGTCGTGCGGAAATGCCTGGAGACCTACCGGAAGGCGGAGGTGACCTTCATAAGAGACGGGGGCGACGCCGGGGGCGTGTCTCTTCTGGCAAAAAAGCTGGCTCCGGAATACGGCATTGATTATCGTACGCCTGTTTTTGCCATACATAAAGAGGGGCATTATGGGAGCATTGTAGGCAATGGATTTTCGGATCTGAAGGAATTTCATGCCCTTGTACTCAGAGCGGCTGATCTGGGCGCTGATTTTATCAAGATCATGACCACGGGCCTTTTGGATTTTCATAAACATGGAGAGATCACAGGGACGCCTCTGGATAAGGCGGAGGTGCGCGAAATGGTGCATATTGCTCACGAGGAGGGATTCGCCGTGATGAGCCATACCAATGGGATTTACGGCGCCAGAGCCGCTATTGAGGCCGGAGTGGACAGCCTGGAGCATGGAAACTATATGGACGGGGAAACGCTGTCCATGCTGGCGGACAGCTCTGCAGTATGGGTTCCCACACTGGTGACTGTAAGAAATCTTCTGGGATGCGGAAGATATGAGGACGCCACCCTGAGGCCCATTATAGAGAGCGGGGAGAAAAATCTGAAAATCGCTTTTGCCGAAAAAGTAAAAACAGCTCTCGGAAGCGACGCGGGCGCTTTCTGCGTTATGCACGGGCAGGGGATCCTGGACGAGTACAGAGCGTTTCTGGAGATACTGGGAGATTCTCCGGAGGTGACGGACTGGCTGAGCCAGGGCGAGGCGGAAATCCGCGAAAGATTCCGCCGGAGATAGGGTCGCTTTAGTAAAAAGTAAGGGCGGTATATTGGAGAAAGCTGAAATCTCCATATACCGCCATTTTGACTTGAACTATTGAATGAAAGTGGCTGTCAGGCGTCCTCGATCCTGAGGCAGGTGTAAATATTAGATTCCCTGGAAGCCGCGGGATTAAAGGTAATCTTCACGGAGCTTCCGGTCAGAAGTCCTCCGGTAGAGGTGTTGTCGGCCTTATCCGTGCTGCAGGTGACGCTGGCGCCGTCGCCTGTGAGGATGGTGACAGTGTTTGCTGTGGAAGCGGTGATTTCTCCCGTAACCGTATAATTCATCGACCGTTCGTTCATATTTTCCGGGATTTCCCCGGTAACGCCCAGGACAGTGATCCCATCCAGATTCCGGTTGTTGAATTCTCCGGTATAGGTAATTGTCACATAAGAGCCCGGAGCGGCTCCTCCGCTGAAATGACAGGGAATTCCTGACAAATTAAGACTCAGAGCGACATCGGAATTGGCCACAGTTACATCCAGGGTATTCAGCCGGATGTTCCGGATGACCGCGCGGAACTGTTTTTCCTGCTCCGGAGTTTCTCCTTCCGCCGGCTTGGGCGTGGGGGTCGGGGAGGGAACCTTGAGCGGATCGATATCCGATACGCTGAGAACCTTCAGATGAGACGCGTCCAGCGCTTTGGGGGCGTCGGAGGATTCCCCGAAGCTGCCTTTATAATGCAGGTATACCCATGCTCCGGAGCGAATGCCGTTCTGATAATATTGCTCCGTTCCGGTGATGGGATAGGTGGCGGTATAGCCGGTGCGGGATTTCAGAGTGACGGTATTGGCGGTAAGATTCTGGACCTGACCGTAGGTGGTTTTATTTTCCAGCGGCTTTTTATTGTGATATTCGTCCGCGACCTTCAGGACATGAACCGTACCGGTGTCTGTGCCGTTCATCTTTCCCTCGTAGATGACGCTGATCTTATCTCCGGCGATCATGCCGTCTTTACATTCCAGGGTGGCCTGGGAGATATCAAAAACATAGGTATCTGTATCGTCGAGAACGGTGAGACGGTTTCCGTCAAAATCCTTCAGCGTTCCATGGATCTCATCCATATAAACCCGCTGTTTATCAGGGGCCGGTTCCGAAATCTGTGGATCTCCCGAGGACGCGAGCTGTTCGATCACAGACTCCGGGCTGGAGCAGCCGGACAAAGCGGCTGTCAAAAGGATACAGATACATGCGGTGCGTGCTTTTTTCATTTGTTTCCTCCGGCAGGATAAAATTACCGGAATTTCAGGCAGCGGTATTCAGCTCCGGCGTTTTTCGGACTTGGGAGATCTGGCCGAAAAATCAAAAATCTCATGGTATGCCTCCCACTCGTCGCCGTCTTCGGCGGCATGGGGTATGAGACCGGTACATTCTGTGCAGGCGTTGGTATTCAGGTAATTTTCATAAGAGATATTGTAAGGGTTTTCTTTTTTGATTTCTGTGTTTTTTTTCATCATACTACCTCCATGTAAGCTGTCTGTATTCTGCGTTTATAGTGTATGAAAAAAAACGAAAAGCATACAAAAAAAGAAAAACTGACATTGCTGGTCAAGTGGTTTCATTATATCAGAAACATATAGAAACTTCCATATGGAAACAGGGGAAACTTTTGTGATCTCCCTCCTTTTTTATATCAAAAATACGATATAAAAAAGGAAAAAAATAGTTGTCATTTTTTTAACAAAATGTATTGAAATATATGCGAAGTGTGATATACTTAGGGCAAGTAAATAATAGCGAAGTAGGAATTTATGCGTTAAGTGTTCATTGGCTGGGGAGTCGCCGTGAAACGAAAAGCTGCTTTATGGAGAGGCTTACGATATATTTTCCGCACCCGTTGCTACATATGAGAACATCTCATAATGTGGAGGGATTATTATTTATGGTAAATACTCTGACTCGGTGAAAGCATTATGGAGGTGTTTTTATTATGGAGAAAAACAGGTACAAAACTCACTGGAACGTAAAAACTCTGGTATTTATGGCGCTGATGGTGGCGATGCATCTTGTGCTGACCAGGGTATTCGTGGTAGAGCTGGGCGCATACCGCATAGCCATAGGAAGCGTGAGCACCATTCTGGCGGGGCTCTGGATGGGACCGGCGGCCGGCGCTGCCTGCGGCCTGACCGCGGATGTTCTCGGCTGCTTTATAAAAGGCTATGCCATTGATCCCTTTATTACGGCAGCAGCCATATGCTGGGGACTTCTTCCCGCGCTGGCGAGACCCCTTTACGCCAACAGAACGAAAAAAGGCAAAACCGCAGCAATCGTGGTTTCTATCGTATGTACCGCGGTATTGAGTTCTCTGGTGCTTACAACGATGGGACTTGTGATTTTTGAGGGATATAATTTCTATACGATCATTCCGGGAAGACTGGTTCAGTTCGCGATTCTCATCCCGATCTACAGTGTGCTGACCTGCATTATTTATTTCAGCCCTCTGACTTCTCTGGTGGTAGGCACAGTAACGCCTGCGGTGCTGAAGAAAAAGACAGTATAGATACATAAAAACAGAACAGAATAAAAAATATAAATTGAATAAAGAATACGATTCCCCGAAACAGGGCGCGGCATTTTGCCGCGCCCTGCTGTATGTGCGTCACACTTGCGGCTGTACCCGGAACCAGTAGGTATAGAACTGCCGGAACCCCAGAGACATATACAGCTTTTTGGCGGAGGTATTGCCGTCTACGACCTGAAGATAAGCGTTTTCGGCCCCTTTTTTCATGCCCTCTGTCAGAAGCCCCGTGCAGATCTGGCGGGCCAAGCCCTGACGGCGGTACTGTTCTTTTACATGAATGGCATAGATGCCGATATAATCCCGGTCCAGTATTCCGAGGCCGGTAGCTATGATACGTCCCTCTTTCTGAACAGAAGCGCAGATGGTTTCCTTGGGGATGGCGCGGTACATGGAAGGAACTACTGTGCGGTGCATCAGATTCGTGGTTCCTTTCAGATCAAAAAGGCTGCAGATCCAGGAATCGGGGATGACGGATGAAAAAGAAACATCTTGATAAGGGGTATCCAGCAAGGCGTCGGACAGACAGAGGGTCATTACGTCTGTTGTGTGCTGGATTTCATATCCGCGGTTTTCCAGAGTATAGTCAAAATCAGGAGAAACCAGAGGACTGATCTTGAAAATCGCCGGCGTTCCCAGCCGCTTATATTCGTTTTCGCAGTAGGGGATTTTTTCCCTCCAGGGCAGCGAGGAGGTTCCGAACAGCTCCACGCTGTTGGTCCTGTGCGTATAGAAATATGAAAAACGCAGGATCCAGCCGTCATAAAGCTCCATTTTATGGGATGGCCATGCGTTCAGCGACATATCCTCGATTTTTTTGATATTTGTTTCCATGCTGTCCCCTCCTGTAAAATCTGTTTACTGTCGTTTTTGACCCGGACGCTTTAGTCTGTATCCGGCGTGCAAAGCGTGTCTGCGTACTACGGTCTTTATCTTTCTGTATTATACAGAAAAACATGGACGGCTGCAATGAAAATGCACAGGCCAGCAGCGGTAAAGAATAAAATATTAAAATCAATTGTTTCTCATCCTGATTTTGTATTTGTGTGATATAAAACACATATACAACAAAATCCAGATGAGTTATCCACATTCCATGAGTATGGTTCACCCATCC
>DXEG01000052.1 GCA_019115125.1 Candidatus Blautia faecipullorum
CTCCCGGCATTTTCACTCGCTGAAAATGCACGGGCCAGTACGAAAAATGACCAAAGAATCCAGCCCCTCGCCGTAGGCGACTTAAAATGGGCTGGATTCAGTTACAGTTCACGCATGGCGTGAACTGTAACGTACTGCCATATTAAAGCGGCTTCGGGAAATGATTAGCCGAAGTGTTTCCGTTGGAGACTCTACTTAATAGAAATTCCGTAGGATTTTTCGAATACGCCTCCGGATTCCAGACAATTGATACCCGGCTTCCGGGAAAGCTCTTCCTCGAATCCATAATTGTCGCAGCGTCCCATCCACGGCTCCAGGCAGACAAAGGGCGCGTCCGCGGAGGACGACCAGATACCGAAGCTTGGGAATCCGTCGCAGGTAAGCTCTACATAGGGCGTTCCGTCAGGAAGAGCGATTCCCGCTTTCGTGATCTGTCCGTCGTCAAATATCAGGGCGTCGCTGTCAAACATATGGCGGCCGATAGGGCAGACGCCTTCCGTCAGAGCCAGAGTGCGCGTCTGATCAGGAAGCGCCGTGCCGGAGGAAAGATCCAGGAGACAATAGGTAAGCTCTTTCTGACCGCTGAAAGTCAGGAGATACTGATCACGGCTGGTGTCCGGAAGAACAGGAACGCAAAAAGCCGGATGGCCTCCGATAGTGAAATACATAGTTTCGGAATCCTTGCTGACAACCTTCCAGGAGACGGTGATTTCCCTGCCGCGCAGCTCGTGAGTGATGTAAAGCTCGAAGGAGAAGGGATAGATTTCCCGGGTTGCCTCTGAGGACGACAGAAGATGCGTGACAGAGGAAGCTGTTTCCCTGGTACAGACAAAATCCATATCCCGGGCAAAACCGTGCTGGCCGCTGTGGTAGGATCTGCCGCCGATCAGGCAGCAATCCTTATAATACCGGCCTACATTGGGAAAAAGAACAGGCGCGTGGCGCTTCCAGTGAGCCGGATCCGCCTGCCAGAGAACCTGGCGCTTTTTTTCTTTGTCATAAATTTCCGACAGCTCCGCTCCATGATCGTCGATCTTAATGCGAAGCATCTCGTTTTCAAGTGTATGAACCATAAAAAAATCCTCCTTATTCTTTAAAAGTCAGGCTTAAGCTTCTTTTTTCTGGGGCGCTTCAGGAACCTCCACAATCGCCTCTACGATCTTGTGCCTTGCTACAGATTTTACATGAATGACCATTCCGCTGCTTTCGCAGGTGAACTGGCTTCCGTCCTCAGGAATACTGTCAATGATGCTGTAAATAAAACCGTTGAAGGTATCATAATCCCCTTCCGGCAGGGTGACGGGCAGCGCTTCGGCGACGTCGTCCATTTCCACATCTCCGCGGATAAGCCATGAGGTTGGGGTGAGAGACTGGATTTTTTCGGTATTTTCCTCATTTTCCTCATAGATATCGCCCACAAGCTCTTCCAGAAGATCGTGAAGAGTAGCGATTCCGGACATTTCACCGTATTCATTTAGCAGAACGGCAAAATAGCTCCTGGTCTGTTTCATATGATCAAACAGCTTGGCGGCCTTCATGCTCTCAGGAATGAAATAGGCGGGCTTCACAGCCTTGGCCAGGATGTTTTCCCTGGAGTAGTCGTCCAGACGGAAATAGTCCTTGGTGTCCAGGATACCGATGATATTGTCCTTTGTTTCCTGGCATACAGGGTAATAGCTGTGGCGGTTCTGGTAAATCGTCTCCTTCCATTCCTCCATAGAATCCTCTGTATCCAGCACGATCACATCCGTGCGGTGGGTGCATACCTGTTCGGTTGAGATGTCGTGAAATTCAAAAATGTTTTGGATAAATTCGTTTTCCTGGGTGTCGATAACGCCCTGGGCATTACCCTCCATCAGCATCATCTGGATTTCTTCCTTGGTTACCTGTTCGTCGTTTTCCGCCGGATTGATTCCGATCAGCTTAAGGATCAGATTTGTGGAAACCGTCAGAAGGGACACAAGGGGAGAGAAGACCTTCGCGACACCGTACAGTGTGGGAGCCAGGCCAAGGGAAAGAGATTCTGAATTTTTCATGGCGATCCGTTTCGGAACCAACTCACCGAATACGATACTGATATACGAAAGAATTACCGTAATGATTACCATGGCGATGGAATTCAGAGTCTTTTCCGGTACGGGCACTCCCGCGGAGACAAGAGCGTCCACAATGATTCCTGCAAAGTTATCGGAAGCAAACGCACTGTTCAAAAAGCCCGACAGAGTGATGGCCACCTGGATAGTCGCCAGAAAACGGGCGGGCTGCTCCGTCAGGACAGATAGCTTTTTCGCCCGTTTATTGCCGTCGTCCACAAGACATCTCAGTTTGGTCTCGTTCATGGAGATGACGGCGATCTCGGCGCTCGCGAAAATCGCGTTTAAGAATGTAAAAACAATAATAAGGATAATTGAGCCTATCATAATGTAATAAAAAAACCTCCTACTACAATATATTTATGGTTAATCCCTCTTACAGCCAGTAAGGAATTACCCATCTTGTTGCTTAAGCTGTATAATGATGGGGCAATCGGTATATCGGAAACCTTCTTGGACCCTGCGTCCGTAAATTAGACTGATAACCAGCTCCTCATTCGCAGCATTCGTTTTATGCAGGTTGAACCGCCCTCAAGATGCGTCCGCGTCACACCACAGTAGATTGAATAGGCAATGAGTAAAGCTGGTGCATACCATTGCATTTCAAAAAAGGAGTGACATAAAGTATGGTAGCTATCCTCCGACCAGATGGGAAGTTTGTTTTCAGACCTTTTGAAGTCCCACATCTCTCCGGTGATATCCAGACATTGATTGACTAGATCAAAGGCCTTGATGGCGATACCCGGATTGTCATGGAATATACAGGCCGCTACTATGAACCCCTAGCCCGTGAACTGACAGCAACCGGACTTTTTGTCAGCGCTGTAAATCCCAAGCTCATTTCCAATTGCCAGGATGAAGATAACGCTCTGCATCGTGTCAAATCCGATAAAGTGGATTCTGTTAAAATCGCCCGCTAATGACTGATATGGTGGAGATCCCGGCGAGCCGTTGCGGAAACCGCCCGGGATTTCCTTTGCAAAAAACACAAAAAGGTATAGCCTGTAAGCCGCGCTCACAAGCTATACCTCTATATATTCATGATTTTTATGCGGGAATTAGTAGTATGGCATTCGTCAGAAGAATCTTCCACGCAAATCTCACATCCTTTCTCTTATCGAAAAAAGATATCATATTTTCCGGAAACTGTCAAGATTTTTGATCCTTGAGCAGCGGTAAAGAATAAAATATTAAAATCAATTGTTTCTCATCCTGATTTTGTATTTGTGTGATATAAAACACATATACAACAAAATCCAGATGAGTTATCCACATTCCATGAGTATGGTTCACCCATCC
>DXEG01000053.1 GCA_019115125.1 Candidatus Blautia faecipullorum
ACGGAAAGATACAGGGAGAGAGAAAGCGATTGCTGCACATGGCTGGATATTAGAAACCAGTGTAGAAACAAAGCTATTTCAACAAAAAGATAAATCAAAAAGAAAGTTGCCAACGATTACTTGACAGTAACGCAAATTATTTTGAACTATTGACAAATTTCTTGATTTGTCATATTATATAACAGTGATATATAACAATGTTATAAAGAGAGCAGTGAAAATATGAGCGAAACGGAACAAACAACATTACACCTAATTCTTTCGGCGGCAATGCAAGAATTTCTTGAGAAGGGTTATAAGTCCGCCTCATTGCGAAATATAGTCAAAACAGCGGGTGTGACAACAGGTGCGTTCTACGGCTACTACGACAGTAAAGAGGACTTGTTTGAAGCACTGGTAGGAGAACACTACAATTTTTTACTGGAACGATTTTGTAAGGCCCAAAAAGAATTTGCGGAAATTCCTCCAGAGAAACAACCCGACAATCTTTCCTCTGCTTCCGGCGAGTGTATGTATGACATGCTCTTATATGCCTATGAACACTTGAATGAATTTAAGCTCATACTTTGCTGTTCAGAGGGAACACGCTTTTCAAAGCTGATTGATGAAATGGTGGAAATAGAAACAAAAGGAACACATGATTATCTAGCGGTTCTTGAAAAGTTAGGCAGACCTGCCCCACCCATTGATGAGCGGTTAGAGCATATTTTGATTACAGGAATGTTTAATACATTTTTTGAGTTGATTATACATGAAATGCCGCTTGAAGAAGCAAAGCACTATTTGAAAGAAATGAGAGCTTTCTATACCGCCGGATGGATGAAAATTATGGGACAATAGCGAGGAAAATGCCGCGAAAGCTTGCTTTATGATAATGGAAAGTGTATGCTTTCCATTATATTTGACATATAGGTTAGTTTTTTCTAACTTTCGAGCATACAAGTAACCGAAATAAGGATATTCGAGGGAAGATATTTAGCCCTCATATCATAAAAAATTTTCAAGGAGGTTTTTTTAATGAAAAAACAGTCTAATCTATCAAGACTGATGGGCTATGCCGGAGGGTATAGGATATTGACCTATCTTTCTTGGGTACTGTCCGTAATGAGTGCGCTGTTAGCTCTTGTGCCATTTTGGTATATATGGCGTATCATTCACGACATACTGGAAGCTTCCCCGGACTTCATGGAAGCAGGGAATGTTACAGGCTACGGCTGGTCTGCGGTTTTGTTTGCGGTTATCTCCATTGTTGTTTATATAGCCGCTTTGATGTGTTCGCACATGAGCGCGTTCCGGGTTGCCGCAAATATCCGAAAAGAGCTTATGCGCCATATTACAATGCTGCCGCTTGGTGTGACAGAAAAATATGGAAGCGGAAAACTGCGGAGGATTGTGAACAATTCCAGTGCTGCTACGGAAACCTATCTTGCACACAGGCTGCCCGATAAAGCGGGGGCGATTGCCACACCCATAGGGCTGCTTTTCCTGCTGCTTGCCTTTGACTGGCGATTAGGGCTTTTAAGCCTTGTTCCCGTTGTACTTGGTTTTCTGATTATGATGAAAATGACAGGAAAAGATATGGAAAAGCGTATGGAACAATATCAAAATGCGCTTGCTGATATGTCAAATGAAGCAGTTGAATATGTGAGGGGCATACCAGTAGTAAAGACTTTCGGGCAGACAATCTTTTCTTTCAAACGTTTCAAAAACGCGATTGATAATTATGAAACATGGGTAATTGCATACACAAAGGGGCTGCGTCTGCCTATGATGTTCTATACAACGGCAATTAACGGCGTATTCGCATTTCTGATTGCCGGAGGGATTTTCCTTACAAGGGGCGGAGTAACAAATGAACTTCTGTTAAACCTTATCTTCTATATTGTGATTACGCCAGTCATTGGTACGACACTCACAAAAATTATGTTTATGAGCGAGGACGCAATGATTGTAGGCGACGCAATAGGCAGGATTGATGAAGTGCTGAACGAAAAGCCTTTGCCTGAAAGCAGCGAAAATAATATTCCCAAAGACAATGGGATTACATTGGAACATGTTAGTTACAGTTATGACGGCGTGAAAAACGCACTCAATGATGTATCTCTTTCCATAAAGCCGGGACAGACAGTCGCATTGGTAGGCGCATCTGGCAGCGGCAAGACAACGCTTGCAAATATTGTCACGAGATTTTTTGACCCGCAAAAAGGGCGCATACTGATAGGGAATATTGACATACGCGATATTCCGAAAGAAACATTGATGGATAAGGTGTCCTTTGTATTTCAAAATAGCCGCCTTATCAAAGCGTCCATATTGGAAAATGTCCGTATGGCAAAGCCTAACGCTACACGCGAAGAAATCACCCATGCGCTGGAAGCTGCACAGTGCCTGGATATTATCGAAAAATTGCCAAACGGCATAGATACAGTTGTCGGGACAAAAGGCGTGTACCTGTCTGGCGGTGAACAGCAAAGAATCGCGATTGCCCGCGCAATTTTGAAAAACGCGCCTATTCTGATTCTTGATGAAGCAACCGCGTTTGCCGACCCCGACAATGAAGTGCGCGTACAACAGGCTTTGTCTGCGCTTTCAAAGGGAAAAACAGTTATTATGGTTGCACACAGGCTGTCGTCAATCACAAACGCAGATTGCATTTATGTGCTGCAGGACGGTCAGATTGCTGAAAGCGGCCCCCATAATCAGTTGATTGAGAAAAACGGCATATTTACAAAAATGTGGCAGGATTATTCCAAAGCAGCAGAATGGAAGATTGCAAAGGAGGTAAACGCATGATTAAGATACTGCAAAGACGCTTTGCGTTATCAAGACAAGGGGCTGTCGATTTGATAAAAGGATGTATTGCCTGCGTTGTACAGGATATATCCTTTATGCTCCCTGTCGGGCTGCTCTATTACTTTGTTATTGATGCCATGAATGGGACCGTGAATGGAAGCCGCATTGCTTTTTATGCGGTTGGTACTTTCGTTTGCCTTGCACTTATATTTATTGCGACTTGGTTTCAATATAACGCCACTTATTTAGCGACTTATGTGGAAAGCGGGGTAAGGCGAATATCCTTAGCAGAACAGCTACGCAAAATTCCGTTGTCTTTTTTTGGCAAGAAAGACCTTGCGGATTTAACAAATTCTATTATGGGGGATTGCGCTACACTGGAAACTGCATTTTCCCATTATGTGCCCGCATTGGCAGGCTCTCTTATTTCCACCACATTGATTGCAGTTTGCCTTTTTGCTTACGACTGGCGAATGGCACTTGCGGCGGTTTGGGTTTTGCCGATTGCATTTACAATCACATTCTTTTCAGCCCGCATACAGGAATATTTCAACCGTAAATCCGTAGCGGCAAATGTCGCGCTTGAAAGCGGCGTACAGGAATGTATCGAAAGTTTGCAGGACTTAAAGGCGAACAATGCGGAAGAAAGTTATTTGAAAGGGCTTAATAAAAAAATTGACTATGTAGAAAAGCGGCACATTATAACAGAGCTTGGGACTGCCCTTTTTGTTGTTTCCTCTACACTGATATTAAAGTTTGGGATTGCTACGGTTGCGCTTGTAGGTTCTGCGCTGCTGATTCGTGGAGAAATTGATATTCCACTGTTCTTTATGTTTTTGCTTGTAGCTTCAAGGCTGTATGCTCCCCTTGAGGGGGCATTGCAAAATCTTGCTGCGGTAATCTCTACCAAAACGAATATAAACCGCATGAATGAAATTCTTGACCAGCCTGTTCAGACAGGAAGCAATGCAATGACAAATCAAGGGTATGACATTGTATTTGACCATGTAGGATTTGCCTATAATACGGGGGAAACTGTATTGAAAGATGTTTCCTTTACGGCTAAACAAGGAGAAGTTACTGCATTAGTCGGACCTTCCGGCGGCGGAAAAACTACGGTATCGCGTCTTGCTGCCCGGTTCTGGGATATAAACAAAGGAAAAATCACCGTTGGCGGTATGGATATATCAAAAATAGAGCCGGAAACCTTACTATCTCTGTATTCTATCGTGTTCCAGGATGTGACGCTGTTTAACAACACAATCATGGAGAATATCAGAATTGGCAGAAAGGACGCCACCGATGAAGAGGTGATCACGGCGGCAAAACTTGCAAATTGTGAAGAGTTTGCGGAAAAACTACCGGACGGTTATAACAGTATGATTGGTGAAAACGGCTGCGAACTGTCCGGCGGGGAAAGGCAACGAATTTCAATCGCCCGTGCGTTCCTTAAAAATTCCCCTATCATCTTACTTGATGAAGCAACAGCAAGCCTTGATGTGGAAAACGAAACATTGATACAGACTGCTTTATCAAGACTGATAAAGGATAAGACCGTACTTGTGATCGCCCACCGTATGCGTACCGTGAGCGGCGCGGATAAAGTGGTTGTGCTTTCAGACGGTTCTGTTGCCGAACAGGGAACACCGGAAAAATTGATGAAGACGGGAGAGCTTTACCCATATATGGTAAAGCTGCAAAAGATTAGCGGAGATTGGGGCATTTAGCATGAATACCGAATGGATAATATGTCCTGTATGCCAAAGCAAAACAAGGTTATCGGCTCTTTTCTGTTCTGCGATAGATTAACCGCTGTATTTTTACACATAGTTAATACGCGGGAACGCTCATTTAGGATATGGCGGTATCAAGGAGGTATCGCCATGTTCTTTTTCTATATCGTTAAAATTTTTCAATCACAAAACAGAGAGCCGACCACTTTTGAAAGTGATTAACTCTCTGTTTGCAAACCTGTTTGCCAACGTTAGTGATATGTTGGCTAAATACTTCCTTATCACTGTAACACTAAGTGATTTCGCGATTTTTAAGTATGGACCTGGCGGGAATCGAACCCGCGTCCGAAAGCCTATCCCCTGCGGCATCTCCCATCACAGTCGCTGTTTTTTCATTCCCTTGGCCGCACGCCCACCGACAGGCTTACGGCTTCAGTAGCTTCATAATACATCTGCCGGGGCAAAGCTTACCCGGCAAGGTTTCTCACATAGTCGACGCCAGATCCCTGATGTGTGAGTGCGTCAGGGCTGACGAGCAGCAATTAGGCTGCTAACGCGTACTGTTCGTCTGCGTTTATATTTAGTTTCCCGGTTGATACGCAGTCCAGGAGTCTGCGGATGGCTTCCTCAGCTTCAAAGCCCCCGTCGAAACCAGTACAAGCCCGAAGAAAGGTTGATTGCTGGCATACATACGAACGTAAGCTTTTTCTGCCTTATTAGTATATGCAAAGAACGCCTGTACTGTCAAGGGGATTTTTATATATTTTTATGACCGCACGTCTCTGTGTTTTAAAAGCCACACAGATGCAAAGCAGAAAATTGCTGAGAAAATCAGGACGGCTGCCAGGAAGGGAAGGAAATTTCCGGACAGGCTGTCCTCCGTCTGATTGGAGTTCATGCCAAGAAACATCAGGCTGTAAGGACAGATCAGTCCAAGATCCATGTTTACGATCATCATTCCCGCGATGCTTCCCACCAGAGCGATACCGATGGGAATAGAAAAGCTCCGGATCTTCATGGACAGAAGAAGCTGCAGGGCGCAGATGGGAACGGCGCCCAGAGTTCCCCGGATAAGCCAGAAAACAATTTCAGGAGGGCAGAAGCCGGGAAGTCCGGTAAGTTTTCCGCAGAGGATATAGAGAATTCCCATCCAAAGCTGGGTGAACAGTGTGATGAGAATAATCACGGACAGCTTCGCAAAAAATATACCGGATACGGGAACAGGGGCGGTCATGATCATATTCCAGTTATTATGCCGGTGCTCCAGACGCCACAGATAGGAACAGTAAAGAGCAATCAGCGGGGCGTAAAAGAGGCAGGCATAAAACAGAGTATTCTGTGTCCAGAGAGAGTACCAGTCGGCGCTTAGGATACCCTGATTCTGCAGATAGTTGAAGGTTCCCATGATCGCGGGAATGACCGGGATCAGGATGCAGGCAGGAAGGATCAGAGAATGCCGGAGCTTTCTGCTTTCAGAAGAAATACAACGGATCAGCATGTTTCAAACCTCCTTTTTTTGAATAATGGTCCGGCAGATCAGGTAGATAAGAGCGCCTGCCGCCAGGAACAGAACAAATGACGCCGCCGGGAAGGGGATCTCATAATATCCAAGGATCTTATTGATCTCAGAGTCCCAGTTCATTCCTACGCAGGCAAATACGGCATAGTAACCCCACAGAACCAGCCTCGCCGCGGGAGCGGGGAAAAACATGGAGAACAGTCCGAGGAAACAGCCCGCGATCCCAACCCCCAGAGGCAGGATCTGGTTTTGCGACAGCAGAGATAAAAGCTGCTGGATACAGAGGATTACCGCGCTTACTGTCAGCGTGACCAGAAGGTAGAGAAGGTAAAGGGAAAGCTTCATGCTGCCGAAATGGTATATGCTTCCTAAAAGCGGGAGCATAATCCCCTGCCCGGTCACAAAGACCAGGAGATATTTCACACAGGTAAGATATTTGCAGTCAAAAAATCCGGCCCGTTTCTGAAGGGTAAAAAGAATTTTCATAGTATCTCCCTTTACCTCCATATCGCAGATCCTGCTGGCGATCACAGAGAGCATCAGCGGAAGCATAATGGCGTTCATAGGCGGAAGCTGATAAAAAAACATCATATAACCATCGGAAAGCGCCTGGGGTTCTGTAGAAGAAATCTGCCAGAGCGCCCACAGAAGCTGAAAGGCAAGAAAGCCCAGAGGAACCAGGATCGCTTTTTTATGACGGGCTTTCAGTTTTTCCGCCCGCATCTGCCGTACAAATTCAGAATTCATAAGCTCACCTGCTTTCCTGTAAGATGAAGAAAGATATCCTCAAGACTCATCTGCTGCTCCTCCAGGCGGAGAATCCCGATGCCGGAGCTGACTAAAAGAGATATGGCCTGCATGACGCGGCTGTCCTCCATGGTTTTAAGAGAAAGAGCGCTGTTTCGCCACTCTGCGGGAAGACCGGACCGCTTCAGACAGGTGAGCGCCGTCTGGTCGTCAGAGGTGCGCAGAAGAAGTCTCGAGCGGCTGTGCTCATGCAGGGCGGCGAGACTGTCCTGAAAGATCAGCTCGCCCTGGTTGATAATTCCCACATGTGTAGCCATCTGGTCGATCTCGGAGAGAAGGTGGCTGGAGATCAGGACCGTAATACCAAAGCTTTTCGGAAGAGAGCAGATCAGCTCGCGCATTTCCTGTATACCCGCAGGATCCAGACCGTTGGTGGGCTCGTCCAGGAGCAGGATCCTGGGATTTCCCAAAAGGGCGGCGGCCAGGCCAAGGCGTTGTTTCATGCCGAGAGAGTACTGGTTGACCTTCTTATTCTGCTGTTCCTTCATGCGGACAATATGAAGGACTCTTGGAATTTCTGTTTCAGGCACGTTTTTCAGCGTGCAGATGATCCGCAGATTTTCTTTTCCGCTTAAATGTCCGTAATAGGCGGGAGATTCAATCAGAGATCCGGTAGACGAAAGAATACTCAGACGGTTCCTGGAATTGACCTCTTTTCCCAGAATGGACATGCGTCCGGCGGTAGGCTTTACCAGTCCCAGCAGCATTTTCAGAGTAGTGGACTTCCCGGCGCCGTTGGGTCCCAGGAAACCGTAGATGCTCCCGCCTGGGACGCGTAGATCAAGCTGATTTACCACGGCCTTGGATTTGTAATTTTTTGTAAGAGATTCTGTAGCAATGACAGGTCCCATAGCGATACCTCCTTGATTAACGAAAACGTTTCTTTACAGTGAATACTATAAAACACGCGGCTTATAAGAGGCTTAAAGGAACCTTATATTTACCTTAATTTTTAAAGAGGACTATTGGAATGAAAAAGGGGAACGTTTATAATGGGATCAGATTTACAAAAGCAGACAGCGGCGGCAGGGGCCGCGTCGGCATTATGATATATCAAAGATCACAGGGAGGCTATTATGGATATTCATCAATATAAAATTATGCTTGTGGACGATAATTGTGACCTGGTGGAGATGATCGCGGGAATTCTGAAGCAGAGCGGCTATAAAAATATTGTAACCGCGGGGAGCGCGGCGGAAGCCCTGGAGGTATTCCGCAGGGAAAATCCGGATATGGCGGTGCTGGACGTGATGCTGCCGGACGGAGACGGATTCCGGCTGTTCCAGAGGCTGAGGGAAAAATCCCAGATACCGATCCTGTTTCTTTCTGCAAAAGACGAGGACAGGGACCGGCTGTTCGGGCTGGGGCTGGGTGCGGATGATTATATTACAAAGCCTTTTCTTCCGCCTGAGCTGGTTCTTCGTATCAACGCCATACTGAAACGCTCTTATCAGTTTGGAAAAGAGCAGGAAAAAGAGGAGACTGCTCTTCGCCTGGGAGATTGCCAGGTAATGTTCGAATATGGCGTCGTGCGCCGCGGGGAAACGGAGCTGCCCCTTACGGCCAAAGAGCTGGCGATTCTGAAAAAGCTTTATGAAAACCGGGGAAAAATCGTGACCTTTGACGCACTGTGCAGCGCGGCATGGGGAGATTCCTATTATGGATATGAAAACACACTGATGGTCCATATCCGTCATCTCAGAGAAAAAATAGAGCAGGATCCATCACATCCCAGATGGCTTCTCACCGCCCGGGGCCTGGGCTACCGTCTGGCCCAGGAAAAACCGTGAAAAACAAATATTCAGCAAGGAGAGGAACATGAAGAGTCTTTTTAAAATTATCTGCAGGTATTCATTTACGGCCGGAATGATCATTTTTGCCATTTTGCTGAGCAATGTGGCAGTCTTTCTTTACTGGGGATACCGGACGATCCAGTCTGATCAGAGCAAAAATTTCGACCGGGCGTCTGTGGAGGAGATCGGCCGGCAGCTTTACCCTGCCGGAAGCGGATGGGAGATTACCAAAGCGGGTATGGAAAAAATAGAAAATATGGAATGTCAGTGGATCATGGCGCTTGATGAAGACGGGGCAGTGGTGTGGGAATGGCAGCTTCCTGATGATTTTGCCCGTGCCTACAGTCTTCAGGATGTGGCGGCGTTTTCCAGATGGTACCTGAATGATTATCCGGTGGCTGTCTGGAAGTCCGGGGCGCTGCTTCTGGTAGTAGGACTGGATAAAGATGTTATCATGAGATTCAGTGAAATGTTCCCTATGAGCAATATTGACGGGATTCCCCAGTATCTCAGCCTTGCATTTACAGTGAATATACTTTTGATCGTGTTTCTGGTACTTCTTCTGGGATACCGTTTTTATAAGGCGTTGAAACCTATTGGAAAGGGGATCGAAGAGCTTTCGGAGCAAAAGCCTCTGAAGCTCCGGGAAAGAGGAATGGCTGGTGATCTTGCCGGAAAGCTGAATAAGGCGTCGGCTATCCTTCAGGAGCAGAAGGAAAAGCTTTCTGTACGGGATCAGGCGCGGACGGAATGGATTTCCGGGGTTTCCCATGATATCAGGACGCCGCTGGCTCTGATCCTGGGATATGCGGACCGGCTGAAAGCGGACAATGGTTTAAGCAGTGAGGGAAGAAAATCCGCGGAAGTGATCTGCCGTCAGAGTCTGATCATCCGCCAGCTCATCGATGATCTTAACCTGACCTCCAAGCTGGCGTATCAGGCCCAGCCGCTGAAAAAGGCTCTCTGCTCTCCGGCGCTGATCTTAAGAGAATGTGCGGTGGACATTTATAATGAAAGGATCGCAGAAGAAAATCAGGAAGAGCCGGAAATAGATATTGAGCTTTCCATCGAGCCAGACATGGAAAAGCTCCGTGTTTTTGCGGATGCGGGATTATTAAAACGGGCTCTGCGCAACCTGATCGGGAACAGTGTCCGGCATAATCCGGCGGGCTGTCAGGTGACTGTATGGCTTCACCGAAGCGGCGCGAGGATCTGCTGGAAAATTTCAGATACAGGAAGGGGGATTCCGGAGGCCGTCGTACAGAATATGGATAACCATACGGAGAAAATCCATATCATGGGGCTGCGTCTCGCCAGGCAGATAGCCAGAGCCCATGGCGGTGACCTGATATTTGAGCGCAGAGATACGGGAACCTATGATGTGGAAATGTCTCTTCCAGTCGAGGAGTCCTGTTAAAACAAGGGAACTCGGGCTGAACTGTTACTTCTGCTGTGTTTGCGCGGTGAACAATGCTTGACAAAATATGTTAGAAGGTGTAAACTCTAGTAGTTAATAGAAACTAACTAGAGGAAATTTATTTTACATATGAGAAGACGGGAAGGATTTCCTTCAGTCAGGGGAGCGGAACATGGCCAGAGGACAGCAGAGCGGGAGAGGCGATAACGGTGTTTTTTCAAAAGACGAGCAGAGAGAATACCAGAATATGGAGATGCAGCAGGAGGAGATCATAGAAAATCTCCGCGGAATGGGCTGCCGCATCACAAAGCAGAGGAGACTTCTCCTGGATATTATCCTCAGCGGGAAGTATGCCTGCTGCAAGGAGATCTATTTTCTGGCGGCTAAGAAGGAACCGAATATCGGTATGGCGACGGTTTACCGGATGGTGAATATACTGGAGGAGATCGGCGCTCTGCAGGGAAGACAGTCCTTTCGGATCTGCTGCCACAATTATGGGGCGCCGGTTGCCTGTAAGGTGAGTCTGGACGATGAATCCTGCATTATCCTGGAGGAGGACAAGCTTTCGGATGTGATCGAACAGGGACTGAAAACCAGTGGGCGTTTGAAGAACAGAAGGGTGGTAAATGTCTCTTGTTGGGAAAATTCCTCAACAGAGAAATAAAGCCTGGACATTTGCCGGGCAAAAGCTTATAAAATAGAATTACCGATCAATGCGGAGAACACGGGGAGGTGTAAGGATGAAGAAGCACAGATTCTGGGCGTGGGCCATGATCGTCTGCCTGCTTATGACCGTTTATACCGGCTACAAGCATCAATAACAGAAGTGAGATGTGTAAACAGTAAAAGAATCCGGTTCGTGAAACGCCAATTTTGGCAGAAATGGATTCTATAGCTGTTTTTCATACAAGCCCGCGCGTTTTCAGTGAGGGAATAGGCGGGGAATGAACAGCAGCTTAGTATCAATGAATATTTGTAATTATGGAGGTTGAATTATGATTGATAAGAAAAAATCAGGTCTTTTCGCGGCGGGAGTATTATTCGGAACAGCGGGGATCCGCATTTTGACCAGCAAGGACGCGAAGAAATTTTATACTCAGTGTACGGCCGCGGTTTTAAGAGGCAGAGAGTGCGTGATGAATCTGGTGGCAAAGGCTCAGGAAAACGCGGGCGATATTTACGCGGAAGCGCAGCAGATCAATGAAGACCGGGCGGCGGAGGAAGCGGAAAAAACAGTAGAGGAAGCCGCGGAAACGGACGGGCAGGAAGAAGCGGCGGCAGAAGAATAAAACGGTCATGAAATATATCATTGAACATGAAATCAAAGGACGGATGAGAATCCATGTCTGTCAGAAGCGGATGTCGTTCCGGGAAGCGGACATTCTGCAGTTTTATCTGACAAAATGTCCTGCCGTGATTTCTGCGAAGGTTTCTGAGAGAACTCAGAACGCGGTGATCCGTTACAGCGGAGACAGAGCGGATATCATAAAGGCTCTGAGAAGCTTTTCCTATAAAAAAACTGAGGTTCCGGAATCTTATCTCCAGAATTCCGGAAGAGAGCTGAACCGGAAATACTGGGACAAGCTGGTGAACTCGGTACTGATCCATCTGGGAAAGAAGCTTTTCCTTCCGACTCCGGTGAGGTCGGCTGTGACAGCGGCGAATTCCGTGAAGTATATCTGGCATGGGATACAGACCCTTGCGGCGGGAAAAATCGAAGTGCCGGTTCTGGACGGAACCGCTATTGGCGTGTCTGTTCTCCGGGGCGATATGAATACGGCCGCGTCTGTGATGTTTCTTCTGGGGATCGGAGAGATACTGGAGGATTGGACCCACAAGAAGTCGGTGGGCGATCTTGCGAGAGGCATGTCCCTGAGAGTGGAAAAGGTCTGGCTGAAAACGGAAGATACAGAAATTCTGGTAGATTCCGGTGAAGTGGAGCCGGGCGACTCTGTAAAGGTACATATGGGAAATGTGATCCCCTTCGACGGGACCGTGGAAGAGGGCGAAGCCATGGTGAATCAGGCCTCCCTTACAGGGGAGTCTCAGCCTGCGGCAAAGAGGGCCGGAAGCTTCGTATACGCCGGAACTGTAGTGGAGGAAGGGGAGCTTGTTTTTCAGGTAAAAGAAACCTCCGGTTCCACGAAGTTTGAGAAGATCATTACAATGATCGAGGAAACGGAAAAGCTGAAATCATCTGTGGAAAGCCGGGCGGAGCATCTGGCGGACAGGCTGGTGCCCTATACTCTGCTGGGTACGGGAGCGACCTATGCGCTTACCAGAAGTGTGACGAAAGCGCTGGCCGTTTTGATGGTAGACTTTTCATGCGCTCTGAAGCTGGCGATGCCATTGTCTGTGCTTTCCGCGATCCGGGAGGCGGGCAGCCACAGTATGACAGTGAAGGGCGGAAAATTCCTGGAAGCGGCTGCGGAAGCAGATACCATCGTATTCGACAAAACAGGCACGCTGACGAAGGCAAGACCTGTGGTGGTGAAGGTAGTATCGTTCAGCGGCGAGCCCGAGGACGAGCTTCTGAAGCTGGCGGCCTGCATGGAAGAGCATTTTCCTCATTCCATGGCGAAGGCTGTAACCGCGGCCGCCAAAAGAAAAGGGCTTACTCACGAGGAAATGCACTCGAAAGTGGAATATATCGTGGCCCATGGTATTTCCACCACAGTGAACGGCAAAAAGACGGTGATCGGCAGCTATCATTTCATTTTTGAGGATGAAAAATGCAGGATACCGGAAGGAAAACAGCATCTGTTCGATCAGCTTCCCCCGGAATACTCACACTTATATCTTGGTATCGAAGAAGACCTTGCGGCAGTGATCTGCATTGAGGATCCTTTAAGGGAGGAGGCTCCTCAGGTGATGAGGGAGCTGCGCGGAGCCGGCTTCTCCAAGCTGGTGATGATGACAGGCGACAGCGAGAGGACGGCCCGGGCGATTGCGGCAAAGGTCGGCGTGGACGAATACTATTCCGAAGTTCTTCCGGAGGATAAGGCCAGGTTTGTGGAGCAGGAAAAAGCAAAAGGCAGGAAGGTGTTGATGGTGGGGGACGGAATCAATGATTCTCCTGCCCTTTCCGCGGCGGACGTAGGGATTGCCATCAGCGACGGGGCTGAGATTGCCAGGGAGATCGCGGATATATCCATAGACGCGGAGGATCTCACTCAGCTTGTTGTGCTGAAAAAACTCAGCCAAAGTCTCATGAAGCGGATCAACAGGAATTTCAGAACCATTGTGGCCGTCAACGGAGGCCTGATCCTTCTGGGAGCCTTCGGTGTGCTTCAGCCGGGAGTGGCGGCTTTGCTCCATAACACCTCCACTCTGGTGATCAGTCTGGAAAGCATGAAAAATCTTCTGCAGGAAGATTAGTTTTCTTCGATGATCCTTACACCCCAGGGTGAAAGTTTAAATTTTTCGTGATGCTTTACCGCGTGATGATCTAAGAGATCCGTACCTTCCCGGAATCTGTAAAGAACTTCCTGGTCCTGCGGCGAATAGTTCAGATAAAACCGGACGGTGTTTCCGAGATCATTCGTTCCCTTTCGCAGGATCACAGGGAAGCTTTCTTCCGGGATTTCCACTGCGGCGCTTTTAAGCGCCTCCCTGAGGATTTTTTTCAGAAGCCCGTTTCCCGTCATGCATCCCAGATAAAACGCGGAGCCTCTGCCGTATTGATTCCTGGTAACGGCCGCATAACCGCTCCAGTTATAGTGATCGTACGCGGCCAGGGTTTCGGCGCCCTCCGGGATGAGCAGCTCCATAAAAGTCTTCGCTTCCTTGTCGGCGGTCCCATCCGCGATTTCGCCGGAAAGTCTTACATTGCGGGGAAAGGTGAACTGGTGGTATCTGATGCCGAAGCAGTCCCTCAGTATGTGGGGCTGGATGTCGTGATGCACCTTCACATTCTCATCCACGAATCCGGTTTTAAATGTGGCGGCCAGACAGCCGCCGCTTTTTACATAATTCTTCAGTCTTTCCAGAAGACTGTCAGGCGCGGCGTACAGGGCTGGGACGATAATGAGTTTGTATCGGTCCAGATCCTCTGTTTCCGGCCAGATAAAATCACATTCCACATTCATCTGATACAATGCGTCATAAATCCAGCGGACGATGTCATTATATCCCAGATTCCCGCTGCCCGCGGCGGTGGCTTCGATCCCGAACCATTTCAGCGCGGTCAGAGCCTCGTTGCTGACAAGCACCGCCACGTCATTTTTCTTTTTCAGATTAACAAGACGGCTTCCGCTTTCTGAAAATTCCTTTCCGATCACACATGCTTCCATATATGCGGCGTTTTCCTGAAAATCGTGGCTTAAAAGTCCCTTCCAGTAGGTTTCAAAGGAATTGTGGATAGAGTGCCAGTGCCAGTACATGACGCTGTTGGAACCAGAGGCGATATGACTGTATGCCTGGAGCCGGAGCTGTCCCTTATAAGGAGTCCAGTCAGGATAGCCCTGGGCCTGGGTTTCCAGGACGAGGTAATTATCCTGCTTCAGAGATCTGACCATATCTCCGCCAAAAGCAATCTCGGCTCCTGTCAATTGATCCTGGGAGGGATGATAGATGTCCACTCCTGAAACCGTCAGGGCTTTGGAGGCGTGATAGTGATCGACGTCAGGCTGGACGCCGAAGGAATAGCCGCGCCACTCGAAATCAAAATTATGAGTGATAAACTGGTCTTTTCTGCGGTATTCATTTACAATGCCCGCCTGCCAGCTCAAAAATTCGTCCACCAGCGTTCTCTGAAATTTTTCAAATTCCGCGCCTAGACTGCCGTTTATGGTTCCTCTTACATCTGGAAAATCCTCCCAGGCATTGATCCGGTTGCTCCAGTAATCCAGACCGAATTCATAATTTAAGGCGTCCAGGTCGTTGCTGAATTTTTTGCGGAGGTACTTTACAAATTGTTCCTGTACATTTTTTCCTGCCGTGCCGTAATGCTTGGTTTCATTGTCAAGCTGAAAACCGATGACGCATTTTCTGTGGGCCGTACATTCCATCAGCTTGCGGATCACGCGTTCTCCGTAGTACCGGTAGGCGGGATTGGTGATGTCCATGATCTGACGGGGACCGTATAAGCCCTTTCCTTTTTTGGTTTCTGCCAGCACATCCGGGTGGGATTTTACCAGCCAGGTGGGTATCGCGTAGGTCGGTGTGCCGATGATCACATGGATACCGGCTGCTTCCATGGCGTTCATCACACGTTCCACATGGGAAAAATCAAAGCATCCTTCCTGGGGTTCGCAGGTGCTCCAGGTGGACTCCGCGATCCTCACCGTATTGATCCCCGCTTTCTTCATCAGGGAAATATCCTGATCCAGGCGGTCGTAAGGCATATATTCATCATAATATGCCGCGCCGAAAAGAAGTTCTTTCATACTGTATTCCTCCGTACGAAGCTGATTTCAGGCTTTTGCCAAAGATTTCCGCGCTGCTTATGAAGCGTTTCGCTCAGAGCGCGGGAGATTTGCCTGTTTCTTCTATAGTATCAGACGGTGCGCCGGATGTACAGAGTCAGAAATACACGTTGCAGTTCACAGGCATCTGTGAACTGCAGCGGAATCCAGCCCATTTTAAAGCGCCTGCGGCGAGGGGCTGGATTCTTTGGCTGTTTTTCATACTGGCCTGTGCATTTTCAGCAAGTGAAAATGCCAGGTCTGAGCAGTAACAACATCACAAAATCAAAAATAAAAACTGAAAACAATACTTGACAGAAATTGGTGCATGTAGTATTCTTTATAAAAAAGTTAGTGATAATTAACTTAAGAAGCTTTTATTTGTTTCTTTCATGCATGTACTTTATTGCAGATGACATCAGACATGGCCGAATATATTTCAGAAGCGGATATGAAACATATCCGTATTATTTGAGATACAAGTTAGTTGAAACTAATATATAGCGCTGCAGATGAACGGCGAAAGGTCGGAGAAAAATTTTTTACATTAAAGGAGGTGCCGGAATGTTGGAAGCAGAAATCATTGCCTGCTGTGCGCCGACACTGGCGGGATTAAAGACTGCGAATATGTTTAGTTATAAACCGCGGCGTATGGAGGAGCTCTCTTTGGGACTCAGACAGGCAAACAGCAAACTGAATGAAAAGGGTGTGTTCGTTGAGGTCTTAAAAGAAGGAGAGAGGAGGGTTCTGCTCTATGTATACAGAAAAGGGATGCTGGAGACCGATCTGAGGAGAGAGGGCGCGTCCGGGCTTTTAAGAAGCTGCGGTTATGAAAACGCGGAGCCGGAAGCCTGCATCAGACATTTAAAGACCCGGTTTGCCGGATACGACGGCTTCCCCCATGAGGTGGGCCTGTTTTTGGGCTATCCCCTTCATGACGTTATGGGATTTATAGAGCAAAAGGGACAGAATTATAAATGTACCGGTATCTGGAAGGTATACGACAATGAAAAGGAAACACAGCTTGTTTTCCGTAAGCTAAAAAAATGCACGGAGATTTACAGGCGCCTTTTTGAAAACGGCAGGAGTATCGGAAAGCTGACGGTAGCAGCGTAAAGATAAGCTTACGAGGCGTTTCATATATGGATCAGGGGATCAAAGGATGGATCATTCCCTGTGTCCTGCAGGGAATATAAACCATAAATACAGCAGAAAGGAAAAGGTAACAGAATATGAGTAAGGCAGCAGTGGTATATTGGAGCTCCACAGGAAACACAGAAATGATGGCAGAGGCGGTAAAGGCAGGCGCGGAGAGCGCCGGCTGCGAGACGGCTCTGTACACGGCCGCGGAGTTTTCCGCCGACAAGCTGGACGCGTTTGACGCCGTAGCCTTTGGCTGCCCGGCTATGGGAGACGAGGTTCTGGAGGAGGATGAATTTGAGCCCATGTTCAATTCCTGCAAAGAAAAGCTTGCCGGAAAGAAAATCGCCCTTTTCGGTTCTTATGGCTGGGGCGACGGCGAATGGATGAGAACCTGGGAAGAAACCTGCAGGGAGGCCGGCGCGGTTCTGGCGGCTGATTATGTGATCTGCCAGGAGGAGCCGGACGACGAAGCAACAGAAAACTGCAGGGCCCTTGGAAAGGCCCTGGCGTAAATCGGATTATTTTTTCAGCAGCGGCTCGCTGATATGGGTTTTGAAGAACTGTATCAGCGGGCCGTTAAAAAACGCGTTGCACAGCGTCCCGATCCCGATGATCAGCCACAGATCGTTTCCGGCCATCAGGCAGAATACAACGCCGATCACTACTACAGTTACATCACTGAGGACGCGGGCATACTGAAAAGGGATTTTCCCCCGGGTTGCCTTTTCAATGATCAGAGCCACGCTGTCATAGGGCGCGATCCCCATTTCCGCCACCATGTAGAAAGCCACTCCAAGTCCGGCAAAAAGACAGCCGACTATCAGAGCCGCGATCCGCAGGGGCAGGCTCATATGAATTTTGAATACATCCTGCACTATCCAGCAGATGAAGTCCGCTCCATATCCAACGCAGACCATGTTTACGATGGTTCCCGCTCCAATGCATTTCCTGACAGTGAAGAATACCACCACAAGAATCCCGGCGTTCATGATGAGCTGCCAGGTGCCGAAGCTCATGCCGAGATATCCGCTGATTCCCAGATTCATACAGGTGAAAGCGTCTACGCCGAAGGCGCTCAGCCGGAAGCAGCCTACGCAGATACTGATAAACAGGATTCCAGTCAGCATCATGATACATCTTTTTATAAAAAAGCTCTTTGAAGAATTCATCTTTACATTCCCCTTCTCCATTTATTTTTACTGAAGCTTATTATAAATGAATCTTCCTGTTCATACAGATTCTCATGTCAGAAAAAACAGGTAAAATGTCTGTAGGATCACCGGGGAAAAGAGCGGATCATATCTCGTCCAGAATCTCCTTCTTTTGGGAAGCTTCATTGTTCTTTCTTTCTGTTTTTCTGTATGAGGAAGGAGACATGCCCGTTTTTTTCTTAAATAATCTCCGGAATACCTGCGGATCCGCGTAACCGCAGGAAAGGGCGATTTCTTCAATGGAATACTCGGAAACGGACAAAAGCTCCGCAGCCCGGGAGACGCGGTAGCTGATAAGATATTCCTGGGGAGAGATCTGCAGATATTTCGTAAACAGAGTATGCAGATAGCCGCGCCCGATACCGATATATCCGGCGATATCTGTGATGCGGATATTGTTGAAGTAGTTGTTTTGTATGTACTCCACAGCTTTTCTCACATAGATATTTTCCTTGTCGTTTACCGGGACCGGAGCCAGACGCTGCGCGTCTCTTGCCAGAACCGCAAAAAAAGAGTAGAGAAAACTTTCTCTGAGAAAATCATTTTCTACACTATAGGTATTGTTTTTCAGCGCCTGCACAGTCATGGCCTTTAGTTCCTGGAAATCTGAACAGCGGAAGGTGGGACGTTCGCCGCTGATCCCAACGTCGGCCAAGTATTCGTCCGCCCGTTTGCCGTCAAAGCCGATCCAGACGTAAGACCATGGATCCCCGGCGTCCGCCTGATAGAAGGTCTGGACGTTGGGCTCGATCAGAAAGCCTTCTCCCTTTCCCAGGGAAAACTGACGGCCGCCTACCTGGTATCTGCCCTTGCCTGAAGTGATCAGATGAAGAATGTAGTTTGGCCTTACGGCAGGGCCGAAGCAGTGAAGAGGGTCGCATTTCGAATAACCGAAAAAACAGAGGTAAAAGTCGGAAAATTTCCTGCTTTTTAATTTTAATACATAGGAATCCTCCAACCTGATCCCCTCCTTTCTGCCCTTCTTTGAGTGGGCCAAGTATTCAAAAATCCCCCTGCAGGCAGGCTTGCATTGGATTTTTGGCTATTTGTCCCCTGATATCATTATCATATATAATAACGTGTTTTCCGTCAAGAAAAAACAGCATGAAGGGCGGTCTGTGCCCTTCATGCTGTTTTTCATACTGGCCTGTACGTTTTCTGCAGATGATCTGTCCGGTTTTACTGTTCGAAATGAACGGTTGTGTGGTATTTCGCGTGCTGATCCAGCAGATCGCTCCATTTTTCGCCTTCCGGCTTCGTTTCGTTGTTATTATAATTATCTTCGCCTTTCAGTTCGTCCATATACTGTACATAATCCAGTATATAAATATCCACAGTGGAAATGTCGCGGTCCTGGATGGCGAAATTGTTTGTATTTCCGTTGGACTCGTTATAAGGAAGCTTGTTTCCGTCCGCGTCCAGAGCGACCAGGAAGCTGTCGCTGTCCGCGCCTTCCTCGTACAGTTCATATACGGTAAGCTCATAGGGCGTCCTGACAATGGATTTCAGGCCGATTCCGTTTTCATTTGTCTCATTGATCTCAAGAGTTTCCGTCTGGGTGGTGTCTATGGTCACCGGAATCTCAAAGCTCCACCCGCCTTCAAAGGTATATGTGGAAAGCTCATAATATTCTTCCGCCGACGCGTTGGGATCGATTTCATCCTGAGGAATGCTTCCCTCCACCTTGCTGATATCCAGGGTAAGAAGGAAGGAGTCGGGAATCTCAATGGTTTTAATGTAGGACTGCAGAGCGCCTCCCCTTTCACTGACGGTATTCACGAATTCTGTCAGAAGAGCATATCCTTCCTCTGTTTCGTCATCCAGGTCGTCCTGGGTCACTCCCATTTCGTCCAGCACCTGCTGAGTCATAAGATCATACTGCTCATTGTATTCGGAGAAATCTTTGGCCGCCTCCGCCAGATCGATACGGAGAATACAGGAGTAGGTGTGGTCGTCCAGGAAAGCTCCCTCCAGGTTATAATACTGAATATTTCCGTCCGGGCTGTCGCTCTCTTTGAAATCAAAGGCTGTGGAAGCCTCCAGACCCATGATCGGTTTTCCGTCCAGTCCGACCATGGTCTCCGGGAATGTATCCTCTGTTTTCATAGACATCGTGAGATAGATCGCCTGGTCGTTGGCGTAGATCTCCGAGAAGGAGACTGTCAGATCGCCGGATGTTTTGGTGTAGGCCATCCCGGAAGCGTCCGCTCCGTCTTCGCCGGAGGCCTCGGAGGAGGACTGTTCAGAGGCTTCCTCTGAATCCGTATTTCCGGATACGCCGGAGGGCTCCTCCAGAACAGTGGCTTTGTCCGCAAAATCACCAAAAAAGCTTACTTTATCCTGAAGCTGTTCAAAAATACCTCCGATCAGAGGAAGCTCCCGTGCCATGACAGGATTCGCGACACAGAAAACGAAGGCTGCGGCCAGGCACGCGGCGAGACCGCCCGCGATTTTTCCGCCCGTCTTCATCCAGCGCCAGGGATCCCTGGGAGCCTGTTTGGGAACCACCGTCCGGTTTTCGATCATGCGGTACGCTTTTGTTACCTTTTCGTGGACCACTGCCGGAATTTCCGCGTCCTGTCCAAGCTTATCCTGTATATTTTTTTCGTTGTCAAAATTGTATGTAAATCTCATGCGCGTTCCTCCTTTATGTTGTAGTGATATTCCTGGGCAAGCATCTGGCGGCCTCTTTGAAGCCTTGTCTTTACCGTGCTGACTTTCAGATTCAGGATCTCTCCGATCTCTTTTGTATTAAAGCCTTCCATATAATACAGAAGCAGGACCGGGCGGTATTTCTCGTCAAGAGGAGCCAGAACCTGATTCCATTCGGCGGTTTCATAATCTTCCTCATAGACGGCGCCCTCGGGAAGTATATCGGAATACACCATCCGTTTTTTGCGCTTCCGTATATCGCTGCATTTGTTGATCAGTATTTTTGTAAGCCAGGTTTTAAAGTAGCGGTTGTTTTTCAGGCTGAGAAGATTTTCGTAACAGGATAAGATCGTGTCCTGAATAGCGTCCGCCGCGTCCTCGTCATTTTTCAGATAAGTCCGCGCTATTTTGTACATGCTCTGCATCTGTGTATCCATCAGAGAGCAGAAAGCGTCGGGATCACCCCGTTTTGCTTTTCGCAGTAAATGTTCCGTCATGATGTGTTCCCCCTGTTTAATGACCGGTCAGGCTTGTGAATGAAAAAGCTTTTGTAATTAGCTGTTACACTTATTAGACGGGCCGGAGACGGAAAAGGATTCAATTTTGAGAAAAAAATTAAAAATAAACCCTCAGGTTCCAAAAACGTATTTGTATGTTCACATTTCCATCATAAATCTCTGCTATGATAAATGTACATACAGAGGTTGGGGACAAAAGCCCCGATTTTTTCTGTACACAGATTTCTTCTGTGTTTATAATAGTAGCAGATAGCGGAATGACGGCCGTATTATCCTTTGTATGGAAATGCTGCCGGGAAGAAAATAATCAAAGCTGGAGGAGACAGATATGGACACTCTGAAAATTCTTGTTGTAGATGATGAAAGCCGGATGAGGAAGCTGGTAAAGGACTTTCTCGTAAAGAAAAATTTCCAGGTGCTTGAGGCCGGGGACGGAGAGGAGGCCATGGATGTTTTTTATAAAGAAAAAGATATCGCCCTGATCATTCTGGATGTCATGATGCCGAAAATGGACGGCTGGGAGGTCTGCCGTGAAATACGCAAGGAATCAAAAATCCCCATCATTATGCTGACGGCCAGGGGCGACGAGAGGGATGAGCTTCTGGGATTCGACCTGGGAGTGGACGAATACATCTCCAAACCCTTCAGTCCCAAGATCCTTGTGGCGAGAGTGGAGGCCATCCTCAGACGGACGGGACAGGATATGGCGGAGAATATTCTCTCCGCGGGAGGAATCGTGATCGACAAGGCGGCTCACCAGGCAACAGTGGACGGGCAGCCTATGGAATTAAGCTTTAAGGAATTTGAGCTTCTGACCTATTTTCTGGAGAATGAGGGCATCGCTCTCTCCAGAGAAAAGATTCTGAATTCCGTATGGAATTACGATTATTTCGGGGACGCCCGCACCATTGACACCCATGTGAAAAAGCTGAGGAGCAAGATGGGCGACAAAGGCGAATATATAAAAACCGTCTGGGGCATGGGATATAAATTTGAGGTAGAAGAAGTTTGGAAGTAAACTTCCAAATCTACCATTATTGGCGCAGCCAGTGCGCCATGAAAGGAGAAAAAATGAGAGCTTTTGCAGGGAACCGCAGCAAAAAAGCCCGGAGGTTCCACCCGTTAAGGCGGCAGATCGCCGCGCTGTTCATCGGACTTCTTCTTTTGTCGCTTTTTATGATCACTTTGGTAAACGGGCTGTTCCTGGAACAGTATTATATCAGCAAAAAAACTGAAGTTCTGAAAACCGCCGTAAAAAATCTGGAATCACTGAATATCTGGGAAAACTCCGACGGAACCTGGGCGGCTGAGATCCCGGATAAACTGTATAAGTCCAGCTCGGAGAAAAATCTTTCCTGGACCGTGATGACATGGGACGGCCAGGAGGTCGTTTCTCTGGGAAGCAACGACGACATGCTGGAAAACCGTCTGATCGGCTATGCTTACGATCTTGACCAGAATAAAGGAAAGCAGAGGATACTGGAAAGCACTGATACCTATGTGATCCAGCAGGTCAGCGACCGGTTCGCGGAGATGGATTATGTGGAAAGCTGGGGCACCATCGGGGAGCAGTTCTATTTTCTGATCCGGACGCCGCTGGAAAGTATCCGCGAGAGCGTATCCATTTCCAACAGCTTCTATTTTTATGTGGGAATCGCGATCATCCTGATCAGCGGTCTGGCGATCTGGATCCTTACCCAGCGTATCACGCGGCCCATCAGCGAGCTGACTCTCCTTTCAAAGAAAATGAGCGACCTTGACTTTGACGCGAAGTATGAGAGCCGGGCGGGAAATGAGATCGATCTGCTGGGGGAGAATTTCAACAGGATGTCTCTTCAGCTTGAAAAAACGATCTCAGAACTGAAGTCCGCCAACAATGAGCTTCAAAAAGATATTGAAAGCAAAATCCGGATCGACCAGATGCGCCGGGAATTTCTCAATAATGTATCTCATGAGCTGAAAACTCCCATCGCCCTCGTGCAAGGATATGCGGAGGGCTTGAAGGAGAATATTTCTGAGGATCCTGAGAGCCGGGAATTTTACTGTGACGTGATCATGGACGAGGCATCCAAGATGAATAAGCTGGTGAAGAATCTTCTGACGCTGAACCAGCTTGAGGAAGGCCGCGACGAGGTAGCCATGGAAAGGTTTGATATTGTAAGCCTGATCAGAGGCGTGCTCCAGTCCATGGATATCATGATCCAGCAGAAGGAGGCAAAGGTAAGCTTTGAGGCGGACGGACCGGTGTATGTATGGGCGGATGAGTTTAAGACAGAGGAGGTCGTCACCAACTATGTGAGCAACGCGCTGAATCATCTGGAGGGAGAAAAAGAAATTGAGATCTGTATCTGCAGAGAGGAGAACAGGGTAAGGATTTCTGTTTTCAATACAGGAACGCCCATCCCGGAATCAGATATTCCCAATCTCTGGAATAAATTTTATAAAGTGGACAAGGCACGGACGCGGGAATACGGAGGAAGCGGAATCGGCCTTTCTATTGTCAAGGCTATCATGGAAAGCTTTCATCAGGAATACGGAGTGCAGAATTATGACAACGGCGTGGAATTCTGGTTTACTCTGGATAACGGGAGCGGGCAATAGGAAACAATGTATCCGTTCAGCCTGCGCCATTCGTAAAACCGCACTGCGCGCTTACTGTGGCTAACGCCACTGTTTTACTCATAAACAGGCGCTCAGCTCATACAGATGTCCGCTCGCAAAAACATGCAGGCATGTTTTATGCTTTCCGTCCACTGTATGGCTGAACGGATAAAGAAAAATCGACAGATGTAAAGAAATCCCTTTGCATCTGTCATTTTTTGGGTTATACTTGTTTACATGAAAAAAGACAGGATGTGTAATGATGATAGGTATTATTGATTATGACGCAGGAAATATCAAAAGTGTGGAAAAGGCCCTGATCCATCTGGGAGAGGAGCCTGTAGTTTCCCGGGAGCCGGAGATACTCAGGAAGGCGGATAAGGTCATCCTTCCCGGTGTGGGAAGCTTCGGGGAATCTATGTCGAATCTCCATAAATTCGGACTGGTTCCTGTGATTCAGGATATGATAAAAGAAGGGAAGCCGTTTCTGGGAATCTGCCTTGGACTTCAGCTCCTTTTTGAGAGCAGCGAGGAAAGCCCCGGGGTGGAGGGACTGGGGATTCTGAAAGGGAAGATTCTGAAGATTCCCCCGTCTCCCGGACTGAAAATTCCGCATATGGGCTGGAATTCCCTTCATCTTCAGAACGGCGGCAGACTGTTCCGGGGAATTCCGGAGGATACCTATGTGTATTTTGTCCATTCCTACTATCTTCAGGCCGGGGAGCCGGAGATCGTAAAGGCGGTTGCGGAGTACGGAACCTGTATCCACGCCTCGGTGGAGAAGGAGAATGTTTTTGCCTGCCAGTTCCACCCGGAAAAGAGCAGCAGAATGGGACTGAAAATTTTGGAGAATTTCGCGAAGCTTGAAAGGGAGGGATGCTGAGATGTTTACAAAAAGAATTATTCCCTGCCTTGATGTGAACGATGGACGGGTAGTGAAGGGCGTGAATTTTGTGGATCTGAAGGACGCCGGAGATCCGGTGGAGATCGCGAAAGCCTATGACGCGGCGGGGGCGGACGAGCTGGTGTTTCTGGATATCACCGCTTCCTGCCAGGGCAGAGACACCGTGACGGAGATGGTGCGCCAGGTGGCGGCGAACGTATTCATTCCTTTTACGGTGGGCGGCGGTATCCGGACGATCGAGGATTTTAAGAAGCTTCTGAGGGAAGGCGCGGACAAAATTTCTGTAAATTCCGCCGCCATTGACAGGCCGGAGCTGATCACGGAGGCGGCGGACAAGTTCGGAAGCCAGTGCGTGGTAGTGGCCATCGACGCCAAAAGGCGGGAGGACGGCGGCTGGAATATTTACAAGCACGGCGGCCGTCTGGATACGGGGATCGACGCCCTTCAATGGGCAAAAAAGGCGGAAGCCCTGGGAGCAGGGGAGATTCTCCTGACCAGCATGGACTGCGACGGGACAAAGGCGGGATACGATATTCCTCTGACCCGGGCGGTGGCCGACGCGGTTTCTATTCCGGTGATCGCCTCAGGGGGAGCCGGAACACTTGAGCATTTTTATGATGCTCTGACCGCCGGGGGCGCGGACGCCGCCCTTGCGGCGTCGTTATTCCATTACAAAGAACTGGAGATCGCCCAGGTGAAGGAGTATCTGGCAGAAAGAAAGGTCTCTGTTCGAAGATAAAAGAGGTGAAAATATGGCTCCTTTGTCAGGAGAGTGGCTGGACGCGCTTAAGGATGAATTTCACCAGCCATATTATGTGAAATTATATAAGACAATTATGCAGGAATACCGGACGAGGAAAATTTTTCCTCCGGCAGATGAAATTTTTAACGCCTTCCATCTGACTCCATTAAGTCAGGTGAAGGTGGTGATTTTAGGACAGGATCCCTATCACAATGACGGACAGGCCCAGGGGCTGTGCTTCTCTGTCAGGGAAAACGTAGAGATTCCGCCTTCTCTGGTGAATATTTATCAGGAGCTTCACGACGATCTGGGCTGTTATATACCGGATAACGGAAATTTGGAGAAATGGGCCCGTCAGGGCGTTCTCCTTCTGAATACCGTGCTGACAGTGCGGGCGCACCAGGCTAATTCCCACCGGGGGATCGGATGGGAGCAGTTTACAGACGCGGCTATCCGTGTGCTGAATGAGCAGGACAGGCCGATCGTATTTTTGCTGTGGGGCAGGCCGGCCCAGATGAAGCGCTCCATGCTGACGAATCCCAATCATCTGATATTGGAAGCACCTCATCCCAGTCCGCTGTCCGCTTTTCGGGGGTTTTTCGGGTGCGGTCACTTCAGCAGGACAAATCGTTTCCTCAGTGAAAACGGACTGGACCCTGTTGACTGGCAGATCGAAAATATCGGCGGGAGATCCCGGCAGCAGGATGAAGACGGATGGGTGACGGAAAATACAGCGGAAAATCCGTTTGTTTCCAACCCGCCGGGAGCCGTTTTTTCGGATACAGAAGAAACAGTGGAAAAGAGTACGGACAGTTCCGGCGGCGGTCCGCGTCAGGAATAGAGGAGAGGGTATGAAACAGAAAAATAATTTAGTGAGGAACGCGTCCTTTCTGATGATCGCGGCAATGATCTCCAAGATCATAGGGCTTCTCTATAAAAGCCCTCTCTCCGCCATTGTGGGGAATATGGGAATGGGCTATATCAGCCTTGCCCAGAACGCTTACATGATCCTTCTGATGATCGCGTCCTTCAGTATCCCCCAGGCAGTGTCGAAGCTGATCTCCGAGAGGGTGGCTTTGAGGGACTACAAAAACGCTCAGAAGATTTTCCGGGGAGCTATGATCTACGCGGCCGCAGTGGGCGGCGTGGTTGCCCTGATCTGTCTGTTCGGGGCCAGGTTTATCATTCCCAGCAACCAGCCGAACGCGGTGCTGGCCCTTCAGATCCTGTCGCCCACCATTTTCCTCTCCGGTATTCTCGGAGTGTACCGCGGGTATTTTCAGGCTTTCCAAAACATGCTGCCTACCTCGGTATCCCAGATCCTGGAGCAGATATTTAACGCGGCGGTGAGCCTGCTGGCGGCGTGGCTTTTTATCAAATATCTGTCAGACGGTACAGACGGGCAGACTGCAAAATGGGGAGCGGCAGGCTCCACAGTAGGAACGACGGCGGGAGTGGTGATCGCTCTTATATTCATGCTCCTGGTATACGGACTGAACCGGAAAGGGATCCGTACCCGGGTAGAAAGGGACCGCTCCCACAGGGAACAGTCCTACGGACAGATCCTCAAGCTGATCGTCCTGATCGTATCGCCCATTATCCTCAGCGCGTTTATTTATAATGTAAACGGATATCTGAACGGCGTTCTTTATTCAGAAATTCTGGGACGCCAGGGAGCGGACGCCGACGCGATCAGTATGATGTATGCGGAGTATGCCACTTATTTTATGAGCATTATCAATATACCGCTTACCCTGTCCAGCGCGGCTCCTACCTCCATGATCCCGGAAATTTCCGCTCTTTATGCCATAAAGGATATGAAGGAGACAAGGCGCAGGATCGATCAGACCGTACAGCTCTCGATGTTTATCTCGGTTCCCTGCGCGGTGGGACTGGCCACTCTGTCTCAGCCCATTGTTTCTTTCCTGTTCGGGGGAACCAACGGCGTGGCGGGCAGACTTCTGATGCTGGGATCCTTTACGATCCTTTTGAACGGAATGTCCAATATCTCCAACGGCGTGCTTCAGGGGATCGGAAAACCGAAAATCCCGATGATCACCGCAGCCATTGCTCTTGTGGTGGATGTTGTGGCGGTGGTGCTGCTCCTTGTGTTTACGGATCTTGGCATTTACGCGCTTCTTGTAGCTATGATCATTTACGCGGTGGTCGTGTGCGTTCTCAATGACATTGCCATGAAAAAGTATCTGAAATATAAGAATCCATGGAAGAGCGCGTACCTGAACCCCATACTGGCCTCCGTTCCCATGTGCGCGGTGGCCGGGCTGGTATATTACGGATTATACAGGCTGATCCAATCCAACGCGGTCTGCCTGATCCTCGCCATTGCGCTGGCGGCTGTAACCTACCTTCTTGTATATCTGCTCCTGGAAGGGCCTTCCAGAGAAAAATTATCCCGTATGCCGGGAGGAGCGTACCTGGCGAAAATCGCGGGAAAGATGCACAGAGAGCGGTAGAAGAGAAGGCTGTCTTGCGGCGGTTTATGCAAGAAAATATAAAATTTTCTGCCAGCAGGAAAGTCCTGCTGGCAGTTTTTGTAGTGCGCCTAGCGGCGCACGTTTCTAATGGGTGCAAGTCCCTAGTCTGCCCTAGTAGAGAGAAAGATATAGCCGATTATGGTTTCAGATTGTTTGCTTTTGCTGTTTTTGCAATGCTATAGATGATGGCACTGGATTTGGTTCCGGCAGCTGTAGCGATCATCACCCAGTTCTTTTTCCCGATGCAGAATCCCCGGATGGATCGCTCCGCCGCAGTATTATCAATCGGGACTTCTCCGTCGTCCAGGAAGACCTTCAGACATTTTTCCTGGTTGAATGAATAGTTAAATCTCTCACCGGTTTTGTTCTTCTGCGGCACTTTCGGAAGGTTTTCCCCTACCCATGTGAAATAAGCCGCCACCAGTGGCCTGACGCTCAACTGGTGGCGGTTCTGCCGTTCTTTTGCAGAAAGTTCTTTTAACTGCTTTTCTTTCCGGCAGATTGCCTGGATCATAGTCAGTGCAAGGTATGCGCGGCTGTCCTTCTGCTTTTCCTTAGGTAGCGCTTTTACAGCTTCGTCAAACCTCCGCCTCTCATGGGATCAGCATCCGGCGATCTTCAGGTCTTCCCGCTCATTTTCGATCGTGTGGTAAACCTGGTATCCATCCGTAACGCATATCCCTTTGAAATCCCTAAGGAATTCTCTGGGATGACTGGCAGTGCGCGTCTTCTGGTACTCATACAGGATGATCTGCCGGGTTGCATACATCTGCCCCGTCCGATAAAACCATATATAACTTTTGCTTCCAGCAGGATGGCCGTCCTTATTTACCAGCACAGGGGTCTCGTCTTATGAAAAGTATTATATTATGTAAAATCATCTTTATGCAGCTGTATCTGTTCGTTTTTTCTTTTATCTACTCTACATAATCTACATATAGTTGTATCCTCTAAGAAAAGGAGGTATAGCTTATGTCAAAGAAAACAAAAATCATTTTACGCTATCCAAAATATCAAAACATTATTGATCAATATCTGAGTCTGGACGAGTTCGAAGAAAAAGCTTTTGAAACTATGCGCAGTAAACGTGTTACGGTCACAGCTTTTTGCAACTATCTTGGCGATCAGGGCATTGAATCTATTAATCTATGTTTGCAAAAGCATGTCGTGGGATTTATGGAAAACGTCTCATCCCTTTCTACTTTCACTAAAAGTGGAAAAACATTTATTCTCCGCCATTTTTTTAACTTTCTGTATGCACAGGGACTCATTCTTTATTCTGGCAGGGAAGTTTTTCCTGTTATCGTAACAAATAAACGTGACCGGATACTTTCCTTTTATTCTGAAGAGGAAGTAAGGAAACTGGTTTCCTGTATTGATAATAGTACAGTCAAGGGCAAACGTGATCTGATTGTAGTTCTGCTTGCCGCTGAACTAGGTATGCGTTCAGGTGATATTTGTCGATTAAAGCTTTCAGAAATTCACTGGGAACGCAATACGATTGAATTTAGCCAGTTCAAAACAGGTGCATTTAATCAGCTTCCTTTACTGGACAATATAAAATTCGCTCTTATTGATTACCTTCGCACTTCCAGATCTTCGTGTGATTCTGACCTGCTTTTTATAGGGTTAAAGAATAATTATGGTATGATTTTTGCCAGCCAGATGCATTCTATTGTCACAAAATATTTTAAAATCTCCGGTGTTGATATATCAAAACGGAAACACTGACCTTATGCTTTAAGACATTTGCTGGCAAGCAATCTCTTACATAACAATACTCCTATGCATGTAATGAAAGATGTGCTTGGTCACACAAATCTTAATACCAAAAAAATTTATCTGAATATCGATTTTGATACATTGAAGCATTTCGCATTGGAGGTTCCAGATGAAGAAAAAATTGATTATGTATTTCCTGAACAATACCGAATTATTGCAGAAGAATATATTTCATACAAACGTTCTATGGGGTCTAGTTTTGGCTATGATGACCTGAAAACATGCGATCAGCTTCTTCACTATCTTTATAATAATTCTCTTTCTAAGAATGTAACAGATCTAACGAAAAAGCTGGTAGAAGGATATCTGGCGCAGTTTCATTCTTCCGAACCCAGAACGATTCATGCTAACCAGTCTTATATAAGGCAGTATGGACTGTTCCTAAAACAGATGGGCTATGTTCCATACATCTACCCAGCTACACTTATTCAGTGTCCAAAAGATTTTACCCCCTATATTTTCTCAAAACCAGAAATTTACAGGATATTTGAGTGTGCGGATCGAATCGGTCCTAACAAGAACAAATTTATAAATACCCCGTATATATATCCTGCAATCTTACGGTTGCTTTATGGCTGTGGCACACGTATAGGAGAAACTGTACGCCTAAAAATAGAGGACGTCAATCTGTCTGATGGTATCATTACATTGCATAATAGTAAAAACAATGTCTCACGTATGCTTCCTTTGTCGGACTCTCTTACAATATATCTCAGAAAGTATGATCCGCGTGTTGACAGAAACGGCAATGCTTACTTTTTTCCAGCTCTTCATGGAGAATGCTATTCGCCTGTTACAATACGTAATACTTTTAGAAAACTTATGGCACAGGCTGAAATACCACTCCTCCCTACAGGAAAATATCCCAGGATACGCGATCTACGCCATACTTTTGCCGTACCTTCATTAGAGCAATCCATTGAGCAGGGGTTGGACCCGTATTGCTCATTACCTGCGCTGAGTACGTATATGGGACACAAAGGTGTTGAATCAACGGAATACTATTTGCGCCTGACAAAACATTATTTTATAAATATCCTACATTATACGCAGGCACAGGCTGATATCATTTTTCCGGAGGTATTATCATGAATACATCATTAACAGCACTAATTACAGCTTTTTTTGCAACGTATCTTATAAATACAGCTGGATATTCAGAAAATACTGTATAATTACAGGGATACATTTGTTTTACTATTCCTATATGCTGACGAGCATAAACTTTGTTCACGAGGCCGCATTAACATCTCCATTTTTGACCGAGAAAATATCACAGGTTTCCTTGATTGGCTGGAAAGCAGTCGGAATGTCAGTGTTTCAACCAGAAACCAACGATTGGCTGCTTTAAAAGCATTTTGCAGATACGCCTCATCGAATACAGTTGGATATCTTGAGATATTCCAACAGGTTTTGGACATCAAGCCAAAGAAAGGTATGTCAAAAACGATAAATTATCTGAGCGTTGATGCCATAACATTGTTACTAAACCAGCCCAATCCCAATACGCCTGACGGCATCAGGGATCTGGCTCTGTTATCACTTTTATATGAATCTGGATGTCGTGTATAGGAACTCATTGACATAAAAACAGGCAATATATCTTTTAAATCTCCTGCAACTGTTACCGTGACTGGAAAAGGTAGCAAAGTTCGTATTATTCCACTTAGTTCGAATGCTGCTTCTATTATCGCCAGATGGATGGACTTCCGGCGATCATCCTGTATGGCTATTCCCCGACCAGGAGCGGCGGCCACGCAAGGGAGTTCCTGGAAGGTTACAGTGGATACCTGGAAACGGATGGATATCAGGGATACAACCATCTTCCGAGAATCAGACGCTGCTCTTACTGGGCACACATCCGTCGATACTTTATCGATGTCGTTCCCAAAGGAAAACAGTATGACTACAGCCAGCCGGCAGTTCAGGGAGTCCAGTACTGCAACCGGTTATTTGCCATAGAAGACTCCATTAATAAAAAGTATCCGGGTGATTATGAAAAGCGGAAGCAGTTGCGTCTCGAGAAGGAAAAACCTGTTCTGGAGGCTTTCTGGTCATGGCTTGACCAGCAGAAGCCTGTACGGAACAGCTGGATGGATAAAGCAGTAAACTATGTCCTTAACCGTCGTGATACAGCAGAAACCTATTTGGAAGACGGACGCTGCAGTTTTACGAACAATCTTAGCGAAAATGCAATCCGTCCATTCGCAGTTGGCCGGAAGAATTGGTTGTTCAGTAGTTCCGTAGACGGAGCGAATGCCAGTGCAGTGGTCTATACAATGGTTGAGATGGTAAAAGCACACAGATTGAATATTTATGGATACCTTAAATTTCTGCTGGAGCACCGGCCGAGTAAAGATATGACCGATGAACAGCTAGCAGATCTGGCACCCTGTAGTGAAAAACTCCGATCTATCAAAAATCATATGTGAATCATAGTGGATTACTCCAACTCGCAAAGGGATGGGGTAATATATTTTGTTGCGGTATTATTTGGCGCTTAGCAAAAAGTAAGAGAAAAATCGACGTAAATCGAAAAAAAGAACGTTAGATTGTAATAACGAACTAATAGGTGATAAAGAATTGTGTTAAAATTCTAATAAAGCCTGTCCACCCTTTTTTGGTGCTTGTTTTGGTATTTTCTCGCCACTTTGTAAAGTTAAATGTTGCCTAATTGGAGATTGGATATTAATATTTCATGCTTTAATTTCAAAATAGACCTTTTGATCACTAATCAATATAGTGATTGAAAAGCTAGTTATTACAATAGCTATCCGAAAGATTTGTCAAATTATATTTGGTAAAAACTAAAAACAGGATAACTTCAAGGGCCCTCATTAAATGAAGTCGAAATTATAACTTGACAATTGAATATTGTATAGAAAAGTAATTGGCGAAAAATGGACATAAAGAGTACTTTTGCAAATAAAAATATAATGAAGTTGTTTAGGATATCATTATTAGGCGGTGAATTCAAAGATGCTTTTTGAAATGTTTCAGTCGACAGTGTTTACCAGGTATAAAAAGTTGTAATATCGTGATGCTGTAGAGGCGGCAGTAGCAAATTTTGGATAATGGAATCTGTCACCGTCTAAGTTATAGTTCTCTTTTTCGCGTTTGATGGAGCGTTACCCGGAAACTCCTTATGTCGTACTCTTTTTTTATGAGTTACTGGTATTTGGCCTCATGTTAAATAACCTTGGATTGTCATCTGTGAAGCTGTATACGGCCCTTGCGTATTTCGTCGTTGAACAGGGGTTCTCGAAGAAGCAACCGCATATATAGTTTGATTTTGGGTACCGGTATTTTGCCTATTGTTTGGCTGTCTCATATCAATTTTTGTATATGCATAAGCCTAACTTATAGACAGTGACATTATCATCAAGGGTAAAATTATCCTTATAGGTAATATGTCCGGTGTTGCCTGGGATGAAATCAATGAAGGGCGTGACATTTTCCCGCCTATAGTATTCATAGACAGGATAAGCGTTATGGACAGAATCGAGAAGGCGTTTCTCAATCCGGAATTCCGGGAGGTATGCTTTCATGGTGAAAAAAGAGTGGAGAAAAGAAAGTATACCATGCCGGGAAGTTCTAGAAATTGCACTCCCGATGGGAGTCCAAGCCCCATTTACAATCCAGCTGAGAATAATAGCATTTTGCAGTGGTAGGAAGGGAGCAGGGGTTCTGGAGCGAAAACAGAGTAACAGTCCTGCATGATGGAGTCTGTTAGGGAAAGATCGATATACCAGAATTGCACGATATAATCCCAGGAGCTTTTAGAAAGCATGAGGGGATCGGGATATAATTTGAGGAACTCGGACACGAAAGCATCCTGATAGGCGGCATGGCCGCCGGGATTAAAACATAACAAAAAATTGCCTTCAATCGATTGAGATAAATTACATTCAATCGACCTTGCCGTAAATTTTGAGTGATTTGTCAAGGATTTTTGAAAAAGGAAGCTGATTTTTTGAGATAGGAATCTAAGTCCTATAAAATCAGGGATGAAGATTCCGAGAATTTATTTTTTACAAAGGAGGAATATTATATGTCTGTTTCATTTTATCCACATGGAAAGCTATGCATTTGTTCAGTTCAAGAAAAAGAAGCGGGGTTTGAAGATTATCGTTATATGGCATATCTAGCTGCTTCATCATTAGGATTTGAAGCAATAAGAAATCCTGAGAGAGATGGGATGACTCAAAAAGAATTTGAATTATGTTTGAGGACACAATACCCAGTATGTATATTTATAGTCGGAACAGCTGGATCTAATGTTGTCAATGAAGAAATAAAGTTAGCGCTAAAAAAGTGTTTACCAATGTTAATATTTATTAAAAAGCAGAACGGAATAATATCAGAAGAATCTGAGGAGTTAATTAGAAAATTATCTGATGTCTCATATAATTATGAATGTACAACATTTTCTAGTTGTGAAGAATTATATAAGCAGGTTTGTGAAAGACTTAAATCTTATATTTTAGATAAAGCATCAAAACATGCTGTTTTACAAAAAGATGTGGCCTTTGCTTATCGCGCTAATACAGAATTGTTGAAGAAGTCTAAAAGACAGATAGCAATATACCAAAACACATCAATTTTATTATTGGGCCCTAGAAAAGGTTGCCAATATGAGAATGAATTTTATAAAGAATTAACAGAATGGCTAGTAAAAAATCAAAATGAAAATATCTCATTTGTTCATGTCTTTAATTGGGATTCTACTTTAAAAGAAAAGCAAATAAATTATAATAATTATAATTTAGAAATAGCAAAAGAGAATTTTATGAGTATATACAGACAATATGAAACGGAAAATGACAGCTTAAACATTAGGTATAGTCATGTACATGATGTGGTTCCTTATGTAATAACAGATACAAATCTTGTTTTTATTATCCCTATTGAAGGTGAAAGGTTTTCGATTGAGTTACCAGCTAATATTATGAAAGAGCGAGAAATTAATACTATACTAGATGAAATAACAAGAAAAACTACAATAATGGATCTCAATAAAATAATGGATTTTTATAATTAAGGAGTAATGAAATGATAAAAGATATTTTTAGAGATTTATCTTCAAATGTTAGAATACCTAATGAAAGTCTAAAGCTTATATATAAACATAAGAAAGAGATTACCGCATGCATAGATGAATACTTTATTATGAACCAGGCAGTTATAAGTAGTCAATATATTGGGTCATTCGGACGAAATACAGCAATTTATCCAGAAAATATTAGAATATTGACTGTTATACCAGAAGAAATGTATTGGCAACTGTCATTAGGTATTCCAAAGATATTAGAAAAAATAAAGACAGCCCTGATGAAAAAATATTCAAGCTGTGATTATTCGGATAATGGGAACGGGTTAAATATTAATATAAATGGTGATATAAGTTTTGAAATTGTACCAGGTTTTGTGTATGATAATGGACAATATATATATTTGTGTAATGGCGAATGGAGAAAATTGAATCTAAAGGCAGAACGAGAGAACTTTAGTATGGTAAATCATAATGTAAATAATAATCTGGTTGAATTATGTCGAATGCTAAAGTTATGGAAGAATTTTCTGAATATAGATATTAGTAACATATTATTGGATACATTTGCATATCATTTTTTTTGTTATCAAGAGAAGAGATATTCTTTTGATACATTTGATGAAATGTTTGTGGATTTTTTTGACTATCTAGAACATCATTGCATAAGAGAGTACGTCATTTCATTGGATGGAGAAACTGTGTTACAGAAAAAAATTGATTTATCTGATGTGACATTCCTTAGTGCCACAATAGCACGGACAGCATTGAGTGTAGCGGAGTGTGGGATGGTGGAAGAAGCAATTAAAGATTGGAAGAGGATTTTTGGAAATAGTATGTTTTCCAGCTGATTTTGTTAAATACAGTAAGTAATTGGTATCCTGAAAATTTAGAATGGGTTATAACTCAATAATTTTATGGATGTAGCATATAGATTTTAAGTGAGGAACACATTCATGCGTTTGTCGTGATTTAGTAATTTGTTTTTTGAGTTTCCGCAAACTGCAATAAAATAAAGGATATAGCTTTCCAAAGCACTAATCTGCCGATTTTTTGAAAGATTCAGAATGACAGTCTCATGTTGAAGGGCACTTTAATAAGCCCTGCTGGAACCGGACTTTGGAAGATATATCCTTTTCTACCCATAGGGCACGATGTCGATTCAGACGGCCAACTTAAGACGAAGTTGACGGTATATCGGACGTTTTGTCCGAAACCAGAGTCTGACGCCCTCTTTTGTATACGATAGTATACCGGAGATGCCTTTTGCCAACCGGTAATAGCAGAACTGTACCTTTTCTTTGACAAGGTTTGCTGTTTTTAGGATGGCAGCCTTAAGGGCATTTGTTTCTGGTTTCATGGAAACCTGTGCAAGAAATGCCATGCATAAGGTGATATAAAAATTTAATGCGTTGATGGCGGTAAGTTTTCTTACCCTGAAATGCTCAAAACCAAACATCTGCTTTTGCACCGGAAATATTCTTCGATCCGCCATCTGGAGAAGTATAGTCTTGCCACAGCAATGACATCCTCTTTACAAGTAATCGGCTTGTTCGTGGCAAGCATCATGGGATTCTCTGTGAGGCCATAGACCAGTATCAGGTAAATGTCTTTTCTGGAAGCTGTGATCTGGACTTTTATATGAGAAAGATACGTTTCGTGTTTTTTCCTTTATAAAATAGCGGAAGTTTCACTTTCCCTTTCCTGCGCCTGCATAATTCAGTGGCATATGTCCATGTGTTGCGATAAAGCAGTTTGCGTTTAGCAGTAAGGCGGATAACATAGTCCTGTTCCAAGGAATCCAGTTTGAGGAACATTTTATTATCATCGTAGCCGCAGTCCATAACAAACGTTGCATTGCCAAACATAGCACAGGCCCGTTCCATAGCGGAGAAGGTAACACCGTTAATGGAAGTAAAGCCTTTTTAGCTGGAAGAATGGATTTCGGAAAAGATGCTGATTGGGTGGCGGTCAAGTGTGAGTACTGTGGCTTCCGTCACATGATAGCCCTTTTTATAGACATTTTTTGTGGAGGAACTTTCGGAACCATTGCGTACCCATCCAAGCGATTCAAATTTATAACCCTCCGGTTTAACAACATCGGAATCATCGATGAGGATGACTGGCTGTTCCGGACCCCACTTTTTGACTTGTGAAAGATAAGCTTTGAGAGCTTTTCTGGGAATACCCTTAGCAAAGTGTTGGGAAAGGCGGTCAACGACATTGATCTTTCTGGAAAGTTCATGGAGCGAATGGGTGATTTCGGTAAGCAGGCAGCTCCCAGAGGCGAGCATACCATAATTCATGTCGGCAATAAATTTTTGTTCCGGTCTAGGAAGGTTTCTGGAAATTTATTGGAAAAAGATAAAATTTCCCGTTTCATTTGATAAGTATTTGATGTAAAATGAACCACAGGGAATCCTCCTTCTTTTTGTTTAGTACGATTTTTTGTGGTGATTAAATTTTATATCAAAAAGGAAATAGGAATCCTTATATTTTTAGGATTTTTTTAAAGTTGTGGATAACAATCAGGCGCGCACGGTTGTTCTGTGAACAGAACTGCGGAAACTCAAGAATTTATTTTTATTGAAATTCTGCAATGAAAAGCATATACTATACAATATATGGTAGTGTCAAATGAAGTATGGGAAATCAAGCCTAAAATAAAAGGTTCGAAAGAGCCATGAAAATTGCAGATATTGATATTTTAGACATCGGGTCGTTGCCCTAACCCTATAAAGGACTAATGCTCTATTTCATTTAGAGGGTTCTGTCCGCACCCGCCCTCACCGGAGGGAGGAGAAGGGAGTAATTGTCCCTTTGCTGTTGAAAAGAATTATCTGTGAGCCTTTTGTCAATAGCCTTTGTTTGAACGGACGGTATTTTTATACTGGCCTTTGAGAGCAGTGACGTTTTTTTGAGGGAAAGGCCCAGGTTTACCCGGAGGAGAGAAGTTGAATCACAATGAGTTTGCTAGTTTTGCCGTTGTTGAGGTAGAGGTAGGTCGTCGGGGCATTGCAGGAAGGACTGCGGCAGTGATCAGTGATATCGCAGGGGTTACGCCGGTAACGGGGGATTTTTTTCCGTAGTAGTGTTCATAGTAAGGAATCAGGAACTTCCAGTCCCATTCGTAACGTCCACTGTTCGAGTGGGATATATCTGCAGATGGAATTTAATAGCTACCAATTTATTCGATAAAGGTATTGAATAATAGTGAGAAGATAAAGTATAATGTCCATGAGCATTGGACTTGTTGGGGCTGTTTGTTTGGCGATAGACATTATACCAGAAAAAGGAGGTCAATGCTCTTTTTATTTGCAAACCTCTATAAAATAAGGGCACTGAAAAACTTCCATTTTTTAAGTGGAAGTTTTTCTTTTATAGTATTTTTATATGTTTTTCAGTTCTTTATGCAATATTGTAAAAATTTCGGTCGCCCGGCAAAGGAACCAGAGATGATGTTTAAACTGCTTTTCCTGAAAAAACTGTACGATCTTTCAGATGAAGCCCTGATCAGCAGCGCCCAGACGGACATGGCATATAAATTTTTCCTT
>DXEG01000007.1 GCA_019115125.1 Candidatus Blautia faecipullorum
ACCATCATCGAAACGCTGAAACGAAGGAACATGGGGATCCTGCAAAATCTGAAACATTTATTTACGGGTACACCGGCTATTTTCTAGCCGGTGTAAAACCCGTGGGTTCAGCCGGAGGCTGAATAGTTACAGAAAAGCCGTTTCCTTATTGTCTCCTGTCGGGAGCTTTTCAGAGGTTCGTATACCCCATCAGAGACTCATCCACCGCTCTGGCGGCCTCTCTTCCCTCACGGATAGCCCAGACCACAAGGGACTGGCCTCTTCTCATATCTCCGGCGGCAAAGACCCGTGGAACGGAGGTCGCGTAGCCCTCCGGCTTTGTATCCACATTTGTCCTTGGATTTACCGCCACCTGAAAGGCGTCTGTCACATATTTCTGGCTTCCCAGAAATCCTGCCGCGATCAGCACCAGATCCGCCGGGATCACTTCTTCGCTTCCCTCCACCGGAACCATCATCATCCTTCCGGTCTTCTCGTCCTTCTGGCTTTTCAGCTTTATGATCTTCGCCTTGCAGACATTGCCTTTTTTGTCCGCGATAAATTCCTTTACCGTTGTCTGGTATACTCTCGGATCATGGCCGAAAACAGCGATGGCTTCTTCCTGGCCGTAGTCTGTTTTCAGCACTCTGGGCCACTGGGGCCAGGGGTTGCTTTCCGTCCGCTCCACAGGAGGCTTCGGCATCATCTCAAGCTGAACCACGGATTTCGCTCCAAGCCGGACGGCGGTCCCAACGCAGTCGTTTCCTGTATCTCCGCCGCCGATCACCAGCACATGCTTATCCTTTGCCAGCTCATAGGGAACCTTCTCAAAATCACTGTCCAGAAGAGTCTTCGTAACCTTTCCCAGAAAATCCACCGCGAAATAAATCCCTTTTGCCTCTCTTCCCGGCACCTGGATGTCTCTTGGATTGGACGCTCCGCAGGCAAGCAGCACACGGTCGTATTTTTTCAGAAGCTCTCCGGCGGTGATATCCTTTCCCACATCTGTGTTCAGGACAAATTTCACACCTTCCTCCTCCATGATACGGATCCTCCGGTCTATCACCGATTTTTCCAGCTTCATATTCGGGATCCCATAGCGGAGAAGTCCGCCCGGGCGATCGCTTCTTTCGTATACGGTAACGCTGTGGCCTCTGCGGTTTAACTGCTGCGCCGCAGCCAGGCCGGAGGGGCCGCTTCCGATCACCGCGATGCTCTTTCCTGTGCGCACCTTCGGCTTCTGAGGCTGTACCCAGCCCTCCGCGAAGGCCGTCTCTATGATCGCGCGCTCATTGTCTTTGGTAGCCACGGGCTCTCCGTCCAGATTGCAGGTGCAGGCCGCCTCGCACAGAGCCGGACATACCCTGCTGGTAAATTCCGGAAAGCTGTGGGTTTTGCTCAGCCGCAGATAGGCCTGCTTCCAGTTTCCGGTATATACAAGATCGTTGGTCTCCGGCACAAGATTGTGAAGAGGACAGCCGGAAGCCATTCCGCCGATCATCATTCCCGACTGGCAGAAGGGAACGCCGCAGGCCATGCAGCGGGCCCCCTGGAGTTTCTGCTTTTCTCTGGTCAGCGGAGTCCTGAATTCATGAAAATCTGTGATCCTTTTCTTAGGATCCAGTGCTTTTGCAGTTTCTCTTTGATATTCTATAAATCCTGTTGGCTTTCCCATCAGCGTTTTCCTCCTTATTGTTTTGCTCCGATGCTTTCATAAAACGCTTCCATCTGCGCCTGCTGGGTAGTGAGGCCTTTTTCCTCCAGCTTCGCGCTTAATGTGAGCATTCTCTTATACTCATAGGGGATCAGTTTTTTAAAATGCGGCAGATAATTTTCAAAATCCGCCAGGATCTCCGCCCCAAGCCTGGAGCCGGTAGCCGCCACATGAGCGCTGATCAGGTCTTTCAGCTCTTTTCTGTCATATTTGTTCTCTACCTTTTCAATAGAGATCATTGCTTTGTTCAGGTTTCTGTAAAGAGTATTGTTTCTGTCAAGGACATAGGCGATTCCGCCGCTCATGCCCGCCGCGAAGTTTTTCCCGGTTTTTCCAAGAACCACCACACGGCCTCCGGTCATGTATTCGCAGCCATGCTCGCCGACGCCTTCCACCACCGCGCTGGCCCCGGAATTGCGGACGGCGAACCGTTCTCCCGCGACGCCGTTGATAAAGGCCGTTCCGCTGGTAGCTCCGTAAAGAGCCACATTTCCGATGATGATATTTTCTTCTGCTCTGTATCTGGCTTTTTCCGGCACCTTGACGATGAGCTTTCCGCCGGAAAGTCCCTTGCCGAAGTAGTCGTTGCTGTCCCCGGTAAGGCTCAGTGTAAGTCCTCTTGGAATAAAGGCTCCGAAGCTCTGTCCGCCCGCTCCCTTACAGTTGACTACGATGGTATCCTCCGGAAGACCGCCGCCTGTTCTTCTTGTAATCTCCGCTCCCAGGATAGTTCCGAAGGTCCGGTCAGTGTTGGTCACATCCACGTTTATTTCTGTACGCTCTCCCTTGGAAAGAGCCTTTTCACATTTCTTGAGAAGCACCTTTTCATCCAGTGTTTTCTCCAGCCCGAAATTATATTCCGCTTTCGGATCAAAGGTCACCTTACCGCTGCCTGCATAAGGATTTTTCAGGATCGCGTCCAGATCCACTTTTCCTTTGTGAGGCTCGGCCGCCGCGGAGGCCTTCAAAAGATCCGTACGGCCCACCATCTCGTCTATTGTGCGCACCCCGAGACGGGACATATATTCCCGGAGCTCCTGGGCGATAAACTTCATGAAATTCTCCACATACTCCGGTTTGCCGCGGAAGCGCTTCCGAAGCTCCGGATTCTGCGTAGCCACTCCTACCGGGCAGGTATCCAGATTGCAGACACGCATCATCACACATCCCATCGTCACAAGGGGCGCTGTGGCGAAGCCGAATTCCTCTGCTCCCAGAAGGGCCGCTATGGCAACGTCGCGGCCGCTCATGAGCTTTCCGTCCGTCTCAATGCGTACCCGGTTTCTGAGGCCGTTCATCAAAAGAGTCTGATGGGTCTCTGAGAGTCCCAGCTCCCAGGGAAGGCCCGCGTTGTGGATAGAGCTTCTGGGCGCCGCCCCTGTACCTCCGTCGTAGCCGGAGATCAGAACCGTCTGTGCTCCCGCCTTGGCTACGCCTGCCGCAACCGTACCCACGCCTGCCTCCGAAACAAGCTTCACGGAAATATCCGCGTATTTGTTGGCGTTTTTCAGGTCGTAAATCAACTGGGCCAGATCCTCAATAGAATAAATATCATGGTGAGGCGGCGGAGAGATCAGACTGACGCCCGGTGTGGAATGACGGGTCTTCGCAATCCAGGGATAAACCTTTTTGGCCGGAAGATGGCCGCCCTCGCCCGGCTTGGCTCCCTGGGCCATCTTGATCTGCAGCTCCTTCGCGGATACAAGATAACGACTGGTAACGCCGAACCTTCCGCTGGCCACCTGCTTGATGGCGGAGCAGCGGTCGTTTTCTGTTCCGGCGGAGGCGATTCTCTCGTCGCTCTCCCCGCCCTCTCCTGTGTTGGACTTGCCGTGAAGGTGATTCATGGCAATGGCAAGGGTCTCGTGAGCCTCCTGGGAAATAGAGCCGTAGGACATGGCTCCTGTCTTAAATCTTTTTACGATCTCATCTACACTTTCCACCTCTTCCAGGGGAACCGGATTTTCCGCGTAGCAGAAATCCATCAGCCCTCTCAGGCTTCCTCCGCTCTCCTCGTCCACTAGCTTTGTATATTCCTTAAACAGCCCGTAGCTTCCCTGTCTGGTGGATTCCTGGAGCAGATGAATGGTCTGAGGATTATATCTGTGCTCCTCTCCCTGGCTCCTCATCTTGTGAGCGCCTACGCTGTCCAGGGTAAGATCTGTGGCCAGTCCGAGCGGATCAAAGGCCTCGGAATGGAGCTTTTCTACATTATCCTCAATATCCTCCAGGGTAATTCCTCCTACACGGCTGACTGTGCCGGTAAAATATTTATCGATCACATCCTGTGAAATACCAATGGCCTCGAATATCTGAGATCCCTGATAAGACTGGATGGTGGAAATTCCCATCTTGGACGCTATTTTTACAATACCGCTTAATACCGCATGGTTATAATCCTCCACTGCCGCGTAATAATCCTTATCCAGCATGTGATTGTCGATGAGCTCCCGGATCGTTTCCAGGGCCAGATATGGATTGATGGCGCTGGCTCCGTATCCAAGAAGCGTAGCGAAATGATGTACCTCTCTTGGCTCCCCTGATTCCAGAATGATCGCCAGGGAGGTGCTCTTCTTTGTTTTTACAAGATGCTGATGAACTGCCGACACCGCCAGAAGGGAGGGGATCGGCATGTGGTTTTCATCTACGCCCCGGTCGGAAAGCACCAGAATATTGGCGCCCTCACGGAAGGCTTTGTCCACCTCTACAAAGAGACGGTCAATGGCGCGCTCCAGCTTCGTGCTTTTATAATAAAAAGTGGAAACTACCGCCACCTGGAATCCTTCCATTTTCATATTTTTAATCTTGAGCATATCCGTATTTGTCAGGATCGGATGAACGATCTTTAGAACCTGACAGTTTTCGGGCTGCTGCACCAGAAGATTACCGTCCTTGCCCGCGTAAACGCTGGTGGAGGTTACGATCTCCTCACGGATCGCGTCGATAGGCGGGTTGGTAACCTGGGCGAAAAGCTGTTTGAAGTAGTCGAACAGGGGACGGTGTTCTTTGGAAAGCACCGCCAGAGGAGTATCTGTTCCCATGGCGCCGATACTCTCGCTTCCATTGAGCGCCATATTCCGGATGGAGGTGCGGTACTGCTCGTAGGTATAACCGAAGGCCTTCTGAAGCCTTGCACGCTGTTCCTCGGTGTATTCCTCCATGCGGATATTGGGGATCTTAATGTCCTTGAGACGTACCAGATTGCTGTTCAGCCATTCTCCGTAGGGCTGCATTGCCGCATATTTTTCTTTCAGCTCGTCGTCGTCGATCACCCTTCCCTGTACGGTATCCACCAGAAGCATTTTCCCCGGATGGAGACGTTCCTTGAGTACGATCTTATCCTCCGGAACAGGCATCACGCCCACCTCGGAGGAAAGGATCACATATCCGTCCGAGGTGATATAATATCTGGACGGCCTCAGTCCGTTTCTGTCCAGAACGGCGCCCATCACATCCCCGTCTGAAAACAGGATCGAGGCCGGTCCGTCCCAGGGCTCCATCATGGTGGCGTAATACTGGTAAAAATCTCTTTTTTCCTGGGAGATCGTGTCATTGTTGGCCCAGGGCTCCGGAATGGTGATCATCACCGCCAGAGGCAGATCCATGCCGCTCATAACAAGGAATTCCAGGGTATTGTCAAGCATTGCAGAGTCCGAGCCGCTGCGGTTTACTACCGGAAGGACCTTGTGAAGCTGTCCTTTGAGGTAGGGAGACTCCATATTCTCTTCTCTCGCCAGCATTTTATCGGCATTGCCGCGGATGGTATTGATTTCTCCGTTGTGTACGATAAACCGGTTGGGATGGGCTCTTTCCCAGCTTGGGTTGGTATTGGTGCTGAATCTGGAGTGTACCATGGCAATGGCCGACTCATAATCGGGACTTTGAAGATCCTCAAAAAAGGTTCTGAGCTGTCCTACCAGAAACATTCCTTTGTAAACGATCGTCCTGCTGCTCATGGACACCACATAAGTATTGTCGTTGCTCTGCTCAAATTCCCGGCGGGCAATGTAAAGCCTGCGGTCAAAATCAATCCCTTTTTCTACGTCCTGGGGTTTTTCAATAAAGGCCTGCATGATACAGGGCATACATTCTTTTGCTTTATGTCCCAGCACACCTGCGTCCACGGGAACCTTTCTCCATCCCAGAAGCTTCAGGCCCTCTTTTTCCACAATGATCTCAAACATTTTCCGGGCCTGTGCTCTCCTGATCTCATGCTGGGGGAAGAAAAGCTGGGCAATGCCGTACTCTCTCTCATGGCCGATGTCAAAGCCTTCTTTTTTGCAGGCTTTTTTGAAGAATTTATGGGAGATCTGAAGAAGGATCCCCACGCCGTCACCGGTTTTTCCCTCGGCGTCCTTTCCGGCTCTGTGTTCCAGATGCTCTACAATTTTCAGCGCGTTGGCGACTGTATCATGTGTCTTTTTTCCTTTTATATTGACTACTGCTCCGATACCGCAGTTATCATGTTCAAATTCGGGACGATAGAGACCCTGGGCTTCTCTCCTCACTTCTTTCATCCTTCTCATCCTTTCTATGTGAATTACAGTTCTTAATTTCCGCTGTTTTTCTCTTCCTTATGTTTCACCGCCGCTCCCACAAAACCGCGGAACAGCGGATGCGCATGATTGGGACGGGACTTAAATTCCGGATGGCCCTGCGTCCCCTCAAAAAACGGATGATCCGCAAGCTCGATCATCTCCACAATGTGTCCGTCGGGAGAAGTCCCTGCTATAATCATTCCTTTTTCCGAAAGCGCTTCACGGTAAGCGTTATTTACCTCGTAGCGGTGGCGGTGACGTTCCTGTATCTCCTTCTTTCCAAACAGTTCCCTGGCTTTTGTTCCTTCAGTGAGAATACAGGGATAGCTTCCCAGCCTCAGGGTTCCGCCGATATCCTCCACGCTTTCCTGATCCGGCATCAGGGCGATCACCGGATGCTTTGTGGACGGATCCAGCTCAATACTGTTGGCGTCCTCATATCCCAGCACATGGCGGGCAAACTCCGCGATGGCCATCTGCATTCCCAGACAGATGCCAAGATATGGAATTTTGTGGATCCGGGCATACTGGGCGGCCAATATCATTCCTTCCGTCCCCCTGCTGCCGAAGCCTCCCGGAACCAGAATTCCGTCTACCGCGTGAAGGGCCTGATCCAGATTTTTTTCATTCAGTTCCTCGGAATCCATCCAAACCAGCTCCACCTTGGCTCTGCAGGAAATCCCGCCGTGCTTCAGGGCTTCCACCACGCTTAAATATGCGTCGTGGAGCTGCGTATATTTTCCTACAATGGCTATTGTCGCCGTATTCTCGGGATTTCTTAAATTTTTCACCATCTCCTGCCACCCGGCGAGATCCGGCTTCCGGTTCTCCAGACGGAGAGTTTCCAGGACCACATCCGCCAGCTTTTCTCTTTCCATGGCAAGCGGCGCCTCGTACAGATACTCAACATCCAGATTCTGCAGCACATGGGAAACCGGTACGTTGCAGAAAAGAGCGATTTTTTCACGGATCTCATCCGTCAGTGAATATTCGCTCCTGCACACAAGGACATCCGGCTGGATCCCCATTCCGTGAAGCTCCTTAACGCTTGCCTGGGTAGGCTTTGTTTTCATCTCACCGGACGCCTTCAGATACGGGATCAGGGTTACATGGATCAGCGCCGCGTTATCCGGTCCCACCTCGTGCTTAAACTGCCGGATCGCCTCCAGAAAGGGCTGGCTTTCGATGTCTCCCACCGTTCCGCCCACCTCAATGATGGCGATGCGCTCCTCCTCCGGCGATTTCGCCCGGTAAAAACGGCTTTTGATCTCATTGGTGATATGCGGGATCACCTGCACCGTCCCTCCGCCGAAATCTCCGTGCCGTTCTTTCTGAAGAACAGACCAGTATATCTTTCCGGTGGTCACGTTGGAATTTTTGTCAAGGCTTTCGTCAATAAAACGTTCGTAATGTCCCAGATCCAGGTCTGTCTCCGTACCGTCGTCCGTCACGAACACTTCTCCGTGCTGAATAGGGTTCATGGTTCCCGGGTCAATATTGATATAGGGATCAAATTTCTGCATGGTCACCTGATAGCCTCTGGCTTTCAGAAGCCTCCCGAGAGACGCCGCAGTAATCCCCTTTCCCAGGCCGGACACCACTCCTCCTGTCACAAAAACATATTTTACTGCCATTATCGATTTCCTCCTCCATGCTGCTGAATTCCTTTACAGGAAATTGTTTGCCTTTCTGTCAAAAATCAGTAACAGTTCAGCCCGCGCCATTCGTAAAACCGCACTGCGTGCTTACTGTGACTAACGCCACTGTTTTACTCATAAACGGGCGCTCAGCTCATACAGATGTCCGCTCGCAAAAACATGCAGGCATGTTTTATGCTTCCCGACCACTGTATGGCTGAACTGTTACAAAAATCATGTACCGGTTCCCCGGGACGGAGCTGCCAAGTCTGCCTCTCCGAGATCACCGAAGGTCACATTCCGAAATCGCGGGCATCCGTCAGAATTTCGGGAAATCCCGAACCTCCGCTCTCCCCAGGCACAAAAAAGAGGCGCCAGAATACCGGGAGAATCCGCTCTCCCGGCTTCTGACGCCTTTGTCAGTCCAAACATGATTTTTATATGTCCAATACTATAAACTATTTTTTTTGATTTGTAAATATGAAATTTGTATTATTCGACCTCCATAGGATACTTGCCGTCGAAGCACGCCTTGCAGATAGGAAGCCCTCCCGCCATGCCTTCCAGATAATCAATCTGCATATATCCAAGAGAGTCCGCTCCGATCATCCGGCATATTTCCTCCGTAGTATGGCTGGAAGCGATCAACTGGTCATTGGAAGGTACGTCCGTACCGAAATAACACGGGTGCAGAAAAGGCGGAGAGCAGATTCTCACGTGAACCTCAAGGGCGCCTGCTTTTTTCAGCATATGAATAAGATTGGCGATAGTCGTCCCCCGGACAATGGAATCATCCACCAGAACAATCCTTTTTCCCTTCACGACGGAATCCAGGACGCTGAGCTTCATGTGGACGCTGGACTCCCGCTCCTTCTGGGTAGGTTTGATAAAGGTTCTGCCAATATAGCTGTTTTTGTAAAAAGCAAGACCGAAGGGAATACCGGAGGCTTCCGAAAATCCCTTTGCCGCCGGAATGCCGGATTCCGGAACCCCGGTCACCAGATCCGCCTCCACCGGGTAAGATTTTGCCAGAGACTTCCCTCCCCGGACACGGGCGTCATAAATTCCCACTCCGTCCAGGGTACTGTCCAGTCTGGCGAAATAAATATACTCGAACACACAGTGCGCATGTTTTCCTGTACTGAGTTCTTTATTGGACTCGATTCCCTCTCTGGAAATTGTCACCATCTCTCCCGGCTCCACATCCCGGATAAACTCCGCGCCCACAGACGCAAGGGCGCAGCTTTCCGAGGCCAGTACATAAGCATTTCCTTTCTTTCCCAGACAGAGGGGCTTCAGCCCGTAGGGATCTCTCACGCCGATCAGCTTCCTGGGACTCATGATCACCAGACCATAAGCGCCTCTGAGCTTCCGGGCTGTTTTCAGGATCGCTTCCTCCACAGAGTTCGAATGCACACGCTCTCTGGCAATGTGAAAAGCAATCACCTCTGAATCTGTCGTAGTATGAAAAACAGCTCCGTTCTGGATCAGTTCCCATTTCAGCTCCGGGGTGTTTACCAGGTTGCCGTTATGGGCCAGAGCCAGTGTCCCCTTGATATAGGATAATACAAGCGGCTGGGCGTTTTCCGCCACGGAGGCTCCGGTGGTGGAATAGCGCACATGCCCGATTCCAATATCTCCTGTCATTTTATCAAGCGTGTCCTCCCGGAACACTTCGCTGACCAGCCCCAGATCTTTATGAAACTGGATATTTCCAGCCTCCCCTTCTGTCCTGGACACAGCCATCCCGCAGGATTCCTGGCCTCTGTGCTGTAAAGCTGTCAGTCCGTAATAAATGGAGGGCACTACGTTTCCCCCGTCCAGATCATATATTCCAAATACACCGCAGGCTTCCTTCAATTCCGCCATCGCTTACCTCCTTACCGCCATGGGTTCTGGCATAAAGGTATCCCTTTAGGGATTACCTCTTTATTACCGTGGGTTCTATTGAACAGAAAAAGACACTCCGGGTATATCCGAAGCGCCTTTGCTTACACTGAAATTATAATGGAAGACATGATTTTGTCAAGCCCCGCTTTTTATTTTAAAATTGCAGCAGTTCAGCCCGCGCCATTCGTAAAACCGCACTGCGTGCTTATCGTGGCTGACGCCACTGTTTTACTCATAAATGGGCGCTCAGCTCATACAGATGTCCGCTCGCAAAAACATGCAAGCATGTTTTATGCTTCCCGACCACTGTCTGGCTGAACTGTCACTAAAATTTAATTTTTTTACCAAAAACCATTGACAACTGATTTTTTTTGTGTATACTACATCACATAAAGCAACGGCGCTTTGGAGAATATCCAGAGCGCCTTTTTTATTTGTAAAAAATCTTTAAGGCGGGCATTTTCATTTTATTTTTAAAGAAAATGACTGTGAAATTGAAAGGAGAAACAATATGGCACAGAATATCCCCGAACTTTATGGAAGTCTGGTTTTCAACGACAAGATCATGCGCAGCAAGCTGCCGAAAGATATGTACAAGGCACTGAAAAAAACCATTGAAAACGGAACGCACCTTGAACTGGACGTAGCGAACTCCGTAGCCGTAGCCATGAAAGAATGGGCCATTGAAAACGGAGCCACCCATTATACACACTGGTTCCAGCCCATGACCAATTTCACGGCGGAGAAGCACGACAGCTTCATCTCACCTACCGGAGACGGACAGATCATTATGGATTTTTCCGGAAAAGAGCTTGTAAAAGGCGAGCCGGACGCCTCCAGCTTCCCTTCCGGAGGACTCCGCGCCACATTCGAGGCCAGAGGCTATACCGCCTGGGATCCTACCTCCCCGGCCTTTATCAAAGACAGAACCCTTTACATTCCCACGGCATTCTGCTCCTACAGCGGAGAAGCCCTGGACAAAAAGACGCCTCTGCTGCGTTCCATGGATACTCTGAACCGGCAGGCAGTAAGGATCCTTCACATTCTTGGGAATAAAGATGTCAGACATGTGACCACTACCGTAGGACCGGAGCAGGAATACTTCCTGGTAGACAAAGATCTTTATAAAAAACGTAAAGACCTTATTTTCTGCGGACGTACTCTCGTCGGAGCTCCCGCCCCGAAGGGACAGGAAATGGAAGATCATTACTTCGGAACTCTGAAACCAAGAATCGCCGCCTATATGCATGATCTTGACGAAGAGCTGTGGAAGCTGGGAATTCCCGCCAAAACAAAGCACAACGAGGTAGCTCCGGCTCAGCATGAGCTTGCTCCCGTTTTCGACACCACAAATGTGGCCGTAGACCATAACCAGCTTACTATGGAGGTTATGAAAAAAGTCGCCGCGAAGCACAACCTGGTCTGCCTCCTCCACGAGAAGCCCTTCGAAGGCATCAACGGAAGCGGCAAGCATAACAACTGGTCCATGAGCACCGACACAGGGATCAATCTTCTGGATCCCGGCAGAACACCGGCTGAAAACACTCAGTTCCTTGTATTCCTTGTAGCCGTGATCAAGGCTGTGGACGATTACGCGGATCTTCTCCGTATCTCCGTAGCCGACGCTGGAAACGACCACCGTCTTGGAGCAAACGAGGCTCCTCCCGCTATTGTTTCCATTTTCCTGGGCGACGAGCTGACAGAGGTGCTGAAAGCCATCGAAAACGATCAGTATTTCAGCAGTCATGACGCGGTGCAGATGGATATCGGCGCCAAGGTTCTGCCTCATTTTATCAAAGACAACACCGACAGAAACCGTACTTCACCTTTTGCGTTCACGGGAAATAAATTTGAGTTCCGTATGCTGGGCTCTTCCGCTTCCGTAGCGAATCCCAACATTATCCTTAATACTGCTGTGGCTGAGGCGCTCCGCCAGTTTTCCGACCAGCTTGAAAGCGTTCCTGCCGGGGATATGGAAAAAGCAGTTCATAAACTGCTGAAGGAAACTATTATCGCTCACAAGCGTATTGTATTCAACGGGAACGGCTACACCGACGAGTGGGTGGAGGAAGCAGAAAAACGCGGACTTTACAACCTTGTTTCTACCCCGGACGCTCTGCCGCACTATATTTCCGAGAAAAATGAAAAGCTTCTCACAGAGCATGGGATCTTTACAAAAGCGGAGCTCTACTCCCGCTATGAAGTGAAACTGGAAAATTATGTGAAGACGCTGCACATTGAGTCCTGCACTATGGCGGAAATCATCCAGAAGGAGCTTCTGCCCAGCGTCACAGCTTACATGGAACAGATCGCACGCACTGCCAGCCTGAAAAAATCCGTTGTCCCGGATATTTCCGTGACAAGCGAGTCCAGCCTTCTGAAGAAGCTCACTTCTCTGGCTGATACTATGGCGGCGGATCTGGAAACTCTGCAGGCGGATACGGCAAAAGCAGAAAGCTGCGGCGATCCTCTGGAAAAAGCAAAGACTTACCAGAAAACGGTACTTGCAGATATGGATACTCTTCGTAAGTCCGCAGACGCGGCTGAGGTTCTGATCCCTGAATCCATTCTGCCATATCCTACCTACGGCACTCTGCTGTTTTCCATTTAGGAAATAAGCGCCGTCAACAGGTAAATACAGGGAATATCTATTTCAGCATAAGCTATTTTCATAAATTTATTATCGATTTCCTCATCCATACATCCATCCCCATTGTCCGGCGAACCTGCCGGACATGGGAAATGATTTATACACGTGGATATTCCCTGTTTTACATAAAACGCCTCCTGGACGGGAGGCTTTTTTATTCGATGTCAAGAGCCAAGTACATTGGTATACATTCTATTTCTGAATCTTTCATTGAAAAATTCATATCTTCTTCTAAAATCTCGAATCCGTTTCTTGCATATAAATTATATCCTTCTTTTGTAGACTGCAATGTAACAAAAGAAAATCCGACATATTTCTCTCTAAGCTGCCAAATTTTTTGCATACAGTCTTCTAACAATACATCTGACAAATTGATTTTTATCCCTTCGTCTGTGTAAGCCTGAAGAATCCCATGATACTTTTCATCAAGAGCAAAACAATTAATATGTACTGCGCCTCCGATTTTATATGCGGAGCTGCCTTCTAATTGTTCTATATACCCCAGTCCCAGATTGTAGTAACCAATGATCGTCTTATCATCATCTGCTAAAAACACAAAAGTTTTGCCAAAATTACTATCCAAAGATAAATAACCTCGCAAAAACCGATCTAAATAATCATTTCCAGAATAAAATGAGGATGCCAGTTTTTGTAAACTGGCATCATAACGCACAACATTCAGATTATTATACATATTACTCCTTTGTAATATTTACCTCCGCTGCTCCTGTTGAAGGATTAACATGTACTTCGAATTTGTGCGAGCGAATAAACGACTTCCTGGATTTAACTTCTGCTGAAACCGTCTTTTTTTCAGACAAATTTTTCTTTGTTACAAAAACTCTCCCAGAGCCATGCGCATAATTCATTAGTAATCCTCCTTTCATTTTTTATTGTACCATTGAGGCTTCATTTTGTAAAGTTGTATTGTATTATATGATATTTTTTATAATTTATAATATTTTTACAATATTTTATCAAAATATTTAGAATTCTATTTATCTTTGCTGCTATAGCTAATACCAAATGTCCCTTATTTCCACCGGAAGTGATCCTTCCCGGCCCCGACTTTCCTGCATCGCCTTCAATAGATCCATTTCTATTCCTCCCCTCGGTTTTCGCTTGTCAGTTTCGGCAGATTCCAGTGGTAATGCGCCGCCAGATAACGGATCACGATAACTGCCGCCGAGGCTCCCACCATAGCGGCCACAGCCCCGAAGCACCGGTAGATATAGACGCAGGCGATGGCGCCTACAATGGATGCGCAGGCATAAACATGACGCACGAAGATATAGGGCGGAACCCCCGCCATCATATCTCTCAGAAGTCCTCCGCCCACTCCGGTGATCGTTCCCAGGAATACCAGAAGGAAAGTATGATCCATATATCCGCTGTTGATCCCTGTATTTACTCCCACAACGGTAAAAATCCCAAGGCCGATGGAATCCATCACCAGCATGATGCGGTCGTAGTTTTCCCTTAGATGGCCCTCCAGCAGCTCTTTTTTAACACTCAGCACAAGAAAAACAAGGCAGGAGGTGATCGTAGCCACAACAGTATATACCGGGTGCTGGAACATATTCGGGGGAATGATCCCCAGTACGATGTCGCGGATCATACCGCCTCCCACCGAAGTCACCACCCCCAGCACACAGACGCCGAAAATGTCCATCCCCCGTCCTGCGCCTACCATGGCGCCGGAAGCGGCAAAAGCGACCGTCCCGATCATCTCCATCAGAAATATCACTGTTTCCTGTATATTCATATGCAATACCTCAGTTACTCTCTTATATTTTTAGAATCCTGAAAAAGATCTTCTTTTCCCGGCAAATCCGGTATTCCTGGCCTTTTCCAACAGTAAGTATATCTCTTTCTCCCCATTCTGAAAAGACCGGATTCATTTTTCTGTTCTTTTCAGGATTTTCCCGGATCCTGTATTCTGCCATCTGTCGTCCTTTACAGCGATTTCCCCGGCTGTAAGCACATAGTCGAAGCCCTTGCAGAGCTGCGCCGGATGGTCAAAGTCGGCCGGAACCTGTATGTTCTCCAGATGAAATATATTGATATCCGCGGGTCTGCCCGGCTCCAGCGCTCCGGGCGCCAAATGAAGGACCTCTGACGGTCTTCCCGTCATTTTGTATACCGCCTCCTGAATGGAAAATACCTTCCTGTCTCTGACATAATCTGCCAGTACCTTCGGAAAAGCGCCGTAAACCCTTGGATGATACCTGCCTCCTGTGGGATAAGTCGCGTCAGAGATCAGATTCGCATGAGGATCCTTCAGAAAATGCAGCATATCCTCCTCCGAGGCGATAGTATCCAGCATAGTCGCCTGACAATTCTCGGCAATTAAAATATCATAAAGCAGGTTGTAGGGATCTTCCCGGCATATTTCAGCAATCTCCGCAAGGGATTTCCCTGTCATAGCCATATATTTATCGGAATGAAGCGTGCTGGCGTAAATCTGGTCAAAGCCGGCAAGCTCTACAATATTTTCAAAATGTCTGGAGGGCTTTCTGAGGATCTGCGTCAGATGCCATCTGTACACAGAATCCTGAAGTCTTTCGATGATCTCCTCCGTTCCCCCTTCCTGACATTCCGGAGGAAGAAGGTGTACAAGCTGGGTGGAGCCTGTAAGATACGGATACAGATCGAAATCAAGCTGTATCCCCTCCGCTCTGGTCTGCCGGAACAGTTCCAGAATCTCACGGCAGCGGACGCCCCAGTTCTTTTTTCCAATACACTTTACATGACTGATGTGGAGGGGGATATGCAGCGCCTTCGCTACTTGTATAACCTCCTTTACAGACTCTACAAATCCGTCCCCCTCGCTCCGTACATGAGTAGTTATAGGAATGTCCGTGTCCTTCAGAGGCATCAGCGCTTCCGTAAGTCCTTTCGCGTCATATTCAAATTCCGGGGCATATGCCACGCCAAGACTGACTCCCAGGGCACCTGCAGCAAGTGATTCCTCCAGATTTTTCCAGACAAGACGCCGTTCATTTTTTGACAGAGCTCCCGGAATATATCCGGCTGCTGCCGCGCGGATGGTCCCATTTCCCGCTAACATTCCTGTGTTGACGCTTCTCTTTGTTTTTCCCAGGGCATCCATATAAGACTGAAAGGTTTCCGCGACGGTACAGGATTGTTTTCCGTCAGTATCCGTGACCACATATTCCTCCGGCAGCTCCCCGGTAACGCTGCTGAGAAAAGAAAGAATCTCTCCTGAGTGTCCTTTTCCCACAGGCGCCACAGACAGGCCGCAGTTGCCGTTTACCACGGAAGTAATTCCCTGACGGTTCAGCAGTTCGTCATCTCCGCATTTCAGAGCTTCCCAGTCTCCGTGTCTGTGAATATCAATGAATCCCGGAGTTACATACCCGCCTTTCGCGTCCAGAAGCTTCTCTTTTGGATAATTTGTGGGAATCTTTCCGGGTTCTGTGATTTCCCGGATGGTTCCATTTTCGATCATGATATTCCCGGGAAAGGGTGGCTCATTTTTTCCATTCACAATGATGCCGTTAATAATCATATAATCCGTCATTTTTTCTCCTCTCATGGCGCACTGGCTGCGCCAATAATGGTAGATTTGGAAGTTTACTTAACTTATCGCCTGTCCTTTATGCTGATTGAAAAAATCTGTTCACCGGACTCCCGCTGCTTTCACCAGCTTCCTCGTAACAGGAAGCCAAAACTGTACCAGAGGCCCGGTCAGGCATACCGCCACGATAGTTCCAACGCCCACGGTTCCGCCCAGCAAAAAGCCGAGAACCACAAAAAAGAGATCGCAGGCAATCCTGATCCAGCGAAATTCTATTTTTTCTATTTTATCAGACAGAATCACAGCTACCAGATCGTTCGGCCCGGTTCCCGCATTGCTGTTGATCACAACGGACATTCCGGCGGAAAGGATCACACATCCCGCCACAACACTGACCGCCCTAACAACCATTGGCGCGTCACCGTTTATGTAATTTCCTAAAAGCCAGGTAAAAAAGTCAATGATCGGCCCTCCGCAGAAAGCGCAGACCACCGTCCCCGGCTTTACATAACCTTTTGTAGTCAGCAGCATCACCGCCATCAGGATACACAGCACGATCACATGTACCGTTCCCACCGTAAATCCGGCTCTTACTGCCAATCCCTGAATAAATACCGTAAAGGTATCCGTACCCATCTCTGATAAAAGAAACATCGTAACTCCCAGATGGGCCACCGTCAGGCCGATCAGCAGTGCCAGCAAAGCCGCTGCCCAGTCCTTCGCAGTTCTGCCCGACGTATCTGAAGCAAATTTTTCTTTTTGATTTTCCAAGATGCTCCTCCCCTCTCCGTTTTTCATTTTAATTTGTATTCTTTTTACCCGTATTGATTATATCATATATCTCTGCTAACGGAAAATCCGGCTCCAAACAGTAAAAATTCTGTTTTGAAACCGGATCTGACTTTTTCTTTATTGCATTTGCCTTTCCTATTGTGATAAAGAAGCGGTCTTTATTTTTCTACCGGAACCTTCTGATTGAAATAGTCCAGCACTAACGCGGCAACAACTCCAAGAACCAGATAGAAAAGATTTACCGCGAACTGGCCTGCCGAAGAAGCGAAGCTTCCAAAAGGTATGATCATCACGGTAGCCGCAATAACAATTCCCACAATGGCATGGAAGGCCAGATTATAATGATGGTCAAACAGCGAGTTCACAGCCTTTGCCAGACAGATCACAGTGATAACCGCTCCGATTCCTCCTGGAACCAGCACAGAGAAATCCAAATGGCCGATCCCGTCTACAAAGGGCGTATATAAGCCCAGCGGCATCAGCAAGGTGGAAAAGCTCATTCCAGGCGCGATCACGCTCAGCGCAAGGCAAAATCCGCAGAACAAAAACCATCCGAAGCCTGGTTTGATCTCAATGGACAATATATTCAGAGTTCCCAACAGGATGAAGATCACTACCATGGCGATTCCCATGGAAATGAAAGAGCCTTTTGTTCTTCCCTGTTCACCGGCTTCTCTGAAAAGAGACGGAAGCATTCCTCCGATCAGTCCCACAAAAAGACATACCGAGGTGTCGGGATATTTTTCCAGAAAGTATGCCAGCAGATTGGCGATTCCCAAAAATCCCACAGCTCCGCCGATAATCACCGGTATCAGCCTTGGCACATGTGTTTTAAAATTTTTAAAGGGATGGGACAAAAGCTCCATGACCGGCTTATAAATTCCGAATACCACACAGAGCACGCCTCCTGAAATACCGGGAAGCACTGCTCCCAACCCGATCAGCGCTCCCTGAAATATCTGCAGGATCAGGCGCATGATCGATGGACTGTTCTTTTTTTTCATATTTTAATCTGCTCCTATCTGCCCGTACGGGCCTCTGTGACTGGATGTCCCCTCCGAAATCAATTCCAGGATCAATCCTCTGAAGAGATTTCTGGTGAAGATCAACAGTCTCTCTTATTTTATGCTGAAAAGACAGTGGTAATTATATAACAGTATAAGAAATTTTGCCAGTCTTTTTTTCAAAACACCAAATATCATAGTATCTCAGGTTCTTGTCAACTTATTTTCATATTATCACATATCTCCATCGTAATCCACTCCCCGATTTTATAATTTCAGTTTATAAAATAAAGTGTATCACGATATAAGTATGCTATAATAAAATTGATTATCCAACCAGGCAGGACACAAAAAAATCTATACGAAGAAAAAGCGGTTATCACGCTGCATCTGCAAATCCTGCACGCCGATGGATGGGAACTATTTTGCATATAGAATTAGGGGATCAAAAGATATCAAATTCGAATTATAAGGGGAAAACATGAAAAAAATCATAATAACCATAGCAATCTTGTCTGTGATATGTACCGCAGTCTGCTTCTTTTTATATGAAGAATCGGGCAGCAAAGCAATACTTGCGGCTGCCATTACCTTTCTGACGACAGCCTATCATTTTTTAATGCGGCTTGCTGTAGGTTTTATGTTTGACAGGATAATGGCCAACAAAGCGGATTACACAAAACGATGGTATCAATGCAAAGCCTGGGAGAAAAAAATATATAAAAGACTGAATGTGAAACATTGGAAGCGCTTACTGCCTACGTACGATACCAGTCTGTTTGATCCAAAAAAGCACAGTTGGGATGAGATTGCCCAGGCCTCCTGTCAGGCGGAGCTTGTGCATGAGACCATCGTGCTGCTCAGCTTTATTCCTATCGTTTTTTCAATACGGTTCGGCGCGGTTATGGTATTTATCATTACTTCCGTTCTTGCCGCTCTTTTTGATCTGGCCTTTGTAATGATACAGCGGTATAACCGTCCAAGGATCATCCGGCTGATCGGCCGGTGAAGCTCAGTAAAAAACCTACAGCGCTATTCACGTAAAAAGCCCGCCTGCTCTGGGATGCAATTCTTAAAGCCGCTTTGTCTACTTGCTTAAAAGTCAGGAAGATAATCCGTTTTTTATTGAAAAACGCGGGAAAGATCCCATCCTCAGCCATTGTATCCAGGCGATAGCCAACGCTGAGTATTACGGCATTCATAGTGGAAAGCATGGCGCCCCATGCTCCGCCGATTATAAATAAATACCACAATCCAGCAGGCATAAACTGCTTAGCCAAAGTACCCAGGGATTCAATGGAATTTGATTTTCCTGTAATTCCAAAAGTAACAATACTCATAAGCCCAAGCAGAGACCCAACAAATATTGCCGTGATACAACCAGAACGGATCAAATTCTTTTCAGGTTTTTTTACCTCATTTGATAATACTAAACACTGGGTGAAGCATCCCCCCATGCAATTATAAAACAGTCCTACTACAACTGCAAACGCCTCTATTTTCATTTTGCCCGGTGCAAGCATACCGCTGACGGCAAGGTGATTCGTATGAATATATGCAGATCCAGACACAATGTAAGCACAAAATGATACTATTAGTACAAGGACAATCAGATTCTGTAATTTAGTCCCAGATTCCACGCCAAAAAGATTAATAATCCACATTAGCAATATTATCCCTATAGATACAAGGTTCTTGGGCGCATTTGGAAAAACGATCTCAAGATATGATCCGAAAAAAGTTCCCAAAAAAGCCAGAATTGTAATGTAATTGATCACAGATACGATCTCCAGAAAGCCAATATATGGACTTATCAGCCTGCAGGACAGGGTGTAACTGGATGATGGACAAGGCAGTACCGTACTCGGTATAAGAGATGGAATACTGATAATTATGGTAAATAATATTGTAGCGATCCATGCATAGATTACTCCTGAACCAATACGACTTATCCCTTCTGGTAAAGTAGCAAAAATTCCAGAGCCGATTGTATCGCCAATACAGAAAGCGGTTAATGTCATAAGACCTATTTTTCTTTTTTTCATGCTATTTCTCCTTTGTTTTAATTTGCCAGACAACGAAAAAAGGAGCAGCTGATCATTAGCTACTCCTTTGTAGGTATACTCTCGCGCACGGCTTATTGTTGAATTAAGTAAAATATAACAGGTTTCGTTTTTTTGCTCAATATTATTTCTGCACAGAATTAATGTGCAATCTGCATATCATCCAAATTAAAATCTCAAATGTAAGCTTCCTCTATTTCTCTTTTGATTTATACATTAACGCAACAAGGCATTTCCTGTTATATAAAAACAAAAACAAAAGAGCCAGAAATGCTTATTTTCAAACACTTCTGGTTCTTATAGAACAGGGGATGAGAGAATCGAATTTCGATACTCTACAACATCATCCCCCGAAATTTGCCCTAAAATAAAGACTTTTCTGTGTTCAACTTATTGATACCTTTGATACCCTTTGATACCCTAGGTATTAAAAGTTAATCGCTTTATTTATTTGTGCAATCTTTGTCTTTTTGCTCTTGTTGCAAAAATAATATAGTTTCCTTGTTGTGGACACATCTTTATGCCCCATTTGTTCTGATGCTACACTATCATCTACATCATTGTCAAGTAATGTTGTTCCGTATCAGCGGTAAAGAATAAAATATTAAAATCAATTGTTTCTCATCCTGATTTTGTATTTGTGTGATATAAAACACATATACAACAAAATCCAGATGAGTTATCCACATTCCATGAGTATGGTTCACCCATCCT
>DXEG01000054.1 GCA_019115125.1 Candidatus Blautia faecipullorum
TTTTGAGCAAAAGGTCTATTAAAGTATGCCATTTTTCCGAAATGGAATAAGTAACAAAAACATTTCCGTGAAAAAATGGCGAAAAGATGCTGCCGCATCTATGATTTTTTAATCATTGATGCGACAGCCCCGTTTTTTTATGTCTATTTTTACTGTTAATTTCCTTTCTTTAAGCGTGTAATCCGGCGTGTAGAAAGACCTAAGAGCTCAGCGGCTTGTTGTCTGGAAATAGACTTGTCGATGAAACGGTTGATGACAGTAAACGTTTTCAGTTATTCTTATGACAATGTAATTTTACCTTCTTCCATAGCTTTTATAGAATATCAAAAAGAGACAGAATCTCAAGTGAATCCTAATGAGACATTATCACAAGTGAATAACAGCTCCGCGCCTGTTCGTTTGACAGTCTGATTTTTATTTATTACAATGAATTCACAGTCTTTTCCTGCGGATTTATACACCGGCGAAAGCTCTGGGTTCGATATTTCCCAAACGCCGCTCTCCAAAATCAACTGCGCAGGACAGACGATCACTTGCTGACATGCAGAAATAAGCGCAATAAACTCACTCTCACAGAAAGGCAGATGTTTTTATGAAATACGATTTTACCACGATCATGGACCGGCTTGGCAAGGACGCTATCGCTGTGGACGCCCCACATTCCGGCGTCAGCGGCGGAGCCTTTGCCGACGCCAGGGTCAAAGACGGCTTCTCTATTATTCCTATGTGGGTGGCGGATATGAATTTTGCCACTGTTCCCACAGTGCCCCAGGCCATCGCCCGGCGGGCGGCCCACCCGGCTTACGGCTATTTCCAGCCGCCAAAGGCATATTATGATTCCATCATCCGCTGGCATGAGCAGAATTACGGAGTTACCGGGCTGACCGCGGAATGTATCGGCCACGAAAACGGCGTTTTAGGGGGCGTAGTAAGCGCGCTGCGCATTTTGTGCCAGCCGGGGGATTCTGTGATCCTTCAGTCTCCCACCTATATCGGCTTTACCCACTGCGCGGAAGACAACGGGTGGAATTTTGTCCTGAATCCTTTGATCCAGGATGAAAACGGCGTCTGGCGCATTGATTACGAGGATCTGGAGGAAAAGGTCTCCCGCCTGAATATCCACGCCGCAATCTTCTGTTCGCCCCATAATCCCTCCGGCCGCGTATGGGAGCCATGGGAAATCGAAAAGCTGATGGACATTTATAAAAAATATAACGTTTATGTGATCTCTGATGAAATCTGGGCCGACCTTACCATGCCCGGCGTACGGCACACGCCTGTCCAAATGATCTCGGAGGATGCCCGTATGCGGACCATCGCCCTGTACGCGCCCTCAAAAACCTTTAATCTGGCGGGGCTGGTGGGCTCTTATCATGTCATCTACAACCCGTATCTCAGAGACCGGGTGACAAAGGCGGGGGCCGCTACCCACTACAATTCCATGAATATGCTTTCCATGCACGCTTTGATGGCTGCCTACAGTGACGAGGGACTGGAATGGCTGGAAGAGCTCCGCCAGGTTCTCAAGGAAAATTTTGACTATGCGGTTTCCTATATCCAGAAATATTTCAAAGGAGTCAAAACCACAAGGCCGGAAGGAACCTATATGCTTTTTCTGGACTGTACGCAGTGGTGTCTGGAGCATCATACGGATATTGATACTCTGCAGCGCTCCGGCGTGGAGGCGGGCGTGATCTGGCAGGACGGAAGGCCCTTCCACGGCAGCTGCCATATCCGCATGAATCTTGCCCTCCCTCACAGCCTTGTTGTGGAAGCTTTTGAGCGGCTACGGAAATATGTTTTTGTTTAACTTCCGAATCCCTGTAACAGACAGTTCAGCCTGTGCCATTCGTAAAACCGCACTGCGTGCTTACTGTGGCTCACGCCACTGTTTTACTCATAAACGGGCGTTCAGCTCATACAGATGTCCGCTCGCAAAAACATGCTAGCATGTTTTATGCTTCTCGACCACTGTATGGCCGAACTGTTACGAAAACCTCCTAATAATTTACAGAATATATTGAATATTTACCCTCACCAATGATATAATAAATTATCTCAAAAGTTCGGATCCTCTTTTCGGAAAAGAGGAAAAATCAAATAAAGGAGGTCGTTTTATGGAATCCAAGATGTTCAAGATCTACGCCCGCAGTGATGATCGTATCCAGCTCAAGATTTATCCGGGACATTTTGCCACGCCCCAGTCCCACATCACTCATTTTCTGGACATTACCACAATGAAATCCCGAAGCTCCGAGGCGCGGAGGATCGCGGAGGCTCTTGCCGCGAACTACGAAGCCTCCATCCCTATCGACACCATTGTATGTATGGACGGTCTGGAAGTGGTAGGCGCGTATCTGGCGGAGGAACTGACCAAGGCCGGAATTCTTTCCATGAACGCCCACCAGACCATTTACATCACCTCGCCGGAGTATAACAGTGTGGGGCAGATGATCTTCCGCGACAACATACAGCCCATGATCAGCGGAAAAAATGTTCTGATCCTGAACGGGGCTGTTACCACAGGAGAAACACTTTCCAGAGCCGTGGAAAGCGTCCTGTACTACGGCGGCCAGATCCGGGGGATCGCGGCTATTTTCAGCGCGGTTACCAGCGTAGCCCAGCTTCCCGTACATTCCATTTTCCAGCAGAGGGATATTCCTGATTACGGCAGCTATAAATTCCACGACTGCCCTCTGTGCAAAAAACGCCAGAAGATCGACGCTATAGTAAACGGCGCTGGATATTCAAAGCTTTAAAACGGGTCTCCAGGAAAAAGAGTAAGATAAGATTAATACAGATTTCTAAAAATGGAGGAGGAAGCGTGCTATGAAAAAATTCAGAGTTTTTCTGATGATTTGCCTTGTCTTTTTCATGACTGCAATATTTGGAAAGACAGATGCTCTGGCGGCTACTGTCAGTCTGTCAGCCAATGGAAACTGGGTGGATGGAGATCTCACGGTAAAGGGTGGCCGCGACTATTATAAGGTCACACTGAGTCAGCCCGGCACGTTGGATATTACTTACCAGGGGCTTGATATCGGGTATTCTTATGTGGCTATTACCAGCGAAGATATTGAAGAGACATATCGTCAGTCGAGTCTTTTAAACAATACATCCGCAGCAAACCCAAAGACAACAGTGGTGAGTGCGGATCTCCAGGCCGGCACTTATACCGTCGTTGTGTGGGGACATGCCAATTCGTATACAGGCACCTATCGGCTGAAAGCTGCGTTTACTGCTGCTGGAAGTCAGGACACTGAGCCGAACGACAGTTTCTCTCAGGCTATGAGAATCTCCGGCCAGACAACCATCCGTGGTTTTCTTGCTCAAAATGAGGAGTATGACTTCTTTGCTTTTACCCTGCCGGCAGATAGGACTGTGACAATCCGTTATGCCAATGAAATGGATGGAGTCATAAGTATTTATGATTCCAGCTATATCGTGCTGAAGTCATCCAGACCGGTAAACGGCACCTTTACATTCAGTCAGAGTCTGAAACGAGGAACTTACTACATACGAATCAGCAGATATTATTACTCTACCGGAATGTATACGCTTTCGTTTGCGACTGGAAGCAGTACCGGCACTGGCAGTCACACACATTCTTGGGGCAGCGGCAAGGTCACTACTGCGGCTACCTGTACGAAGACCGGTGTCCGGACTTATACCTGCAGCACATGCGGCACCAAGAAAACAGAGACGATTGCCAAAACCGCGCATAGGTATAAAACGATTACAACCAAAGCAACAACCAGGAAGAACGGCTCTATAGTAAAGAAATGCAGTCAGTGTGGATATGTAGCAAAAAATACCACTATCTATTATGCAAAGACGCTGAAGTTATCCGTAACATCCTATACGTATAATGGAAAGGTGCGGAAGCCGTCCGTGGCAGTCTATGATGCGAAAGGAAATAAAATTTCCTCATCTTATTACGCTGCGACCTATGCGAAAGGCCGTAAAAATGTGGGAACTTACAAGGTTACGGTGAAGCTGAAAGGGAATTATACAGGTACGCTCTCCAAAACTTTTCAGATTATTCCAAGGGCAACAAATCTTTCCAGTGTAAAGGCTGCCTCTAAAGGCTTTACGGTAAAATGGAAAAAACAGACCGGTCAGATTACTGGCTACCAGATCCAGTATTCTACCAGCAGCAAGATGAAAAGTGCAAAGACAATTAGGGTTATAGGCGCTTCTAAGACATCCTATACGAAAAAAGGTCTTATAGCGAAAAAGAATTATTATATCAGAATACGAACCTATCGGACTGTGTCCGGAAAAAACTACTATTCGAACTGGTCGGCGATTAAACGAGTGAAAACAAAATAAGGGATACAGACAGAACGGGGCGGATGCTGCTGCAATTTTGGAATGAGCATCGGCTCCGTTTCTCTGTTGAGAATGATCTTTTCTCGTTTCGAGAACCCACTTGTCCCCCTGCCGGATTCAGGTTATAATAGACTCCAGTCAGCAAAATTTTGAACAGGAGATGAACTTCATTGAATAAAAAAGAAATATCTGAGATAAAGAAGCAGTTTACTCCCGCCAACTGCTCCATTACCCGCATCTGCGGATGCTATGTGGACGGCGAAAAAAATAAAAAAACAAAATTGAAGGAAGCCTTTCTCTCACTTTCCGAGGAGGAAGCCTTCAAATATTTTGAGATTTTCCGCAAAACACTTTCCGGAACTCTCGGCAAAAATCTCATGAATATGGAATTTCCACTGGAACAGGAAAAAGAGGGCGGCGCCCAGGAATTTCTGCTTCGCCTCAGGGGAAGCAAGCTGCAGGACGACGCTCTTGTAGACGAGTTTTACGACAAAATTATCGAATCCTATGATTTCGGTGAAAATTACTATATCATCCTGATACACGCGGTCTACGATATTCCCGGAAAATCCACCGACGGCCAGGAAATGTTCGATGCTTCCGATGAGGTCTACGATCATATTCTCTGCAGCATCTGCCCGGTGAAGCTCTCCAAGGCAGGACTCTGCTACAACGCGGAGACAAATCATATCGAAGACCGCATCCGCGACTGGATTGTGGAAATGCCCGATCTGGGCTTTCTTTTTCCGGTATTTAACGACCGCAGCACGGATATCCATGGACTTCTCTACTATTCAAAAAATCCGGAGCAGCTCCGCACAGCCTTTGTGGATGAGCTTTTTGGCTGCGCCGCGCCGCTGTCCGCGGGAGGCCAGAGGGATTCCTTCAACGCCCTGGTGGAAGAAACCCTTGGCGAGGACTGCGCCTACGACACCGTTATGAGCATCCACGAAAAGCTGAACGAATGGGTGGAAACCCAGAAGGACGCCCCGGAACCCGCCGTTCTCACCAAGCCGGAGGTAAAGCGTCTGTTTGAGGAATGTGGAGTAGAGGATGAAAAGCTTGAGACCTTCGACGCCTGCTACGAGGCTACAGCCGGGGAAGATACCGCTCTTATGGCCTCCAATATCACCAATACAAGGCGGGTGGAGATCAAGACGCCGGATGTGGTGATCCATGTAAATCCCGAACGGGCGGAAATCGTGGAAACAAGGACCATCGACGGCAGACGATGTCTGGTGATCCCTATGGAAGACAATGTGGAGGTAAACGGAATCCGCGTAACCGCAGGGCAGAGGGACGCTATATAATTACAAAATGTATTGACAACTGACACAATTCCAACTATAATCGTTCCTAGCAATTACATATCGTGCCAGCAGAAAGCTGCAGGAAAGTGGTTTCGACCCGCCGAAGGAATAATACTCTCAGGTGTTTTCACAGGAAAACAGGACTGCAGCCGGATGGCTCTCTGGAGAATCCCGGCAAACGGGTGCCGAAGGTGAAAGGAAGCGTCTCTTCCTGTATGATACACATGGAAGGGACTTCTGAATCTCTCAGGCAAAAGGACAGTGAACGCTCAGACAACAGATAATATATCTGTTTTTTTATGCGTGTAAAGGTTCACCGGAGTTTTTCCCGTGAACCTTTTTATTTTTTTACCATGGAATAGGACGCCGGATATGGCGTTGTTTTTCCGTTTCTCACAGAGCTGTTCGTTTTGTCAGCCCCCGGAAAGTTTTTTGACGCTTTTCCGGAACGAAGGCTGTCCGGTATGTAAAATCTATAGCTTTGAGAGGGAACGTTTGGAAGTAAACTTCCAAATCTACCATTATTGGCGCAGTCAATGCGCCGTGAAGGAGGTAAAAATGGAATTCATTGCAAAACTTGTAGACAGTGTAAACACCTTCCTCTGGGATTATGCTCTGCTGATCCTTCTTCTTGGAAGCGGTATCTTTTTTACTTTTGTGCTGCGCTTTATCCAGATCCGCAGATTCGGAGCTGGCATGAAGGCTCTGTTCGGAAATTTTTCTCTTCACGGAGAAAGCGGTGAAAACGGACTCAGCTCCTTTCAGGCGCTCACAACGGCTATCGCTGCTCAGGTAGGAACCGGAAATATCGCAGGCGCGGCCACGGCCATAGCTTCCGGAGGCCCGGGCGCTATTTTCTGGATGTGGGTGAGCGCATTCTTTGGTATGGCAACTATCTACGCGGAGGCAGTTATGGCCCAGCATACCCGTGTAGTAAAGGACGGCTCTTTTGTAGGCGGTCCTGTTTATTACATCCGCTATGCCTTTAAAGGACGGTTCGGACGTTTTCTGGCAGGCTTTTTCTCCGTAGCGATCATCCTGGCGTTGGGCTTTATGGGAAATATGGTGCAGTCCAACTCTATCGGAGACGCTTTTCATAACGCTTTTCATGTAAATCCGTTGGCTGTGGGCGTCTGCGTGGCCGTCGTCGCAGGCTTCATCTTTTTGGGCGGCATCCGCAGGATCGCCCGTTTCACTGAAAAAATCGTACCAATTATGGCGCTGCTGTACATCGTAGGCTGCCTGACGATTTTATTTATGAATCTTTCCGGCGTAGGAGAAGCCTTCAAAAATATCTTTGTGGGCGCGTTCTCCCCGCGGTCTGTAGCCGGAGGCGCTCTCGGCGTAACCGTACAGAAGGCTATGCGCTACGGCGTGGCCCGCGGGCTTTTCTCCAACGAGGCAGGTATGGGATCCACTCCTCACGCTCACGCCACTGCTGACGTAAAGCATCCGGCTGACCAGGGCATTATCGCCATGATGGGGGTTTTCATTGACACCTTTATCATTCTGACGCTGACCGCTCTTGTTATTCTTTCCACAGGGGTCTGGAACAACGGCCTGACAGGCTCCGCCCTCGCACAGAGCGCTTTCGACGCGGCCTTTGGCTCCTTTGGAAAAATATTCGTGGCAATCTGTATGCTGTTTTTTGCCTTCACCACTATTGTGGGATGGTACTATTTCGGCGAAGTCAACGTACGCCATCTTTTCGGCGGCAAGGCTGTCAAATTATATGCTCTGCTGGTAGTACTCTTTGTGATCGCAGGATCCACTCTGAAGGTAGATCTTGTATGGAATATGTCCGATATGTTCAACGGACTTATGGTTCTTCCCAACCTCATCGGCCTTCTGGCCTGCGTCATGACCGTACGCAGACTGATGAAGGAGCACGAAGGAAAAAAATAACAGAAATTCTTTTTCCCGCCGGAACGTGTCCTTTGGCACTTCCGGCGGTTCACGCTCAGCAAATAAATTACAAATCTTGACAAAACACTTCCCTTATGCTAAAATTCGCTTAGTTTTGGGAGGATAATTAGGGGTCTTTTCAAAGCAATTATTCAGGACCGCTCCCACCGGGAGTTAAGAGGCCATACGGACAGCCGGGTCCACTGCCGAGCGGCAGCTTTATGTTGCCTTATTGATTGAGTTAAAAGCTCAAATTTTATAAGTTGGTTACTTCATAACCGAAATGCGCCTGTGCGCAGACTTGTGAAACGGTCAATAAGAGTAGTAAACGTATGATTGCTATATAGACTCTGATCATTCCATCCAATATGACGATTCTGATCTTCCCTGCAGCTCCTTTAGGGCTGGCTGTCCCGCGCGGCGGTATACGCGTCATAAGCCCTCCGGCTTATATACAGGGAAACACAACGTATTCTGGATGATAAACGCAGGTTATGCACACGCACAGCCTGCGTTTTTTTTGCCATAAAACTGTCATGGCCGCACCGCCCGTATTCGGAAATATATACGGTGTATTCTCTTTCGGCGGCCATAGAAAGGGGGAATTTAAAATGAGCCGAACCCGTCTTGACCAAAGCCGCGCTCCTATCTACGAAGCTCTGGAAACCTTCCGGCGGATGCGGGTCGTTCCTTTTGATGTACCAGGCCATAAACGCGGCCGCGGCAACCCGGAGTTGACCGCGTTTTTAGGCCAGAAATGTGTAGATGTGGATGTAAACAGTATGAAGCCTCTGGACAATCTGTGCCATCCCATCTCTGTGATCCGCAGGGCGGAGGAGCTGGCGGCGGATGCCTTCGGCGCGGCCCACGCCTTTTTGATGGTGGGCGGCACTACCAGCTCCGTACAGAGTATGGTGCTCACCGCCTGCAAACGGGGAGATGAGATCATTCTGCCCCGAAACGTCCACAAAAGCGTGATCAACGCCCTTGTTTTGTGCGGGGCGGTTCCGGTGTATGTGAATCCGGACGTAGACCAGAGGCTGGGAATTTCTCTCGGAATGAAGAAGGAACAGGTAGCAAAGGCTATCGCGGAGCATCCCAACGCAGTGGCCGTTCTGGTGAATAATCCCACTTATTATGGGATATGTAGCAATCTGAGAGCCATCGTAAAGATGGCCCACGACGCCGGGATGCTCTGCCTGGCAGACGAAGCCCACGGCACGCATTTTTATTTCGGCAACGGACTTCCTGTTTCCGCCATGGCCGCTGGGGCCGATATGGCGTCCGTCTCCATGCACAAAAGCGGAGGCAGTCTCACTCAGTCCAGCCTGCTTCTGGTGGGCCCCAATGTCCACGCCGGATATGTGCGTCAGATCATCAACCTGACCCAGACCACCTCCGGCAGCTATCTTCTGATGTCCAGCCTTGATATCAGCCGGCGCAATCTGGCCCTCCGGGGCAGGGAGGTATTTCACCAGGTAGCCGACATGGCGGAATACGCCCGGGAGGAGATCAACGCGGTAGGCGGTTACTACGCCTTCGGCCGGGAGCTGATGAACGGCGATTCTGTGTTTGATTTTGACACTACGAAGCTCAGCGTCCACACGCTGGATATAGGCCTTGCCGGAATCGAGGTATACGACATCCTGCGGGATGAATACGATATCCAGATCGAGTTCGGGGACATCGGAAATATACTGGCCTATCTCTCCATGGGCGACCGTTCCCAGGAGCTGGAGCGTCTGGTCAGCGCGCTGGCTGAAATCCGGCGCCGTTACCAGAAGGACGCCACCGGACTTCTCAGCCAGGAATATATTGATCCGGAGGTCGTCACCAGTCCTCAGGAAGCTTTTTACGCTGAAAAGGTCAGCATACCTCTGGCCGAGAGCGAAGGACGGGTATGCAGCGAGTTCGTCATGTGCTACCCGCCCGGCATCCCGATCCTGGCTCCGGGAGAGCGCATTACCTCCGAAATTCTGGAGCACATTCAGTACGCCAAAGAAAAAGGCTGCAACATGACCGGCCCGGAGGATCCGGATCTGAAGGAAATCAACGTCCTGGTATAAGCGCGGTTCCGGCGCGCCCATATATAAATCGGAAAAACCAGTGACCTGATAAAAGGAGAGTGATGAACATGGAAATGTGGTTCAGCGAATTTCATACGCCGGATGTCAAGCACAGCATCCGGGTCACGAGGCATCTTTATTCAAAAAAGAGCGCCTACCAGCAGATTGACATTTTTGAAACGCCGGAGTTTGGACGCGTCCTGACTCTGGACGGCAACGTCATGCTGACAGAGCGGGATGAGTTCATTTACGACGAAATGATCACCCATGTGCCCATGGCGGTCCATCCCGGCGTCAAAGACGTCCTGGTGATCGGCGCCGGGGACGGCGGCGTGGTTCGGGAGCTGACCCGCTATGAGCGGATCGAGCGCATCGATCTGGTGGAAATGGATCCCCAGGTGCTGGAAGCCTGCCGCACCTATCTTCCCAGCAACGCCTGCCGGATGGACGACCGCCGGGTACATACCTACTTTGACAACGCTTTGAAATTTATCCGCAGGCGGGAGGCTGCCTACGATCTCATCATCGTGGACTCCACTGATCCTTTCGGTCCTCTGGAAGGTCTGTTCACGCGGGAATTTTATGGAAACTGCTATAACGCGCTCCGGGAGGACGGAATTATGGTCAACCAGCAGGGCAGTCCCTTTTATGCGGAAGACGCCAGCGCCATGCAGAGAAGTCACAAGCGCATTGTCAGCACCTTCCCCATCAGCCGGGTTTACCAGGCCCACATTCCCACCTACGCGGCAGGATACTGGCTGTTCGGATTTGCCAGCAAAAAATATCATCCCATCGATGATCTTAACACAGAAGCCTGGGTAAAGCTGAACCTGCATACCCGCTACTATACTCCCAGACTGCATGTGGGCGCGTTCTGGCTGCCTGCTTTTCTGGAGGAAATGCTGCAGGAGGTGGAAGGTTAAACTATGCTGTCACCGAATATTGAAACCTTTATCGGCTGCGACAGCAGCTATTCAGAGGCCCGTATCGTTCTCTACGGAGCGCCTTTCGACTCCACGACCAGCTTTCGGCCCGGAGCCCGATTCGGCTCCTCGGCCATGCGCCATGAAAGCTTCGGTCTGGAAACCTACAGTCCCTATCAGGACGCGGATCTGACGGACTGCGCGGTATTTGACAGCGGAGATCTTGAGCTTTGTTTCGGAAGCCCCGAATCCGCGCTGAAGGATATCGAGGCCCGCGCCGCCCGCATACTTGCGGACGGAAAGCTCCCTCTCCTGCTTGGGGGAGAGCATCTGGTCACCCTGGGCGCTGTACGCGCCGCCGCGAAAAAATACCCGGAGCTTCACATCATCCATTTTGACGCTCACGCCGATCTCCGGGACGACTACCTGGGATGCTCGCTGAGCCACGCCTGTGTACTGCGGCGCTGCCACGAGCTTCTCGGAGACGGACGCATCCATCAGTTCTGCATCCGCAGCGGAGACCGGGAGGAATTCCGTTTCGCCCGGAACCACACAAACCTGCATCCCTTTGACTTTGAGGGACTGGAGGAAACCGTCTCCGTCCTGCGGGAAAAGGGCGTGCCTGTCTACTTTACGATTGACCTGGATTGTCTGGATCCCTCCGCTTTCCCCGGCACCGGCACGCCGGAGGCCGGCGGCGTCAGCTTTGTCCAGCTCTTAAAGGCCATCCGCACCGTCTGCTCCGCCAATATAGTAGGCGCCGATCTCAACGAACTGGCCCCGGCGCTGGATCCAAGCGGCGTTTCCACGGCGACCGCCTGCAAGGTTCTCCGGGAACTGCTTCTGGCGCTGTATTCCGCCTTTTAATCTTACTAATCTGACTGGCGCAGATTCCAGGGTCACTCTTTTATGAGTATGCAGGCGCAGGCAGGCATAATTCCAACTGTAGTATACAATAAATCTTTCATAAAAAAGGAGCGAACAATTATGAGCAAAGTTCTTGTTATCGGCTGCGGCGGCGTCGCCTCCGTTGCCATCCACAAATGCTGTCAGGCAAGCGATATTTTTACCGAGCTGTGCATAGCCAGCCGTACAAAAGCAAAATGCGACCAGCTTGCCGCCAAGCTTTCCCCAAACACTTCCACAAAGATCACCACCGCCCAGGTAGATGCGGACGACGTACAGCAGGTCATCGACCTCATCAACGCGTACAAGCCCGACCTGGTGATGAATATCGCCCTGCCCTATCAGGATCTCACGATCATGGACGCCTGCCTGGCCTGCGGCGTCAACTATATGGATACGGCAAACTATGAGCCTGAGGACACAGATGATCCGGAGTGGCGCGCCATCTATGAAAAGCGCTGCAAGGAAGCCGGCTTCTCCGCTTATTTCGATTATAGCTGGCAGTGGGCCTACCGCAAAAAATTCGAGGAGGCGGGGCTTACCGCTCTTCTGGGCTGCGGCTTTGACCCGGGCGTTACCCAGGCTTACTGCGCTTACGCCAAAAAGCACGAGTTCGACACCATCGACACCATCGACATCCTGGACTGCAACGGCGGCGATCACGGCTACGCTTTCGCCACCAATTTCAATCCCGAGGTCAATCTGCGCGAGGTATCCGCGCCGGGAAGCTACTGGGAGGACGGTCACTGGGTTGAGATTCCGGCTATGAGCATCAAGAGGGAGTATGATTTTGACCAAGTGGGCCACAAGGATATGTACCTGCTCCACCACGAGGAGATCGAGAGCCTGGCCCTGAACATCCCGGAAGTAAAACGCATCCGTTTCTTTATGACCTTCGGACAGAGCTATCTGGATCACATGCGCTGTCTGGAAAACGTGGGTATGCTCTCCACCAGTCCTGTGGAATTTGAAGGCCAGCAGATCGTACCCATCAAGTTTTTGAAGGCTCTGCTGCCCGATCCCGCCAGCCTTGGCCCCCGCACCAAGGGCAAAACCAACATCGGCTGTATCTTTACCGGAAAAAAAGACGGCAAGGATAAAACCTACTATATTTACAATGTCTGCGATCACGAGGAAAGCTACCGCGAGGTGGAAAGCCAGGCCATCAGCTATACTACCGGCGTTCCCGCCATGTGCGGCGCGATGATGCTCCTGACCGGAAAATGGAATAAGCCCGGCGTCTACACAGTAGAGGAGTTCGATCCCGATCCCTTCCTGGACGCTCTGGAGAAATACGGACTGCCAAGAAACGAGAGCCATGAGCCGGTATTAGTAGACTGATGGGCGCGTCAGGAGATAACCGTCCGCCCTTTCTGGGTCTCGGCGGAAAAAATCCGGCGGAGCTTTTCGGCGCGCTCCCTACCCCCTGCTACATTCTGGATGAAGCCGCGCTCTGCCGGAACGGCGAAATTCTGAGCGGCGTAGCCCAGCGCACCGACTGTAAGATCCTGTTGGCGCAGAAAGCCTTCTCCAACTATGACCTGTACCCGGCGCTCGCGCCTTTTCTGGCGGGAACAGAGGCCAGCGGTCTCTATGAGGCCCGTCTTGGCTCCGAAAAAATGCCGGGAAAAGAGGTGCATGTGTTCTGCGGAGCATACCGGGAGGATAAGTTTGAAGAGCTGCTGCGATATGCCGATCACATTGTTTTCAACTCTCCCCGGCAGTTGGAGAAATTCGGGCCGTCCGCGAAGAAAGCCGGGAAAAGCGTGGGGCTGCGCGTCAATCCGGAGTGCTCTACACAGGAAGGTCACGAGATCTACGATCCCTGCGCCCCCGGAAGCCGGCTGGGTACCACCCGGGCCCAGTGGGAGGAGGGGATGACGCCCCGGCTCCTTGAGCTTCTGGACGGGCTTCATTTTCATACCCTTTGCGAGCAGGATTCTGACGCTCTGGAAACTACGCTGAACGCGGTTTCTCAGCGCTTCGGGGATATCCTTCCCCATATGAAATGGCTGAATTTCGGCGGCGGGCACCATATCACACGGCCTGACTATGATATCGCCAGACTGGAGAACTGCATCCGCAGCGCCCGCCAGAAATGGAACGTAGAGGTGTATCTGGAGCCCGGGGAGGCCTGCGCCTTAAATGCAGGTTACCTGGCCGCCCGGGTACTGGATGTTTTCCGAAACGGGAATACACACATTGCCGTCCTGGACGCCAGCGCGGCCTGCCATATGCCGGACGTACTGGAGATGCCCTACCGGCCGCCGCTGTACGGCGCGGGAGAGTCCGGAGAACTGCCTTATATCTTCCGTCTGGGCGGTCCCACCTGCCTTGCCGGAGATGTGATCGGTGACTACAGCTTTGACACGCCACTTCGGGAGGGGGATCTGCTCCTGTTCGGAGATATGGCCATCTATACTACCTGCAAGAACAATACCTTCAACGGAATGGCTCTTCCGGATATTTTTGTCCTCTGCTCCGACGGACAGCTTCAATGCCTGCGGACCTTTGGATATGAGGATTTTAAATGCAGACTGGGCAGCGGATAACGCTGCCCGGAATGTGTCCTCAAAATTATTTTCCTCCGCCCGCGAAGGATGAACCTACCGCCGGATGATCCGGCAATATTACGCGGAACTCCGTCCCTTCTCCCGGGATACTGGATACCGCGGCATTTCCTCCATGATATCGTACGATCTGCCATACCAGGGAAAGGCCCAGACCCATCCCCTTTTTCCTCCGCGAACCTTCGGCGCGGTAAAAACGCTCCCATATACGCGGCAGGTCTTTTTCTTCGATGCCAATACCGTCGTCCTTTATCCGCAGCTCAACCTTCCCGTTTCTTTTTCGCAGAGTGACTTTTATCCTTCCATTCTCCCTCCCGTACCGGTACGCGTTCTGCAACAGATTATCCAGCATCAATTGAAAAAGTCCTGGATTTATTTCCGCCCGTGCCTCTTCCTCCAGCTCTGTTTCCATTTCTATCCCATTTTCTGCGGACAGCTTCCTGTCCATGCAGATTTCTTCTGTCAGGGCGCTGACATTGGTTTTTTCCAGGGGATAATATCCTGTGTTCTGTTCAATTCTTGTAAGAATGAGCAGAGTCTCTATCAGCCGGGACATCCGGCAGCCCTGTCTCTGAATCACAGCGAGAGCTTCCCTCAATTCCTCCGTTTTTCCCTCATTCTCCAGGGCGTATTCACACTGCGCCATAATGACAGAAACAGGAGTTCTCAGCTCATGGGAGGCATTGGAGGCGAACTGCTTTTCCGCTTCAAGGTTCTTCTCCAGACGCTCAAACATCGCGTTAAAGGTATGGGAAAGCGCGGAAATCTCATCCCCGGTATCCTTGATCTCAATTCTTTTTGTGAGATCTCCCCTCTGCCGGATTTCCTCTGCGGTACGGCTGATCTGGGCGACAGGACTCAAAAAACGTCCGGCCATCCAGTAGCCTCCCAGAAGCGCTGTTATTAAGACAAAAGGGAATACAAGAAACACATCCCCCAGGGTATAGATCATATCTCCCATATCCGCGGCAGAGTACTGCAGCCCCCGGATCCACAGTCCTCCCTCCTCGGTTTGAATATATCTGTCATAAAGCCAGCCCGTAATCCCGTCTGTTTCCAGACTCTGAAGCTGACTGTCATAAAAGGGAATCTTGTCAATCTCCTCATAAAGAAAAAGGCCGCAGGCTCTGCTTCTATCTTCCCGGTAGATCATCAGGAATACATCCTCCCTCAGAAACCCGGAATTATCCGCGCTATCTATATCGCTTTCCCAGAGAAGCCTCTGGAGCTCCGGTTCTCCGTTTATCGCTCTGGTACATTCATCTACCACAACCTGAAGATTGTCCCGAACGCTGTTCTCGGCTTTTATCCGGTACAGCGATACCACAACGGTTCCCATAAGCAGGCACATAGCCAGCAGCGCTATGGAGTACCAGATTGTGATCCGTACTTTGAACTTACTTCTTTTCATCTTTCCCCCCGTCTTTTTCAACGCGCATAACATAGCCCAGCCCGCGTACAGTATGGAACAGCTTTTTCTGATCCTCCGCCTCGATTTTTCTTCTCAGATAATTCATATAAACGTCCACCACATTGGCGGTTCCCTCAAAGTCATATCCCCAGACATGGTTCAAAATTCTCTCTCTGCTCAAAATCTGATTTTTATTAACAAGAAGATATTCCAGCAGTCCGTATTCTTTGCCGGTAAGCTCAATCCGTCTGCCCGCCCGTGAGACTATGCGGCTTCTTATATCCAGGGCCAGATTATCCAGCTCATAAATATCAGAGCTGTTCCCGGCGGCCGTACGCATTACCGCCCTTACTCTCGCCAGAAGCTCGTCAAGGGAGAAGGGCTTCACCACATAATCATTTGCTCCCGCGTCAAGGCCCTCCACCTTATCGGGAATGGTATCCCTGGCGGTAAGAAAAATAACAGGCGTTGATTTTCCGCTTCCGCGCAGGCGGCGCACCGTCTCCAGGCCGTCCATTACAGGCATAAGAATATCCAGTACGGCTGCGTCGTAGTCCGTGAGCATCAAACACTCCAGCGCCTCCTCGCCGTCAAAACAACTATCTACGTCGTATCCTTCCGCCTGCAGCTTCTTTGTGATTACCGCGTTTAAGTCCTCTTCATCCTCCGCTATCAGAAGTTTCATCATATTCTCCTTTGTTCTCTTATCGTTGTGAATATCTCCGGTGAAAGCTGTTCCGCGTTTTCACCGTCTGCTTCTTTATATATGAGATATTCCTTAATATAACATATCCTGGGGAGGACTGCTGTATTTAGAGTTCCCGGCGGCAAAAACCGGAGCCTGAGGCTGAAAACAGCCCCTGGCTCCGGTTTTAGGTTTTGTCTGTTATAAATTTTTCAGGGCTCCATGGCCGCATTTTCCGCGTTGGAATTATGCCAGATTCCAATCAGCTCCCTCTCTTCGGTATTATACGGCATTTCCCAGAATTCCGTATTATTTTCTCCGTTTTCAGGCTGAAAACGCATAAAATATAATTTGTTTCCTAACTCATAGAAGCCGCCGCCCATGTATAAATGAAAATCGCCCAGATTATAGTCTGTCTGAGATCCGCCTGACAGATCCAGTCTATGTAAAACCGTATTTCCGTCACGGATATCCTTATAGAAAAGTCCTGTATTGTCCACTATGGTTTTGGACGGCCATGAGTCCAGTATGACCTCGCTCTTTCCGGTACTTTCCTCATATGAGCAGGTCGTATATGTACCGTCGTCGTTCTGAACCCAATAATAGAGCTTTGTTTCAACAACACCCAGAAGGGTTCCGTTCACAGCATCCGCCGGTTTTATATTTTTAAAGCCGGGAGCGGAGCTGTAAATTTTTTCGTCTGCCAGAGATGTAGAAAACCAGACCTTGTCATTTCCCATTCTAAACATATAAGAAGGGGCGGCCTCTTCTTCTCCCGTCTTCAGATTAATCTTTTTGCTTCCCTTATTTCCCCGGGCGTCCAGGGATGTATAATATAAATAATCATTGTATATGCACAGATAAGAAGAAGGATAAGAATCCTCTGCCAGGATCTCCTGCTCTGTTCCGTCCAGATTCATGGAAATTATGGGGCAGGGTTTTTTTCCCTCTGTAGTGGTCTTTCTCCAGTAAATTTTATCCCCATCCAGAATCATTGTATCCAGATAATCCCCGGAAATCACCTTGATTCCGTCCTTCTGCGCGTTATAAACCGTATAGATGATTCCGTCCTTTTCCCACATACGCCCGGAAACCAGAACCTCGTCCTCCGCAGTCTCTTTATATTCTGCCGCCTTTGTATCAAAGCTCCAAATAAAGAAACAAAAATACAGGCAGACAACCGCCGCCAAGATTATCTTCTTTCCTGCTGTTCTTTGCATTTTCAGCCTCCTGTTTGATAAGGGTACTGCTATCCCACATAAACTCTGAATTTTTATATGAAAAGCCTTTCCTCGCAAACTTTTAAACGTGACACTTCCAGTTCCACTGCTGGAAGGCGTACCTTTAACTCCTCCTTAATATTTTATGGTTTTAGTATTCATTGTACTCCAAGGACCATAAATTCTCTTTCCGTTCACATTTCTAAACGCTCTGACTTTTGCCTTTATCCGAATATTAATATGTGAAAAACTTGTTAAAAACTTTAAGCTTTTTGTATTTCTATAACTCGTATACCATCCCCCATTGTCATTCTCTCCGTAATAAACTTGATAACCGCTTGCTCCTGGAACTTTCTTCCACGATATGGTATATTGAACTCCGTCATGAGGTATTCTGCAATTACAGGTGGCTGAGTCATGAGTCTTTCTCCAAGAGGATACCTGCGGCTTCCCTAACGTAGTAACCGCCAATCCTCTGCTATTGTAGCTGCCCAATTTCCTAGAAGAACTATTATATGCTCTGACTGTATATATGTACTTCTTTCCGGCTCTGATCGGATATCTTGAGGAAGATCTATGTGTATATGAGGTTACATTTGACCTGACTGTTTTGATGTGCTTCCACCTTCCACCTGATACTTTATAGTAGATCCGGTAGTGCGTTGCCCTGCTGGTTCTCCTCCAATTAATCTGTATTGTGTTATTACTGATCAGTTTAGCACTACTTAAGCTAACCCGACCGGGGCTGGCTGCAGAAGCTTCTGCTGTGACAACAGTACTCAGACATGAAGGTATCGGTAGCTCACCTGTGGGCTGTATTATGGCTATCATTAATGCAAACACACCAATTACCCACTTTTTGAATACTTTCTTTTTCATACTTAGCACTCTCCTTCCTATTTTCTCATCCTTTATGAATATGTATATCCTCATTTTTTCTGCTTTATATTGAATCAAGTATTTCAGCAGAAATCTTAAAAAAATTATACCATATCATCTTTTCTCAGTCTATCAGCCGAATAACTTATTTCAATATATTTGTACAAGTTCAGCCATACAGTGGTCGGGAAGCATAAAACATGCCTGCATGTTTTTGCGAGCGGACATCTGTATGAGCTGAGCGCCCGTTTATGAGTAAAACAGTGGCGTTAGCCACAGTAAGCACACAGTGCGGTTTTACGAATGGCGCGGGCTGAACTGTTACATATATTTCAATATATTATATGAGATTGTGTTACTATTCACAGCTACTTGCGAACAGTAACAATATCAGGCAGTTAAAGAATTGCGCATTTTTCCCAAGAAACAGAAAATATACCGTCTCAAATCAAAATGGGCTGTTCATCCCCAAAATAGAAAAGCAGAGAAACGTATCCTTTACTTAGGAAACCTTCCCCTGCTCTTTTATATTCCTCTGCAACTGTCAGGCTGGCGTTATTCTGCCTCATCCTCCGCTACTGCGTCACTTTCCTCCGCCTCTGCAGCGGCGTCTTCCGCATCCGCCGGCGTCTCCTCTACGTCCTCAGCCTCCTCTGTAGACGGAGCTTCCTCCTCTACAGGAACCAGCACCTCATCCTCATCCAGTGTATCCTCAGATACCTCTGTCTCATCGGTACCTTCTGTTGATGAAGCATCCGCGTCCGCATCTTCAATAATCTCCGCGTCTTCTACGGTCTCTGTATCCGCCGTCTCATCTGTTGAAGTGGAAATCGTATATTTATGGCTGTCTGTGAGCTTCAGGGTTTTCAATACATCTTCATCTACACTGATCTCAGCCTCGTCCAGCCACTGCTGGGTGGTATCGGTATACAGCTCGCTCTCTCTGTCGCTGATAATGGATGCTTTTTTGTCCTCTGTAGCTTCCTCATCATTTTTCTGATCCAGGCGGACTACATAATAAGAGGTATCTGTCTCGATCACATCAGAAGCTACTTCTCCGTCCTCCAACGTTCTCAAAACCTCCATAACCTCATCCGGATAAGAGGATGCATAGGTAATGTCTTCCTCGTCGGTCTCTTCCTCCTCGCTTACATTGGCGTCAAAGGTGCCTTCCAGCGCAGTATAATCCTCGCTGACCGCCTTTGCGGCTTCATCAAAATCCGCCTCCGGATCTTCCTTCATAGCGTCGAGAATTTTCTGGGCGTCTTCCTTTTTCGCTTCAATCTCGTCCTCCTCCAGATCCGCGGTAGAAATGCTTACATAGGTGAAAGAGGACTGCTGAGCTTCCTCGTCGGATACGTCTGTATCCACATCCGCGATGATCGGATCATATATACGCTCCTGATAGGTCTGAAGCTCCAGATAAGTCTTTACCTGATCCTCTGTAACCGCAAGATCCTCCAGGGTTTCCTCGCTGTTGGCCTCCATAAAGGACGCTGCCGCATCCGCTATAGCAGTCTCGTCCTCTTCGGTAACTTCCACATCATAATCGGAAGCCTTTGCCCTCATAATATACATCAGCTCGATCTGCTGCAGAGTTTCCTCAATCGCCTGCTCACCGTAGGTCTTTCCTTCTTCTGCCTCTGAATCCCAGATCGCGTAATCGGCTCCTCCCATAAAACTGGCATACATCGCCTCTGCCTGAGCCTGGCTCTGACGTACGGCGAGACTTAAAATACCCATGGGAATCTCTTCCCCGTCCACTGTAGCCACCGTCTGTGTTCCATCTACTTTTTCTTCTTCGCCGCAGCCTGTCAGCATTCCCGCAGCCATTACGCCTGCAAGAGCCGCAAAAGCTGCTCTCTTAGATATTTTTTTCATTTCTTCCTCCATTGTTGCCTGTTTTCACTTCTACAAGTATAAACTTTTTTTGTCCACAGGGCAAGGAGAAACACACAAAATACATATTTTCTTTTCTAAGCTGTTACAGTTCACAGATATCTGTGAACTTCAGCAGAATCCGGCCCATTTTGAATCGCCTACGGCGAGGGGCTGGATTCTTTGGAGCCTCAGTCAGACTGCGCCTTCCTGGTCAATCGGCATTTTTCTCTGTTTCTGTTCCTTAATTAACTGTATGACCGCTCTTCTTGTTTCCTCCACTGCCTCCCAACATTCATCCACGTCCTCTTTCCCTACAAAAAAGGCTGTATCCCCTGGATATCTGGTGGAAAAGTAATATCCGTCCGCCTGAAGAATTATTTTCCATTTACCCTCAAAATCCGGTACATGCTCCTGCATAAACCTTCGCAGAGCTTTTAACGAATGTGTCTGCAGAATTCTAGTCACATCCGTATCCGTTATATAGGAATCAATCACATGCTTCAAATACCTTTCACAGATATTCTGCGCTGCAGAGCACATCAAATTTCCAATTCTTCCCTCCTGCCAGTCCTTCAGAAGGAACTGATAGTCATTTTCCGCCAGGTCATAATAACTTATTCCCTTTTCCAAATCAGTTTTCCCTCCCTCTTGATATTTTCGTTAAAACAACGACTGCTGCTGAATTCCGGCCCGGATGTAAATTTGAGCTCTACTTCCGGAAGATCCGTTGTCTCTGGCATAACTGCCGCTCTCATTTTTCGTAAAATCCGGGGAGAAGTTCCCTCCTCTACTTTTACGAGGAGATCCACATCTGAGCGAAATTTCTGGTCGCCTCTGGCACAGCTCCCATATAAGTAAACCTCCTGAACATAGTCCCGAAAATCCTCCTGCAGCCTTTTCACCGCAAAATCCATAGAAATCCTGTGTCTGGTGTATGCCATCTTCTCCCCTCCCTTCATACAATCCGCCCATAATTCAAGACCCGCTCGCGCATCCTTGCGGAGCGTATATCTTAGGCTTTTACTGTTTTTATTATATCAATTCCCATGCGCTTTTTCATCTCTTTTCTGGTACAGCAGCTTCTTTTTTGTAACAGCCTGGCCATCCAGTAGATGTCCGTTTAGCACCGACCGAAGCAGGTTCACTCCTCCACCAGCTTCTCCAGCTCCTCGAGGAAGTCTGTCAGCGCCTCCAGCGGTCTGCCTGCGGGAGTAAACAAAAACTTGGGTTCCTGCTCCGCCTTAAACTGCAGGCCTCTCCGGTATTTCTGCAGAAGTCCCGGGATTCCGGCAGGGTTCAGCCTGGCTCTCTCGTAGAGAGTAATCTTCATGTCTTTGCCCATCTGCTTGATCTCCGCCACGTAAGAACGATGGGCGAGGGCTTTCATCCTGGCGATGGCAAGAAGATTCAGCACCGCCTTCGGCATCTCCCCGAAGCGGTCCAGAAGCTCCTCCAGCATGTCGTCGTAATCCTGCTGGGATTCAATCCCGGCGATCCTTTTGTAAATATCCAGCTTCTGGTACTCGCTGCTGATATAGCTGTCCGGGATAAACGCGTCTATATTCAGGTCGATGGTAGTCTCGAAATCCTCCATGGTATGAATACCCTTGGCTTCCTTTACCGCCTCGCTGAGCATTTTACAGTAAAGATCATAGCCCACCGCGTTCATGTGGCCATGCTGCTCCGCTCCCAGAAGATTTCCTGCTCCCCTGAGCTCAAGATCCCGCATGGCGATCTTGAATCCGCTTCCCAGATCCGTATACTGCCGGATGGCCGCCAGACGTTTTTCCGCCGTCTCACGGAGCATCATATTGCGGCGGTACATCAAAAAGGCATAAGCGGTTCTGTTGGAGCGGCCGATCCTTCCCCGAAGCTGATAGAGCTGAGACAGGCCGTAGCGGTCGGAATCATGGATGATCATGGTATTCACATTGGAAATATCCAGCCCTGTCTCTATGATCGTGGTGGATACCAGCACGTCGATATCACCGTTGATAAAGGCGTACATCACCGCCTCCAGCTCCCGCTCGCTCATCTGCCCGTGAGCGAAATCTACCCTGGCTTCCGGCAGAAGCTTTGACAGGCGGAGGGCCACCTCCGCGATATCATTTACCCGGTTGTACACATAATACACCTGTCCGCCTCTTCTGAGCTCCCGGTTTACCGCCTCCCGGACCGTTTCCTCGTCATATTCCATTACATAGGTCTGTATGGGAACCCGGTCCATAGGCGGCTCTTCCAGAACGCTCATATCACGGATCCCGATCAGGCTCATGTGAAGAGTTCTGGGGATCGGCGTAGCCGTAAGGGTGAGGACGTCCACATTTTTCTTCAGCTGCTTGATCTTTTCTTTATGAACCACTCCGAAGCGCTGTTCCTCGTCAATGATCAGAAGTCCCAGATTTTTAAATTCCACATCCTTTGACAGGACCCGGTGAGTTCCGATGATCACATCCACCTGGCCTTTTTTCAGATCGCTGATGGTTTTCTGCTGCTGGGCCGGAGTACGGAAACGGCAGAGAAGGTCTACCCTCACCGGAAATTCCTTCATTCTCTGGACAAAGGTATTATAAATCTGCTGCGCGAGGATCGTTGTGGGTACCAGATAAACCACCTGCCGGCTTTCCTGAACCTCCTTAAAGGCGGCGCGCAGAGCCACCTCCGTTTTTCCGTAGCCTACGTCCCCGCACACCAGACGGTCCATGATCTTCGTGCTTTCCATATCCCGTTTCGTATCTTCAATGGCCGCAAGCTGATCCTCTGTTTCCTCATAGGGAAACATTTCCTCGAACTCCTTCTGCCAAACCGTATCCGGGCCGCAGACATAGCCTTCCTTTTCCTGGCGCACCGCGTAAAGCTCCACCAGCTCCCGCGCTATATTCTGCACGGCGCCCCGGACTCTCGTCTTGGTCTTTTTCCATTCCTGCCCGCCCAGCTTATTGAGCCTGGGCGCTTTTGCCGTATCGGCCCCCGAATATTTCTGAAGGGCGTCAAGCTGGGTAGCCAGGATATAGAGATTGCTTCCTCCACGGTATTCGATCTTGATATAATCCTTTACGATCTTATCAACCTCTACCTTCTCTATTCCTTTGTAAATGCCAAGCCCGTGCTTTTCATGGACCACAAAATCACCGATGGCAAGCTCGGAAAAATCCTGTATGCGGTTTCCGTTATAGGTTTTCTTTTTCTTTTTTTTCTTCTGCTCCTTGCCGAAAATATCCGTCTCTGTGATAACCGCGAATTTGATCAGCGGATATTCAAAGCCCTTTCTGGCATGGCCGTAAGCAACCATGATCTCGCCCGGCTCCAGAATACGGTCCGTATCCTGCCCGTAAAAGGCCGTCAGTCCCTCCTCCTGGAGATCCTTCGCCAGACGCTCCGCCCTTGTCCTGGATCCGGAGAGAAGCACCGTCTGGTAGCCTCTTTTTTTATACTGTCTCAGATCCTTTGTCAGAAGCTCAAAGCTGTTCTGATAGGAATTCATGGATTTTACCGTAAGCGAAAAGCTCTCCGTAATATTCCATCCGGCCTTCTGCGGCTCCAGGGAGGAAAGAGATACGCAGCACCGGAGATTCAGCTTTTTCTGAAGCTGCTCCCAGCCGCACATCCATCCCCTGGAAATATTTCCGGCTCCCTTTTCCTCTCTGTTCCGGCAGCTCTGCAGGAATTCCTCCTCCACAGCTCCCGCGTTTTCCGAAAGCCGGTTGGGCTCATCCAGAAAAACCATGGTTTTTTCCAGCGGGAAATAATCCAGAAAGGTCAGGCCGCTTTTTTCCGCCTGCTGCTCCGCCGCCGGATAGATCACAATTTCCTCCAGATTTTCCAGAGAGCGCTGGCTCTGGGCGTCAAAGCTCCGGATCGAATCAATCTCGTCTCCCCACAGCTCGATCCTCCAGGGATTTTCCTCAGTGAGGGAATAAACGTCCACAATTCCCCCTCGAATGGAGAACTGGCCCGGCATCTCTGCCTGGCCCACCCGCTCGTATCCCATTTTCACCAGATCGTCCTTGAGCCTGTCAATATCCAGGCTGCTGTCGTTCCGGAAGCTGAGAAGCTGATTTTTTATGGAATCCAGCGGCTCCAGAAAATCCATACAGCCATCGATGCTGGTGACGACGGTGATGTTCTTTTCGGTAAGAAGCGCCTTTATTACCTTCATTCTCTGACGGATGATAAGATTGCCGTGGATGTCCGCCTGAAAAAACAAAAGATCCCTGGCAGGATAGTAATACACATCCTTCCTGTAAAAACGGTAGTCTTCAAAGATCTGTTTCGCGCTGCGCTCATCCTCCGCCAGAATCAGATGATATGGAAAAAGCCCGGAAAGCCCATATATAAAATGTGCTTTCTGGGACTCCATACATCCGCTGACCGCGATCACGCCGCGGTTTCTCACGGCTTTTTCCTGTATTTCCTCCATCTCTGCAAGCTTCTGCAGAGGCTGCAAAAATGTTTTCATACGACCCCCGATTTTTTGTTGAACTCATTCATCGCCGCGTCCACTCCGCCGGAAAGAATCATTTCCACTGCTTTGCAGGCTCTTTCCTGGGCCTCGTCCACAATTTTCCGGTCCTCGCCCGAAAATCTTCCCAGTACATAATCCGCCAGATCCCAGCCCTGGGGCTTCGCCCCAACGCCCACCCGGATCCGTATAAATTTCTGGGTTCCCAGCTTCTGCACCAGATCCTTGATCCCGTTGTGGCCCCCGGCGCTTCCCTGCTTGCGTATACGGAGCTGTCCCGGCTCCAGATCGATATCGTCATAAATAACGATCATTTCCGTCTCCGGGTCTATTTTAAAATAATTTGCCATATCCCGCACGGGACCGCCGCTTAAATTCATATAAGAAAGCGGCTTCATCAGAAGAGCCTGCTGCCCTCCTATGATTCCCTTTCCATACATGGCATTGAATTTCACGCCGCCCTGGGGAATCCGGTATTCCTCCACCAGCCTGTCGATCACGTCAAATCCCATATTATGGCGGGTCGCCTCATATTGTCTGCCTGGATTACCCAAACCAACGATTAAATACATCCTTTTGTCCTCACTACTACAGCTATATCTATGGTTAAATATTCTTGATTAAATTAGGGTATCCTAATTAAAATACACCATTTCTTCTTTCAGCGGTTCGCAGGGCTCTACATAGTCCGCATAAAGGACAATTCCCTCGCCCTGGTATTCCATACGGTTTTCAATGCCTACCTTCGCCGTGATCTCCACCCACTGTCCGGGCGTAAGCTTGGGCGCGTAAGCGCTGCGGCACACATACCCCAGAAAGGTGGTGTCGTCCGCGCAGCAGGTCATAGCCGTCCGCCCCGGAACAAAAAACTTGCTTCCCATTCCTCTGGGCTTCATGACCCGCGCCTGAAAACGCACGGTTTTTCCCTCGTAGGTCTCCGGATGATCCATGGCGTCCACGAACCAGATCCCGTAATCCTCCGGCAGGATCTCGATCACCGGAGCATTCACGTCAAAGGGCATCTCATCCTGGAAAATATCGTCCAGCTCGCCTTCCTCATCCTCAAAAATAACCTCCGCGCTCTGGTTCGTCACCTTAATGCTACGGCGGTAGGAGGGAAGAGGATCCTCTCTTTTGCAGCGGTTAAATACCACCATATCGCTTGTTCTCACCATGTCCATAAAAATGGACTTCATATTTGCCATATAAAGCTGGAAAGTGCTGGCGTCCACGCAGGTAATCTGCTGTTCCACGCCCCAGCCCTTGGGCTTGGGAAGCTTCTGGAAATTGCTCACCAGCCACATTCCGTTATATTCTATGACCACGCGCTCCGGCTGATGAAGGATATCCATGGCGACAAGGCGTTCCGTAGTAAGATCCTCTTCCCTTTCGATCACCTCCACCACAGTATTGCTCATCTCCAGCATACTCCGGTCATATTCCTCCTCCCCTTCCTCACAGAGGATGAGAAGCGTTTTTCCGTCTATATAAAAATAATCCTGCTGCAGGGTGAAATTCAGAAAAGAGGTCTTTCCGCTTTCCAGAAACCCTGTGATCAGATAAATAGGTACCGTAATCTCGTCCATGCTGCCTCCTTATCATATCCCGAAAAGCTCCGCCAGTTTATCCTCTTTCAGCCTGGAGCCGATCACGCAGAGACGGCCTGTGTATTCCGGCGCTCCGCCGCGGATCTCTGTTTCCCCGGGAACCATATCAAAATAAATCCAGGTTCCGTCCTCGCAGGGAAGCATCCCCTTTGCCCGGAGGATCGTTCCGTATTCCTGGGACTGCGAAAGAGTATCCAGAATTTCTTCCAGCTTCTCATGGGTAAATTTTTTGATCGTCTCACGTCCCCAGCTTGTGAATACCTCGTCCGCGTGATGGTGGCCGTGATGATGGTCGTGACCGCAGCCACATTCATGATCATGATGATGGTGATGCCCATGATGGTGGCCGTGTTCTTCCTCATGGTGATGTTCATGCTCATGGCAGCACTCGTGATCATGGCCGTGTTCTTCCTCATGGTGATGTTCATGGCAGCACTCATGATCGTGCCCATGCTCTTCTCCATGGTGATGTTCATGGCAGCACTCATGATCGTGGCCGTGCTCCTCTCCATGGTGATGGCCGCAGCCACATTCATGGTCGTGATCGTGGCCGTGGACGTGTCCGCACTCCGGGCATACCTCCTCTTCCATCATTTCCTGCTCCAGAGACACCGGATGCTCCATAACCTCAAGGATCTTCTTTCCGTCCAGCTTGTCGATGGGGGTGGTGATGATCGCCGCCTTGCCGTTGATGCCGCGGAGCAGCTCCATTGCGGCCAGCGCTTTTTCCTCATCTACAATATCGGTACGGCTCATAATGATAGCCCCGGCGTATTCCACCTGATTATTGAAGAACTCCCCAAAGTTCCTCATATACATTTTGCATTTCTTGGCGTCCACAACCGTGGTATAGCTGTTCAGCACAAGCCCGGTCTCCTCCTGCACTCCCTGCACCGCCTTGATCACATCAGAAAGCTTGCCTACGCCGGAGGGCTCGATCAGGATTCTGTCCGGATGATATTTGGCGATCACCTCTTTCAGAGAAGCGCCGAAATCCCCTACCAGAGAGCAGCAGATACATCCTGAATTCATTTCGCGGATCTCGATACCCGCTTCCTTGAGAAATCCGCCGTCAATACCGATCTCTCCAAATTCATTTTCGATCAGGACCACCTGTTCATCCTGAAAGGCTTCCTTCAGCAGCTTCTTGATCAATGTGGTTTTTCCGGCCCCGAGAAAGCCGGAAATAATATCTATTTTTGTCATAATTCATTCCCTCTATTCTTTTTAACGCGGCTTGACCAGGAAGCGTCCGAGCCCCCTGGTTATGATTCCCTGTCTATCCTCTGCATGTACCCTTCTTATGGCGGGATATCCGCAGACAGTCCAAAATTCCCCTGAATTTCTTCTGCCTGCAGGCGCCCGGCCTCATGGAGAGCTATCCGCAGACAGCCCTGAGCACAGTCTCCGCCAAGTACGACATAACGGGGACATGACTCGTCATGCCCCCGCCGTATTTTCTTTCATTATCAGCCGTTGATCATAAAGTTCAGAAGCTTATCAATATCTTCCTTCTCATATGCCACGATCTCCAGTTCCGGGATCTCGCCGCCGGAGAAAATATTGGCCAGAGATACATACTGGGACAGTTTGGACTTCAGGTTCAGTCTGTCTCCCTCGCCTGTTACCAGCTCTACCTTGCCCTTGCAGCTGTCAACTACCTCAAAAAATTTGTCAACGTCTTTAATATTGGATACTTTCATTTTTATTCTCCTTTCAAAATCAACGATTTACAGTTCTATATCTTTTGTTTGTTCCTAACTTATCAGTCGCGTACAGTATAGCGCATATTTCCAGAAATTGCAATGTCCTAATTTGTAAAGAATTCGTTAAAAAACCAGAGATTTTCTGTAACTTTCGCTCATTCCATCAATATACGAACACTGCCACTCCATAAGGCGGAAGAGGATAAGCAAAGGAAAACTCCCTGTTGTCACATTCTTTCTTCTCCGCTTTATAGATCTCCGGCTTATCCAGCATACCCTTTTCCGTCATGATCAGCTTATACTGCTTCTTCCTGGGTACGCCCACGCGGTAATCCGCCCTTTCCACAGGCGTATAGTTTACCACAAAGAGGAGATTATTTCTCTTCGTGGGGGATTTCCTTACCAGACTGAAAATACTTCTGTCGCCGTCGTTGGGATTGATCCACTCAAAGCCCTCCGGATTATTGTCCCCGGCATACAGAGCCGGATACTTTTTGTACATATGGAGCAGCGTCTTTACAAAATCCTGCATATCTTTGTGGTTTTCCTCGCCCAGAAGATACCAGTCCAGTTCCCTCTCCTCGCTCCATTCCCGAAGCTGGGCGAATTCCTGCCCCATGAAAAGCAGCTTCTTGCCGGGATGGAAAAACATAAACGCGTAGGCGGCCTTCAGATTCTTGAATTTATCGTCAGGATATCCGGGCATCTTATTCACCATGGAACACTTGAGATGAACCACCTCGTCATGGGAAATCACCAGGATATATCTCTCGCTGTAGGCATAGGTCATGGAGAAGGTCATCTTATTGTGATTATATTTACGGAAATAAGGATCCAGCTTCATATATTCCAGGAAGTCGTTCATCCATCCCATATTCCATTTCAGAGAGAATCCAAGACCTCCGTCCTCGGCCTTTCCGGTAACCATGGGCCATGCTGTGGATTCCTCGGCGATCATCACGGTGCCGTGATTTCTTCCAAGAACCACTGTATTCAGATGCTTAAAGAATTCGATCGCCTCCAGGTTCTTATTTTCGCCGTATTTATTTGCCACCCACTGTCCGTCGCTCTTGCCGTAATCCAGATAGAGCATGGAGGCTACCGCGTCCACGCGCAGACCGTCCACATGGCACTCTTCGATCCAGAAAAGAGCGTTCGCGATGAGGAAGTTTTTCACCTCCGGCTGTCCGTAATTGTAAATCTTGGTTCCCCAGTCAGGATGCTCGCCCTGGCGCGGATCCTGATGCTCATATACGGCTGTGCCGTCGAAGTCGGCAAGACCGTGGGCGTCTCTGGGAAAATGTCCCGGAACCCAGTCAAGGATCACGCCGATCTTATTCCTGTGAAGGTAGTCCACCAGATATTTAAAATCCTGAGCCGTTCCATAGCGGGAGGTCGGTGCATAATATCCGGTCACCTGATAGCCCCAGGAGCCGTCGAAGGGATGCTCCGCGATTCCCATCAGCTCTACATGGGTGTATCCCATTTCCTTGACATACTTTACAAGCTCATGGGCGAATTCACGGTAATTATAAAAGCCGTCCGGATCCTCCTCGGTAATGGGATGCTTCCTCCAGGAGCCGGGATGTACTTCATAGATGGACATAGGAGATGTCTTCTCGTCGAACTCCTGACGGTTTTTCAGCCACACGGCGTCCTTCCAGACATAATCGGTGATGTCGGTCACCCTGGACGCGGTCCCCGGCCGCATTTCCGACTCATTGGCGTAGGGATCGGCCTTATAAAGCTTTTCCCCGTGCATGCCCACAATAAAGAATTTATACAGATCTCCGATCTTCGCGCCGGGCACGAACACCTCGAACACGCCTATCGGTCCTGCCTTTGTCATTGGATTGGCTTCCTCGTCCCAGTCGTTAAAGCTTCCGATCACGGAAACCGACTGCGCTCTGGGCGCCCACACCGCAAAATAGACGCCCTTTTTCCGTCTCTGGGTAGTGGGATGCGCTCCCAGCTTTTTATAAATATCATAATGGGTCCCCTGCCCGAACAAATACTGATCCAGCTCCGTAAACTGCATTTTCTCTCCCATTAAAACTACCTCCCTTATCTCGTTTTATGCAAAAGCAAAAATCTGGCTCTCATACGGCTGAAGTGTTACACAGAGACTTCCGTTCTCCACTTTTCCCCGGCTGCCGTCTGTCAGCGGCGTATAGGTTTTTCCCGCCAGAGGCTCCCGGATACGGAGCTCCGCCGGATTCTCGTCGTTGTTCACGGCCACCACAACCCCTTCTTCTCCCAGGATCCTGGCAAAAGCATACTGTCTGTTTGTCAGCAGGAGCTCCTGGTATCTGCCTTCGGAAAGAGCCGGCTGCTCTTTGTGGATCTGTCCAAGAGTCTTTATCCATTCCATGAGCCTGGGATCATCCGGATCCTCCAGAGCCTCTTTAAGGTTCACAGCCGGACGCAGCGGATCGTCGTTAGCCCCCTCTTTTTTTCCTTTTATTCCCCACTCCGATCCATAATAAATAGATGGTATGCCGGGAAGGGTAAACAGAAGGGTATGCACCGGATAAATGTGCTCCGCTGTCTTCAGCTTCGACGCGATCCTGTCCACATCATGATTATCCACAAAGGAATAAAGCTTCATCCCCTTATAGATCCCTCCGTTGGCGTCAAACTCCCTGCGGATGGTATGGGCGATCTCAAAATAATTATGATCGTTATGGCCTGAATACAATCCCTTATGCAGCTCATAATTTGTCACGGAATCCAGCATTTCCGGCTTCACATAGCGGCTGTAGTCGCCGTGGATCACCTCGCCCATCAGCCAGAAATCCTTTTTCCTTTCATTCGTAAAACGTCTCATATCCTCCATAAAGGAAAATTCCAGGCAGTCCGCGCAGTCAAGGCGGATACCGTCAATATCAAACTCATCGATCCAGAAACCGATCACATCCAGCAGATATTCCCGGACCTTCGGTTCCCAGAGGTTCAGATTCACAAGCTCAAAGCAGTTTCTCCATGCCTCGTATCCAAAACCGTCATTGTACGGGCTGTTCCACCCGAAATTAATTCCCTTGTACCAACTGCAGTAAGGGGAATTTTCTCTGTTTTTCTGGATATCCTGAAACGCGAAAAATTCCCGTCCTGTATGGTTGAACACGCCGTCCACCACCACCCGGATATCCAGCTCGTGCGCTTCCTCTACAAACCTCTTGAAATCATTGTTGTCTCCCAGTCTTCTGTCCACCTGCCTGTAATCCTTTGTGTCATATCCATGCGAGGTGGATTCAAACAGAGGACCAATATATATTGCCGTGCATCCAAGATCCCTGACATGGGGCAGCCACTCCATCAGGCTGTCAAACCGGTGTGTCACTTCTGTCTGCTCGTTTCTTCTCGGCGCCCCTGTCATTCCGATAGGATACATGTGATAAAATACTGCTTCTTCAAACCATCTGCCCACTACGTTGCCCTCCAGTAATCTGCACATAAAACGTGCTTTTTTAAGTCCTTTTATAGACATATTATACTAATCTGCACAGTTCCTGTCAACAAAGGCTCCCCCGATTTTTTTGGGAAAAAGCGCGCAGACAAACAGAGCGTTTTTATATCATAGGAAAAAGGACAGCCTTTCAATTCCAAAAGCTGTCCTTTGTGTTTATTATTTCTGTCTCAATAATAATCGCCGCTGTCATCCTCGTAGTATTCTTCGCTTCCGTCGTCATAATACCCGTCGCCGGAGCCGTCGTCAAAGGACTCCTCACTGTAGCCGGAATCATCGCCGGAGCTCTCGCTTCCGTCACTATAGCTGTCGCTTCCATCGTCAAAGGACTCTTCGCCCTCGCTTCCGTCGGACACATCGCTTCCGTCTCCGGATTCTCCGGAATCTTCTCCCGATTCGCCGGAGCCTGTGCTGCCTTTATAACCGGCTACCAGTCCGTTCTCTAAAGAGCTGTCCCAGAAATCTGAGTAGGACGCATACTGAAGCTCCACTCCCTTGGCCTCGGCCAGCTCGCTGACCGTCATCAGCTTGTACCCTTTTTCCACCAGGTCAGGGATCAGCCGGATCGCCGCCTGGACTGAGGGTTCGTGGATGTCGTGCATCAGGATGATGGAGCCGTCCGTAAGATCGCCGTTCATCACCGCGTTGTAATCCGCGTCCGCGTTCATCAACTGCCAGTCCTCCGTATCCAGTGACCACATAAAGAAGGGCTTCTGCACAATATCATATGTCGTCTGGTCTGCCGCGCCGTAAGGAGCCCGGGCTACCGTGGATGCCTGTCCGCAGGCCTTCACCAGAGCGTCGTCCGTCCTCTGGAACTGGTCGCTCACTTCCTCCGCCGACATATTGAGCAGCGTCTGCTCCGGATGGTTATAGCTGTGATTGCCGATCTCGCAGCCGATATCAACCATACGCTGTACCGTGGATTCCCACTCGCCGACATTCTGGCCCAGCATGAAGAAGGTTGCGTGAGCGTTATTTTCTTCCAGACAGTCCAGAAGCTGGTCCGTGTACTCACCCGGCCCGTCGTCAAAGGTCAGGGCGATCCTTGTTTTATGCTGAGACGGGTTATAAGATCCGTCCTCGTTAAAATAAAGATCGTCAAATCCGTTGCTTACCCAGCCTGTCTGTATGTATCCGTTATCGTCAAAAGAATAGGTCACGCCGTCTATTTCCTGAAAGCCTCCGGCGTAATATGTACCGTCAAAATTCTGATACCATTTTCCGTTTTCATCCTCATGCCATCCGGAAGTCAGATCAGACGCCTTGGTCAGATCTCCCTGCCCTTTCAGCGGCTTCCGGATAGCCGCATCCGGATCCGCCTCCGCCGTCTCCTTTGTTTCCGCCTGTATCTCCACCGGCTTATCCGCATCCTTGCCTCCGATTCCCCGTGCGATCGGAAGAATCACTCCTCTTACCAGAAAAACCACCACCAGGACGGCTCCGATCACATAGACGGCAAGACGCATCATCTTCCTGCGCCTTAACTGACGCTGTTTTTTGCGCATCCTCTCGCGCAAGACCCGCTTATCCATTATTTCCCACCTGTATATTTCTGTATTATTCCTGTACTGCATCTGACCGCCGCGTATTACTCTGTCCGGCGGTCAGATTAGAATGTCTTTTTTTTATCATACTTTATTTGTCTGCAAAATACAATAGCTCATTCTGATTCTTTTTCGTATTATCTAAATAACTCTCTTCAGCTCGAGATTTTCCGTTACAAGAAGAATATCCGCTTCCTTTCCCACGCTGAGGGAGCCTACCTGATCGTATATGCCGATGCTCTTTGCCGGGTTCCTGGTCGCCGCGAAGATCGCCTGGTCTACAGGGATTTTGAATTCCACAGCCTTACGCATACAGTCAAAAAGATTCGTGGCGGATCCGGCGATCGTGCCGTCCTCAAGTGTGGCCAGCCGGTCTTTCATGATCACCTTCTGTCCGCCCAACTCGTAAACGCCGTCGTCCATTCCCACAGCTCTCATGGAATCGCTGATCAGGATCATCCTCTCCGGCCCAAACAGCCGGAAAGCAATACGCACCGCGGACGGATGGATATGATATCCGTCGCAGATCAGCTCCGCCATACACAGGGGATCATCCACAGCCGCCCCGATCAGTCCCGGTTCCCTGTGGGCCAGCGGAGGCATGGCATTATAGAGGTGGGTCAGATGGTGGGCTCCCAGCTCCATAGCCTTTGCGGAGCAGTCATAATCCGCGGCCGTGTGGCCCAGAGAGACGCATACTTCGTCATGGACCTCCCGGATAAACTCCATCGCCCCTTCTGCATTGGGCGCCACCGTTACCAGCTTCACTCTGTTGCCGGAGAGCCTGTTCAGCTCACGGAAATACTCCGCGTCAGGACGGCAGATCCATTCCTCCACATGAGCTCCCTTCTTCCTGGGATCCAGAAACGGCCCCTCCATATTGATTCCTCTTACCGCGGCCATATCCTCCCCGCTTCCAGCGTCACGGATACTGTTAAAAATCTTCTCAAGACGCTCCTTGGGAAGAGTCATGGAGGTGGGACAATAGGAGGTAATTCCGCTGCGGCGCTCATATCTGAGGATCTCCTTCAGTCCCTCCGGGTCTCCGTCAGAAAAATCATAGCCATAGGCTCCGTGGCTGTGGATGTCCACAAGCCCCGGGATCACCAGAAGTCCCTCCGCGTCTGTGACGGTTTTATCTGTTACCTTGTCCTCTGAATCAACTAATCTGTGGTTTTCAATATAAAGTGTTTCCCTGCGGAATGTTCCGTCCTCCTGAAAAACAGCTCCATTCTTCAGAATCATAGCTCTGCCCCCTTCCGTTTATTTCCGTTATTCAACGGCCATATCTTCTTCCAATGCCATGTCTTCTTCTAACGCCATATCTTCCTCCAGCGGCATCTCATCGCTTCCCGCATCTACATAATCGTCCGCGGTATCGCCTTCCATTCCTGTGTCGTAAGCCTCGTCCTCTGTATAAGCGTCCTCGTTTTCCGCCAGCGTATCGCCTCCGCCTACTTTTTCATCAATGACAGCGTTATCCACGATAAATTTCTCTACTCTCAGAAGAGCCAGGGATTCATTTACCTCCTGCTGCCCGTAAAATTCTATCAGCTCGTTAATATCGGCCACGCCGTACTGCTGAACAAGACTTCCCTGGAGTTCCTGAGTCTCCTGATCCTCAAGGCTCAGATTCTCCTGATCCATGATTCCCTGAACGATCAGATTCTGCTGCACCTTGGCTTCTGCGTAACGGGTACATTCCTCTTCGTATTCTTCCTCTGTAATACCCTGAGATTCCAGGAAGGCGTTCATATCCATTCCGGCTTCCTCAATATACGCTTCATTGAGCTCCTTGTAGGCCTGCACCGCGGCTTCCAGATCTTCCTTTGGATATTCCATCACCTCGGACGTATCCACAACCATGGTCCACGCGCTGTCGTACAGATCGATCCTGGCCAGCTCATCGGCATTCTGTTCAAGCTGCGTCCGTACAAGCTGCCGGTATTCGTCTACTGTCTTGACCTCTGTGTTGGCCGCCACCCAGTCGTCGGTCAGCTCCGGCGATCTCGTGAATTTCTGGAGCGTCACCTCATAAACAGCCGTCTGTCCGGCCACATTGTCGTCATAATAATCTGACGGGAAAGTAATATTCAGCTCTCTTGTCTCTCCCTTTTTCATTCCCGTAAGGCCCTCGTCGAAGCCTTCCGCCAGACCGCTCTCTCCCACGACAAACTCGTAGTCTTCCTCTGCGCTGCCCTCAAAGCTCTCTCCGTTTATGGTCGCCGTGAAATTCACCGTCGCCGTATCTCCCTGAGCCAGAGTCCCGTCCTTTACTTCCTGGCTGCTGTCCTGAAGCTGATAGCTGATCTCCAGCTCCACGTCGTCATCAGAAACCGGCTGCACAACATTATCCAGCGTCAGGCCCTTGTACTCTCCGATCGTAACATATTCGGAGACATCTTTTACAGATACCAGGCGGGTTCCCTCTGACTGCTTTTCCGCGTCTCCGGAGTTTTCCTCTGTATCCTCCGCTCCGCCTCCGGCTTCCGCCTCTTCATCCTGGGCGCTATTATCAGCAGCGTCTGTCTGAGAGGAGGCTGTACCGTTTTCATTGCCGCATGCCGCGGCGCTCAGTGCCAGACACATAACCAGCATCGCTAAAACTACCTTTTTCTTCATTCTTTACTCCCTTCTTTCATATCGCTGAAAATCGTTCCTGTTATTGGTTTTTGAATTTTATCTCTGTTTCCCGGATCAGGTCTCCCGGCCGCTCTCTTCCGCCGCAGCCTGATACAGGCGTCACATCTCCGGAACCGGAGTAGGTCTGGAAGAATCCCATACTTCGGACACATCAAAAAGATCGCTCAACATATCCGGGTTATAATACATCCGGTAGCCGTCCAGGTTTCTTCTTCCCTGCCGGAGGTACTGATCCGTAATCTGTACAAAATACTGGCTGGAATCTACATTACAGTAATAATTGTATCCTCTGCTCTTGAAATAGGCGAACTTCTCATTGTCCATGGAGTATCCTTCCCAGCCGCCGATGTCCGCTCCGAAAGCGAAAATGACCATATCGGTCTTTCCCAGTATAGGCGCCACATAGGCTTCCCACTTTTCGTTGTCTGTCTTCAGATCTTCAGCGGAGCGGTCGGTAGCGTTCATGTGTCCCCAGGTATGGCTGGCGAACTCCCAGCCGCTGGCCTTCATCGCCTCGGCCACCTTAGTGGCTTCCTCTACCTCTTTATCATAATCAAAATCCGGATGATTGTCCAGAAATGCTTTCTGGTCATCCTGAAGATTTTCTCCGGTCTTATAGGCGATATCCGTACGGTATCCAAGAACGCCGTTGTATCCGGTCATGGCCAGGATACCCTTCCTGCCATGATAGGAAAAATCCGGGTGATTGCTGATAAACTCATCCAGAAGCGGAACCATGTCGTAATTACCCACGGAAACGCTTCCGTCATCCTCGATATATTCCGCCTTCACCTGCCCGTTCTCATCCAGGACCAGCCGGGAGGCGTAGCCGTCTCCATCCATATAATGATAATAGCTTACATCATCCTGAGAAAGCACAAAGGGGATCTTTCCCTCCGGAAGCAGGATCTTTCCCCGGCTCATAGTCCCGTCCTCATTGACAGTGGCCATATCATGGGGGCTGACCAGAACATATCCCTTGTCGTACATGGTCTGAATGATCTTATTGAACTCGCTGACCGTAGTCATCATCTGATTGTAGCCCTTCTCGTCAGAGTCTCCGTCAAAAGCCTTGGAGGTATCGTAAATCAGAGTATGAAAAAACACATGGGTGATATTCTCCAGGGGATATTCTACCAAGGACTGCCTGGCCACCTGACATTTGGCTGCAAGATCCATATAGTCCTTATTGGAGTCAAAATCCTCCTGTTCCTTCAAATAACGGATAGCGGCGTCATAGTTATACTGGGCGTACATGGTCTGCGCCTTCTGAAGAACCGCCTGGCCGTCCTCAGAGCCATCTTCTTCTGCCGGTGTCTCTTCTTCTGACGGAGTTTCTTCCTCTGACGCACCCTCTTCTTCTGACGGTGCTTCCTCCTCTGACGCCGGCTTTTCTTCTGCCGGTGCTTCCTCCTCTGACGCACCCTCTTCTTCTGACGAAGCTTCTTCCTCTGGCAGAGATTTTTCCTCCGCCACGGCCTCTTCTTTTGAGGATGCCGTACCTTCCTCTTTTTGTGCTTCTTCCTGTGAAAGACTGTCCGGCAGCGACGTTACCTCAGACGTTCCGCTCTGGTGCTCCCGGACAGACAGGAAACCGCCTCCGCCTGCTGCCAGAGACAGCGAAAGTATCAATGTCAGGACCATAGTCCTTCTTTTCATAGTAAATGTTCCCCTTTCTTACGATTATTTCATATTCCCCTCAAATCAAAAATTGTAACAGCTCAGCATGCGCCATTCTCCTCTTCCGCGCGGATCATCCCATAGGCGGCACCGGCGTAGGCCGGACAGGATCAAACACCGCGCCGGCGTCGAAGAGATCCTCCAGGAGCTCAGGATTATAGTACATCCGGTAGCCGTCCAGATTTCTTCTGCCCTGCCGGAAGTAGCGGTCGCGGATCTGCACAAAATATTTACTGGAATCCACATTACAGTAATAATTGTAGCCCACGCTTTTCAGATACTCGAACTTGTCTCCGGAATAGTCCTCATGGACGGTAAGATCCGTACCAAAGGCAAAAATGATGATATCCGTTCCTCCTATCAGGGGATCTACATTATCCTTAAATTTCTGCGTATCCGTCTGGAGATGATCCAGCCCGATCTGGCCCACGTTCTGATGTCCCCAGGTATGGCTCGCAAACAGCCAGCCCTGCGCTTTCATGGCCTCCGCCACCTTCTTCGCGCCTTCCCGCTCTGCTTCCAGGCTGAAATCCGGATGGCTGTCCAGCCATTCCACCTTGTCCGCGTCCAGATCATCCGGCCTGGTTTCATAGCTGATATCCGTCCTGTATCCGAGAATTCCGTTGTATCCGGTCAGGGCCACGATACCCTTGGCTCCCTTGTATGAAAAATCAGGATGCTGCTCCACAAAACGGTCGATCAGCGGAACCACATCATAATCTCCCACTGAAACAGTGCCGTCGTCCTCAATATATTCGTTGCGGATCTTGCCTTCCTCATCCACGATCAGCTTCGACGCGTATCCGTCTCCATCCATATAATGATAGTAGCAGACATCGTCCTGGGAGAGCACAAAGGGAATCTTGCCCGGCGGCAGGAGAATCTCTCCCGGAGTCACCGTACCGTCCTCACTGACAGAAGCCATGTCGTAAACGCTGACCATCACATAACCTTTTTCATACATTGTCTGGGTGATCTTATTGAATTCATCAATCGTGGTCATCACCTGGTTATAGTCGGCTTCCTTATAATCTCCGTCAAAGGCCTTGGAAGGATCCTTGATCAGCGTATGATAAAAAACATGGGTAACCTCTTCCAAGGGCCAGGCTACGCATCCGGCCTTGGTTTCCTCATACCCCTTCACCGCTTCCTGAAGCTCCGCGTTATCCTGATAGCCGCCGCTCTCCTCCAGAAGCTTAATGGCCGCGTCATAATCGTACTGCGCCGCCAGAAGATCTGCCTGGGCAAGGATGTCCGGCTCCGCGGAAGCCTCTTTTGCCGCCTGCCCCTTCTCACTCTCCTGTTCTTTCCCGGCCGCGGTCTCTTTTTGATCCCCGGATACGCTCCGGCCGCTGACAAATCCGGTGATCCCCCTTACGGCTCCCGCCGCCGCGGCCACCGTCATTACTGCCATGGCTCCCAGGATTATCAGCTTTTTTCGTTTTTCCCGCTGCTGTCTGCGGCGTTTTCTCTCTTCTCTCCGTCTCTGAAAATACTGATCTCTTTCCTGCTCTGTCATTTGCTCCAATTCTGTCCCGATATTATGAGAACTTTCCCGATTTCGTGTTTCTTTTTTCTTTTCCATAGTAACTCCTTGAAAAATTATTCTGTAATTTTTAATGTACCCATATTATTTTTATTTTTTCAGACTTTCCTTGTTTTTTTCGTTATTCTATTATAACTATTTAACCGACAAATTTCTACTGTTTTTGTCCTTCATTTGGCCTTCTTTATAAACAGCAGTAAAGAATAAAAACTTTTCGCAATAAACTCCCATTTTTTATGCAGGATTCCTCCTGTTGCGTTAAAATAAAAAAAGAAATTTTACGCACAGGAGGATATTTTGAAAAAACGGAATGAATGGGTG
>DXEG01000055.1 GCA_019115125.1 Candidatus Blautia faecipullorum
TCAGCCACAGTAAGCACGCAGTGCGGTTTTGCGAATGGCGCGGGCGGAATTGTTACGAATTATCCGTTGCAGTTCACAGATACCTGTGAACTGCAACATTTATCTGTGGATGCCGGAGAGAACCTCGTCGATCCATTTATCCGTGCTGTAATTGTCGTCGAAGAGGCGGACAATAACGCCATAGGGCTCCGCGTCGCTGGAGAAAGCGTTTGCCTCGTCGGTGTCCACATGCATGGCAAGCCGGAAATCCCAGTTCACACGGACCACAACATCGGCGTAGATCAGCGCGCGGCCATAGCTTTTGGTCAGAACGAAAACCTCGTCGTTATCGCGGACGTTCAAAGCCAAGGCGTTGTCGGGAGTCATATGGATGTGGCGCTTCGCCACGATCACGCCTTTGGAAATTGTCAGTTCTCCCAGGGGTCCCGCAAGGGTGCACCCGGGCGTTCCCTCGATATCACCGGACTGCCGGATCATTCCCGGAAGTCCCAGCTTCCGGGTGTCTGTCAGGGACAGCTCCACCTGTGTTTCCTTACGGAACGGGCCGAGGATCGCCATATTTTCGAAGGTCCCGCGGGGACCGAGAACATTCAGGCGTTCCTCGCAGAGGTACTGTCCGGGCTGGCTGAGCTCCTTGACGTAATGGAGCTTTTTGCCTTTGCCGAAAAGTGTCTCAAAGTCCTGCTGAGAGATATGGATGTGTCTGGCTGAGGTTTCAATGGGTATTTTAATGCTCATAATACAGTCTCCTGTGTATAATATGCTATGATAAAACTGCTTTCAGTGTACCTCTTAGCTGAGAGATTATCAACAGTTTTTTGATAAAGGAGCGACTTACTTCATGAAAAAAAGACGATTTCCCTGGGCCGTTCTTCTGCTGCTTCTGGCAGCGGCGGCCGGAGCGCTCTGGTTTGGGCTGGGAACCGTGAACAGACAGGGGCTGTCTGACGGAAGCGCTGGTCTTGAGTCGGCCGTGGACGCGGCAAGGGATCTTTTCAGCCGGGAGCCTGAAGATGTCCGGGAGCTGCGGAACCAGGAGGTGGCGGAGACAGACGCGGGACATCAGGAATATTATTTTCAGCTCCTGGGAGAAGAAGAAAGGCGGGTATACCGGCAGATGCTGGAGGGAGTCAGGGACAGAAACGGCGAGTTTTATCTGACCTCCAGAGAGGACGCGGTAGTGGACAAGGTTTACCACGCCCTTTTGAAGGATCATCCGGAGCTTTTTTGGATACATAACAGAGAATCTGTATATAAAACCACATATGATGGAGCGGACTACTGCCGTTTTTCACCGGGATATACCTATACGGATCAGGAGATCCAGGAGATCCAGCAGGCTATGGAGCAGGCTTTTCAGGAGGTATCCGCCCTGACTGCGGACGCTCCGGATCCCTACGAAAAGGTAAAGATTGTTTATACCTACCTGATCGACAATACGGAGTATGTCGCTTCAGAGCATGATCAGAATATTGCGGGTGTTTTCTGGAAGAAGCAGGCGGTCTGCGCCGGATATGCCAGAGCCGTACAGTATCTGCTGGAGCGGCTGGGGATCCCCTGCGTATATGTGGAGGGCAGCACGGCGGGAAGTGCCGAGGGCCATGCCTGGAATATTGTGCAGATGGACGGTCAGTATTATTATGTGGACGCCACCAACGGAGACCAGCCTGAATTTCTGGAGGGCGACGCGGTACAGCTCGCGGAGCACAAAACTACTCTTTATGACTATCTCTGCCCGTTTCCGGCGGAATACGAGAAGATCTATACGCCGTCGGAGGAATTTCCGGTGCCGGACTGTACTGCCACGGACAAAAATTTTTATGTGCTGAACCAGGGCTGCTTTGAAACCTATGACCGCCAGCAGCTTCTGGATTACTGCAGGATGAGGCTGGATTACGGCGCCGCTGTGGTGCGGTTCAAATTTTCTGACCAGGCGGCCTACGAGCAGGCCTATCGGGAATGGATTGAGGAAGGATATATCCAGCATGCCGCGGAATATTACCTGCGGCTGTACGGAATGACTACGATAGATTATCACTATGGGATTCTGCCTGATATGAAAACCATGTATTTAATGTTTTAAAGGAGAAAAAGGCGTATGATGGACATTTTGCTGAGGATCATGAATATTATAGAGCGGGCCCGCACAGCGTCGTCTGTGTCAGAGGCCGCGATGATCGGCTTTGGGATTCTTCTTGTGTTTGGTTTTGTGAACTGTATTCTGGGCTACCGGCTTCTCCGGTTCTGGATGATGCTTTTCGGATTCGTTATCGGCGCGGCGCTTGGCTTCGGCGGCGCTTTCAGTATGGGCTACCGTGACCGGACGGCTTTTATCGCGGGCGCGGTGGGCGTGGGAGTCGTTCTGGCCGTGATCGCTTTTCTGAGCTATAAAGTCGGTATCTTTGTGCTGGGGGCAGGCCTGGGGCTCGGCGTGGGCGTGTATGTGCTTCATCCTACGACCTCGCTGATGTTTTTTCTCTGTATTCTGCTGGGAGTAGTTCTGGGAAGCCTGGCGATGAAATGGGCCAGAGAGGTGATCATTGTAGGAACCAGTATTCTCGGCGGAGCAATGGCGGGAGTGTCGCTGGCGAAGCTGGGCGGTCTTCCGGACATTCCATACGGGATCGTTCTCAGCATTGCCTTCGCCCTTCTGGGAATGTTGATCCAGTTCGCTACGAACCGCAGGAAATATGATGAGGACGAAGAAGAGTATGAAGAAGAGTACGGGGAGGAAGAGAAGCCTTCCCGCCGCCGCAGACATCCGGAGGCAGCGCCTGAGAGAGAGTCAGACAGATATGAAAGAGATTCCGTGTCCCGGAAGCGGAGAGCGGCAGCTTCCTCCGGAGCGACCGGAGTGAGGCGGAGAGCGTCTGCGGATAACGGCTCACGAAGGAACAGCTCAGGAAGAAAGCCACGGCAGATCGATTACAGGCTGAAGGAGGCCAGGGACACCGCGCCGGAATATGAAAAAACAGTAGAATTCCGTCCCAGACGGAAGCAGCCGGAGCTGGATCTTCCCCTGGATTCCTTTGACCAGGAGAGGTATTATACTCCGGAGAGCCGCAGACCCTCCGGAAGATCAAAGGGGCGGACTTATTATGGAGCGGATCATAATTATTATGAAAATGATTATGACAGGGAGTATGAGGACGCTTATGAGGATGCGTACGAAGATGATTATCAGGATGATTATCAGGATGATTATGAGGAGCCTATAGACGAGGAGCTTCTCGACGAGGAGATCCTGAAAGAAATGATGGAGGAGGAAGACCGGAAGAGCGAGCTTCTGTGGAAAAGAATTTCCGGAAGGAGCTCCCGGAAAAAGAAGACAAATGGCAAAAGAAACAAAAACTAACGCGATGAGAATGCTGGACCGCCAGAAGATCCCGTATGAAGCCCTGACCTATGAATGTGATGAATTCATTGACGGGGTGCATTCCGCGGATCTCACGGGGGCGCCCTACGAACAGTCCTTCAAAACTCTTGTGATGGAAGGAAAAAGCGGAGGCTTTTATGTGTTCGTAGTTCCTATACAGAAAGAAGTGGACAGAAAGGCCGCTGCGAAGGCGGTAGGCGAAAAGACAGTAGATATGATCCATGTGAAGGATATATTGAAGATTACCGGATATGTCAGGGGCGGATGCAGCCCGGTGGGAATGAAAAAGCCTTATCCGGTTGTGTTCGATTCCTCCGCGGGAGAGTTCTCGGAGATTTATGTCAGCGGCGGCCGTATTGGCCTGACCCTCAAAGTGCCTCTGGAGGGACTTTTGAAGATCACCGGAGGAAAAATGGCGGACATCACTGCGAAGTGATGCCCGCCGTTTTTTTGTATCATAGGAAATACCTTGCTGCATAAATGTGTGAAAGTGTTGATTTTTAGCCCTGTGAGTGAGATGCTTAGTTGTCGGCCGCGTCCTCCTCGTTGACCTGGAAGACGTGACGTTTCTTGGCCATTTCGTCGCTTGCCAGATATTCGTCATAGGTAGTGATCTTATCGATCAGCTTGCCGTCGGGAAGGATCTCCATGATCCGGTTGGCTGTGGTCTGGACGAACTGATGATCGTGGGAGGTAAAAAGGATGACTCCCGGGAACTTGATCAGTCCGTTGTTCAGCGCGGTGATGGATTCCATATCCAGATGGTTGGTGGGCTCGTCCAGAAGAAGGATGTTGGCGCCGGAGATCATCATCTTGGACAGCAGGCAGCGCACCTTTTCCCCTCCGGAAAGTACCCGCACACGTTTTACTCCGTCCTCACCGGGGAAGAGCATACGTCCAAGGAAGCCGCGGACATAGGTGGCGTCCTTGATCTCGGAATACTGGGTCAGCCAGTCGGTGATCGTAAGGTCATTGTCAAATTCTCTGGTATTGTCCTTGGGGAAATACGCCTGGGAGGTCGTTACGCCCCATTTATAATTTCCTTCGTCCGGCTCCATCTCGCCCATCAGTATTCTGAAAAACGTGGTGATGGCCTGCTCGTTGGCGCCTACAAAGGCAACCTTGTCATTGTGTCCGAGAGTAAAGGAAATGTTGTCCAGAACCTTCACTCCGTCGATGGTCTTGGAAAGATTTTCCACCATCAGCACCTCGTTTCCGATCTCGCGGTTGGGACGGAAGTCAATATAAGGATATTTTCGGCTGGACGGGCGCATTTCGTCAAGCTGGATCTTTTCCAGGGCACGCTTTCTGGAAGTGGCCTGCTTGGATTTGGAAGCGTTGGCGCTGAACCGGGAAATAAATTCCTGAAGCTCCTTGATCTTCTCTTCCTTTTTCTTGTTGGCTTCCTTCATCTGCTTGATGAGAAGCTGGCTGGATTCAAACCAGAAATCATAGTTTCCGGCATAAAGCTGGATCTTGCCGTAGTCAATGTCCGCGGTATGCGTGCAGACCTTGTTCAGGAAATAACGGTCGTGGGAGACTACGATGATCGTATTGTCAAAGTTGATAAGGAATTCCTCAAGCCATTCGATGGCCGGGAGATCCAGGTGGTTGGTAGGCTCGTCCAGGAGAAGGATATCCGGATTGCCGAACAAAGCCTGGGCCAGAAGCACCTTCACTTTCTGGCTTCCGGTAAGCTCGGACATCTGTGTATAGTGGAACTCCGTTTCAATTCCAAGACCGTTCAGCAGAGTGGCCGCGTCAGATTCCGCTTCCCAGCCGTTCATTTCGGCAAATTCTCCCTCCAGCTCGCTGGCGCGGATGCCGTCCTCGTCTGTGAAGTCTTCCTTGGCGTAGATGGCTTCTTTTTCCTTCATTATTTCATAGAGCCTGGTGTTTCCCATAATTACGGTGTCCAGGACCGGATAGGGATCGTATTTGAAATGATCCTGCTGCAGGAAGGAAAGGCGCTGCCCGGGCGTAATGGCAATCTCACCCTTGGTAGGCTCAAGCTGGCCGGAAAGGATTTTGAGGAAGGTGGATTTTCCGGCGCCGTTGGCGCCGATAAGGCCGTAGCAGTTTCCCTCGGTGAATTTGATGTTTACATCTTCAAACAGAGCCTTTTTTCCGACTCTGAGCGTAATATTATTTGCTGAAATCATAAGGTACCTCTTTTCTTCGATATGGTTTCGTTTTTTCTGCTTCAGGGGCGCTGTTTGTACAGCTCAATCCTCATTGTACCGTAAAGTTGGGATTTTGCAAGACTTATTTTCTTGAAAAAAGGATGGGATACTGCTATAATCATGTCTCAAAAGGAATTCAGGAGAAGAAAAAGAATAAAATTCAGAATATAAAAGAAAGACAGGAGATTTATATGACAGAAATCATGAATACATTGACGTCGCTGATGGCGGAACAGCTCTGGGCAGCTCCGCTTTTGAGTCTGGCAGCGGGGATTCTGACATCCTTTACGCCCTGCTCCCTGGCTTCGGTACCTATGCTGCTGGCCTGTGTGGGGGCTGTGGAAGCCGACCGGAAGAAATCCGTGAGGCTTTCCCTCTGTATGGCGGCGGGGATGGCGGTAACCTTTGGCATATTTGGTTCTGTAGCGTCCTTTATCGGACACAGAATGCATGAGGCGGGGCACTGGTGGACGGTGCTTATGGGGATCCTCATGATTTTTATGGCGCTTCAGGTTCTTGGCGTGATTAACATCATTCCCCATATCCACTTATCAAAATACGGAACGAAAAAGGGATATGCGGGAGCGTTTCTGACAGGGGCTTTGAGCGGTGTTTTCGCTTCTCACTGCGCCATACCGGTGATGGTGGCTCTTCTCGCTCTGGTAGCTGACCTTGGAAGAAACGCCTGGTGGGGTGTGCTTCTGATGGTTCTGTATGCTCTGGGACACAGTATGCTTCTTGTGGGGACGGGGATCGGCTACAGCTATGTGGAGCGGATCGCTTCCGATCAGAGGTATTCCAGGACAGGGGTGTGGCTTCGGAGAATATTGGGAATTCTCATCTGTTGTGTTGGAGTTTTGTTAATATTTGGAGAAAAATAATAAAATTCATTTGCAAAAAATGTTGAAGTTTTACAAATGAATTGTTATAATATTTTCATAGTCGAAAAAAGTGCGGAGAAATCCGGAGCAAACGTCCGGAGAATTGTTGACAGTAGAGAGAGGACATAAGATATGTTGATTACAAGAGAATGTGATTATGCAGTAAGAGTGATCCGTGCGTTATCGGGAGAAGAGAGGCTGAGCGTCAGTGACATATGCGAAAGGGAGGCGATCACGGCGCCGTTTGCTTACAAGATTCTGAAAAAACTCCAGAAGGCGGAGCTGGTTAAAGGATTCAGAGGAGTCCACGGAGGGTATTCTCTGAACCGTGATCTGACGGAGCTCACCCTGTTTGATGTGTATATAGCCATTGATCCTGAAATGACGATCATCGAATGTCTGGATCCCGACTATGATTGTATAAGAAACGGAAAAGACAGCGCGATCTGTCTTGTTCACAGAGAGCTTGCGGATATCCAGAAGAAATTGTGGGAGCTTTTGGGAAGAAAGTCTCTGAAGACACTTTTCGAAGGGCTTTGATTGTCATTCGCTGAAAAATGGAAAAAGCGGTCTGCCGGGATTAGATTTCAAGCTGAAATGCTCCGGCGGGACGCCTTTTTTGTATGTGAATAGATACAAAAAAAAGTGAATCTGATTGGACATTATATACTTTTTATGGTATAATCAGATACGGAATTTTAGGCCGGACTGCGGCCTAGAAATAATTATTTTCATCATACCTTTAAGGAGGAAAAGAAAACTATGGCAAGAAAGATGAAAACCATGGATGGTAATCATGCAGCCGCTCATGCATCCTATGCTTTTTCGGATGTAGCTGCGATTTACCCGATCACCCCTTCATCTGTTATGGCTGAAGCCACAGACGAATGGGCTACCCAGGGAAGAAAGAACATCTTCGGACATGAAGTACAGGTAACAGAAATGCAGTCTGAGGCAGGCGCGGCCGGCGCGGTACACGGCTCCCTTGCGGCAGGCGCTCTGACAACTACCTATACAGCATCCCAGGGTCTTCTTCTGATGATCCCGAACCTTTATAAAATTGCCGGCGAGCAGCTTCCGGGAGTGATCAATGTATCCGCCCGCGCACTGGCTTCTCACGCGCTTTCTATCTTCGGAGATCATTCCGACGTTATGGCCTGTCGTCAGACCGGATGCGCAATGCTTTGCGAATCCTCTGTACAAGAGGTTATGGACCTGACACCGGTTGCTCATCTTGCGGCGATCAAGGGCAAGGTTCCGTTCATCAACTTCTTCGACGGCTTCCGTACATCACACGAAATCCAGAAGATTGAAACATGGGATTACGAGGATCTCAAAGACATGGCTGATATGGACGCCATTGCTGAGTTCCGTAAGCATGCTCTGAATCCCAATCATCCATGCCAGAGAGGATCCGCGCAGAATCCGGATATCTTCTTCCAGGCAAGAGAGGCATGTAATCCGTACTACGACGCTCTTCCGGCAGTTGTACAGGAATACATGGACAAAGTAAACGAAAAGATCGGAACAGACTATAAGCTGTTCAACTACTACGGTGCGGAAGACGCGGAGCATGTAGTTGTAGCTATGGGATCTGTAAACGATACTATCGAGGAGACCATCGACTACCTGATGGCGGCAGGCAAGAAGGTCGGCGTTGTAAAGGTTCGTCTTTACAGACCGTTCTGCGCGCAGGCCCTGATCGACGCGATTCCGGAATCTGTAAAACAGATCACTGTTCTTGACAGAACAAAAGAGCCGGGCGCTCTGGGCGAGCCGCTGTATCTGGACGTTGTGGCTTCCCTGAAGGATACGAAGTTCAAAGACACTCCGGTATTCTCCGGACGTTACGGACTCGGCTCCAAGGATACCACACCGGCACAGATCGTTGCGGTATTCGAGAATACATCAAAAGAAAAATTCACCATCGGCATCGTGGACGACGTTACTAATCTGTCCCTGGAAACAGGCGCACCTATCGTAACGACTCCGGAAGGAACCACCAACTGCAAGTTCTGGGGCCTTGGAGCAGACGGTACCGTAGGCGCGAATAAGAACTCCATTAAGATCATCGGCGACAATACAGACATGTACGCTCAGGCTTACTTTGATTATGACTCCAAGAAGTCCGGCGGCGTTACCATGTCTCACCTGCGTTTCGGTAAGAAGCCGATCAAATCCACATACCTGATCCACAAAGCTGACTTTGTTGCATGCCATAATCCTTCTTATGTAAATAAATACAACATGGTTCAGGAGCTGGTAGACGGAGGAACCTTCCTTCTGAACTGCCCGTGGGATATGGAAGGTCTGGAGAAACACTTACCTGGACAGGTTAAGGCGTTTATCGCAAACCACAATATCAAATTCTACACCATCGACGGTGTGAAGATCGGTATCGAGACCGGCATGGGACCCACAAGGATCAATACAATCCTTCAGTCCGCATTCTTCAAGCTTACAGGAATTATTCCGGAGGATCAGGCGATCGAGCTGATGAAGGCCGCTGCTAAGGCTACTTACGGACGTAAGGGCGACGACGTTGTTCAGAAGAACTGGGCGGCTATCGACGCAGGCGCGAAACAGGTTCATGAGGTAGAGGTTCCGGAAAGCTGGAAAGACGCGGAAGACGAGGGTCTGTTCATGGCTCACGCGGAAGGCGGAAGACAGGACGTTGTTGACTTTGTAAACAACATCCAGTCCAAGGTAAACGCACAGGAAGGAAACAGCCTGCCTGTATCCGCATTTACTGCTTATGTAGACGGAACTACTCCGTCCGGCTCCTCCGCGTATGAGAAACGTGGAATCGCTGTAAATATCCCGGTATGGCAGCCGGAAAACTGTATCCAGTGTAACCGCTGCGCATATGTTTGCCCCCACGCTGTAATCCGTCCGGTAGCTCTTACCGAGGAAGAAGCTGCAAACGCGCCGGAAGGTATGGTAACTCTGCCGATGACCGGTATGAAAGAATACAAATTCACCATGACAGTATCCGCGTATGACTGTACAGGCTGCGGTTCCTGCGCAAATGTCTGCCCGGGCAAAAAAGGCGCGAAAGCCCTTGTTATGGAGAATATGGAAGCAAACGCGGGAGTACAGAAGTACTTCGATTACGGCGTAGAGCTTCCGGTAAAAGAAGACGTTATCGCCAAATTCAAAGAGACCACTGTAAAGGGCAGCCAGTTCAAGCAGCCTCTGCTTGAGTTCTCCGGCGCCTGCGCAGGCTGCGGTGAGACTCCGTACGCAAAACTGATCACTCAGCTTTTCGGCGACAGAATGTACATTGCCAACGCAACAGGATGCTCCTCTATCTGGGGTAACTCCTCACCGTCCACACCTTACACCGTAAACGCCAAGGGACAGGGTCCGGCATGGTCCAACTCTCTGTTTGAGGATAACGCGGAGTTCGGTTATGGTATGCTTCTCGCACAGAAAGCAATCCGTGACGGTCTTAAGACAAAGGTAGAGGCTCTGGTTGCGTCTACAGATAAAGAAGACGTGAAGGCGGCAGGCCAGGAATGGCTGGATACCTTCGGCGTAGGCGCTCTGAACGGAACAGCTACAGATAAGCTTGTGGCTGCTCTGGAGGCATGCGGATGCGAGGCCGGAAAAGAAATCCTTGCTCAGAAAGACTTCCTGGCGAAGAAATCCCAGTGGGTATTCGGCGGCGACGGATGGGCTTACGATATCGGATTCGGCGGCGTTGACCATGTTCTTGCCAGCGGACAGGACATCAACGTTATGGTATTCGACACCGAGGTTTACTCCAACACCGGCGGACAGTCCTCAAAATCCACACCGACAGGCGCGATCGCTCAGTTCGCTGCCGGCGGTAAAGAAGTGAAGAAGAAAGACATGGCTTCTATCGCAATGAGCTACGGCTATGTATACGTTGCGCAGATTTCCATGGGCGCTGACTTCAACCAGACTGTAAAAGCTCTGGCAGAGGCAGAGGCGTATCCGGGACCGTCCCTGATCATCGCTTACGCTCCGTGTATCAACCATGGTATCAAGAAGGGTATGGCTAAGGCTCAGACTGAGGAAGAACTGGCTGTTAAGTGCGGATACTGGCACAACTTCCGCTTCAATCCTGCGGCTGAGAACAAGTTCACTCTGGATTCCAAGACTCCTGATATGGAAGATTATCAGAACTTCCTTGACGGCGAGGTTCGTTACAACTCTCTGAAGCGTCAGAATCCGGAAAAGGCTGCAAGACTGTTCGCTAAGAATGAGTCCGAAGCAAAAGAAAGATATGAATACCTGAGCAAACTTACTGCTCTTTATGGAAAAGAAGACTAAGTTTTGACCGGGAGCCGCGGTACAGATGTACCGCGGCTTTTAAAATTAATTTTGAGTAATATGATGAAGAAAGTGTTTTTAATCAAGAAAAAAACAGATTTTTATCTGATCTATACAATCATTTTCGGGGTTCTGGCCCTGATTCTTTACCTGCATTTTTATTTGAATGGAAAATCTCTGATCTGGAGCCATGACGGCGTGCCCCAGCATCTGAATTCCCTGGCATATTACGGGGAATACCTGCGGAAGATCTTATATACGCTTTTTGTGGAGCACAGGCTGTCCATTCCGCTGTGGGATATGCATATCGGTTATGGTTCGGATATCCTGACCACCCTTCATTATTATGTGATCGGGGACCCTCTGGCGCTTTTGTCGGTATTCGTCCCGGCGGATAGAACAGAGATCCTTTACGAGATCCTGGTCTTTCTCCGTATTTATCTGGCTGGGATCGCCTTCAGCCAATACTGCTTTTACCATAAAAACTCCGGTCAGGCGGTGCTACTGGGAGTGTTTGTCTATATTTTCGCGGGGTGGACCATCTACGCGGCCATGAAGCATCCCTACTTCGCAAATCCCATGATATATCTGCCTTTGATCCTGATGGGGATTGACAGGATATACCGGAAAGAAAAGCCCTATCTGTTTATCTGGTCGGTTGCTTTGGCCGGGGTATCTAATTTTTACTTTTTTTATATGCTGGGGATTTTTATGGTGATCTATGCCGCTTTTCAGTATTTTCACCTGTTTTCGGAGAGATCTGTAAAGAATGTGCTGAAGTGGCTGGCGGTTTTTGCGGGATATTCTCTGACGGCGGTGCTCCTGGCCGCGGTGGTGCTCCTTCCTGTGCTGATGCCGCTTTTTGGAACGGGAAGGTTTCAGGCGGAGAATTATGTGCCGCTCTTTTATGACAGAGTTTACTACGAAAAATATTTAGGCTGCCTGATCGGGGAAAATATGATCCAGTGGGGCGTCGCGGGGTATTCCGCGGCGGCTATGGCCGGCGTTTTTGTGCTGTTTTCCAGGAAAAAGAAATACGGATACCTGAAAGCCGGCTTTCTGCTGCTGAATCTTTTTCTTCTTCTGCCTTTTGCCGGTCATGTATTGAATGGATTTTCTTATGTGTCCAATCGCTGGATCTGGGCATACGGCATGCTGATCGCATATATTTGTGTGAAGATTTATCCGGAGCTGTTCACCCTTACGATATCTGAAAAAAGACGGATTTTTGTTCTGACGGTTCTCTACAGTGTGACCGCTCTCTTCTGGCAGGTGTCCCGGACGGAGCGGAATATGATGGCGGTTCTGATCCTGATCTCCACGAGTGCAGTGATCCTCTGCTACGGAAGCGTGTACGTCCGCAGAAGGAATTTCTGTCTGCTTCTGGGGACGCTGACAATGGCGGGAATTGTTTTAAATATCAGCTACCAGTATTCTCTGGAAAAAGATTATCTTTCCGAATTTTCTGACCAGGGAGAGGCTCTGAAAAAGCTGGAATCAGGAACCGATCTGGCGGTACTGGATACCGGGGACGATTCCCTGTACCGCTATGACCAGCTCGACGCGCTGGCCTATGATAACTCCGCCATGCAGATGGGAACCAACGGAACCTCCTATTATTTCAGTATGGCAGGAGGAAATATCGGTACATTTTTTGATGAGATGTATCTGAATACCCCATGGGAACAGCATTATGAAAACCTGGACGGAAGAACGATCCTTGACCGTCTTGCGTCCGTGAAATACTTTGTTATAAAAAATCAGGACAGACAATATCTGCCCTATGGTTATCAATGGCTTTCCGGCAGCGCGGAGAAGGATGGAGAGGAATACGAGGCGTACCGGTGCCAGGACGCGCTTCCCATAGGGTATACTTATGAATCCTATATTCCCAGAGAGGAATATGAAAGAATGAGCGTTACGGAAAAGCAGCAGGCTCTGCTCCAGGGGGTGGTGCTTGAGGAAAGCCCGCTCCCCGAGACGGAGACAGAGTTTAATGACCAGGAGCTTTCCTACACGGTGACAGAAGGCCGCGGCTGCCGGATGGAAGATGGGAAGATTGTGGTTACTGAGGAGGAAGCCCGTCTGAAGCTTGTGTTTGAAGGCCTGGAGGAAAGCGAGACCTATCTGATCACAGAGGGGCTGGATTACGAGGCCCTGTCGCCCAGAGAGCTTGTCAGCGACAGCAAATGGGAAAAGATGAACCAGTATGAAAAAAATAAGGTGCTGGAGGAGGACGGGAGATGGAGATACTGGAAGGAAAGCCAGGAGGCTTCTGTCAGGGTCAGCGGGGCGTTTGCCGAGAAAAAGATAAAGATTTTTACAGATAAATACAATGCCTACAGCGGAAAGCATAACTTTCTCTGCAGCGCCGGGTATAGTCAGAAACCGATCCACACCATCACTCTGACCTTTGAAAATACGGGAATATATACGTTTGACAGCCTGAAGATATACTGTCAGCCGGTGGAAAATATCGGTCAGCAGACGAGAGATCTGGCAAAGAGTGTGCTTTCGGACATTCAGATGGGGACAAATTCTCTCAGCGGAACCATTTCTCTTTCCAAACCAAAGGCGCTTTTGCTGTCGATACCCTACAGTGAAGGATTCCGCGCTTATGTGGACGGCCGTGAGACAGAGATCAAACAGGCCAATACCATGTATATGGCGCTGGAGCTTGAGGAGGGGGAGCATGAGATCCGTCTTGTGTACTGTACGCCCTGGCTGAAAACGGGGGCTTGCTTGACTTTTGCGGGGGCGTTGTGTTACATTGGTGTGGTGCTGAAGAATCAATTCAGGAAGAAAAAGAGGATAAGAAGAATATGAGTGTTTTATCGGTAGTTCTTCCTGCTTACAACGAAGAACTGATGATCGCAAAGACCTGCCGGGCGCTTCGGGGAGTGCTCAGTGAAGCGGGGATCGACTATGAACTGGTGCTTGTTGACGACGGCTCCCAGGACAATACCTGGAGGGAAATCCAGAAGGCGGGGAAGACAGATCCCCATATACTGGGAGTTCACTTTTCCAGAAACTTCGGGAAAGAGGCAGCGGTTTTCGCGGGTCTGGCCCATGCCGGCGGCGACGCGGTGGCGGTGATGGACTGCGACCTCCAGCATCCCCCGGAGGTGCTTCTCCAGATGTACCGTCTGTGGGAAGAAGGATATCAGGTGATCGAGGGAGTGAAGAAGAGCCGCGGAAAGGAAAGCCTTATCCACAAAGGCTGCGTGGGCTTTTTTTACAGCATCATGTCGAAGGCCACAGGAGTGGATATGCAGAACGCCTCAGATTTTAAGATGATGGACCGTCAGGTGGCGGAGAGTATTCTTTCCATGCCGGAAAGAAATATGTTCTTTCGCGCTACGTCCTCCTGGGTGGGATATAAAAGTACCTCCGTGAAGTTTGAGGTGAAGGAGAGAGTGGCGGGAGAGTCCAAGTGGTCCTCCTGGTCCCTGGTAAAATACGCGTTTACCAATATTGTGGCATTTACCACGCTTCCTCTGCAGTTTGTAACCATTGGCGGGACAGTGTGTTTTTTGCTGTCGCTGCTTCTGATCATATATTCTCTGATACAGTATTTTGCCGGGCGCGCGGTGGAGGGCTATACCACCATTGTAATGGTGATGCTGCTGATCGGAAGCGCCGTAATGCTGAGTCTGGGAATCATCGGTTACTATATTGCCAAGATATATGAGGAAGTAAAAAGGCGTCCCCGCTATATTATCTCGAAGATTGTCCGGGGAGGCCGGGAGACGCCGGAAGCGGTCCGGCATGACGGCCCGGACAGGGCCGGGTGAGTTTCCTTTAGCGGGACGGCGGCCTCTATAAAATAGAAGGGGCCGTATTATGATACAGAAGCAGGAGTTTTTATGAAAAAAATAGAAGAATGGATCCTTCGTCTATACAGAAACGACATGATCCGGTATGTTTTTTTCGGCGGCTGCACCACACTGGTAAATCTTGCCGCCTTCTATATTTTAAGGCGGCTGGGAATCGCTCTGACAACCGCCAATGTAATTTCAATTATTTTAGCGATCCTTTTTGCCTATGTAGTAAATTCAAAGTTTGTTTTTCTTGATAAGTGCGGAACTCTGAGAGAGCACCTGCGGCCTTTCTGCAAGTTTATCAGTGCCCGTCTGGTGACAATGGTCATAGAGGTAGGCGGAGTCTGGCTACTGGTGGAGACTTTTCATATGTACGACATGCTGGGGAAATTTTTCACGCAGTTTATCGTTCTTGTACTGAATTATGTTTTCAGTAAATTTTTTGTGTTTACCACAGGCAGAGACGCGGGGAAGGGAAGGTAGAGAACAATGACATTAGAAGAAACACTGAAAAAAATACGGCCCCTTGACAGAAATGCCATGGATATTGCCAATAAGAGATGGAACAGTATCGCGAAGCCTCTTCATTCGCTGGGAAAAATGGAAGCGCTTGTAGTTCAGATCGCAGGAATTACCGGCAGCGCGGACATTGACATACATAAAAGGGTCCTGGTCGCCATGTGCGCGGACAACGGCGTGGTGGAAGAGGGAGTGACCCAGACAGGCCAGGAGGTAACGGCCATTGTCGCTGAAAATTTTCTTACAGGCGATACCTCGGCCTGCGTGATGTGCAGACAGTGCGGCACAGACGTATACCCTGTGGATGTGGGGATGGCGTCGGACACGAAGGTTTCTGCTGAATTTAAAGTGATGCACGGCACCAACAATATGACCAAGGGACCGGCTATGACAAGGGAACAGGCGGTACAGGCCATAGAAGCGGGGATCGAGATGGCCCGCCGTCTGAAGGAGCAGGGCTACGGGATTCTTGCTACAGGCGAAATGGGGATCGGGAACACCACGACAAGCAGCGCGGTGGCGTCCGTTCTTCTGGACCGCCCCGTGGAGGAGATGACAGGCCGCGGCGCCGGACTTTCCGGGGAGGGACTGAAACGGAAGATCCAGGCCATCCGGAAGGCTGTTGAGCTCAACGCGCCCGATCCGGAGGATCCTCTGGATGTGCTTGCCAAGGTGGGAGGACTGGATATCGCGGGTCTGGCCGGCGTATTTCTCGGCGGGGCGGCGGTCAGGATCCCTGTGGTGATGGACGGCTTTATTTCATGCGCGGCGGCGCTGACGGCAATGAAGATATGTCCCGCCGCTGCAGATTATATGATCGCTTCCCATGTTTCAAAGGAGCCGGCGGCAGAGCTGATCCTGAAGGCTCTGGGGAAGGAAGCGGTGCTCCATGGAGATATGTGCCTGGGAGAAGGAAGCGGCGCGGTGGCCCTGTTCCCGTTTCTTGATATGGGAGCGGCCGTATATGAGGAAATGAGCACCTTTGAGGATATCAGGGTAGAGCAGTATGAGGAGCTGGTGTAAATGATGATTCTGGTGACCGGGGGAAGCGGCAGCGGAAAATCGGCTTTTGCGGAAGACCGCCTGGTTTCTCTGGGAGAAGAAAAAAGAATTTATATCGCGACCATGTATCCTTATGATGAGGAAAGCCTCAGAAGAGTGGAGAGGCACAGGCGGATGCGCTCAGGAAAAGGCTTTGAGACGATCGAGTGTTATACAGGCCTGTACGGAGTGCAGGTGCCGGAGCGCTCTGCGGTACTTCTGGAGTGTATGTCCAATCTTGTCGCCAACGAGATCTTTCAGGAGGAGGGCGCTCATGAAAACACGCTGGAGGAGATAAAAAAAGGGATTCTGCGCCTGAAGTCCCGGACCCGCGATCTTGTAGTGGTGACCAATGAGATTTTTTCTGAGGCCGCCGTATATGAGGGAGAGACGGAAGCCTACCTCCGCTGCCTGGGAAGGATCAATCAGTTTTTGGCTGAGGAAGCGGATCAGGTAGTGGAAGTAGTTTATGGAATCCCGGTGTATGTGAAGAAGGAGCGTCTTTTATGAAAAGCTTGTGGAACAGCTTTAAGGTGGCTTTTGCCATGTTTTCAAAAATTCCTATGCCTCAGGCGGACTGGACAAAGGAGAACATGAAGTATATGTTTTGCTTTTTCCCATTTATCGGTACGGTGATCGGAGCTGTTTTTCTGGCCGGAGATTACCTGGGGAAGGCTCTGGGACTGTCGGAGGGCTTTCATACGGCGCTTCTGGTGCTGATCCCGGTGTTGATCACAGGAGGCATCCATGTGGACGGACTTCTGGACACGGCGGACGCCCTGAGCTCCTGGCAGGAAAGGGAGCGCAGGCTTGAAATCCTTAAGGATTCACATGCGGGGGCTTTTGCGGTGATCACGGCCTGCGTCTATTTTCTCTGCTGCTTCGGGGCTTACAGCCAGATCGCGGGCAGCAGCCGGGCGGTTCTGATCACGGGAATGGTGTTTATGGTCTCCCGGTGCTTTTCTGGTCTGGGGGTACTGATGCTGCCAAAAGCAAAGGACACCGGGACTGTGGCGGAATTTTCCAGAAAGGCGGAGAATGCTGTGGTTCGGAATACGCTGATCGTATATCTGGCGGTTCTGGCCGCTGTGATGGTTCTTATCCATCCTGTCATGGGAGGGGCGGCCTTTGCCGGCGCCTTTCTGATCTTTCTCTATTACCGCCGCATGGCTCTGAAATATTTCGGAGGCACGACCGGGGATCTTTCGGGATTTTTTCTCTGCGTCTGCGAGGCTGGAACAGCGGTGGTGACCGCGGTTCTCTCCGTGGTTTTGTGAGCGCGGGCTGAACTGTTACATATAAAAAGAAGGTAAGGACAGGTGCATGAAAGATGGAAATGATCATTGGAGGAGCTTTTCAGGGAAAGGCCGCCTATGCGGAAAGAATATATCCGCAGACGGACTGGAAGGATGGGGACGGCCTTTCCAGAGAAGCATTATTTCAGGCGGAAGGCGTGCTGGGCTTTCATAAATTTATCCGCAGGGAGCTGGAGGCGGGAAGAGACACAGAGGGACTTGCCCGGGAGCTGATACAGAAGAATCCTCATGTAATCCTTGTATCGGACGAGGTGGGGTACGGAGTAGTTCCGGTAGACGCGTTTGACAGGGCCTACAGGGAAAGAGTGGGCCGTATCTGTACGGAGCTCGCAGCCTTCAGTAAAAGAGTAACCCGCGTGGTGTGCGGAGTCGGGACGGTGATAAAGGATGATTAAAATCTGGCTGATCAGGCATGGAATGACAGAGGGAAATTTAAAGGGCCGGTACATCGGAAAGACAGACGAGCATCTTTGCCCGGAAGGAAAAAAAGCTCTTTCAGAGCTGGCTTATCCTGTCCCTGAGGCTGTTTTTGTAAGTCCCATGGCCCGCTGCAGGGAAACCGCGGAGATGCTGTTCCCCGCCATGAGGGTTCGGATCATAGACCAGCTTGCGGAGACAGATTTTGGAGATTTTGAGAACAAAAATTACCGCGAGCTTTCCGGCAATCCCGACTATCAGGCCTGGGTGGACAGCGGCGGCGCCCTGCCCTTTCCGGGAGGAGAGAGCCGCGAGGAGTTCCGGAAAAGAACTCTCGAGGGTTTTCAGAGAGTGATCGCCGCATGTATTCGTGAAAATATAGAGTCTGCGGCTGTAGTGGCCCATGGAGGCACCATTATGACGCTGATGGAGACCTGGGGATTTCCCAAAAAGGATTTTTATAGCTGGCATGTAAAAAACGGCCGCTGCTATTATATTGAAATAGACGAGAAGCTGTGGCAGTCCGGCCGGAGGGTGCTGGAGGTAAAGGACGAAATTTGAATTGATGCGGGCGGCATCGGCAGTTGCGCTTTCATCTGTGTAAAGCAGGTGAGGGCGTTTTTTAGATTACCGCAAGTTTTTTGACAAACAGTATATAACACTTGACAACAGTTATAAACTGTTATATACTGTTTGTGACAGGAGGGATGGATATGCATATCATCATCAATCATTCTTCCATGGATCCTATTTACGAGCAGATCGTAACCCAGATCAAGGCGGAGATCATCAATGGGAACCTTGCCGCGGGAGAAGCGCTTCCTTCGGTGAGGACACTTTCCAAAGAACTGAAGATCAGCGCTCTGACTGTGAAAAAAGCTTACGATTATCTGGAGGAGGAGGGCCTTGTAGTGACTGTCCACGGAAAAGGCAGCTTCATCGCCGAGGCAAATCAGGGAATACTCATGGAAGAACGGATAAAAGAATTGGAAAAAAGTCTGGAGCAGGCCGTCAGAAAGGCCCGTTCCGGCGGTCTGACAGATCAGGAGATCTGTGAGCTGTTTCATTTGATTATGGAGGAATAGATCATGTTGGCAGAATTACATCAGGTAAAGAAACATTATAAGGATTTTTCTCTTGACTGCTCTATAGAAATCATGGAGGACCGTGTTACCGGACTGATCGGCGCCAACGGCGCCGGAAAGAGCACTACCTTTAAGGCGATCCTGGGACTGATTCATCCTGACGGCGGCGACGTTCTTGTTTTTGGGAAAAAGCCGGAGGATCTTCAGATGAAGGAGAAGGAGGATATTGGAGCAGTCCTCTCTGACAGCGGTTTTTCAGAGTATCTTACGGTAAAGCAGATGGAAAATATTATGGAGAGCCTTTACGGGAAATTCAGCAGAGCGGATTTTGAAAAACAGTGTGTGCGCTTTAAGATTCCCTTTGATAAAAAGGTCAAGGATTTTTCCAATGGAATGAAGGCCAAGCTGAGAGTGCTGCTGGCTCTGAGCCATCAGGCAAGGCTTTTGATCCTTGACGAGCCTACCGCCGGGCTGGATGTTACTGCGAGAGAGGATATCCTGGATCTTCTGCGGGAATATATGGAGACGCCGGGGAGGGCGGTTCTGATCAGCTCCCATATTTCCGCGGATCTGGAGCAATTCTGCGACGATATCTATATGATCGGGCAGGGGAAGATCCTCCTCCATGAGGAGACGGACGCCATTCTGGAGGAGTACGGCGTTCTCAAGGTAAGTCAGGAGGATTATAAGGCGCTGGACAAATCCGGCCTGCTCCGGGTGAGAAAGGAGAGCTTCGGCTATAGCTGTCTCACAGACCAGAGACGTTTTTACCTGGAAAATTATCCTTCTTTGGTCATTGAGAAGGGCAGCGTGGATGAAGTGATTTCTATGATGGTGAGAGGTGAAAGATTATGATAGGACTGTTAAAAAAAGATATGGCGATCGTTTCCTGCAACGCCAGGGTTTATGTAGTGGTGATAGCTTTCGGAATCCTTTATTCACTGTTTACCGCGAAATCCGGCGTACCGTCCAATTTTTTCAGCGTGTATCTGATCATGGTGCTTTCCTTTGCGGGAATAGGGACGATCTCCTATGATGATATGGGCGGGGGAATGGGATTTCTTCTGACCCTTCCGGTGAAAAAAAGTACCTATGTAAAGGAAAAATATCTGTTCTGTATGCTCTGTGCTTTTGCGGGCTGGGTGGTTTCCGCGGCGGTGGGAGTGATTTTGTACAGGGGAGAGCTGGGAGCGATGCTTTCAGGAGACGAATCCTTTTTTCTCTCTACTCTTATGTTTGTGGCGGCCGCCGGAATATTGATCGCTCTGATGATCCCTCTGAGACTCCGGTTCGGCTCGGAGAATTCCAGGGTGATCATACTGGGGATCTGCGCGGCGGCAGCAGCGTTTTTGTTTGCGGCAATGAGACTGCTGAGCTATATTTCCATAGATGGGGTGGATGTTCTTCTGTGGCTTCAGGGTTTGTCAGGAGTACAGCTTCTGACCGCCTTTCTGGTATTCTTGATCCTGGAGTTTCTGGTTTCTTATTTCTGCAGTCTCAGAATTATGAGAAAAAAAGAATTTTAACTGCGGAAAAATAGGCGTTGAAGCTTCTCCGGATTCTGTTTATAATGAGAAAAAAAGGAGAAGAAATATATGGAAAAAAATCAGATTTTCATGATCTGCGGCACAGAATATAAGAATATGACCAGGGAGATTCTGGAGGAGAGCGGTCTCGCGAATCTTATCGGGGACCGGAAAAAAAGGATCGGGATCAAACCGAATCTTGTTTCCGCCTCCGATCCCTCCAACGGGGCCACCACCCACAGGGAGATCCTGGCGGGAATCATAGAGTATCTTCAGGAGAATGGATTCCAGGATCTGGTACTCACAGAGGGCTCCTGGGTGGGCGAGAGGACGGCGGCTGCTTTTGAGGTGTGCGGCTATCAGCAGATCTGCGGCAAATATCAGGTGCCCTTTCATGATACCCAGAAGGATAAAAGCTTTTCAGCAGACTGCGGAGGAATGAAGCTGAACATCTGCAGCAGCGTAAAAGAGATTGATTTTCTGATCAATGTCCCGGTGCTGAAGGGACACTGCCAGACGAAGATCACCTGCGCCCTGAAGAATATGAAAGGCCTGATTCCCAATTCCGAGAAAAGGAGGTTCCATTCCCTGGGACTGCATAAGCCCATCGCTCACCTGAATACGTTTATTCACCAGGATTTTATTGTGGTGGACAATATCTGCGGAGATCTTGATTTTGAGGACGGAGGCAATCCGGTGGTTATGAACCGGATCCTGACGGGAAGAGATCCGGTGCTGATCGACGCCTATGTCTGTCATATGATGCATTATGAGGTTGCGGACGTGCCCTATGTGGGACTGGCGGAAAAGCTGGGGGTGGGATGCGCCGATATCCGGAAAGCCGACATCCGTATCTGCGGAGGCGATGAGGGAGCGCAGCTTCCGAAATCCCGGAAGGTGGTGGAGCTGTCAGACGCGGTGGAGGAAGTGGAATCCTGCAGCGCCTGCTATGGCTATCTGATCCCGGCTTTGGACAGACTGAAGCAGGAGGGGCTTCTTGAGAAGCTCCGCGAAAAAATCTGTATCGGTCAGGGCTACCGGGGCAAAACCGGAGAGCTTGGGATCGGCCACTGTACCCGGGGCTTCCGCTGCCATCTGGAGGGATGCCCGCCTCTCGAGGAGGATACTTATGAATTCCTGAAAAAATATATACTGGAGCATAGCTGAAAAAGAGATCCGGCGCTTATCCCTCTCCGCGGAAGAGGGGATAAGCGCCGGATCATTTGTATCAGCGGCTCAGCTCTGTACCGCTGATTTCAGTCCTTTTTATCCAGACAGGGGGATTCAGCAGTCTCTGGCGGCCTCCGCGAGGATCTCCAGAATCTGATCCTGGGTAAAACGGCTGCTGTCCAGGCAGAGATCATACTGCGTCAGATCCGTCCATTTCTCATCAGTGAAGAATTCATAATAGGCACGGCGCTCTTTGTCCATCCGCTTTACCAGCTTGCGTGCGCTTTTTTCTTCCCGGCCTGTACGCGCCCGGATATTCCGTACACGAAGCTCGTAGGGAGCGTATATATATACGCTGAGGGCTTTATTCTTAAGGATGTGGTTGGCGCAGCGCCCCACGATCACACAGTTGCCCTTTTCCCCCAGAGACAGAATGATGTTCCGCTGTATTTCGTAGAGCACGTCGTTCATAGGGATCGCGTAGTAATCCGGACTGATCTGCACCTCATGATCTACGGAAAAACGCCACTGGCTGGGCTTGCGTTCGTCTACTCTGGCGAATTCATCAAAAGGAACCTGTTTTTCCCTGCTTGCCATTTCAATGAGCTCCTTATCGTAAAAGGCAAGGCCAAGCTTTTCCGCAAGCGCCTTTCCGATGACGCGGCCGCCGCTGCCGTACATACGGTTGATGGTGATGATCTGTTTACTCATATAGAATCCTCCCTTCCGAAAACGTTTCTGTTTTTGTCTTGATTATATCATGATTATTGTACAATATCCACAATAAATCCATAAAAATATATAAAAATTCAGAGAAAATAAACACATAAGAAAAATGACAGACAATCTTTTCCAGGATTTCACAGGGGCTTCACATTTTTCTCAAGAAGTCAACACATTTCTCCGTTAAAGTGTTTTCCAGAAACAGAGCAGCAGAGAAAGGAGGCATGGCGGAAATGCTGTGGGAGAGAACGTGATCGCGGAGGATAGAAATGATATTTAAAAAGGGAAAGGCGAGCAAAAAAAAGAAAAAGAAAAAAATTGTCATAGCGGTCATCCTGGTGGCGGCAGCGGGAGCGGCGGGAACAGCCGCGTACCAAAAAATCAAAAAGCCGGCGCGGGACGGCGGGGATAAGCAGGAGGCAAATGAAGCGCAGGTTACGCTGGGATCTATTTCCAATACGATCATAGGAACCGGGAACCTGGAGCTGGATGAGGCGGAAGCTGTTACGGTTCCTTCGGGGATCACCATTGAGGAAGTTTTTGCAGAAAGCGGAGACTACGTTTCTGCAGGGACTGTCCTGGCTTCTGTGGAAGAATCATCTGTGTTAAGCGCGATCGAAGATACTCAGGAGGAACTGGAGGCGCTGGATGAGCAGATCAGCCAGTGCCAGGAAGCTGAGGACGAGAACGTGATCACAAGCTCGGTGTCAGGCAGGGTGAAGGCCATATTCGTGGAGGAAGGGTCTGACGTGACGGAGGTGATGCTGGATCAGGGCGCTCTCATGACCCTTTCCCTGGACGGTTTGATGGCAGTGGATCTTGAAGGAAATATACAGACAGAAGAGGATGCGCAGACAGAGGTTGCTCTGTCAGATGGAACGGTGGCGACGGGAACGGTGGAAGCTGCCGGCGAGTGGGGCTGCACGGTGGTGATCAGCGACGATACCGCTCCGGTGGGAGACACGGTGACGGTGACGGCAGAAGATGGAACATCCCTCGGCAGCGGAACACTCTATATCCACAATCCTCTCGAGATAACAGGAGCCGCCGGTAAGATAGAAGAGGTCGAGGTGTCTCTCAATGAGGAAGTCGTTTCAGGGGAAGAGCTTCTTACTCTGGAAGGAACGGAAAGCAGCGCGGAATATGAGGAGCTTCTTGCGGCAAGGAAGGCCGGAACAGCAGCTTTGAAGAAACTGCTTCAGCTTTCTGAGGATCCGCGGATTACAGCTCCTTATGACGGAACGGTGCAGAGCGTCAATGTGGCGGCCAGCGAGGCGTCCTCCTCAGCGGAGACGGGCGCCTCCGGCAGTACGGCGGCAGAGGGAGTGATGGCTGCCCAGACTGCATATTCAGGCAGCGTCAGTTCAGAAGGGAGCTCCGGTCTGCTTCTGCTTTCCTTTGACGACGGGACCTCAGGTGTGACAGAAGCGTCGGGAGAAGTGCAGAAAGGTCAGAGCGTACAGACAGAAACAGAAACGCCGGAGAAACAAAAGCTTCAGTTTACCATCGCGGGCGCGGGAACTTCCGGCGGCTCTCTTCTGGTGATCCCGGCGCCGGAGGCCGGCGGGACGCCTGTTGCGCAGATCGTTTCGTCAGACAGGACTTACACAGGTATCGTAACCTGGAATCCTGCGGACGAAAGCTTCGCTTATGGAACCTCCTACCAGGCTCTTGTGGCTCTTACAGCCGCGGAGGGCTATTGCTTCGGGACGGACAGCATACAGGGAATTGAAACGGGAACGGTTTCCGGTATTCAGATATCGGAGGACGGAAGCACGCTGGAATTCCAGATCGCTTTTCCGGAAACTGCCCGGGAGCCCGAGATCACCGTTGTGCCCGGGGAGACAGAAGGCGCAGAAAATGATACAGAGCATACAGGAAATAATGCCGCGGACGGAACACAGGACAACGCGGGAAATAATGCTGGTGACAGCACACCGGAGAACAGTACGGGATTAAACAGCACGGAAAATGAGAACAGTACCGGAGGCGGTCAGAATACAGGAGGAGAGACTCCGGCCGCCGGAACAGGGACGGGTTCCTCCGCAGGAAACAGCCAGAGCGGCGTTTCGGCCGCGGCGGGAGGAACTGCGGCCGCTGCCCAGCAGAATACAGCGTCAGAAGAGGAGCCCGAGGCGGACGCCTCCGGCGGCAGTACGGAGCTGTCTTCCCAGTACAATACAGATGTGACGGCTTTTACAGTTTCACCGGATGAAAATATGATCCTTTCCGTCAGTGTGGATGAACTGGATATCAATTCTGTGGAGCTGGGTCAGACCGCGGAGGTCACCTTTGACGCCATAGAAGACCAGACGGTTCAGGGAGAGGTCACAAAAATCGGAAGTACGGCCAGCGTAAACGGCGGCGTAGCGAAATATACGGTGGAGCTTACCATCCCGAAAAGCGATGAGATGAAGCAGGGAATGAACGCGTCGGCAGTTATTACCATAGAAGAACGGGAACAGGTTCTGACTCTTCCCATGAACGCCCTTCAGGAGCAGGGGGACAGGACTTTTGTATATACGCAGAAGGAAGAGGACGGTACGCTGACCGGAGAAGTGGAGATCACCACAGGACTTTCGGACGGAACAACGGTGGAGATCACAGAAGGACTTGAGGAAGGCGACACTGTTTATTATATGCGCAGCAGAAGCAGTTCCGGCAGCTCTGACGCAGGATCCGCCGGAGGATCTGGAGGCGGAGAAATGCCTGATATGGAGGAACTGTTCGGAGGAGAAATGCCGGGCGGCAATTTCGGCGGCGGAGAGATGCCGGATATGGGCGGCCAGAGGGGCGGCGGCCCGGGAATGTAAAAGAGAGGTGACCTGAGATGGTGATTCAGTCTGTAAAGATGGCATGGCATGCCGTCACCGTAAATAAGCTCCGTACATTTCTTACCATGCTCGGCATTATTATTGGCGTAGCGGCCCTGATCGTGCTTGTTTCTATCGCCGGAGGAGCCGCTTCCTCGGTAACTGAAGAAATTTCCGGCATGGGTTCCAGCTTTCTCACGGTGACGGTCAACGACGATAAAGAGAACCCGCTGAGGCTGGGGGAGCTTTCGGATTTTGCCCAACCGGAGGAAATCGAAGCTGTGGCGCCTGTGTCAAGAACAAGCGTCACAGCGAAAAGCGGCTATACAAGCGGTACCATGACCCTTACCGGAACAACGGGGAGCTACGCGCTGATACAGGATTTTCAGATGGAGTCGGGCCGTTTTCTGAAAAACGCGGACATTGAGAACAGCTCCTATGTGGTGGTGCTGACCCCAGATACAGCCGTAGAGCTTCTGGGCCGCAGGGATGTGGCCGGAGAAAGCATTTCTCTTGGAGGAAGAAGCTTCCTGGTGATCGGCGTGCTGGATGAGGAAAGTGCTTCCTCTCTCACGGGGAATATGGGAAGCGTGGCTGTGAGTACAGACGACGGGGATTCAGAGACTTCCGTGTCCCTGGAGGGCTACATCCCTTTTTCCACAATGACAAGGATTGCCGACAATATTCTGGATGTAACACAGTTTTATGCTTCCGCGGCCAGTGAGGATACGCTTGACTATGCGGAGCGGGAGCTGGACGCCCTTCTTATGGAGCGGTTTGAGAATGATGAAGACGCGTTCACAGTGACAGACCAGTCGGAAATCATGGAAGCTATGGAAAATGTAGACAATACCATGTCGCTGATGCTGGGCGGCATCGCGGCGATCTCTCTTCTTGTAGGCGGTATCGGCATTATGAATATTATGCTTGTCTCCGTGACGGAGAGGACGAGAGAAATCGGCATACGCAAAGCGATCGGAGCCAAAAAACGGATGATCCTGCTGCAGTTTCTGATCGAGGCTCTTCTTGTAAGCATTATGGGCTGCATTGTGGGAATCGGCCTGTCCTGGGCGATTCTGAGGACCGCGGATCTTTTTATAGATTCCATGAGCTTTGAGATGGACATGGGAGTGGCCGCGCTGGCAATGGGATTTTCCGCGCTGATCGGAATTTTGTTCGGCCTTTATCCGGCGAATAAGGCGGCAGGGAAAAAGCCTATTGAAGCGTTGAGACATTCCGCGTAAGAGGAGAGTCTCGAATTATGGCGCACACAGCAGTAAAGAATAAAAACTTTTCGCAATAAACTCCCATTTTTTATGCAGGATTCCTCCTGTTGCGTTAAAATAAAAAAAGAAATTTTACGCACAGGAGGATATTTTGAAAAAACGGAATGAATGGGTG
>DXEG01000008.1 GCA_019115125.1 Candidatus Blautia faecipullorum
AAAGGCAAAAGAATTCGTAGACGAAACAGGCGTGGATTGTCTGGCTGTTGCAATTGGAACAGCTCATGGCGCTTATTCAGGAGAACCCTATCTTGATTTTGAGTTGCTGATAAAAATCAGAGATGCATTGGGGAAACATTACCCGTTGGTGCTGCATGGATCTTCCGGAACTGGAAACGAGGCGCTGAAAAAAGTATGCGGAATGGGGATCAACAAAGTCAATGTAGCCTTTGACTTGATGAAAGCTGCAAATGACGCTTTGTTGAAGGCGAATTTACAGGGTAATGCAATATATTCTGTCTGGGATGTAATGAAAAAAGGGTATAGAGAAAAATTAATCCAACAGATTGAGATTTTTGGCAGTGCGGAAAAAGCATGGAAAACAGAGCCGATAGGGATGCCGCGGGCAGATATTATAATGAAAGAAGAATAGGAGGAGAATATGCAGTCATTTGATTTTTGCAGGCCTACGAATATTGTTTTTGGGGCAGGGAGGGTATCAGAATTAAGCGAGATAGTGAAGAAATACGGGAGAAAAGTTATATTCGTTACATACGAAGAGAAGATGGCGGACATCCTGGGACTTAGAAAAAAAATTCTGATTCCATTCTCAGAAAGCGGATTGGAGGTACAGGAACACTATGGTGTAAAGTCCAACCCAACGGTGGAACATACCAGAAAGATTTTAAGCTCAGCCAGATCATTTCAGCCGGATGTTATAGTCGCTGTGGGAGGAGGCAGTGTTATTGACGAGTGCAAGTTTATTTCAGCCGCACTTCATTATAATGGCGATCCCTGGGATATTGCCTGTGGAAAAGCCCGGATAGAAACGGTAACACCTGTCATTGCAGTAGTTACTATGCCCGCGACCAGTTCTGAGATGAATGATACAGCGGTTATTTCTAATGAAACCCTGAAGAGAAAAGAAGGATTTTCAGATGTGAAAATGGTTCCGGCAGAAGCGCTTCTCGATCCCGAATTTACTTATGATATTCCTCTGAAGCAAACAGGATATTCCGCGACAGATATAGTTTCTCACTTACTTGAAGCTTATATTGTGCATCAGGAAGCTTTTGTACCAATGCAGAATAGATTTTGTGAAGGAATGATAAAGACAGTTATAGACTGTATGGATCGAATCATAGAAAATCCGCGCGACAAAGAAGCAAGAGCAATGTTGATGTGGACGGCTACATATGCCTGGAATGGATTTTACGTTTGTGGACTTGGATCGGGGAATCCGGCAATTCATATTTTGGGTCATTCTCTGAGCGCATTTTACGATACACCTCATGGCGCTGCCATGGGAATCACGATTCCCGCTGTTATCCGATATACGATGAAGGAACGAACGGCAAGATATGCAAGAATGTCACGGAAAATTTTTGGAGTGGATGAAGATGATGACTGCAGAGCCGCGCATAAAGGACTTGAAATGCTGATTCAATGGATTCGTAAAATGGGTTCGCCGACAACATTCAGAGAAGCCGGTATACCAGAGGATAATTTGGAGGCTTTGGCCGCAGATGCTCTTAAAACTGCAGAAATGTGGGGCGTAGGAGACAAATATACCCTCGAAATGTGTAAAGACATGTTTGCATGTTGCCTATAAAGAGGAGATTTATGTATCAGACCGTGATTATTGCAGATGATTATTCCAGCGCCGCTGACTGTGGAGTGCAGTTCGCAAAATATGGAATTTCTGCAGCAGCTATTCTAAATAAAGAAACAATGTACTTTCCAGATAAAAAGGTAATTGCGTTAGACTCAGACAGCAGAGCCCTGAATGGAGAGGAAGCCTGCGCAAGGGTTCGAAATTGTGTAAAAGAGTTAAAAAAAAGAGGTTATAGACGTATTTTTAAGTCTGTTGATTCAACGCTGAGAGGAAATCCTGGTTCGGAAATCAAAGGGATTCTGAAAGAAGTGGATTTGGAATATGCGCTGATTGCTCCGGCATTCCCATTTTATGGGAGAGTGATCAGTAATGGAATTCATTATTTAAATGGTATCCGTCTTGAGGACAGTTTTATGAGGAATGATCCGGTTTGTCCGATGCGGGAATCCTCTCTTATAAAAATATTGGAAAGCCAGACGGGAAGCCAGGTGGCGGGAATTAATATTGAAAATGTCAGAGCTGGGAAGGACGTATTTTTAGAGAAGATTCAGGAATATAGGAAGAAGGGAATACGCTTTATAGCGGTTGATGGAGTATTGGAAAGTGATGTAAGAAGAGTTGCTGAATACGCATATGAGCTGGAACACTGTCTGATTGCAGGGTCCACAGGACTTGCAAGATATCTGCCTGTGGCATGGAAACTGGGAAATACATTGGCAGAGAATATATATAAGAAATCAGAAAGACGGATTGTAATAGCGGCAGGAAGCCGGTCTCCTGTGACCAAAAAACAGATAGAGATTTTAAAGCGCGAAACACAATGTTCAATGCTTGAAATTCCTCCTGAGGTACTCATAGATCGAACATTTTCCCGTTTTTTGAGCCAGGCTTCTTTTGAAATAAAAAAGAATCGAAAACTGATCCTTTATGTGTCTGGAGAAAAGATGAATTTATGCAGAAAAAATATGGATACGATGTTTTCTCTAAAAATTGCGGAGGGACTGGGAAAATTCGTGGAATCTCTGGCGACTAATGAGAAAATAGATGGATTGGTGTTAACTGGAGGGGATACGGCAAGAGCGGTTTGTGATTCTCTTCAGGGAAAATATATTAATTTATTAGGAGAGATAGAACCGGGGATTCCGATGGGAATTTTAGAGGGAGATATCTCTATAGGGATGGTGATTAAGGCAGGAGCCTTCGGTTCAGATTACGCTTTGGTAAATGCGGTAAAAAAACTAGGTGGTTAGAAGGTGAAAATAACATGGTTCTGCAAAAAAGAAAAAAAATATTAATTACGATGGGGGACGGGGCCGGTATAGGACCGGAAATTATTGTGAAGGCATTAGAAAATCCAGACATTTATGAGAACTGCAAGCCATTAGTAATCGGCGATACGGGAATTATGAACAGGGCAATCCATATTACCGGCAGCAGACTGAAAATACACTCTTGCTCTGAACCGGAAGACGGACTCTACCAATATGGTAGTATTGATCTTTTCCCAGTAGATTTACTTTCCCCCAATTTAGAGTTTGGAACCGTAAATGAGACGGCTGGGCACGCCGCATATTGTTTTATTGAGAAAGCTGTGGAGCTGATTACTAAAAAGAAAGCAGATGCCCTTTGCACGGCGCCGTTAAATAAGGAAGCATTGCATTTGGCCGGACATTTTTTCCCAGGACACACGGAAATATTAGCGTTTTTGACAAAAACACCCAAATATTCCATGATGTTTTCTTCTCCGGAGCTAAATGTTATTTTAGTAACAATTCATGATGGACTTCTGGATGCTATAAAACAAATTAATCCGGATAATGTATATGATACGATTGTCATGGCCCATGAGGTAATGAAAAAAAGATTAGGAAGAAATCCAAGGATAGCAGTATGCGGTATAAATCCCCATGCTGGAGAAAACGGACTATTTGGATACCGCGAGGAAGAAAAAAAGATTATTCCGGCCATAGAACATGCGTGTGCGGGAAATATACAGGCGGAGGGACCGCTGCCGGCAGATACTGCGTTTTACCTTGCCCGGAAGAAAAATTATGACATCGTGGTTTCTATGTATCATGACCAGGGTCTGGGACCGATAAAGGTACTTGGGATCGAAAGCAGCGTAAATATTACGGTGGGTCTGCCATTTATCAGAACCAGCGTAGATCACGGGACTGCGTTCAATATAGCGGGTAAAAATATTGCAGACGCAACGAATATGGAAGAAGCAATTAAACAGGCATGGCTATTAAGCGGAGAGACGGGTTAATAAGTGAATGAAAGTCGATGAAAACTATGTAAGGATGAAAATTGAGGAATTAAGCTGCATTGGAAGAGATGATAAGGGAGTCCTCAGCCGTCTTGCGTATTCTCCTTCTTTTTGGAAAAGTGTACATTGGCTTGAGAAATTAATGAAGGAAGCCGGGTTGACAGTTACCATTGATGGAGTTGGCAATGTAATTGGAAGTATGCCGGGAGAGGAAGGATACGGAGACATTATTCTTGGATCCCACATAGATACAGTACTTAATGCCGGTTCTTTTGACGGAGCTGTAGGTGTGATTGCGGCAGTTGAAACAGCGAGAGCTCTGAGGCGTGAAAAGAAACGCCTGAGGCATCCGTTGAAAATAATTGCTTTTGCTGAAGAGGAAGGGTTAGTAATCAGTGGCTTATTTGGAAGCAGGGCATATATTGGAAAAATTGAGGCATATTCACAGGATTCTCAAATTGCATCAGAAATAGGGATTGATTTTAACCAGATACGTAATTCTGCAACAGATGTATCAAAGATCCAATGCTATTTAGAACTGCATATAGAACAGGGTGGCGTATTGGAAAAAAATGAAAAAGATATAGGAATTGTAACTGCGATAGTAGGTTATGAGAGGTATAAAATTACCATTCATGGGAAAGAAAATCATGCAGGAACAACGCCAATGGAATTTCGGGATGATGCGTTAGTGAAGGCAGCAAAAATGATTTTAGATCTCCCCCAAAAGGCTGTTGAAATAGACAAGGAAATGGTATGTACAGTTGGTGTTATTAAAGCATACCCAGGTGCCTGTAATACAGTTCCGGGAAAAGTAATCATGGAGGTTGATATGCGGGCAGTGGAAGAAAGTTCCATAGAAAAACTGAGAAAATATATGTATTCTTATTATTGCGAAAAAGACATGGAAATACAGCAGGAACTTTCAGAACCCCCGGCAAGAATGAATAAAAAAATTCAGGAAAAGATAGAGGCCGCATGTAAAAAACAGGGATATTCATATCACTATATGCCAAGCGGAGCGGCACATGATACTACGGCGATGTCGCTGGTGACAAGCTGTGGCATGATTTTTATACCTAGTATCGGCGGAATAAGTCATAGTCCGAAAGAGTGTACAGCCTATGAGGACGTGAATAAAGGGACGCAGATATTAATGGATACATTATTACTGTTGGATAATTTTGGGCAGTAGAAAAGGGGGTGTCGGTTAAAAGATCACTTATTTATAATGTAAAGGAGGGAAACGAAAATGCAACTTTTAATTAAAAACGGCTGTATCCTTACATCCTCAGGCGAATTTACAGGTGATATTTTGGTGGAGGGTGAAAAGATTGCGGCAATAGGCTCAAATCTGCAGATAACAGCGGATAGAGTAATCGATGCGTCCGGAATGTATGTTCTGCCTGGAGGGGTGGATCAGCATACTCATTATGCAGGGCTTAATACAGATGGTGTAACTTTAAGCGCTGGATATGAGACATCCTATGGGGCGCTGATAGGAGGAACAACGACATTGGTTGAATTTGCGGCCAATGAACCTGGAATGGGAATTATTGAGTCTTTAGATTATCGGAAAAATGTAAGAGCAAAAGGTAAAGTATCGCCGGACTTTGCAATGCATGCTTTGTGTACGAATATTCGTCCTGATTTATGTGATGAGATTGAAAAACTTCCAGAATATGGGGTCAGTACACTGAAATTATTTATGGCCTATAAGCCTACTGCATTGTATACGGATGACGGAGTGCTTTTTAAAGCGATGAGAGCGGCTGCAAAAGTGGGAGTTACAATGTATGTGCATGCGGAAAATGCAGATCTCTTAAATTTGCTTCGTGACGAAGAATTCGAGCAGGGGCATACCGAACCTTGTTATCATTACCAGACCAGACCGCCGTTTGTAGAAGCGGAAGCTGTTCAGAGAGCAATTATACTTGCAAAGGCAGCTAAATGCCCATTATGTGTTGTTCATGTTACATGTAAAGAAGCGGCTGAGATTATCAGAGAAGAACGGCTTAGGGGCGCTCCGGTAGTCGGAGAGACCTGCACTCATTATCTGGTTTTGGATCAGAAGAGAATGGACGATCCTGATTTTATGGTTGCCAGCAGGTATGTTTGTTCTCCTGCTTTGCGGACTCAGGAACACAGAGATTATTTATGGAGAGCATTGGCAAAAGGAGATTTAGATATTGTTGCATCTGATCATTCCGGCATCCCTCTTACTCAGAAAATATGGGGAAAAGATGATTTTCGTAAAATACCCAATGGATGTCCGGGAACTGGAGACAGACTTCAGATGTTATGGACTTATGGCGTAGAAACAGGAAAAATTACACGTCAGAGGCTTGTAGAGATTTTTTCAGAAATTCCGGCAAAAATGAATGGGATATTTCCGCGGAAAGGGATACTGCAGGTCGGCAGTGATGCGGATATTGTACTTTATGATCCAAGGTACAGAGGAATATGTACTTTGGAAACAAATCCAAGTGGTGTGGAATATAATCTTTTTGAAGGTATGGAACAAATCGGAAGAGTAGAGACAGTACTGCTCAGAGGTAATGTTGTTGTGGAGAACAACAAATATGTCGGTGTTCCGGGATATGGACAGTTTATTCCAGGAAAAGCATATGGAATGGCGTATGATTTACTTTAACAGAAAGGGGTAAAATATGAAAAAACGAGGAAACATTTTATTGGCGGCAGCAATGGCGGTAAGTTTGCTGAGTAGCAGCATGACATTAGTTTCAGCATCAGAAGAAGCATTTGATGATTATAAAAGACCGAGAATTGTAACAGATAGGCCGCTAAAAGTCGCGCATATGGTAGAAGTTCTGGATACAGGGGCAGCGGAGCGTACAGCGAATCAGATGGAAATTGAGGCGGCCCACAGAGGATGGGACTTATATATTAATAACTATGGCACGGCTACTCAGTTTGCCGATGCATTCAGAAAAATGGTGGCGGACGATTATGATGTTATTATTCTCCATTCAGTGAATTCAATTTCAGCAAATAAAGAGTTGGTTGAGGAAGCGCGAGAGGCAGGAATTGGCGTTTATTGTAATGATACACAGGTGGTACCGGGATGCATTGGAGCTTCTGCAATGCCTAACGGCGTGGCCTCTATGGAGATGTTTTATCAGGTGGCCCGCGACTATCAGTATGATTTGAACAATGCAATCATTTATCAGGCAGGTACACAATTAAATATGGAGCGTACATACCCGATCAAGTCATTGAGCGATGGTGTTGTATATCCCAATATTGAGAATATTATTTGGGAGGATGTTTCACCGTTCAGCGCCACTTATCAGCAGACGGTATATGAATGGACACAGACTTGGCTGGCTCAGTATGGAGATGAACTAGACTGGATTATGACTGGCTGGGACGCATGTGGGGAATCCTGTGCTGAGGCGATCATTCAGAGTGGTGATGCTACAGGTGAAAATACATTTGTAACGGGTATGGATGGTGATGCGCTGGCATATGAGTATATTCGGAACAATACTCCTTATAAATATACATATTCTCAGCCTTTTGAACTCTATACACACAACATCTGCGAGCTGGTTGATCAGATTCAGATTCAGGGCCTGAATCCAGGCGATGACGGATGTTCCATCAGTTATGTAGGAGAAACAATTTACGCAACAGGGACTGTTACAGGGCCTTCAAACTGTCCGGAAGTAGGTGCAAATATTCATTCGATTTTCGACTTTTATGGCGGGGATCCAGACGATGAAGAAGCATGGTACAACTGGTCAGACGGCCCGGGTGTTTACACGCTGGGAGAAGCAGAGTCTTAAGCTGTGAATTACAAGGCGTGCTCTTTATTAGGGCGCGCCTTATTTCCAAAAGATTTTATGTGAAATGTTAAGCGATTTTACTACTCTGTTTAAATTATAAATTAGGGTTTCAGAAAGGAAGGAAAGTTGAAGGGACAGCCATATATAAAAATTACAGATCTGACAAAAATTTTTTCCGATGTACCCGCCAATAATAAAATCAGTCTGGAAATTGCTGAACGTGAAATACTAACGATTATTGGAGAGAATGGAGCCGGAAAAAGTACATTTTGTAAAATGTTGACGGGTATTTACCATCCAGATGGCGGGACTATTGAAATTGATGGAAAAAAGATGAGTTTCCGAAATGCCATGGATTCTTCCAAAGCCGGGATCAGCATGGTTTATCAGGAAAGAAACTTAATCGGATATTTAACAGGCGCGCAGAATATATGTCTGGGGCTGGAGCCTAAGAAAGGAATTCTTATTTCCGAAAAGGAGGCAATGAAACGGGCTTTGGAAGTAAGAGACAAATTGGGCCTGACAGTTCCTTTAGATCAGCCGGTCGAGAATCTGGGAGCGGGAGAACAGCAACTTATTGAGATTATGCGCGCGTTTTATACAAATCCGAAATTGTTGATTCTGGATGAACCAACCTCTTCGCTGGGGGAAAATGAAATAGAACCGTTTTTAAATTTTATTAAAGAGATGAAAAAACGAATTAATATTTCAGTGATTTTTATTTCTCATAAAATTGAAGAGGTATTTGAAATAGCAGATAAAATTGCTGTTTTTACTGATGGATGCTGCACACTTCTCCGTAGAGCAGAGGAAACTACTCAGGATGAATGTATAAAAGCAATGCTGAGAAGCGATAAGGTGAAGCCCATTTATGTACCGGAAAAAGAATTTGGTCAGGAAGATCTGATGCTGAAAGTGGATGTATCTGATGCTGAATATGATAATAAAAAGCACAGGATTTATTTTGAGGCTCATACAGGGGAAATTGTAGGCGTATATGGACTGGTTGGTTCCGGACGGACAGAATTTGCGGAAGTAATATTCGGACTGCGCCAGGCAGAAAAATTTTCTTTTTCGTTTAATAAAAAAGAAATACAGGAAAAATATTCTGCTGCTGAAATGCTGGAAAAAGGGATGATTCTAATTCCGGAAAAGAGGATTAACGGAATTTTTCCGTCTATGTCCATTACAGAAAATATATGTAATTTATTTTTGAAAAAAAATCTTTCTAATAAATTCGGAATTGTAAACTTCCGCAAATGTAGAGAATTCAGCAAAAAGATCTGTGAAAAGAACTTGGTGAAATATCGCGATACAGAGCAGGCAATTTCGGAATTGAGTGGCGGGAATATTCAGAAAATCATAATAGGAAGATCCATAGAGCTTGAAAACATACGTCTCCTTATTTTGGATGAGCCGACAACCGGTATGGATATTGGAGCCAAAAATGAGGTGTATCAACATTTAAGACAGCTTGTGGTGGATACAGATATAGCAATAATTTTTATTTCTTCAGAGCTTGATGAAATTATGGCGGTTTGTGATAAGATATATGTTTTTGCAGGAGGAAATACTACAGCTGAATTTCCAAGACATGAATTTCTCAAGGCAGATATTTTAGAAAGTGCGATTAGGGAGTGATGAGTATGAAGAGTAAAAATAGTAGAACAGAAAGTAAGGGGATTCTTGATGATATTATAAAAGAAATTCCAAGATTTTTCCTCCTGGTTGCGCTTCTTATATTGATTGTTTTTTTTACATGTTTAACACCTTCTTTTATTAGAATAAGCAACCTTATGAACATTTTAAGAACTGCCAGTGCATTTGGTATGCTGGGATTGGGATTTACAATGGTTCAGGCTACCGGTGATATGAATTTCACATTTTCCGCTCAGGCTGCCATGGGAGCGGTTCTTACAGGTATTTTTATGCTGCATATGCCATACTGGATAAGTGTTTTTCTTGCAGTGCTAATTTGTACGATAAGCGGATTAGCACCGGCATTTATTGTTATTCGCTTAAAGGTTCCTGCATTTATTACAACGATGGGATTTATGACTATTTATACAGGGGTTTTGAAAGTTTTAACAAATAATACTATTCTCTATAAGATTGAATGGGGAGACCGCTATACCGCACTTGCCAGAGGAGAGATTGCAGGTATCCCGTATCCGGTAATTATCTTTGTGATTGCGGCTGCTGCGGTGCATCTGTTTTTTGAGAGAAGCAAAACAGGACGTTATCTATTTGCTATTGGCGCAAGCAAAACCACATGTAAGCAGGTAGGTATTAATGAAGCAAAAATCCGATATATTGGATATTTACTATGTTCTGCCCTGGCGGCGCTGGGGGGGATTATGTACGCCTCTTCTCTGGGTCAGGCCAGTCCTCTTTTGGGAAATGATCTTACTCTGCCTACAATTGCAATTACTATGTTATGCGCTACTTTTTACCAGACGGGACGATATAATGTCCCGGGGATTATAGTTGCGTCAATCATCATGATTGTTGTGCAGAATGGAGTTATGGGATTAGGCATGGAAGCATGGGTAAAAGATATTGCAGTAGGATTAATGCTGATCATTGCAGTGAGCTTTATTGCAAAGACACATAAAAAAGGTCTGCCAACGGTTACATTTGGAAGCTAGAAAGGAGAGAGTGCTGATGATGATAATAAACAAAATAAAACCAGAAAAAAGTAAAAGCAAAATCACTGCAAATCTCTCCAGATTTTGGCTTTTGTATTTTACAATTCTTTTGATTATTATATTTGGAATTCTCAAGCCGGCTTTTTTTGTTCCAAGGAATCTGTTGAATATTTTAAGCTCGGCCTGTTTGACAGGACTTGCTGGAATGGGGATTACCTGCATAAGTGCAGCCGGAGAAATTGATTTTTCTATTGGCGCGCAGGTTACCTTTAGCGCGGCTATGATGGGAGTAGTGCTGAAGCTGCCATTGTTTCAGGGCAAATATATTTTAGTATTATTACTTACGCTTGCGGCGATGGTTGTGTTTGGCCTTATTAATTCATTTCTTCACAATAAGATTGGAATTCCCGCATTTATCGCAACGATGGGCTCTTCTTATGTATTGCAGGGAATTGCGAAAAATTTACTTGAAATGAAAACGTTAAGGGCTGATCCCGCGTGGCCGGACTGCTTTACTTTTCTTGGACAAACTTATGTCGGTGGAATTGTACCTATTTCACTTATTATTCTGGTCGTTGTAGGAGCTGCGATGTATTTTTACACGGAATATACATGTTCCGGGCGATATATTTTTGCAGTAGGCGTAAATGCGAATGCATGCAAATATCTTGGAATTGATTCCAAAATTCAAAAACGCAAAGGATTTATTTTATGCGCAGTATTGGGTGGCGTTACTGGCATTTTGATGGGATCCATGCAAAACGGAGCTACAATCACTCTGGGGGATGACATGCTGTTTCAGGCCTTAACTGCGCTAATGCTTGGCGCTACATTGAAAAAAGGTGTTTATAATGTGGCAGGTACTATTTTAGGTGCGGTACTGATTACAATAATTACATTTGGCGTTACGATGCTGGGGGCGCCGCCATATGTAAGAGACTTTACAAAGGGTGGGATTTTGGTGATTTCAGTGACTCTGGTAACTATCCTGCGAAGCCGGTCGGTAAAATCAGTAAACTAAAAATGAAAAGGAGAAGATATAATGGAATTGATTATTATGCTTACGAATCACGACCAAACAGTAGAAAATGCAATTGAATTATTTGAAAAATGTAAAGGGCTTCCTATTCGGCATTGGGGATTTAAAAATATTGGACTTCCGGTTCCTGAGATGAAAATATTAGTTGATAATATGAAAAAAGCCGGAAAGACTACATATTTAGAAGTAGTAACTTATACGGAGGAAGAGTGTATGAATGCCGCGAAATTAGCGGTAGAATGCGGATTTGATTGCCTTATGGGAACTTTGTATTATCCGTCTGTTGGTGAAATGGTGAAAGGAAAAATACAATATTTTCCTTTTTGCGGAAAAGTGTGGGACAATCCTTCAAAATTGGGAGGTACGAATGAAGAGATTATTGCAGACGCGCATAAACTTCAGGTATTGGGATGTGAAGGAACAGACCTTTTAGCATTTCGGCATGTGAACGATCCCATTTCGTTATTGGAAGACTTTATAGAAAGTGTTAATTTTCCAACAGTAGTTGCAGGAAGTATTGACAGTTATGAGAGGATAAACTATATGAATCAATTAAAACCATACGGAATTACAATGGGAAGCGCATTGTTTGCTAAGAAATTCGTTCCGGAGGGAAGCTTTTATGATAATTTGAAGGCTGTAAGTGAATACATGGAGAACCTTTTATAAATTGATCATTTATAACATATAAAATCCCCAAAGCTCAGGCTCTAGAGTTTTGGGGATTTTATATGTTAGGTTGTAAATTTTATATAGAGGAATATCGAGAAACAATGTAGTATCAAAAACCACTTGCAATAGAAATTAATTCAATATCTGTTGACATGGAAAACCAAAAGGTTTATACTTTAAATAGTTTGGTAATCAAAATATTTGATAACCTAAAAATATAACAGCCTGGAGGGAAACATGGATATGGAGGAATATAAAAATAAGCTGAAAAGCCTGTGTATTGGGGAGAAAACTGCGGCTCTCCCGATCATTCAGGGCGGTATGGGCGTAGGTGTCAGCCGCAGCAGGCTGGCTGGAGCCGTTGCCAGAGAAGGCGGCGTGGGAGTTATCTCGACAGCTCAGATCGGTTATGATGAGGAGGGATTTGAGAAAGATCAGGCAGGATGCAACCGGAAGGCGATCCGGAAGCATATACAGCGGGCGAAGGAGATCGCCTGCGGAAACGGGCTTGTAGGCGTGAATATTATGGTGGCTCTCAAGCACTATGAGGAACATGTGAGAGAGTCGGTCGCCGCGGGAGCGGACGTGATCATAAGCGGGGCGGGTCTCCCGGTAAATCTTCCTGCCCTTGTGAGTGAATTCTGCGGAACCAAGATCGCGCCTATTGTATCTTCCGTGAGGGCCGCAAAGCTGATTTTGAAAATGTGGGCGCACAAATACGACAGAACGGCAGACTTTATTGTGATAGAAGGGCCGAAGGCCGGGGGACATCTTGGGTTTTCCAGAGAAGAGCTGGGGCATGTGGACGAGCTGGATTATGATGAGGAAATCCGGCAGATCATTGCATGTAAGCAGGAATATGAGGAAAGGTATTCCAGGAAGATTCCTGTTATTGTGGCCGGAGGAATCTTCGACAGAACAGATATCGCCCATGTGATGGAGCTTGGAGCGGACGGAGTTCAGATTGCCAGCCGCTTTGTGGCCACAGAGGAATGTGACGCGGCGGAGGCTTACAAAGAGGCCTACATCCGTGCGGAGGAAAGGGATGTACAGATTATCCAAAGCCCGGTTGGGATGCCGGGGCGGGCGCTGAGAAACCGTTTTATCCGGCAGGTGGAGCAGGAAAGACAGCCGGTGGCAAAGTGCTACAACTGTCTGGAGAAGTGTAATCCCGCGAAGGTGCCCTACTGTATTACAAAGGCGCTGATCGACGCGGTAAAAGGGGATGTGGAAAACGGGCTGATCTTCTGCGGAAGCAATGTGGGAAGAATCCGGGAAATGACGACGGTACACCGGCTTATGGAGGAACTGGCCGGAGCATAAGGAAGGCAGAATATCGGCGAGGAAACAGGCAGTGCGTTTTGGCAAATGGCGCGGATTGAACTGATATATTTTTTACGAAATAGTTCTGAAAAAGATGGGAAGATAGACGGATCCATGATATACTGCTGGCAGGGGCGGAAAGCTCTCGAAGAATACACATGATTTTGAAAAGAAACCGGATGAATGAAGGAGGAGATAGTGTGGAGGATAATCTTGAGCGTTTTGTGAAGGCACAGCAGAGCTATTATCAGACGGCTCTTCAGGAGATAAAAAAGGGGAGAAAGGAAAGTCATTGGATGTGGTTTATCTTTCCGCAGATCAAAGGACTTGGATACAGTGAGACAGCAAAATTTTACGGGATCCGGGATATCAGGGAGGCGAAGCTGTACCTGGAGCAGCCGCAGCTCAGGAAAGATCTGCTGGAAATATCCGGCGAACTGCTGAAGCTGGAATCTAATGATGCGGAGCAGGTGATGGGATGGCCGGATCATCTGAAGCTGAGATCGTCCATGACTCTATTTGCGGAAGCGGAGCCGGACTGTGAAGTATTCCAGAGGGTGCTCGATAAATTTTTTCATGGGGAAAAGGATCAGAAAACGATGGAAATACTGGAAAAACAAAAACACAGCCTTCCAGATCAGAAGCTGCATGAAAAATTTGATTTCCGCTGCATACGCCCGGATGAGGCAGGGCAGGCGGCGGAAATCGAAAAAATATGTTTTCCGCCCAACGAGGCCTGCTCAGAAAGGATGATGCTGGAGAGGGTGAAGAAGGCTCCGGAATATTTTCTTGTGGCAGTTGACAAAGCAAATGGCATGGTGGCGGGCTTTCTCAACGGCCTTGCCACAGAAGAAACATCCTTCCGGGACGAGTTTTTCACAAATGCGGATCTCCATGATCCGGAGGGCAGGAATATAATGCTGCTGGGGCTGGATGTGCTGCCGGAATACCGGAGACAGGGGCTGGCCAGCGAGATTATGCGTCAGTATCTCCGCAGGCAGAAGGCAGATAATAAGCGCCTGCTCCTGCTGACCTGCCTGCAGTCCAAAGTGAAAATGTATGAAAAAATGGGTTTCCGGGATGAGGGGATCGCGGATTCCACCTGGGGCGGAGAAGAATGGCATGAAATGAGCTGTGCGCTTAATGAATAAAATCAGGAATATACAGAACAGGCTGAGTGAAAAGCTGCTGCTGCGTAGTGAAGTACTGCGGAGCAGCAGTTTTTTATTAAATTCAAAGAATATATAAGTTTTTAGAAATGTAAAAATGCATTTATTCATCTTTCGGAGGGTCAGGGGAATTGCTTTTTTTCAGAAATGAAGCGATGCGCACTGCCGACGCCATTCCGCCGTCCCCGTAAGAGGGATTTTGGATGAATTTGTTGGATTCCGGCCCCGGGCTCTGTCCGGCCTCCAGGGTGTGGAGCGTTTCATTTTCCCAGCCATAAAGCCTTGACATAGAGACTGCTTCGATCCCAAGAAGCGCGTCGGCTAAATGTGCATGATAGGATTGATTGTGCTTTTCGATGATATATCGCATAAGGCTCAGTCTGCCTGTCATGCTTTTTATATTTGCGGAGGCCGGGGCGGTGCGGTAGTCAATCAAAGGCTCAGGTACGATTCCGATCCATGCGTTGTTACTGGTCTCAAGTATATTCAAAAAGAAGTCCCAGTCCTCAAAGCCTGAACGCATAGATTCGTCATAGCCGCCGCACTGTTCCCACAGTTCATGTCGGTGGATGTGGGTGGCCGGGCAGCAGTTTCGGGCAAGGAAGGCGGATATTCCGCCGCCGGAAGGACAGACCTTTGCTTCGAGTATTCCGAAGGTCTGCATCCATGACGAGGCGGCGGCCATAGAGGGATTGTCCCGCAGCAGGCCGCTTACTTTTTCGATATAGGAAGGCTCCAGCTTATCGTCACCGTCCAGCACCAGGGCCAGCGGTGTCTCTACACGCCGGAGTCCGGTGTTTCTTGCGGCGGAGACTCCGCTGTTCGGCTGAGATATAACTGTCAGGGGGACCGGAGACCGGAGCTCAGATTTTAGCTGATTCAGGATACAAACAGAATTTTTATCCGTGGAACCGTCGTCAATAATGATGATCCTGGCCGGAGGCGTGCTCTGGCGGTATAATGAACGGACCGCCTCAAGAATCATTTCTCCCTGATTATAGCTTGTCACAACTGCCGTTACATCTTGGGCAGTATTGCCTTTGTATTGTTCCATTTCTATTTACCTCCTGCGGTATTTGCCGCGGCTGATTTTTTCTCGGTATACATTTATTTTTTTAGTATACTCTTTTTAAATCTGATTGGAAAGAGGCAGTAAAAAATTTTCTCCTAGGCAGTTCAGCCTGATTTTGTCCGGATTGACAGCGGCATTTTTCCGGTGCTATCATGAAAATATATGTGTACATATAGAAGAGAGGGCAAAGTCCGGTAAAGTTTACGGATGCAGGAGGCGAGAATATGAAACAGGATACATTGGAAAAAACTGGAATGGAATATAACCAATATACGGATCAAATGAAAAAGCTTTTGACTAGCTGCCGCCTTTGTTCGAGAAACTGCGGCGTAAACCGCCTGGCGGGACAGAAGGGATACTGCGGGGCCGACGCCGCCGTCAGGATTGCCAGGGCAGCTCTTCATATGTGGGAGGAACCCTGTATTTCCGGCCGGGAGGGATCCGGCGCTGTGTTTTTTTCAGGATGCTCCCTGGGCTGCCGCTACTGCCAGAATCAAAAAATATCCGCGGGCGAAAATGGCAGAGAGGTGTCTGTTGAGCGTCTGGCGGAGATTATGCTAAGCCTGCAGGAACAGAAAGCGAATAATATCAATCTGGTCACTGCCGGACATTTTGCGCCTCAGACTGCCGCAGCCCTCAGTCTGGCAAAAAAACAGGGACTTGTGATTCCGGTGCTCTACAACAGCAGCGGATACGAAAAGCCAGAGACACTGAAGCTGCTGGCAGGGCTGGTGAATGTATATCTTCCAGATTTTAAGTATATCACACCGGAGCTGGCAAAAAAGTATTCCTATGCCGGGGACTATGTGGAGACGGCAAAAGCCGCGCTGGAGGAAATGGTACGCCAGACAGGAAATCCAAGGTTTGATTCCAGGGGGATGATCACCGGCGGCGTGATCGTCCGTCATCTTCTTCTGCCGGGGCATGTGTCGGAGGCTAAGAAAGTGACCGAGTATCTTTACCGGACGTATGGAGACCAGATTTATATCAGTCTTATGAATCAGTACACGCCCATGTCGGCTATGAGAGAAGATCCGCTGCTTTCCCGGCGGGTGACCAGGAGAGAATATGAGAGGCTGGTGGATTACGCAGTTTCGCTGGGGGTATCCCAGGGCTTTATTCAGGAGGGCGAAACCGCGAAGGAGAGCTTTATCCCGGAATTTGACGGAGAAGGGGTGGAGACTGAAGAGAAGAAAAAACAGATATGAGTTTTAGTACCGTATATCGTCATAAGTGTTTAAATGTGTGAAAGCGCTTGTAAAGCGCTTTTTTTCTTATGGCATAAAACTTGTCCGCCACAGCAAATGAAAAGTTTATATAAAGCAGAATCGTGATTGTGGGGAAGTAATCCGAAAATATGTATCTTTGGTTTGGTCTGTAAAAAGTTTGGTTATAGAATGGTTTCTAAAACTATTAATTTTTACATAACTATGAAAACGGTTTAGTTTATATATCGATATAAATATAAAATGAAAAAAGAAAATATATGATAAATACACAAAAATATAATGAAATAATTGTAAAAAACATAGAAAATATAGAATCATAAATAAAATAGATTGAAAAATAAAAAAGAAAATGATATTATATGATTCAAGAATAACGCAATCGATTTCTTAAAATGAAACATATAAAAGGAGGAACGTATGTCGAGTAAAAAAACGTTAAAACAAATTCTGGATGAAAGCAAAAGCTGTTTTCTGGTACCCTGCGTTTATGACTGTGCATCCAATCACGCGATGGAGATGTGCGGATTTCCGGTAACTCTATTAAGCGGCGGAGAAGTATCGATCAGCATGAATGGTGTGATTGATTATGGCTTTACCAATCTCACAGATTTGGAATGGGTAGTGAGCAGGGTGGCTACTACCAGCTCAGTTCCTTTGATTGCCGACATCGAGGACGGGTTTGGCGGGCCGCTGGCTGTATACAGAGCGGCGAAGAGGCTTTCAGCCGCCGGAGCAGCCGCTGTGCAGCTTGAAGATTCAGCGGATATGGAAGAGTCCACAAACATTTTACCCCGTGAAAAGTATCTGGCAAAGGTCAGAGCAGCTTTAAAGGCGTTAAAGGGCACAGACTGTCTGCTTATTGCCAGAAGTAATGCGGATCCTTTTGACCCTGAGCAAATGCTGGAAGGCTGTGCAAGACTCCAGGAAGCGATAGATATGGGAAAGGCAGAAGGTATGACAGTTCTTGCCATGATGGTGCTGATTGTGGATTATGAACATGCGAAGCAGATGTCCGAGCTTGTAAAAGGGCCAAAGATTTATGCGGATGTACGGGCTGACAATGGTATTCCTGCTGTGACTATGGAGCAGTTGACGGAACTGGGATTTGTAATGTGTTCTACGCATTTTACCCTTAAAGCTGCTATGGAAGCAATGCTGGAGCATGGAAAAGAAAATTTCAAAAAACAGTCAGTTGCCTATACTTTTACGCATGCTCCGGGAAGCGGGCAGGTGGATTTCAGTGCCACTCCTTTATTTGTTCCACAGGATTATATGAAATTGGAAAAAACATTTACCGGTGATGATAAGGAGTATACGATCGTCGGCCATAAGGTTGACGACTATCCTGACGGATTTAAACGGATCGATATAGAAGACAGGCTGTAATGTTTCTGAATAAAAGACAAGATCGGAAACAAAATTCAAGTAAAATGACAGCGGGTCAGTTTCCATATAGTTCAGTGTTTCCTTGTTGATTACCGCAGAAAATGCGGAGGATAAATAAAAACCAAAAGAAAAGGAGGAACAAAAAATGAAAAAATGGCAGAAACAATTGGTAAGTGTTCTGGCGGCTGCCGGCATGGTGTTTGCTATGGCGGGACAGGCAGCAGCTTCCAGCGAAACTTCGGAAAATGCTGTAGCAGAAACCACCACTGGAGGAGAATTGGTGCTGGGAACGCAGAGCGATGTTATTTTTACACCGTCCTGGATGATCAGAGGATACACAGACAGAGCTGTTTATTCTCTGGTATATGAACCGTTGGTAAAATTGGATGAAAACGGCGACTGGTATCCTTATCTTCTTGAATCTCTTACACCGGATCCTGAGAATCTTACATGGACCTGTGTTGTGCGTGATGGAGTTACTTTCTCTGATGGAACACCGTTTGATGCGGATGCGCTGTTATGGAATTTTGAGAACTATTTGGAAAATTCCAATACGAGCTCGACACATTTCGGATCTGTGGAGAGCTTTGAAAAGACGGATGACAAAACAGTAGTTATTCATTTAACCACGTGGACAAGCCAGATTCCCTACTCGTTCCAGGATAACTGCGGATACATGTATTCACCTGCGGCATACGAAGAGAACGGCGCTGAATGGTGCGACTTACATGCCGTGGGGACCGGGCCTTATGTAGAAGAAGATATGCAGCCTGGCAGCTACAGAACTTTTGTAAAGAATGAAAATTACTGGAATAAAGATGAGGCTGAAGGTGCGTACGATACGATTACCTGGAAGGTATGCGGCGACGAGTCAACGGCACAGGCAGCCCTTCTTTCCGGCGAGCTGGATGGATACTTCAGTCCCTCCTTCGGCATGCTGGACACGATGCTCAGCCAGGATGGATATTATCTTGCGCAAAATACTACTACATTCATGCTCCAGTTTTTGATCCCGCCGTCAAATATTGAAGGCTCGGGATGGGAGGATGAGAATGTCCGCAAAGCGGCTTATTATGCAATCGATTCCCAGGCGATCATTGATTCCGTAACATACGGGTACGGTACATACACAAACCAGTATGCAGGGCCGGAGACATCTTATTACAATGACGAAATAGAAGGCTATGGTTATGATCTGGAAAAGGCGAAAGAGTTAATGGCTCAGTCTGAGTATCCGGACGGTTTTACCACAAAGCTTTATGCTTCCAATGAAAATACAGCTCTTTATACTTCGATTGGTGTGGCTGTTCAAAGTCAGCTTGCAGAAATTGGTATAGAGGTAGAAATTGAACTTCTTGAGCCGGCTGTATGGGTTGAGACATTTATGAACGCTCAGGATGGATTCATGGTAGGGGGACACGGCTTCGGAATGAATCTTGCGAATCAGATGCTGTCGAATTTTTCACAGGATGCTGAGGACGGCGTTGGTATGATGTGTTACTCCAAAATCCATCCGGATGATCTGGATCAGACGATCCGTGCGGCTGTAGGCGCTACAGATACAGATACGATGGTTGAGAATATTAAAGCGGCGAACAAACTGATCAGTGACGAGTATGCTGTCGCCTATCCGATTTATTTACAGCCGGCATATTACTGCCTGTATTCTGACAACGTGGTGGACAGCGGATGCTTTAACAATACCAGTCTTTCCTTTGATTTCACAAAGGTTGCGCCAGCTGCTGAATAACATAACAATCCTGTGGATTATGTGACATGATAACTGATGACGATAAGGATGCTGTTCTGCCCGTAATCTGGACAGAGCAGCATTTCTTAAAAGACTCCATTAGGGTGGTATTATGAATAAGTCATACGGCAAATACATTTTAAAAAGAATTTTTATTTCAATCCTGGTAATATTTATTATTTCTGTTTTCGTTTTTTCTTTGATGCATTTGATTCCTGGCGATCCGGTAAAAATTATGCTTGGTGGAGAATCGGACGAAGCAGTGCTGCAGGCATACCGGGAGAAACTGCATTTGACGGAACCGCTTCCCGTCCAGTACTGGCTGTGGCTTACAAGCGCTCTCAAAGGTGATTTTGGAACATCTTATGCGTTAAACGGGCAGGATATCGGAACGCTTCTGCTTCAACGTTTTCCTGTAACTTTGTCTCTGGCAGTTCCCTGTATTCTGATATCCACTATTCTGGGAGTTCTGATCGGCGTTGTCTGCGCAGTCCATCGTGGTTCAGCGGCAGACCAGGTTTTGACAGTTCTGCTTACAGCAATGAATGGTGTCCCTATTTTCTGGATAGGAATTGTTTTTATATGGATATTCGGACTGCAGCTAAAATGGTTTCCGGTTATGGGATATGTCAGTCCTTCAGACAATTTTCCAGAGTTTTTAAGATCGATCGCCATGCCAGTGACGATCATGTGCTTTGGGCCTTTGTCAGCCATTGCCAGACAGACCCGCACAAATATGCTTGAGGTGATAAATCAGGATTATATCAGAACAGCCAGAGCCAATGGTATTAAGGACAGCAGTATCAAATATCGTCATGCGCTGAAGAATGCTTTAATACCTATTGCTACGATAGTGGGTATACAGTTTCGCTGGGCGGTAGGAGGCTCGTTGTTTATTGAGCAGATATTTGCGATCAATGGGATAGGAAGAACAGTAATGCTGGCTATCACGGGCAGGGATTATACAATGATCCAGGCGTGTACCTTTATTGTTTCTGTTTTTGTCGTCGCTGTCAATCTTTTGCTGGATATTCTCTACGGGTGGCTTGATCCAAGAATTCGTCTGGCTGGCAGAGAGGGGGAGAAATAGTATGAGCAAAAAAGAAATCTCCATGTCAAACAGCAAAAATTCACAGATGCGTACTTTTTGGAGGACTTTTTTCAGCAGAGGAATTATTGTAAAGATTTCTCTGGTGATCGCAGTTGTTTTTGTACTGGTTTCTCTTTTAGCCAGCCCCATAAATACCTATTTGCTTCATCAGGATCCTCTGGAAGTTGACCTTATGAATCTTTTTGCAGATTCTTCACGGGAGCATTTGCTGGGAACGGATCTTTACGGCAGGGATATCCTGGCCCGTATTGTCTCGGGCGCGCAAATGTCACTGATCTGCTCGGTGTTTTCCTGCCTTCTGGGAGCTGTGATAGGTATTATTTTAGGATTGATCGCAGGGTATTTTGAGGGTGTTGTAGGTTCCGTGATCATGCGATATATCGATATTCAGATGTCAATACCGTCTCTGATATTTATTATTGTAATCAGTCTGATCACCGGGGAATCGCTATTTGGAGTGATTATGGCACTGGCTTTTGGACTGATCCCCAATTTTGTCAGAGTCATGTATGGACTTGTTCTCCAGCTCAAAGGAAGCGATTATGTTACGGCGTCAAAACTGATAGGAGTATCTGAGGCAAAGATTATGATGAAGCATATCCTGCCAAATACGTTTCCGTCTATGATCGTCATGTTTACGATGAGTCTGGGCAGTAATATCATGCTGGAATCTACATTGAGCTTTTTGAGCATAGGGATCAAAGTGCCCACGCCATCCTGGGGAAATATGATTTCGGAGGGATACTCTTACATTATAAGAGGAGAATTGATGCTGTCTTTTGCGCCGGGCGTCTGCCTGATGCTGGTAGTGATCGCATTCAATATTTTAGGAGACGCGCTGCGTGATTCGCTGGATCCAAGATTAAGGGGGAAGCTATGATGAGTGAAAGATTATTAGAGGTAAAAGATCTGTGCACATCCTTCTTTACTTATAATGGAGAAGTGAAGGCGGTAAATCATGTAAGTTATTATCTGGATGAGCAGGAGATCATAGCGGTAGTTGGAGAATCCGGGTGCGGCAAATCGGTTACACAGATGTCTGTCATGCAGATTATCCAGAGCCCTCCGGGAAGAATTATTGGAGGTGAAGTTCTATATAAAGGAAAAGATTTGCTGAAACTGACGACGGAGGAGATGCGTTCTGTGCGCGGCGCAGAAATAGCAATGATTTTTCAGGAGCCTATGACAGCTCTGAATCCGGTAATCACGGTAGGAAAACAATTGACGGAAGTAATTCGGGCACATTCGTCTATGAATAAAAAACAGGCATGGGCCAAAGCGATAGAATCTTTGGAAGCGGTGGGAATACCGGATCCTGAAGCCCGAATGAAAAATTATCCCTTTGAGATGTCGGGAGGAATGAGGCAGAGAGTATGTATTGCCATTGCTGTGGCCTGTAATTCAAAAATAATCATTGCAGATGAACCCACCACTGCTCTGGACGTGACGACACAGGCACAGGTTATGGAACTTCTGCAGGATGCAGTGGACAAATACAAAAAATCAGTACTTGTAGTAACTCATAATCTGGGGCTGGTGACCAGGTATGCCGGCAGGATCTATGTTATGTATGCGGGTCAGGTTGTAGAATCGGGTACAACGGAGGCATTGATGACCAATCCAAAACATCCGTACACCGTGGGACTTTTGAAATCAGTTCCCAGTCTGGAAGATGAGAGAGGTAAAGCATTGGTTCCTATTGACGGAGCGCCGCCGAATCTGGCTGCTCTGCCGGAGACCTGTCCTTTCCTTCCAAGATGCAAATATGCCGCAGAAAAGTGCCGGAGCCGGAAAAAACCGGAATTGACTCTGATTGATGCGGAAACCCAGCATTATACTGCATGTTATGTTGAATTAAAGGAGGGTTTAAAAGATGAATAATGAAATGAAAAATAATCCTCCTCTGCTGGAAGTTCGTGATTTAAAGATGTATTTTAGATCGGGAAAAGATTCGGTTGTAAAAGCTGTCGATGGTGTCAGCTTCAGAATTGACAAAGGAAAAGTGCTGGGATTGGTAGGAGAGTCGGGCTGCGGGAAAACCACCATAGGAAAGAGTGTTTTAAAAATCTATAATCCTACGGGTGGAGAAGTATTATACAAAGGTAAAGACATTCTGAAAATGTCGAAAGGCGAATTTAAAAAATACCGAAGATCATTGCAGATGATATTTCAGGATCCGTACAGCTCAATCGATCCAAGGCAGTCGGTGTTCAGTATTTTGAAAGAGGCGGTTTTGGCCGGCGGAGCTAAAATGAGTACAGGAGAGTTGAAAGATAAAGTCAATGGATATCTTGAAACGGTAGGGCTTCCTGTTGAAATGGGAAACAGGTATCCCCATGAAATGTCCGGCGGTCAGAGACAGAGGCTGGGAATAGGAAGAGCTCTTGCCTGTGAACCGGAACTCATTGTCTGCGACGAACCGGTATCTGCTCTTGACGTATCGATTCAGGCGCAGATCATCAACCTTTTTCAGCGAATCCAAAAAGATATGGGATATTTATTTATTGCCCATGATCTGGCTGTGGTGAGACATATTGCAGACGTGGTAGGCGTTATGTATCTGGGACATCTGGTAGAGATGATGGATTCAGAAGGGCTGTATGCAAATCCTATGCACCCATATACAATAGCCCTGCTTTCGGCAATACCGATCACAGATTACTATAAAGAAAAGCAAAGAAAGCGGATCATTCTCCAGGGAGAAGTTCCAAGCCCGCTGCATGCTCCGTCAGGCTGTCCGTTTCATCCGCGCTGCAGATATGCTACGGAAGAATGCCGACGGATATTGCCGGAATTAAAGGATATGGGGGCGGGACATATGGTAGCCTGTCATAATGTTGAAAAAATAGCAGATTAGAGAAAAGAGGGATGATATGTCGGCAAAAAAAACAATAAGACAATTACTTGAGAGAGGGGAATTTATCTGGGCTCCCTGTGTTTATGACTGTGTAAGCGCCAAATGTGCGGAAATTGCAGGATATAATGCCTGCCTGATCAGCAGTTGTGAGCTGGAATTCAGTATGAACGGGACGGTAGCCGGAGTGTTTAACTGGGAAGAATTTATTGGCGCTGCCTACAGGATTGCTCATGCAGTAAATATTCCTGTGATTATGGACGGGGAGAATGGCGGCGGTACGCCGTCCAGAGTTTATCGAAACGTGAAACGGCTTGCTGAGGCTGGAATTATGGCAATTTCCATTGAAGACAGTAATACGGGAGGTATCTCCGGGGGATACCACTATGGTTCAAGCAGGGGATTTATGAGCCGTGAGCTTTTTGCGGCAAACATTAAGGCTGCATGTGAGGCGGTAAAGGGTACGGACTGCATGATCATTGCCAGAACAGACTGCAAAGGAGGGGGAGCTCCCCAGATCGGCGCGATTGGTCAGGTAGGCGGTATGGGCCTGGATGAGGCCATTGCCCGGGTGAAGCTTGGGATAGAAGCCGGAGCGGAGATCACCATGATCCAAAATATCTGCCATGCAGACTGTGAGGAGGAATGTTTGAAAATAAAGGAGGAGGTGCCGGGATACAGATTCTATCCTGATGTCCATGCGACAGATGAAAAACCGGATTGTACCTTCGAGCAAATGCAGGAATGGGGCTTCCACCTTGTATCAAATCATGTGTCCATGAAATCAGCCTGCAATGGGATGCTGGATGCCATGAGAAAAAATTATGAGGCTAAAAATAGCGTATACAGCGAAATTAATGATGTGCCGGGGATCATTCCACATGAATTTCAGCCCTTTGCATTTGAGGAAGAGATTGCCCGGGACAAAATGTTTATACAGTATGAAAAAGATATGGCGGCAAAAGTACATGGATGCCGATAGGATGGCTTACCCAGGAAAACCTGACGGGATGATTTCCTGTCAGGTTTTCGATTATGTGTTTTCATAAGTTGTTTTCTAGGAACTTACCGAGTGCCGGGTGAGGAAATGCCGGAAATTTTTCTCCAGTATTCGCACAGTGCGGATATACGCGGATCATTTGGATCAGGAGTTACAATAATAGGAAAAAGTATATAATTATATTCTTTTCCGTATTCGGACAGACACCGGTCGGCTTCTTTGAGAATCTGCTCCGTTGTCGCGTCAGGATATCCTGCGGGTCCGAAAGAATCCCAGCCGCCTTCGATGATCAGACGTCCTTTGTATTTCTTTTCCAGGAACGGTATATCGTTCATAACCTGGGCGGAGCTCCAGATCTGAACGCCCATTTCAACAAAGTCATCCAGCACCTCCTCGCATTTGCCGCAGAGATGTTCGGCAACAATCACTCCTTTTGCCGAAATGGAGTGCAGAATGCGGGCCTGGTGAGGTTTGATGAGTTTTCGGTAAACCTGGGGGGACATGAACAGGCTTTGGGAGGTGGCAAAGTCGTCAAAATAAGTGACAACGTCCGGTTTATAAGCGTCGATCATTTTTTCAATACATCGAATATTAAAATCAGCCATTTCACCGAAAAATTCATCGCAGGCTTCAGGGTCTTCAATAAGAGAGCATAAAGTGTTTTCAAAACCCATAAATGCAACCATCCGCTGATAAAGTCCAACGGCAAAGTTTACATTAATTACTTTATCGCTGCGGTCGGTTCCCGCAAGATCTGTTTCGGCGGCTGCTTTAAAATCATACATTGAGAGATCTGGAAAATGAACATACTGTTTCCAGTCAGCAATATCGTCAAACAGGATACACCCGGGCTTTGTGATTGCTCCTTCGGGAGTGATCACCCATTCTACCCCAAAAGCATCAGGTCCGTTTTTTTTCGGATGATTTACGAGACTGTCAGCAAGACCGCAGGTCTTATACAACTCATAATAAATAGGACGGAATTCGGGAATTTTGCCATCGAGTAACAACTGAAAATTTTTTCTTTGGGTCATGGTGATATCTCCTTTTCTAAATTTTTGTACAATTTAAGCAATCGATTTCGTGAATTTATTATAGCAGCATTTTAATTATACTGTCAAGAATCTGCGGATGATAATAACTGTGAAAAAGATAGTAGTCTGATATTTCAGAAAAACAAAGGAGAAGTTTATATGGCAGATAAAGAATTATTAAAAGGAAAAGTAGCGATAGTAACGGGTTCCGGGCAGGGAGTGGGACGAGCTTTGGCAATCGCTTTAGCTGATCATGGAGCCATGGTGGTGACGAATAACCGCAGACCAGGGTCTACCGGAAATGCTATGCTCACAGAAGACCAGTATGACAGACTGTCCGATGAAAAAAAGGAATGGTATGACCGGGTACAGAAAGAGCTAAATGGAGATGCCGAGACTACAGCCCAGACTATCCGCCGTCGAGGCGGTGAGGCAACCGCATGTTTTGCGGATATTTCAAAATTTGACGAGGCCGACAGACTGATACAGACAGCGGTAAATACATACGGAGGGGTAGATATTCTATGTAATGTGGCGGGGGCATTTGGGATCTGCGACATTGACCAGATTAGCGAGGAACTATGGAATAAGGTTACAGATATCAAACCAAAAGGATACTTCCATACAATGCGTTTTGCTATTCCCCATATGAAAAAGAAGCATTTTGGGCGGATTATTAATTGTACCAGCCGAGCGTTTATGGGAGATGTAATTAAACACGCAGAATATTGCGCCGCGAATGCAGGAGTAGTGGGGCTGACCAGAGGAGCGGCTGTGGAGCTTAGGGAGTATGGGATCACATGCAATGCTTTTGGACCATTTGCCAAGACACGGGCAGCTTATGAGCTGGAAGCTCTGTCGCTTGCGTCAGAAAAGACGGTTCATTCCGAAGGAATGGGCAAGATTCCCACTTTTGAGCAGACTCCGGATCCATGCATGATTGTTCCTTTCCTTCTTTATCTGGCCTCGGACTACGGGGAGAAGATCAGTGGAAGTGTATTTACTCTTTCAGGAAATACGATACAGCTTCACCAGGAGCCTGTTGTGTGCCGGATGCTTGAAAAATTCGGAACAGAGCCCTGGACTGTGGAAGAAATAGTCAGGAGCGCGCCGCGGTCACTTTTGAAAAATTATCAGAGTATCGCCGATGGAATCCTATAATCACAAAATTGTATTAACAAATTAAAATTGTTTATATTGAAAATATTGGCCAATACACAACCTCTTTTTTCTTTTTTGTCAGAAAAAAGTATGGCATAATATAAGTGATAAAACGATTTACGGAGACTGCAAAAATAAAAAGGAAAAGGAGGAAATGAAATGTATGCTTTTAAACCAGTAACAGCACGGATTAACAAGATGCACATGTTAATTCGAGACAGAGTGATTCAGACAGATGCAGAACGGGCCATGATCACAACGGAGTTTGTGAAGGAAAATGAATATATGGTTCCTTTTCTCCGCCGTCCCATGATCTTAAAATCCATATGTGAAAAAATGACGATTCGTGTGGAAGATTTTGAGCTTATTGTGGGGAATACTTCTAAGAATTTTTGCGGAGCAGGGATTCAGCCGGATTGGACGGGAAGTGGATGGATCCCGGAAGCGATAGAAGAGGGCAGATGGACGCTTAAAGAAGATGGACTGTACCATAATCCGGAATCGGATGGACTGCCTATGTCCATGGCGCTGGAGGATTATAAAGCGCTGATATCTATCCGGGATTACTGGAAAGGACGCACATACAGTGACGTGGCGGCATCCTGGCAGCCCCAGGGATATGAGGAGCTATGTCGTGTCAACGTATCGGCTACCCGGACGGGGATGCCTTTGTTGAATATTCCTTCCGGACACCTGACCGCAGGTTTCAAAAAAATAATAAACAAAGGTTACCGTTCGATCAGAAGTGAAGCTCAGGACTGGCTGGACAGTCATGTAAATGATTTAATGGGGGCAGATGCGGAAAAAGCAATGTTTTATACGGCGGCGGTGATCGTATGCGATGCGGCATCTGTTTATGTACGGCGTTATGGGGAAAAATGTCTGGAAAAATCAGAAAAATGTCAAAACGAAAACCGTAAAGAAGAATTGAAGACTATGGGAGAAAGTCTTTTGTGGATTTCAGAAAATCCGTGCAGAACCTTCTGGGAAGCCTGCCAGCAGGCAATTCTTTATCAGCATTTACTGAAAATGTCAAATCTGGGTGACGCAGGATCCTTTGGCAGGTTTGACCAATACACCTGGCCTTATCTGAAAAAGGAGCTGGAGGAAGGCACATTGACAATGGAACAGGCTCAGGAGATCACAGACGCGTTTTTTTTGAAGATTAACTCCATGTATACAGGAGGAGATCCGAAGATCGTGCAGATTACTGGAATTGGAAATACATATCTCCATACCACGCTTGGAGGAACGGATCCGGAAACCGGGGAGGATGCGTCGAATCCCGTGACTTATATGGCCCTGGAAAGTGTCGGCCGTCTTGGGCTACATGATCCTACCATTTCTCTCAGGATCAACAAAGATACTCCGGATAGTCTTTGGAAACTTGCCATTGAGACATCACGGCGTGTAGGCGGACTTCCATTGTTCCAGAATGATGATGTGATTGTGCCTGGGATAGTAAGAGAGATGGGATTTTCATTGAAGGATGCCAGAGACTATGCGATTATAGGATGCCAGGAAATCACTGGTTCTGGTAATGATTATTCTGCGGCGAATGGAGTAGTTCCTCCGCATGCCACTATTCATTATAGTATTGTCCTGGATATGGCGATCAATAATGGGATAAATCCAATGAATGGAGAACAGTGCTCCATTCATACAGGATATTTGTATGAAATGACTTCTTTTGAGGAAGTAAAAGCAGCATGGGCAAAACTGGCAGAGTATTTTCTCAGGGCGCAGGTTTCTTTAAATAACTGTATGGAATATTTTGTACAGTATCTGACTCCCCATGCAATTCTTTCCATTTCACTGGAAGGATGTATGGAGTCTGGAAAGGACTGCACTGCCGGAGGGGCAAAATATAATTCTTACGGCGGTACAGCTACCGGACTGGCTACCGTAGCGGATTCTCTGACTGCGATCAGATATATGTGTTTTGACAAAAAGCTTTGTACCACAAAGGAACTTTATGATGCAGTAATGGCAAACTGGGAAGGGTATGAACCACTGCGCCAGCAGATTATCAATGAAGTGCCTCATTTCGGCAATAATGATCCCTATGCAGATGAGCAGATGCAGTGGGTTGTAACTGTTTATGCGGATATGTGCTGCAGGTGTTCTTCAAGCCGGACCCCAATTTTTAAAGCCGGATTGTACGGTGCGGCGGATCATGTGCATCAGGGGTACACGACATGGGCGACACCGGACGGGCGATTCGCGGGACAGCCTATTGCGGATGCGGCCAGTCCGGTACAGGGGCGTGATACTCATGGGCCAACGGCGGTTTTTTCATCTTCGCTGTGTTATGATCATTCGCGGTTTATGGATGGCGTGTGTCTGAATATCCGTATGCATCCCTCTGCCCTCAGTAATGAAGAAGGAATTTGCAAACTTCGGGATATGATCAAGACATATATGCAGGACGGCGGAGCGGAGGTACAGTTTAACGTAGTATCTACAGAGACAATGAAAAAAGCTCAGGAAAAACCTGAGGAATACCGCAATCTGGTCGTCCGGATAGCCGGGTACTCTGCTTATTTTGTGGAGCTGTCCAAAGATTGTCAGGATGACCTGATCGCGAGAAATGAGAATATGATCTGACAGGCAAGATCAAAAATATGAACAGCAGGAGGAAACCCTCAGAAGGGTACCTGTATGCAAAAAAACATGGCAGTAAGGAGGTAACAAGATGATTATTATCGGTGAAAAAATAAACGGCTCCATCCCGGTGGTGGCGGATGCTATCGCTGCCAGGGACGCGGAATTTATCAAAAACCGGGCCAGAATGCAGGCGGAGGCAGGGGCAACATATATTGACTGCTGTGCCTCTGTACCGGAGGAGACGGAAGCGGAGACCCTCAAGTGGATGATCGACTGCATCCAGGAGGCGACGGATCTCCCTATCTCCGTGGACAGCCCCAGCGCCAAGGTTCTGGCTGAGGTGATTCCTTATTGTAAGAGACCAGGGCTTGTAAATTCTGTATCCGGCGAGGGAGACAAGATGGACGTGATCTTCCCATTGATCGCGGATACCAAATGGGAAGTGATCTGTCTTCTGTCCGACGACACGGGGATCCCCAAGAGTGCCGAGGACAGGCTGAAGGTTTTCGACAAAGTGATGGAAAAGGCGAAGGACTACGGGATCAGCCCCTCCAGGATGCATATCGATCCCCTGGTGGAAATGCTCTGTACATCCGAGGACGGGATCGCCATGAATGTGGAGGTGATCAGCACCGTTCGAGAACGCTATCCAAGCATCCATATCACGGCGGCGGTCAGCAATATTTCCTTTAATCTTCCAGTGCGGAAAATGATTAATCTGGGATTTACCGTTCTGGCTATGAACGCGGGGCTGGACAGCGCGATCCTGGATCCGACCAACAGAGACATGATGGGAGTGATCTACGCCACGGAGGCACTGTTGGGAGAGGACGAGTACTGCATGGAGTATATCAGCGCGTATCGAGAAGGGATCTTCGGCCCGAGAAAGTAATGAAAACATCAAACAGTATAAAAATATCTGGGATGAAATTGCGGAAGCTATCCCACAGTTAGAAAAAGACGAATCAAAAAATAGGAGGTAGACAAAAATGGCAGGAATTCAGGAAGTTTATGATCTGGTGGCAAAAGGAAGGGCAAAAAAGGTGGCTGCGGCAGTAAACGAAGCGCTGGACGCAGGCTGCGATCCCACTGAGATCTTGAATCAGGGCATGATCGCGGCTATGGACGAGGTAGGCGCCAAGTTTAAAAACGGGGAAATTTTTGTTCCCGAAATGCTGGTAGCCGCGAAAGCCATGAAAAACGGAGTGGAGGTTCTGAAGCCCCACCTTGCGTCCGGCGTGGCGGGAGCGGCCGGAAAGGTGATCATTGGAACTGTATCCGGCGACCTTCATGACATCGGAAAGAACCTGGTAGCTATGATGCTGGAATCCTCAGGCTTTGAGGTGATCGATCTGGGCGTGGATGTGCCCAAGGAAAAATTTGTGGAGGCATATGAGGCCAATCCTGACACGAAGCTAATCTGTTGCTCCGCTCTTCTGACGACGACCATGAACGCCATGAAAGAGACGGTGGCGCTTCTGAACAGCGCGCCTTTCCGGGGCTGTATTAAGGTCATGGTAGGCGGCGCGCCTATCAGCCAGGAATTCGCGGATGAGATCGGAGCGGACGCTTACACAGAGGACGCGGCGTCCTGCGCCCAGAGAGCAAAGGAACTGGTTTCATAGCAAAATGAAAGGAGGCCGCAGGAATGTTTGAATTGAAACCTGTATCGGAACGAATGAAGCTTATGCACCGCACGATTCGGAACCGGGTAATCCAGAATGACGCAGAACGTGCCCTGATCATCACGGATGTATTTCAGAAAAATGAGAATCTGGTTCCCATGCTGCGGCAGCCCCTTGTACTAAAAACCATTTGCCAGCGAATGACCGTACGGGTGGAGGACTTCGAGATGCTGGTGGGGAACAGTGCGAAGAATTTCTGTGGGAACGGCATAGAACCGGACTGGATCGGAATAGGCTGGATTCCTGAGGCCATAAGTTCAGGAAAGTGGACTATGCATAAAGACGGCCTTTACCACAATCCACCGGGAGAGGAACTGAGGCTTTCCATGGCGCCGGAGGATTATGAAGCGCTGCTGTCGATTAAGGACTATTGGGAAAATCATACTTATGACGATCTGATTAAACCCTGGACTCCTCCGGGATATGAGGAGCTGGCAAGAATAGAATGTTCTCCTGCGGGAAAGGGGAAACCATTCTTTCGGACAGCATCCGGACATTTGACGCCAGGATTTTCAAAAATCATTCACAGAGGGTATGCGAGCATACGGAAAGAAGCACAGGATTGGCTGGACGCTCATGTGAATAATCTGATGGGGGAGGATGCAGAGAAGGTTTTGTTTTATACAGCAGTTGTAATGAGCTGTGACGCAGCTTCCATATACGCGCGAAGATATAGCGCCAAATGTCTCGAAAAAGCTGCTGAATGTAACGACCCTCATCGAAAGGCAGAGCTGGAGAGTATGGCGGAAAGTCTGGAGTGGATTTCAGAAAAACCGTGCCGTACTTTCAGGGAGGCATGCCAGCAGACTCTTTTGTATCAGTATCTGCTTAAAATGTCCCATCTCAGCGACAGCGGGTCATATGGAAGATTTGATCAGTATACATGGCCGTTCCTGAAAAAAGATCTTGAAGAGGGACGCCTGACAATGGAAGAAGCACAGGAAATCGTAGATTGCTTCTTCCTGAAGGTAAATGCCAGCTATTCCGGCAGTGATCCTTATTTTGCTCAAATTATCGGAATTGGGAATACATATCTGCATACTACCATTGGAGGCGTGGATCCGAAAACAGGAAAAGATGCAACGAATCCTGTCACTTATATGGTGCTGGAAAGCCTGGGCAGGATGAAACTGCATGATCCGACGATTTCTCTCAGGGTGCACAAAGATACGCCGGATGATCTGTGGGTAACTGCCATTGAGACGTCCAAGCTGGTGGGCGGCCTTCCTTTGTTCCAAAATGACGAGGTGATCATACCGGGAATGATGAGAGAAATGGGCTTTACGTTGGAGGACGCCAGGGATTATGCCATTATAGGATGTCAGGAGATTACTGGTTCCGGAAATAATTATTCCTGTGCAAACGGCACCTGCCCGCCGCATTCTTATATGCATTACAGTACACTTTTGGATATAGCTGTCAATGATGGACGAAATCCCAGAAATGGTGAACAGGGTTCTCTGCACACAGGATTTTTGTATGATATGAAGTCCATTGATGAAGTGAAGGAGGCATGGAAACAAACCGCACGCTATTACTTAAAAGCCCAGGTCTCTATGAATAATTATGTAGAGTATTTTATTAAATATCATACCCCCTATCCGATTCTTTCTTTATCCCTGGACGGCTGTATGGAATCGGGAAAGGATTGCACTTCAGGCGGGGCAAAATATAATTCCTATGGTGGGACGGCCACGGGTCTTGCTACAGTTGCGGATTCTCTTACCACGATCAAATATATGTGCTTCGATAAAAAGCTTTGTACAACAAGAGAGCTGTATGACGCAGTGATGGCAAACTGGGAAGGCTATGAGCCGCTGCGCCAGCAGATTATTAACCAGGTTCCCCATTTTGGGAATAATGATCCTTATGCGGACGAGCAAATGCGTTGGGTAACACACACATATCACGAGCTCTGCAGGGAATGTTATTCTGCCCGTACCCATATTTATAAGGCGGGGCTGTACGGAGCGGCGGATCATGTTGGACAGGGATATACCACCTGGGCTACCCCGGACGGGCGTTTTGCCGGAAAACCTATTGCAGACGCGGCCAGTCCGGTACAGGGGCGTGATACCCATGGACCTACAGCGGTGTTTGCTTCGTCCCTTTGCTATGATCATTCCCGTTTTATGGATGGCGTATGTCTGAATCTCCGCATACATCCGTCAGCGGTCAGCAATTCAGAGGGGATGATCAAACTCGCCAGTATGGTAAAAACATATATGGCTAATGGAGGAGCGGAAGTACAGTTTAATATTGTGTCCACGGAAACAATGAGAGCGGCCCAGGAAAATCCCGAGGAATACCGGGATCTGGTAGTTCGTATTGCAGGATACTCCGTATATTTTGTGGAGCTTTCCAGAGACTGTCAGGATGATCTGATCAGCCGTACGGAAAATATGATTTAGAGGACAGGAGGACAGAATGTATAACCGATTGTTTTCAAAATTGAATATAGGAAAAATGACCGTTCCCAACCGTATTGTGATGACTGCAATGGGAAACCACCTGGCAAATCCGGACGGAACAGTATCCGAAGCGGATTTGGCATTTTATGGAGCAAGAGCCAGGGGCGGAGTGGGACTGGTTATTACAGAATGTGCATGTGTTGATTTTGATACAGGAAAGGGAAATCTAAGACAGCTCGCGGCAGATGATGATAAACATGTGGAAGGACTTGCCAGGCTGGCACGGGAAATACATAAATATGGTTCCAGGATCGCCGTTCAGCTTTATCATCCTGGGAGACAGGGAATAGCGGCCCTGAATCAGGTTGACAGCATGAAATCCTCCAGTAAAACAGAGTGTCAGTGTGTGCATCAGCCAACCCATGAAATGAGCAAAGCAGAAATCCGTGAGATGGTAGAAAAGTTTGCAGAAGGGGCGGAAAGACTGAAAAAAGCGGGTATAGATGCGGTAGAGCTTCATGGTGCCCATGGATATCTGATCGGCCAATTCCTAAGTCCTTACACAAATAAGCGGACAGATGAATATGGCGGCTCTTTTGAGAACCGTATGCGTTTTCTGGATGAGATCATAGACGCAGTCCGCAGGGCGTGCGGGCCGGACTATCCGATTATTGTGAGATATTCGGTTGACGAGCATATGGACTATGCCGGACTGCCGGAGGAAGGCCTGCATTTACAGGATGGGATTGAGATAGCGGTTCATCTGGAAGATAAAGGAATCGATGCATTGGATATAAGCGCAGGTATTTATGAGACGATGAATACAGCCTGGGAGCCGGTGGGATTTGAGCAGGGATGGAAAGCGGAAGGTCCGGCAGAGGTAAAAAAAGCTGTGCATATTCCTGTGATCGGGGCGGCTGTAATACGGGAGCCGGATTTTGCGGAAAAACTTCTCGAAGAGAAAAAAATGGATTTTATTGGATCCGCCAGAACATTTTTCGCGGACCCGGAATGGTCCAGAAAAACCCGCGAGGGAAAGGAGAAGGAAATACGAAAGTGCATCTCCTGTCTGTATTGTATGGAAACACTGATGCAGGCAGACACAAGTTCTGTCGCCATGGGATGCGCTGTGAATTTTGAGGGCTGCAGAGAGACACAATACTCGTCAGAAAAGTTGAAAAAAGATGGAAACGGGCGCAGGGTCGCAGTAATAGGGGCAGGGCCTTCGGGCATGGAGGCGGCGAGGATATTGGCAAAACGCGGATTCTGTCCTGTCGTTTTTGAGAAACAGGAGGAACCCGGCGGTCAGATTATACTTGCAGAAAAACCACCTGGAAAGAAGAAAACAGGATGGTTGTCACAATATCTTTATGGGGAACTGAAAAGACATAAAGTGGAGATGCATTTTGGACAGCCTGCCGATTTGGAGAAATTAAAGATGATAAATCCGTACGCAGTTTTTATAGCGCAGGGTTCGCTTCCGGCTTTGCCCAAGTCTATTCCCGGACTCGACGGGGAGCATGTGTATACGCCGGACAAAATACTGTCTGGAGAGGTACAGCTCAGAGGAATAAGGATTGCGGTAATAGGATCAGGTATGACAGGGATTGAGACAGCAGAATTTCTTGAGGCGCAGGGGAACAACGTATCTGTATTTGAAATGGAAAAAGAGATCGGACCGGGAATATTTTTTCAGAATCTGGTTGATGTAATGAAACGGATTCAGGAGTCGGGAACGGCTCTCTACCCTCAGCACCGTCTGATAAGAATTGAAGAAAGAACTGCCATATTTGAACATACATGTACAGGTGAGAAACTCTGTTACGATTTTGATGCTTTTGTCGTATCGCTGGGAACAAGGCCAAATGAAGAACATGTGCGGGAAATAGAACAAAGTTTTGACAGAGTGGTTCTCCTGGGAGACGCTGGAAAACCAGGGAGGATCGAGCAGGCTATTCGGACAGGATATCTTGCTGCCGCAGAGCTGAGATAGGATCAGGAAGCAGAGGAGGAAAAGGGCATGTTGAAAGCAGGAGTATATTTACAGTTGGCGCCAGTTCTCTTTGGGAAAGGCACATCTGAGCAGGCCGGTGCAAAGGCCAGGGAATTAGGGATAAGTAAGGCGATGCTGATCAGCGATAAGGGGGTCCTGGAGGCGGGAATAACGAAGCGGATAGCTTCAATTGTAGAAAATGCTGGTATAGAAACAGTCGTCTGGACAGAGGCTGAGACGGACTGTCCGGATGATACAGTATCCACGGCCGCGAAGCTGGCAAAAGATGAACATACGGACGGAGTGATCGGTATCGGAGGCGGCAGTGTATTGGATACAGCTAAAGCGGTTGCGGCTGTAGCGGCCAACGACGATACAGTACTTGAGGAGATCCCGCTTTATCTGACCGGACAGAAGCAGTATGGAAAGCATCCTCTTCCAATATTGGAGATTCCTACCACGGCGGGAACAGGATCGGAGAGCACTTTTGTTTCGGTAGTCACATCTTCAAAATTAGACTGCAAGATTGGCCTTCCTGTCGCACCGGATTATGGGATTGTGGACCCGGAGTTGACTAAAACAGTGCCAGCGGATATCACGGCCTACACCGGCATGGACGCGCTGGCTCACGCAGTAGAAGCGCTTGTAGAGAAAAAAGCCACGCCGCACTCAGATCTGCTTGCGTATGAAGCCATCCGGCTGATCTGTAAGTATCTGCCCAGGGCGGTGGAGAATGGTGCGGATGAAGAGGCCAGAGAGCATTTGGCATTTGCCAGTAATCTGGCGGGGATTTCTTTTAATGAATCGGGAACGAACATCGGACATTCGGCCGCGCATGCGGTAGGCCATGTGCAACATATACCACATGGCATATGCTGCTCCAATATGACTCCGCCGGTGATTCGTTTCGCATCGAAAACATATCCTGATAAAATGAAAAAAATTGCCCTGCTTTTCGGCATGAATATTTCTTCGGAAAAGATCTCCGAAATAGGAAATATGACGGCAGAAGCTGTTAGAAAGTTTGCTGCTGACCTTGGAATAAAGACATTCAGAGAGCTAGGTGTGTCCAGAGAGGAGCTCGTCTCCTTGAAAAATATAATCTACAAGGATGCGCTCTGCCATGCCTATGGAGGAGCAGTGACAGAGCAGGATATCGAAGAACTGCTGATAAGTGCATACATGGACGGAGAATAAATGAAGTCGTCGCATATGTGGACAAGGGTTATTTAAAAATTCCCTGTACAGCTTTTGCCATACGGCGGAGCAGGGCGTTGTTTTCTCCGTCTGCATAGCAGCAGATTGTATCCGAGCACGCGTCGGCGAAGGGAAGATCATAAAAACAAAACTGAGAGGTATCTGAAAGCCCTTCCAGTTCTTCTGTCAGGTAGGCGAAGCCCCGGTGCATTTTCAGATAAACAAGCAGGGTGGTCATATCAGGAAGATGCAGATAGTCCTTTCGGGGAAGCTGCTGCCTCCATAAAGGCATATTCTTGATGGAAATCTCAGAGTTATACTGGCTGGGCTGTTCGTTAGTCAGAAGAGTCAGATCCGCCAGACCGCTCAGTACAAATTCAGTACTTACCAGCGGATGATCCGACGCAAGGACAGCTTTAAAAGGATAGCGCCGGAGGACAATGGAATGGACCATTCCCCAGGAGCGCCAGGTGTATGAAGTTGTGATAATGAGATCTAATTTATTGTCAAGAAGCCGATTCCTGAGTTCCCCCAGTCCCAGGAGCTGGAAGTCAAAATATATATCCGGCCATGTCTGTGTAAGAATCTGCATGACAGGAAGGATAATGGTTTTATGTGAAAAAGATTCATAAATTCCTACTTTAATGGTAGAACGGTTTGTTTTGCCGATACTTTGAGCCTGATTGATGCAAAGAGAAATATCGTCATTGATGCGGCTGAACTGGTCACGGAGATAGATGCCTGTCTCGGTAAGCTGGACAGAACGCGTAGTGCGTATAAACAATTTAACGCCCAGTTCCTCTTCAAGACTGGATATATGCCACGTCATGGCCTGTTGGGAAATGAAGCATCGTTTTGCGGCCTCAGTAAAATTCAGGCATCTTGCAGCTTCAAGAAAGTATCCGATACGCTTATATAACATGCTGTCGCCCTCCTTTAAATCTTTTTATGATGAAAGTATAAAAAAAGTCGAGAGAAATTACAAGCTTATTTAGTTGATATTATTAAAATATGTCTGTTAATAAAAGGGCGAAAGGATATGAGAAATACCAGAAGATGCCACGGGATAAAAAATGCAGTATAGATACAGCGATGCAAAAAACGGAGGAAAAGATATGCCAGAAAAACCGATTATAGGACATATTTATGATATTCAGGGCTATTCTGTACATGATGGTCCTGGTATAAGAACAACTGTCTACACGAAGGGATGTCCGCTGCGCTGCCTGTGGTGCCATAGTCCGGAATCACAGACATTTAAAGACGAACTGTCCTGTATGCTGATGAGATGTGTCGGTACTGAAAAATGCGGCCTTTGCCTGAAGGCGTGCCCGCGAAATGCAGTTCTGCCGTCAAAGCCAGAAAAGTCCCTTTTAGACGAAGGAGAACTGATCACAAAAGTACATATTGACAGAGAAAAGTGCGACAACTGCCTTGCATGTACGAAGGCATGTCCCGCTCAGGCGCTTATGTCAAGCGGATATGACATTTCAGTAGAGGACGCACTGCAGAGAGTACTCCAGGATAAAGCCTTTTTTGGTGAGGATGGCGGAATTACAATTTCCGGTGGGGAGCCAATGGCACAGTTTGAATTTACCTATGAACTTGCCAGAAAAAGTAAGCTGGCGGGAATTTCTGTATGTATTGATACGACAGGATGCTGTGAGGGAACACTTTTTGATCAAATGATCCCTGTTACAGATTTGTTTTTGTATGATCTGAAACATATGGATTCACAGAAAAGCAGGCGGCTGACCGGAGTTGGAAATGAAAAAATTCTTGATAATGCCCGAAGAATTGCTGCGGGAGGGGGAAAACTTCAGATTCGTGTTCCTACAATACCGAAGCTGAACGCGGATATGGAGAATATGAGGCGTACCGCGGAGTTTTGTAAAGAATTGGGAGACGCGGTGACCCTTGTGCAGATTCTTCCGTATCATAGGATGGGAATTCCTAAATATGAGAGACTGGACCGCAAATACCCGGTTCCGAATATTGACGCGCCGTCAGACAATTTTATGGAAGAAAGACTTGCGGTATTCCGGGAGCTGGGTCTACCGGTTCAATTACATTAAATATAGCGGAGAAAAGGAGTCAGAATATGAAAAAAATGGTGTCTTTATTTGCAAAAAGAAATGAGCTCTACACAATGCTGAATGAGAAAGCGCGGATTTATGCGGCGGAAAAGGGAATTGATTTTGAATGGAAGCCAATGGAACCCTACACAGTTGAGGCTTGTATTGATGCCCTAAAGGATGCGGACTGCGGCCTGATCGATGTAGAGCCTTATGATGCGAAGATTTTTTCCCGAATATGTGAAAGGAACAAGCTGCTGATCCGTTTTGGCGTGGGATTCGACGCGGTGAATCTTGAGGATGCCGCAAAATATGGGATCCGGATCGCCCGGACTCAGGGGGCAAATGCTTCGGCGGTTGCGGAGTACGCGTTGTTAATGATTCTCACTCTCCGGCGGAAGCTTATGGCTGGTATCCAAAGCGTAAGATGCGGAAGCTGGGAAAAGGAAGTGGGAAATGAAACAATTGGCGCAACGGTGGGAATTCTTGGATTTGGCGCGGTGGGAAAGGCATTCGCGAGACTTTTGGGAGGATTTGGCTGCCGTATTTTGGCTTATGATACTTACCAGGATCAAATTGCTGCTAAAGAGCTTGGAGTGGAATTTACAGATGCAGAAACCATATTTCGTGAATGTGATTCCATCACTGTTCATTTGGCGTTAAATGAAAATACAAGGGGATTTGTAAATGAGGAAAGACTGGCGCTGATGAAAAAAGACGCGGTGATCGTGAATACGTCCCGCGGTCCGGTGATCGATGATGCGGCATTATTGGCTGTCTTGAAGAACCATCAGATTGGCGGCGCGGGACTGGATGTCTTTGCCCAGGAACCGCTTCCGCTGGATTCAGAATATCTGACACTGGACAATATGATCTATTCTCCCCATGCGGCAAGCCAGTCCGTTCAGTCCCTATGGAATATATATAAAACGGCGATAGATATTGCGGATGGATTTTTCACAGGTAATGAATCAGAGTTTGTAAAGAGATGCTGGCTGAACTGATACCTTAGCTGAAGAAAGGAGTTTATTATGTATGAATTTAAACCATTGACAGACCGCATAAAAAAACTCAGAGAACGCTACAGGACGACGCCCGTAGTGCTGGACTCAGAGCATGCCCGTCTGGTAACAGAGGCATATAAGAAATATTCACATGAATGTGCAATTTTGAAGCGCGCCAAAATGATGTACTATATCTGCGAAAACCGGACGCTGAGGGTGGAAGAAGACGAACTGATCGTTGGAAACATGGGACTCCATTACCGTGGAACCAGTATCAACCCGGATTATGGAATGGAGTGGCTGATTGATGAATTGGATACCGGAGAATTTGATAAACGCGGCGTGCAGTTGGAGCACATGGAGCTGTCCCGGGAGGACCGGGAAGTTTTTCGGGAGATAGCTCCATTCTGGAAAGAAAACAGCGCTTCCGCTTTTATTGATAAGGCTTTTCCGCCGGGGTTTGAAACAGTTTTAGATGCCGGTGTTTTATCTCACAGAGTTAAAGGCAATGCAGATATGCCCACAGGACATTTTTCTGCGAATTATGAAAAGCTTTTGTCCAAAGGCCTGTCCGCAATCCGCCAGGAAGCCACGGATAAACTGGACGCCATGTTTGGAAATATTCAGGCCGAAGATCCGGAGAAATATCTGTTCTACGAGGCTATGGTAATCATCTGCGACGCAATGATTCTGCTTGCAAAGCGTTATGCATCACTTTGTTTAAGAAAAGCGGAGCAGGCGGAGGGAAAAAGGAAGAAGGAACTGCTGATCATGGCGGACTCTCTTAACCGTATTATGGCAAATCCCTGCGTCACATTTCAGGATGCAGTGCAGGCAACCTTTTTATACCAGCTTGTTCTGGCGCTGGATGGAAATCTTCATGGTCTTACATTCGGACGCTTTGACCAATATGCATATCCATATCTTGAAAAAGATCTTCGCGAGAAACGCATTTCAGAAGAGTATGCCCAGGAACTCGTAGACTGCTTTTTTATTAAAATATGCGACATGTTCAAAGGCCGCTCGCATTTTGTTTCCCAGGGAGCGGGCGGATACACCTCGGGACAGCAGATGAGTCTGGGCGGAGTGGATAAGGAGGGAAAGGATGCTACCAATAAACTTTCGTATATGCTTTTAGAAGCAAGCGCCCGTCTGGTACTGCATTCTCCGCCCCTTTCGCTGCGTATTCATAAAAATACGCCAAAAAAATTATGGGAATGTGCTACAGAATGTACCAAACGTGTCGGGGGGATCCCTACATTTCAAAATGACGATATCATTATTCCAATGATGGTTAGAGAAGGGTATACTCTTGAGGACGCCAGAGATTACTGTATCGTAGGCTGTGTAGAACCCTCGGGATCGGGAAATGATTTTCCTGCCTGCGGCGGGCCTCATGCAAAGTGCTACTTGAATATGACAAATTGTTTGATCGTTGCCCTGAACGACGGAATAAATCCATTGAATGGAAAACAGAGTGGCCTTCATACAGGCAAGCTGTTAGAAATGACCAGCTTTGAGCAGGTGCTTGAGGCATATAAACGTCAGAATGATTATTTTGTTCAGTGGCATATCTCGCTTAATAATATGGCTGAGTATTTTACGCAAAAGCTTTTGCCATTGCCAGCGCTGTCTGTAACCCTGGATCATTGTATGGAATCCGGAAAGGACGCGACGGCAGGCGGGGCAAAATATAATGGCTGCGGAAGCGCGGTTATAGGCTGCGGAACAGTTGCAAACAGTCTTGCGGCGATAAAATGGGCAGTTTTTGATAAGAAAATCTGTACAGCACAGGAATTCTATCATGCGTGGATGGCGAATTGGAAAGGCCATGAGGAACTGCGGCAGAGAATCATTACTCAGGCACCCCACTATGGAAACGGATCCGAGGAGGCAGATCGTCTGGCTGCCTGGGCGATGGATATTTACGCACAGAAGTATAACAGCGGATCATTTATCAGAGGAAATCTCAAAGCAGGGCTTTTCTCGGTTTCCGGGCATATCCCGATGGGGAAAAGCACTTTTGCGTCCCCGGATGGCCGCCTGTCCGGAGAACCAGTATCTGACGGTATTTCACCCTCCCAGGCTACGGATAAAAAAGGTCCGACGGCAGTTCTTACAGGAGTTGCAAAGCTTAAACAAAGCCATTGTCCGAATGGAACGTTGCTGAATATGAAATTTCATCCGAAATCTGTAGAAGGCCAGGAGGGAATGGAAAAACTGATCCGTTTAGTGCAGACCTATTTTGCAGAGGGCGGTATGCATATCCAATATAATGTTATTGGATCGGATACTTTGAGAGCCGCCCAGAAAGAGCCTGACAGGTACAGGGATCTGGTGATCAGAGTGGCTGGATTTTCCGCCTATTTTGTTGAACTTTACAAGGATCTCCAGGATGATTTGATCAGTCGTACGGATCAGATATAAAGAGAGGTGACCTGCTATAACTGAAAAAGGGCCGTTGCAGCATGAAGAAAATAAAATGGGAGTAAGGCCCGTTCCAAGACTGCTGATCACTATGGCCGTGCCCATTATGATTTCCATGTTGGTACAGGCTTTATATAATATTGTGGACAGTATTTTTGTCGGGCATCTTTCGTCAGAGGCTTTGACAGCAGTTTCTATGTCCTATCCCTTTCAGACGCTTATTGTAGCAGTCGGCAGCGGCCTCTCCATCGGTATCAATGCATATTTATCCAGAAGCCTCGGAGAAGGAGAGCTAAAAAAAGCCAATGCGGCAGCAGTAAATGGAATATTTCTCAGCTTTGTGGTTTATGTGCTGTTTGCAATATTTGGAATATTTGGAAGCCATTTTTATTTTGCCGCCCAGACTGGTCAGAAAGAAATCATAAAATATGGAACAGACTATCTTTCGGTTTGCCTTACCTTTTCGTTAGGAGCTTTTATGCAGATGACAATGGAAAGATTGCTGCAGTCTACCGGAAATACAGTGCACTGTATGGTCTGTCAGGGTGTCGGGGCGGTTATGAATATTGTTTTAGATCCGCTGCTGATTTATGGATTGCTGGGATTTCCAAGACTGGAGGTTATGGGAGCTGCCGCCGCTACTGTGATCAGCCAATTTGTAGGCGCGTGTACGGGCTTGTACCTGAATATACGTAAAAACAGAGAAATCAGGTTTTACTTTAGGGGATTCAGGCCGGATTTTCCTATTATCTGGGAAATCTGTAAAGTAGGAATACCGACAATGATTACACAGTCTTTGGCATCTGTCATGACTTTTTCGCTGAATCAGATCATGCTCATGTTTTCGTCGGTGGCAGTTTCAGTGCTTGGTGTGTATTTCAAACTTCAGAGTTTTGTATTTCTGCCGGTTTCCGGTATTACAGACAGCATGGTTCCTATCGTTGCCTATAACTATGGAGCAAAAAGAAAAAAGAGGATCACGGATGCCCTGTTTTTTGCCACGCTTGTTTCAACAATCATTCTATGTTTGGGTTCTGTGATGTTCCATATTGTACCGGAAACATTGATTGGGCTGTTCAGCACGGATATACGGATGCTGAAGCTGGGAGTTCCTGCTGTGAAAGCAATTAGCCTGAGTTATGTATTTGCCGGGGTAACGGCGATTTTTCCGGCGTTCTTCCAGGCGCTTGGATATGCGGTATACAGTACATTGTTATCGGCAATACGCAGAATCGGCATTATCGTTCCGGTCTCCTGGATTCTGGCGTCGCAGTTTGGGCTTGGAGCTGTGTGGTACGCTTTTCCTATTGCCGAGTTTGTTACCATGACATTATGTTTCCTTTTGTACAGAAGGATTTACCGTTCAGTAATTAAAAAGATATAAAGCGCGGAAGAAAATACAGCCGATATATATCATAATTTTTAGTATTACCTATAAATGAAAAGGGGAAATTTTAAGGAGGAAAAAGCTATGCTGACAAAAAGAGAAAATCTTATGGAAACCATTCAGGGAGGTCATCCAGACAGATATGTGAATCAGTACGAGGCGTTTCATATAGTTTCTAAGAATCCATATTCCGCTAATAATCCGAACCCTGAATATGGCGGTAAGCCAGTTGTGAATGCATGGGGAATTATGAGAGCCTGGCCGGAAGGCACACCGGGAGTATTTCCGGTTCATGATGAGGAGCATACTGTCTGCAAAGATATTACAGAGTGGAAAAAATATGTAAAAGCGCCTTCCGTTCAATATACAGCCGAAGAATGGGAGCCTTACATCAAGATGGCAGAGGAAGTGGACCGCCGTGAATATTTTGTTACACATTTCTGCGCGCCGGGAATATTCGAACAGCTTCACAATCTTCAGGGGATGCAGGACTGTCTGATCAATTTTTATGAAGAACCGGAGGCGACGCAGGAATTAATTGATTATCTTGTTCAATGGGAACTGGAGTATGCAGAGGTGATCTGCAGATATCTGAAGCCGGATGCTGTACTGCACCATGACGATTGGGGGAGCCAGATATCTACGTTTATGTCACCGGAAATGTTTAAGGAATTTTTATATCCCGGGTATAAGAAAATATATAGTTATTATAAGAGCCATGGCGTACAGGTAATCGTTCATCATTCGGACTCTTATGGCGAAACCTTGGTTCCTTACATGATCGACATGGGGATCGATATATGGCAGGGAGTTATGACCAGCAATGATATTCCCGGGATTATCGAGAAATATGGCGGAAAAATTACATTGATGGGCGGAATCGACAGTGCTTCCGTAGACCGGGAGGATTGGAACCAGGAACTGATTGCCCGGGAAGTGCGTAAATCCTGTCTGTCTTACGGTACAAGATATTATATCCCGTGCTGTACACAGGGACTTCCAATGAGTATTTATCCGGGAGTACATGAGGCGGTTACAGCGGAAATTGATAAAATGAGTAAGGAAGTTTTCTGATTGTTTTTGATTTATTTCCGCGTAATATGACTAAATGAATGAGAGGAAGTTTGTCATATGTGAGCAGGCGGCAGTTTTTTTGGCATAAAATGACAGAAATTTTTGGAAAACAAGTTGCATTTCAATTTGTAATTGGCTAAGATAAAGTATAAGCATTTTTTGGAAATAATTGGAGATCAGCATGACTATATATGATATTGCCAAACTAGCTGGAGTATCCGCCAGTACAGTGTCCAGAGTGATCAATAATAAGAAGGGCGTAGGAGAAAAAAAGCGCAGGGAAATAGAAGAGCTGCTCGAAAAACTTCATTACATACCGGACGAAAACGCCCGTAACCTTGTGACACAGAAAACACATATGATCGGAATACTCATGGATGACCTTCAGTCGCGCCATATGAATACAGGTACCGTTGATATTCAGAATGTAATTCTGCGGGCCGGCTATTATTGCTTCATCAAATATATTGGTCAGGGGGAGAACGCCCTGGAGGAATCAATTAAAGATATGGCAATGAAAAGAGTGGAGGGTGTTTTGTTGATGGGAGTTACTTTCCATAATCACCAACTTCTGGAAAAGGCTCTGAGGAAATATCTGAGAGATATCCCGGTTATTCTTGTACACCAGACGAAACGCCCGCAGATGGACAATGTCTATGCGGTAGGCGCGGATGAGAGCGAAGGTATCAGAAGATGTGTGAGGAAACTTGCTGACCGTGGAAGAAGAAATCTGGTACTTGTGATCGATAAAGGCAGAACCAGTAAGAAATTGATCAGAGATTCATTTATGGAAGCAGTCAGGAATATACCGGGTATAGAGGGACATGTTTATATGGAGGTGGACGCCACAAGATCCGGAGGGGAAGGTATTGTAGAAACAATTTTAGAAGATACCCCCGGCGTTGACGGAATGCTTTGTGTAAACGACAGTATTGCGATTGGGACAATTTATGGTATGCAGAGCAAAGGTAAAAGAGTACCGGAAGACATTTCTGTAATAGGCGAGGATAATTCGGAATTGTGTGAAGCTTGTAAACCGCGGCTGACATCTATGGATACTATGCTGAGATTATCCACCGTTTTGTCCGCCCATCTTCTTACAGATATTCTTGATGGAAGAACCCGTAACCATCAGACCACAATGGAAATGGAAATTATAGACCGGGAAACGGTATGAGTCAGATGTGACAGCGGAGAGCAAAACGGAATCCCATACATTCTATATAAGGATCATGAAACATTTTTCAGCTAAGGCCGGCAAACTGCCTATTCTGCAGTCTGCCGGCCTTAGCTTGTAATTATAAATTTGATAAATGATAATATTTCTATATTGTAAGAAAATTGAATTGGTTAATATATTGTCTAGTTCTTGATAAAATCTTAAGAATAAGATAATATATTATCTATGAATAGTTATATTTTAAATAAGAAAACACCAAAAGAAATAGATATGCAGATTGCAGAACGAATTCGTAATATTCGCAGGCGAAGAAAAATTTCCCAGCAAAGGCTGAGTGAAAAATCGGGTGTCAGTCTGGGATCTTTAAAACGATTTGAGAGTACGGGGGAGATTTCGTTAATTTCGCTGACAAAAATAGCAGTGGCGTTGGAATTGGAGAATGAGCTGGAAGATCTGTTTGAAAATGTTCCGTTTTTTTCTATCGAGGAGATATTAAATGAAGGAAAGTAAAAAATTAAATGTAACTTACCGTGAGAGAAACTTCTCATAGGATTCCAAATTTGGATTATGATATATTGATGAAGCTGACTCTGGAGCTGACAAAAGACTTTTCTGAAGCGCTGGGTATTATCGCCTGCGTATGACCTCACTTACAGTTATTCTTTGGGTGGAGAGCATGCAGCTACAATACATGGAAATGGAAAGAATCCAGGCATAGAAGATCTTTTGAATACGGCGGAAGCTATAGGTATGGACAGAAAGAAGGCCAGGATCCTTGCCGTCAGGATCAGAGATTGCGTGGAGGAAAGACTTGGCAGGTATTTGCGAAGCGGCGAATGAGCAGTGTTTCTGTTTATGGATCTCTGAAAATTGTACAGACAGGGAATGTTCCAATGATTAAAATTTTGTGTTGACCTAAACCTGACTTCAGGTTATATAATAGATTTAACCGCCGGGCACGGCCGCAGAAGTCCGGGCGGGTAAATAGAAGAAATGGAGGTAAGCACAATGATTTACAGAGATTTTCAGGATATAAAGCTTTCTGCATTGGGAATGGGAGCTATGCGTCTTCCGGTAATAGATGGAGACGATTCCAGGATTGATGAAAAAAGAACGGAAGAGATGGTTGCTTACGCAATGGAACAGGGCGTGAATTATTATGATACCGCCTGGGGATACCACGGCGGGAATTCAGAGCTCGCCATGGGAAAAGCTCTGAAGAATTATCCCAGGGAGAGCTTTTATCTGGCGTCAAAATTCCCGGGTTACGACCTTTCCAATATGGATAAGGTAGAGGAGATTTTTGAGAAGCAGCTTGAAAAATGTCAGGTGGAATATTTTGATTTCTATCTTTTCCATAATGTGTGTGAAATGAATATCGACGCATATCTGGATCCGAAGTTTGGTATCTTTGAGTATCTGATGAAGCAGAAGGAGAACGGACGTATCCGCCATCTGGGATTTTCCGCCCATGGGGGAGAGGATGTCCTGAAGCGTTTTCTGGATGCCTACGGAGAGCATATGGAATTCTGTCAGCTTCAGTTGAATTATCTGGACTGGACCTTCCAGAACGGTAAGGAAAAAGTAGAGCTGATGAAAGAACATCAGATTCCTGTGTGGGTGATGGAACCGGTGCGCGGCGGCAAGCTGGCGTCGCTTCCCGAAAAATATGCGGAGCAGTTAAAGGCGCTTAGGCCGGAGGAGAGCACGGTTGCCTGGGCTTTCCGCTTCCTGCAGTCTGTGCCGGAGGTGAAGGTGGTTCTTTCCGGAATGTCCGATATGGAACAGATGAAGGAGAACATTCGTACATATGAAGAGGACAGGCCGCTGAATCAGGAAGAGATGGACACGCTGATGGGAATCGCGCAGGATATGGTGAAAAAGGCCTCCGTTCCCTGCACCGCCTGTCACTACTGTGTGGATCACTGCCCGCAGGAACTGGATATTCCAAGACTTCTGGAGCTTTATAACGAGCATGTTCTTACAGAAGGCGGTTTTATCGCGCCAATGGCATTATCCGCGATCCCTGCGGAAAAGCATCCTGACGCATGTATCGGATGCAGAAGCTGCGAGGCGGTCTGCCCGCAGCAGATTAAGATTTCTGAGGCAATGGCGGATTTCGCTGAGAAACTAAAATAAACGACTTTCTTAACCCTCTCTGTACAAAGACCGTACGTGGTTTTGTACAGAGAGGGTATTCTTTTTATAGAAGGGCCCCGGCATAGAGCATATAAAACAGCCTCCGGCTGTATGAGCTTACTCCTTTACACCGGAATGCAGAGTCCCGCTGAGAAACAGGCAGAAGTAGACTGCGGCGCCCATGAGAAGGAAGAGGATTCCCTCTGTAAGGTCCGGCATGGACGAAAGCTTTTTGGTGAAAAGAACGGGAAGTCCGAAATAAAGGACAAGGCAGCCTGCGGTGAGGATGAGCTGGTATCTGGCCATGATCCACCCGCAGGAACGCAGGCAGCTTCCCAGCGAAAGAGGAACGGCGGCATACTTTTTCAGTCTGCTGCTGCGTGCTCCCAGCTCCCGGACAAAAAATAGCTGCTCATACAGAGCCTGCATGAGACTGAGAGAGCCAAAGAAATAAAAAAACCCATACATGGCACTGTCCGGCGAAGAACTTTGGCGCTGTATGCAGCCGTTAATGAGAAACAGTCCCCACACAACGCCGATGTGGATAAAATAGCGGTAGTTCTTTTCTTTGATACGGGAATTTTCTCTGATATAAAACAATGATCTCATAGCTTGTCGCCTCCTTGGTTCAGAGCAGATCGTGGATATGGACAGAGCCGGGGAAAAGCTCAGCGAGCTTTTTTCCGGGAAAACGGTCATGGAAATCTTCAATGCTTTCATATTGAACCAGGCGGCCGTTTTCCAGGCGCAGAAGATAATCGGCCGCATGATCCAGATCCTCTGTGATATGAGAGGTCATAAGGACGGAAACACCCTGATCAGTGAGCTCACGGAGCAGGCTGAGAAATTCCCTGCGGAAAACAGGATCAAATCCGGCCGCCGGCTCGTCCAGCAGAAGCAGCTTTGGTTTGTGAGAGAGAGCCATGCAGCAGTAAAATTTCATGGTATCGCCCTTGGAGAGCCCGTGCACCGGGAGATTCCCGGGAACTCCCAGACGATCCAGCCATTGCTTCAGACATGACTTTTCATAGTTTTCAAAATAGGAGCCAATGAGATCTCCATTTTCCAGCGCTGTTTTTTCCCAGAACGGCTGAAGATTCTCAGACACATATCCGGTCAGCTCCCGTGCTTTCAGGGGAGCTTCCCTGACAGAGATTCCTCCAATAAAAACCTCTCCCCGGAATCTTAAGTCCAGTCCCGCCAATATGCGCAGCAGGGTGGTTTTTCCGGCGCCGTTTCCGCCGATCAGCCCGGTGAGATAACCTTCTTCCAGAGAAACATCAATGTCCTTCAGGGAGAAATGATCAAAATTTCTTGTGAGATTCCGGCAGGTCAGTATTTTCGCCACAGCCTTTCCTCCCTTCTGTAAAAAAATCCACCATTGCCAGGATGTCTTCCCGGGTCAGTCCGATCCCCCGGGCGTCGTCCAGCCACTGGGACAGACGCTGTTCCAGATTTTTAAGCTGCTGTTCCCGCAAAAAATCCTGATTTGTTTCTTTTACATAAAATCCCTTTCCCGGCACGGAGTAAATCAGCCCCTCCTTTTCCAGCTCCTCATATGCCCGCTTGGTGGTGATGACGCTGATCTCAAGTTCTCTGGCAAGGGAGCGTATAGAGGGGAGCATTTCTCCGGGCTGGATGGTCTTGTTCACCAGCCCCTCTTTTACAGCCTTTATGATCTGCTCGTAGATGGGAAGACTGCTTTCTTCTTTTAAAATGATATACACAAATTCACCCTCTTTGTTTCTGGCAATAGATCTGTTCAAAATCAGAGGCCTTCTCCAGACATTCCTTTGTGGCGGCCGCCGCGGCACAGCCCTGCAGTACCAGCAGGATGATCCATGGAGCGTAGAGAAGGGGAAAACGGCTGTAAAGCTGCTGTCCGTGGCCGATACCCAGAGCGAGCTGCTGTGCCAGCAAAAACAGGATCCAGTAAAAGTTTACGAATTTTTCCAGCGGCGACGTACTCTCCTCCAGAGATTTTCCGTTGACGCCGCGGAAGCCTGTTTTCAGAAGCAGGCTCCATACAGTAAGCAGATACAGGCCCGTCTGTGTCAGAACACCCGGCAGTGATTTTTCATAAAAAAATCCTCCCAGGGTGATATGGTGGAACAGGACGATGGCCATGAAAAGCCACATAAGCCGCAGGAGAAAAAGCTTCAAAAGACTGTCTTTCCGCTGCTTGGCTGTTACGGGAAGGAGGAAGGCCATCCGGGGAAGCGCCAAAGGCTTTTCCCGGGCAAAAAGCGCCGTCATACCCGTGCTCAGCAGAAGAACTGCCATGGATGCATAGGAGGCGGCCGGCCATTTAGAAACGTAGGAGGCCAGCTCCAGGGAATTGAGACCGCCGTAAATGCTTCTCGCGGCCAGAGAGACGCCGACAGTGGAAACTAGAAGCAGGATCTCCGCAAAAAGCCAGAAAATAAGATACAGCAGATTTTTCAGACTGCTTTTAAGCGAAAAACAGGCGCTGGTTTTAAGCAGAAGCTTCAGCATGATACAGTCCCCCTTTCCAGATAATAAAAGACAGTGGAAAGATCCGGATGAGGAACCCTTTGAAAATGGCGGCGGTTTTCTTCGGTGATCAGGATCAGGGCTTCGCTGTGGTATTCTCCGTGCTTTTGCCCCATGATCCAGGCCTCTGGAAGGGCGTTCAGTTCCTCTCTTGTGCCTCTGAGGAGACAGAAACGGCTGCAGAGAGATTCCTTGTCCAAAAAGAACTGCATCCTCCCATCCTTCAGCATCAGGATATAATCAGCGATCCTGTCCAGGTCACTGATGAGGTGCGTAGAAAAGACAACACTTCGCTGACCGGATTCCACAATCTCCTGCATACAGCTTAGAAGGCTGCGCCGAAAACCGGGATCCAGACCGTCCGCAGGCTCGTCCATAAGATAAAGACTGGGACGGCAGGCCAGGGCGAAGGCGAACTGCAGCTTCCGCCGGGCTCCCCTGGACAGATTTTTTACCTTCTGGTCAGGAGAAATTTCAAAGCGTCTGCAGGACTCCTGAAAAACGGAAAAACGAAAGTCAGGATAAAATTTCCCGAAGCAGGCGGCGTTTTTGGCGGCTGACCAGCGGTCTTCAAAAAAGTCCTGTTCCAATACAGCGCCGATTCTTTGCCGGACGAAAGGTTCATTGTCGGCTGCGGAGCTGCCGTCTACAGTTACTGTTCCGGCGTCCGGCCGGTACAGATGAAGAAGAGTGCGGAGCAGGGTGGTTTTGCCTGAGCCGTTTTCGCCGATAATCCCCAGAATAAAGCCGGGCTCCAGAGAAAAGCTTATATTTTGCAGAGAAAATCCGCCGAAGGATTTGCAAATCCCCTTTACTTCCAGTAATGGCGTCATAGGATACCTCCTTTCCTATACTGTGTATTAACTGTTTATGCCTATATATACAGTATAGGCAAAAACCATTACGGTGTCAATAGAAAATGAAACTTTCCTATATAAGACATTCTGTCTTGAGAGAGGGCGTATTTATTTCGTTATCTCCTTTTTGGACAGATGATTTTTACAATCTGTTCGATGGCGTGATGAAGCAGCTCCGCGGTTTCGGTGTCCGCCGCTTTATAGTAAACTTCCTTTCCGTCCCGGCGGCTGACGATCAGGCCGCTGGCCTTTAGCTGACGCAGATGATGGGAGACCGCCGGGCTGCTCATTTCCATCAGCGAGGAAATATTTATGACACATTCCTCGCAGTGGCAGAGAAGCCAGAAAATCCGGAGGCGGTTTCCGTCGCCAAGCTGCTTGAAAATTTCCGCGGCGCACTGGAAATCCTCCTGCGCGGGCATCTGGTTCAGGGAATGTTCGATTTCCTGACCGTGGTCATGTGGTAAAACTGTTTTTGGCATATGGCTCCCTCCTGCTGTGCAATAATTAATTCGATGATACCATTCCCGAAAAAGCATGTCAAATTCAAATGAAAAACTTCTGTTCAAATGAGAACTTCTTCCCAGAGCAATTTCTACAAAAACAAAATATTTCTCTTGACACCGCCTTTAGAAAGGTGTATATTACAAACAAGAATTAAACATATGTTTAATTGATTGCGATAAAATAAGTACAAAGAGAAAGGAAACCGAAAAATGAAAAAGACGTATAAAATCGAAGTAGACTGTGCAAACTGTGCCAACAAAATGGAGGAGGCAGCGAAGCGTACCGACGGTGTAAAGGATGCCAGCGTGAATTTCATGATGCTGAAGATGCATGTGGAGTTTGAAGAAGGCAGGAACCCCAGGGAAGTGATGCAGGAGGTTCTCAAAAACTGCAGGAAGGTAGAAGACGACTGTGAAATTTATATCTGACGCGTTCCGCGCCGGCGCGAGGAGGGTTCCGGCGGCAGAGCGATCATATGGTGAGGAGAATTGCTATGAATAAGAAACAGAAAAAAATGCTGGCGCGTATTCTGATCGCCGCGGCCTTACTGGTGTTCCTGAATTTTATTCCGGCAAAGGGCTGGCTCAGATTTCTTCTGTATCTGGCGCCGTACCTGGTCATCGGCTATGATATTCTTCTGAAAGCCGCCAGGGGAGTCAAAAACCGTCAGGTGTTTGACGAGTGCTTTTTGATGGCGGTGGCTACGGTAGGCGCCATTGCTCTGGCTCTCTATGAAAAAAGCGGCGATTATACAGAGGCCATCGCCGTTATGCTGTTTTACCAGATCGGAGAATGGTTCCAGAGTTACGCGGTAGGCAAAAGCCGCCGTAATATCAGCGAGCTTATGGATATCCGCCCGGACTATGCCAATGTGGAGACTGACGGACGTCTGGAAAAAACAGATCCGGACGAGATAGAGATCGGCACTGTGATCGTAGTGCAGCCCGGAGAAAAGGTTCCCATCGACGGTATCGTGCTGGAAGGCGCCTCATCGCTGAACACAAGCGCCCTTACCGGGGAAAGTCTTCCCAGAGATGTGAAGGCCGGAGACGAGATCATCAGCGGCTGCATCAATATGACAGGCGTGCTGAAGATACGCACAACGAAAGAATTTGGGGAATCTACAGTGTCGAAGATTCTGGATCTGGTAGAGAACGCGACCTCGCGCAAATCCAGATCGGAGGACTTTATTTCTAAATTTGCCCGGGTGTATACCCCGGCGGTCTGCTGCGCGGCGCTGGCCTTGGCTTTTCTTCCGCCTCTTGTCAGAATGACTGCTCTGGGGATGAATCCTGCATGGGGAAGCTGGATTTACCGGGCTCTTACCTTCCTGGTGATCAGTTGTCCCTGCGCGCTGGTGATCAGTATCCCGCTGAGCTTTTTCGCCGGGATCGGAGGAGCCAGCAACGCGGGAGTACTGGTGAAGGGCTCCAATTATCTGGAAACACTTTCTCAGACAAGGATCGTTGTTTTTGACAAGACAGGAACCCTTACTCAGGGAGTATTTGAGGTAAACGGTATCCATCATAATGAAATGGAAAATGAGAAGCTGATTGAATACGCGGCATTGGCGGAGAGCGCTTCCTCCCATCCTATCAGCAAAAGCCTGCAGCGCGCTTACGGGAAGGAAATCGACCGCAGCCGCGTGGAGGATATCCGCGAGATCAGCGGAAACGGAGTGATCGCCAGAGTAGACGGAAGGGAAGTGGCCGCAGGAAACGACAAGCTGATGGCCAGTTTGGGAATCCCCTATAAAAACTGCCGCAGCGTAGGAACCATCATTCACATGGCGGTTGACGGAAGCTACGCGGGACATATCGTGATCTCCGACGTGGTGAAGCCGCGGGCAGGAGAGGCTGTAAAGGCTCTGAAAAAGGCGGGTGTCCAAAAGGTTGTTATGCTCACCGGAGATGCGAAAAGGGTAGCGGATCAGGTATCGGCTTCCCTGGGGATAGACGAGGTGTACAGCGAGCTGCTTCCGGGAGATAAAGTTCAGAAGGTAGAAGAACTTCTTAAGGATAAGACGGATAACGCCAGGCTTGCTTTCGTAGGAGACGGGATCAACGACGCTCCGGTTCTGGGCCGGGCGGATATCGGCATCGCCATGGGAGCTATGGGATCCGACGCCGCGATCGAGGCTGCGGACGTGGTATTGATGGACGACGATCCGGTGAAGATTGCCAAGGCGATCAAAATTTCCCGGAAATGTCTCGGGATCGTATACCAGAATATTGTGTTCGCCATCGGCATCAAGCTGATCTGTCTGGCTCTGGGAGCGCTGGGGCTTGCCAATATGTGGCTGGCGATCTTCGCCGACGTAGGCGTTATGGTCATCGCCGTGCTGAATGCCATCCGCGCCCTTTTCGTAAAAAAACTATAGTAACAGTTCAACCATACAGTGGCGTCAGCCACAGTAAGCACGCAGTGCGGTTTTACGAATGGCGCAAACTGAACTGTTAAGTGTTTAGATTTGTATCCCCGGAGTCTTTTGACATCTGGATTAAAAGGTGTTATAATTCCCACGAAATCAACGGATAAGTACCGAATAGCAGTCTGGCTTTGCCGGACTGCTGTTTCCTTTATAAGATATCTGGAGGTATGTATGTGGATCGCAGATAAGTATATTGATTATGTAAAAGAAAAAACCGTGGAAAATCCCGGAGAGAGCTGGGACAAAATGCTCCTTGGCTTCAAGGCCAATAAGCTCCGGGCAAAGCTTCTTCCCAAAAAAGGAATCTCAAAGGGCTACCAGAGGCTGGAAGCGATGATGATGTCCTTTGTGGCGGATTCCCTGGGCCGTTCCGACAGCTATGTGTGGGGAAATATATTTTCGCCCTGCGAGATCATTGGCTGCTTCGGGCTCAGCACTCTTTCCATCGAGTGTCTCTCCTGCTATTTCAGCGGGTATCATCTGGAGGATTTTTTTATTGATTACGCCCAGAATACAGGGATTGCGCCCACCCTCTGCTCCTACCACAAAACCTTTGTAGGGGCCATTGACAGCGGTTCGGTTCCGGTTCCCAGGTACGCGGTTACGACATCTCTTTCCTGCGACGGAAATCTGAACACCTTCCGTTACCTGGAGAAAAAGAAGGGAGTGCCGTTTACCTTCCTGGACGTTCCTTACCGGGATGACGAGGCTTCGGTGGATTATCTGGCAGAGCAGCTAAAGAATTTCGCGGGGGAGCTGGAAGGACAGTTCGGCCGTTCCTTTGATGAGGCGAAGCTGCGGAAGGCCATCCGTATTGAGAATGAGACCAGAAGAGCGCTGATGGAATTTTTCCGGCTTCAGAGCGAACGGTATTATCCCGGGGAGCTGATCAGTCATCTGTACATGATGATGGGAATGCATCTTCTGATCGGAACGCAGGAATTTCTGGATCTGATCCGGTTTATGATCGAGGATATCAGGACCTATCCGAAATTTGAGGGCAAAAAGATCCTGTGGATCCATCTGCTTCCCTTCTATCAGGAAACTCTGCAGAACTATTTTAACAGCAGCCGGGAGTATCAGATCATCGCAAGCGATATTATTATGGACTCCATGGAAGAAATGGACGAGACCAGGCCCTTCCACGCCCTGTCCAAAAAGATCATCCGTAATCTGTACAACGGCTCCTATTCTCACAAGGCGGAGATGGTGGGCTGTCTGGCGGAGACTCTCCGGCCGGACGCTGTGATCCAGTTCTGTCACTGGGGCTGTAAGCAGTCCTCAGGGGGAAGTATCCTTCTGAAGGAGGAGCTGAAAAAAATGGACATACCCATGCTGATCCTGGACGGAGACGGGATCGACCGGAGGAACAGCCATGACGGACAGATCAAGACGCGGCTGGAAGCGTTTCTGGAGATGCTGGAATCAGAAGAAAAGAAGGACGTGTCAGAGAGGGAAGAAAGAATCATATGTTAGGATATATCTGTAAGTACGCTCCAGTGGAAGTGTTTGAATCCATGGGGACAGAAATGAAAAGAATTGAGCCGGATGTGACGAATTTTAACCAGGCGGAGATCCGGATGCACCCGAACATCTGCAGCTTCGCCAAGGGCGTGCTGGAGGAGATGATGAGCGCGGATTATGAGGGCGTGATCCTGACGACCTGCTGCGACAGCATCCGCCGTCTTTATGACGTCTTAAAGGAAGAATTTCCGGACAAATTTATTTATATGCTGGATACGCCCAGGATTACCAGGGAGGCGGGAATCCGGCTTTATGAGCAGAGGATCCGCCTGATGCTCCAGGATTACGAGAAGTTTTCCGGGCAGAAATTCAGCGAAAGCCGTTTCCTCGCGTATCTCAGGGAAAAGCAGGAGGAACAGCAGCTTTCTGTGAAAGAGGGCGCTCTGAATATCGGCGTCATCGGCGCAAGGGCAAACGACAGCATAAAGAAGATCCTGAAGGAGCGGGACGCCAACGTGGCCTTTGATCTGACCTGCACCGGCCTCGGCAGGAAGCTCCTTGTGGAAGAGGAAAATGTAATGGAAGGCTACGCCCGGGGACTTTTGAGCCAGTTTCCATGTATGAGGATGGAGCAGGCATCCAACCGGGACGAGCTGATCCGGCGCTTCGCGGGAAGCGCGGACGGCGTGATCTACCATACGGTACAGTTCTGTGATAATTATGCCTACGAATACGCGTGGCTGAAAAACTGGCTGGACCGCCCCATGCTTTTGCTTGAAACAGATTATACCCGGCAGAGTGAAGGACAGGTGAGGACCAGGATCGAGGCTTTTCTGGAGTCTCTGTCTGTCTCCAGGCCCAGGCCGGAAAAGAAAAGGAGAGAAGACGGAAAAATGTATGTAATGGGAATAGACAGCGGCTCTACATCCACCAACGCGGTGATCATGGATCAGGACAAAAAGATAACGGCCTTTTCCGTGGTGCGCACAGGAGCGAAATCCGGCGTCAGCGCGGACAGAGCGCTGAAAGAGGTTCTTGAAAAAGCCGGACTTTCCAGGGAGGATATTTCCTGGATCGTTTCTACCGGATACGGCCGCGTGAGCATCGCTTTTGCGGACGAGAATGTAACGGAGATAAGCTGCCACGGAAAAGGAGCCCATTATTTTAACCCGGAGATCCGTACGATCCTGGATATCGGAGGCCAGGACAGCAAGGCCATTCATCTTAATGAAAACGGAGAGGTTAAGGATTTTGTCATGAATGATAAATGCGCGGCGGGAACAGGACGTTTCCTGGAAATGATCGCCCGCACCCTGGAGGTCAGCCTGGACGAGCTGGGAGCCATTGCCCTCACCTCAAAGGAAAAGATCGAGATTACCAGTATGTGCTCTGTCTTTGCGGAATCCGAGGTGATCTCCCTTATTGCCAATAATAAGGAAAAGGCGGACATTGCCGACGGCGTCTGCCATGCCATTTCCAATAAGGCCTTCGGCCTTCTCAGAAGAGTAGGACTGGAGCCGGGCTTTATGATGACAGGAGGCGTGGCGAAAAATCCCGGCGTGGTAAGAGCTGTGGAAGAAAAGCTGGGCGAAAGCCTTTACATCTGCCAGGAGCCGGAAATTGTAGGCGCCACGGGAGCGGCGCTGTACGCCCTGGAAAAATACGGGATCTGACAAAAGCGCTCTTATCCGCTGGCGTCCCGGTACTGGCCGGGCGTCATTCCCATGGTTTTTTTGAATACCTTAACGTAGTAGCTGAGGCTTTCAAAGCCGGATTGAAGAGCCGCGTCAGAGATACTGTATTTCCGGTCCTCCAAAAGGGAAAGGGACTGTTCTACCCGGTAGGCGCTGACATATTCCGTGAAGGAGCGGCCGAACTGCTTCTTGAAATATCTGCTGAAATATTTCGGAGACAGATGCATGGCGGCGGCGATCTCATCCAAAAGGATTTTTTCCTGATAATGTTCCTGGATGTAGGAAACAATTTCCTTGATCTGGGCCGCCTGTCCTCTGGATATCTGCCGGGACCGCTGAGATTCCGGCAGAAAAAGCTCTCTCCGGTACATATCCATCAGCATGGAAAGAAGAGAAATCTTTGTTTCCAACTGATAGCAGGCAGGCTGCCGGTCATTGGCGGATAGAATATCCAGCAGAGTTTTCTGGAGTCCGGCGGCTGCCGGATGTTTTTTTTCCAGCTTTTCAGGAAATTTTAGCTTTCCTGAAAGCAAAGGAGCCAGATAGTGGCTCTGTGCGTAGTCGTACACCTGGAAGGCCAGGAAGGTCAGGTCAAAGACAACGGCGCTGTAGACGGTATTTTTTCCCGGCTGGGCGTACATCGTATGCAGAAAGCCGGAATTGACGAAAAAGAGATCGCCGGGCCGTCCGGTGTATTCTCTCCCCTCGATGGTAAGCGCCAGTTCTCCGCCTTCAATGATCAGAATTTCCAGCTCCGGATGCCAGTGGTAGGATACGCAGAGCTGTGGCTGATTTTTTTCCTCCAGGTTAAAATGAAAACGGTAGGTTTTTAAGGGATACAGATAACCGCCGTGCTCCGTCTGTTCCCTGTATTTTATTCTTAGATCATTCATAAATATCCTTTCCCGGCAATGCTGTTTTCCGGAGAACGGCCATATCTGAGGTCCCCCTGGCGTGCATGGAGACAATGATTCCCTAAAAAGTAGAAATTTTACAAAAATATATAGATATAATAAAAGACAAATGGTTTCTATGACACTATAATACAACTATGCTTCAAAGAACTCAAGCGAAAGATATGGGGCAAAAAAATTGGACTGGAGTGTATTGAGATGAAAAAACAGTGGTGGCATGATAAAGTAGCGTATCAGATCTATCCAAAAAGCTTTTACGATTCCAACGGGGACGGCATCGGAGACCTTCCGGGAATTATTTCAAAGCTGGATTACCTGAAAGAGCTGGGAGTGGATATTGTCTGGCTGTCTCCTATTTATAAATCTCCTCTGGCGGACGAGGGATACGATATCGCGGATTACTACAGCATCGATCCCCGGTTCGGGACTATGGAGGATATGGAACGGCTGATCGCGGAGGCGAAAAAGCGTGATATGTACATTCTTATGGATCTTGTAGTCAATCACTGCTCGGACGAGCACGAGTGGTTTCAGAAGGCGGTTCAGGATCCTGAGGGAGAATACGGGAATTTCTTTTATATCGAGGACAAAAAAGAGGGAGAGCTTCCCTGCAACTGGCGAAGCTATTTCGGCGGCCCGGTGTGGGAAACCCTTCCGGGACGTCCTGATAAGCAGTACCTTCATGTATTCCACAAAAAGCAGCCGGATCTGAACTGGGAAAATCCGAAGGTCCGTCAGGAGGTATATAAAAATATCAACTGGTGGCTGGAGAAGGGGCTGGGCGGATTCCGCATCGACGCGATCATCAACATTAAGAAAAAGCTTCCGTTCTCTGATTATCCCGTGGACAGAGAAGACGGTCTTTCTTCTATAGACAACATGCTTGCGGAGGCAAAGGGCGTGGGAGAGTTCCTGGGAGAAATGGCGGAGCAAACCTTCCATCCCCACAACGCCTTTACCGTAGGCGAGGTGTTCAATGAGAAAAAAGAAGAGATCGCGGACTTTATCGGGGAAAACGGCTACTTTTCCACCATGTTCGACTTTGCGGAGACTGTTTACGGCAAAAGCGGCAAGGGCTGGTACGACAGCAAGGCGTACCTGACACCTGAGGAATATAAGGCCTGTATTTTTGGCACCCAGGAAAAGATCGGAGATATCGGAATGATCTCCAATATCATAGAAAACCACGACGAGCCCAGGGGCGTCAGCCATTATATCCTGCCGGAGGATCTCTGCGAAGAGTCCAAGAAGCTTCTTGGCGGCGTCTGCTTTATGCTCCGGGGCCTGCCCTTTATCTATCAGGGACAGGAAATCGGCATGGAGAATACCGTATTCCAAAGCATCCGTGACGTGGACGACGTAAGCACTCTGGACGAGTACCAGGTGGCTCTTGACGCCGGCCTCAGCGAGGAGGAGGCTCTGAAACGGGTGGCTGTTTTTTCCCGGGATAACGCCCGTACTCCAATGCAGTGGAACAGCACGGAAAACGGTGGATTCACGAAAGGCACGCCCTGGCTGCGGGTCAATCCCAATTACCGACGCATCAATGTAGAAGCCCAGGAGAAGGATGAAAATTCTGTTCTCGCCTTTTACAAGAAGCTGACCGCTCTGAGAAAGTCAGAGGAGTATAAAGAGACGGTGGTTTACGGGAAGCTGACTCCTTTTATGGAGGAGGAAAAAAATCTCATCGGATTTTTCAGGGAAGGAGAGAAACGTCTCCTGGTTCTGGCAAACTTCCAGAAAGAACCGAGAAATATCGCGGTTCCGGGCAGGATGGAGAAGGTGCTGCTGAACAATCTGGACGCCTTTGAAATGAACGGGGAAAGTCTCCTTTTGGAAGCATACCAGTTTGTGGTGGTCGAAATGAAACCGTGACACCCGCATTCTGTTGACAGGAAAAGTGAAACCGAAGAGGCATGTTTGCTGCTACCCGCAAAACCTTTTCTATAATTGTGAAGAAAATATGAATGAGCCGCCGGAATTGTTTACTTGTTTTTTCACCAAAGGAGAACTATAATGAAATTATAAAGCGGATGAGTATGTGTCTGTACAAATGAACGGAGAAGCCGTCTTTTGGAGGAAAAAACATGTATAGGATTTTCGGACGAAGGGAGAAAGGGAAGTACTATAACAGAGAAGGGGCATATTTGATCGCGTTTTCAGGGAACCGGACCGCTGTGGTCCGCACCCCCAGGGGATATTTTCTTCTGGGAGGCGGGATCCAGGGAAATGAAAGCGATGTGGAATGTATAAAAAGAGAGTGTCTGGAGGAGTGCGGATATACCTGTACGCCCTGCGCGATGATCGCAGGGGCGGAGACTTATTGTATCCATGAGACTAAGGGATTGTATCATCCCATTCAGCGGTATTATTACGGGACGCTGGACAGCAAGGTACAGTGCCCGGTGGAGAAGGATCACGAATTTCTCTGGGTGGAGTACGAGGATATCCGGGGAAAAATGTTCTCAGAAATGCAGAACTGGGCGCTGGATCAGTGCCGTGCCATGGAGCGGGAGGGCAGATTCGGACTTCAGGATGAACGGAAATAAGGACAGTTCCTCAGAACAAAAAAGGAAAGACGCATTGATAACCGAATGCGTCTTTCCTTTTTTATAGGATATCACTCGCTGACCTTTACAAACTGGCTGTTATAAAGATTCTCATAGAATCCGCCCTTTTTCATCAGCTCGTCATGTGTCCCCTGTTCAATGATGCTGCCGTCCTTCATGACCAGAATCTCATCGGCGTTGCGGATCGTGGAGAGCCGGTGGGCGACGATGAAGCTTGTGCGTCCCCGCATCATCTGGTCGAAGGCCTCCTGGATCATCATTTCCGTTCGGGTATCAATGCTGGAGGTAGCCTCGTCCAGTATCAGCATAGGGGGCAGACAGAGCATGACCCGGGTAATACAGAGAAGCTGTTTCTGTCCCTGGCTGAGGCTGTCCTCTTTGAGAGGCGTATCCAGTCCTTTGGGAAGACGGCGGATGAATTCCCAGCTATGGGATTTTTTCGCGGCCTCAATGATCTCCTCCTCGGAAGCTTCCGGCTTGCCGATACAGATGTTTTCACGGACAGTTCCGTTTTTGATCCAGGTATCCTGAAGTACCATTCCGAAGCTCCTGCGGAGAGCATGACGGGACAGATTTTTAACAGGCTGTCCATCTACGGAAATCGTACCGCTGTTTACGTCGTAGAACCGCATCAGCAGATTGATGAAGGTGGTTTTTCCGCAGCCGGTAGGCCCTACAATGGCGATCCGTTTTCCGGGAGCGGCCTGGAGATTGAAATGCTCGATCAGCTTTTTGCCGGGCGTATAGCTGAAGCTTACGTCTGAGATGTCTACCTTTCCCTTTACATCCGCGAGCGTGCCCGGGGCGTCGGGGCTTTCCGGGGCTTCCTCCAGAAGGTCGAAAATTCTTGCCGCGCAGGCGAGGGCGTTCTGGAGCTCTGTGATCACAGAGCTGATATCGTTAAAGGGCTTCATGTACTGGTTGGCGTAGGAGAGGAGAACAGAAAGGCCTCCTACGGTCAGATACCCTCCGGGGATCAGGAAAGCGCCTGCCAGAGCCACCGCCGCATAGATCACGTTGTTTACAAACCGTGTGGACGGGTTAGTGAGACTGCTGAAAAAGACTGCCTTCTGACTGTACTCCTTCAGTTCCTCATTGACCTGGGCAAAACGCCGGGAGGATTTCTCCTGGTAGCCGAAGGCCTGTACGATCTTCTGGTTTCCGATCATCTCCTCGATCAGAGCGGTCTGACGTCCCCGGGCCTCGCTCTGCTTCCGGAACATCTGGAAGGAGCGGGAAGAGATAAATTTTGCCACAAAGAAGCTTAAAGGCGTCAGCACGATCACCAGAAGCGTGATCCACAGGTTTTTGGACAGCATGAAAACAAGGGTGCCGATAATAGTCACAATGCCGGAAAAAAGCTGTGTGAAGCCAAGAAGGAGCCCGTCCGACAGAATATCGGTATCCGCGATCACCCGGCTGATGATATCTCCGGTGCTGTGCCGGTCCAGGTAGGAAAGGGGAAGCGCCTGGATATGGCGGATGGCTTTTGCCCGGATATCCTGTACGGTACGGTAGGTCATGCGGTTGTTGATGATATTCATGATCCAGGTAGCCGCGCCGGAGAGAAAAACCATCACCAGGATCCTGGAGAGATAATACCACATCTGCTGAAAATCCACATGGCCCGCGTCAATGATCTGGTCGATGGCGTTTCCGAAAAGAATCGGCACATAGAGCTGCAGGATTACGGAAAAGGAGGCCAGCACAATGCTGAGGATCAGAAGAAAACGGTATCTTCCGATGAAGCGGAGAACCTTCCATAATATTTCCATATTATTGCCTGTTGTTTTTTTGTCGGAACTCATGAGAACGCCTCCTTTCCGGCTTCCGCTGTATTTCTGTCCGCGGCGGAATTTTTATCTCCGCGAGCTGAGAGCCGGGCAGACAGGCCCCCATGTTCCTTTGACAACTGCCGTGAGGATGTTTGATCTTTTGATTCAAATTTTATCCGTTCCTCCGGAAACTGAGAGAAATAGATCTCCCGGTAGGTTTCGCAGGACGCCAGAAGGGAGTCGTGGGTTCCGATCCCGGAAAGGCATCCGTCGTCCAGAACCAGGATCTGATCCGCCTGCCGTATGCTGGCCGCCCGCTGAGAGACAAGGAAGGTGGTGGTTTGTCCCTTTAATCCGGCAAGGGCCTTTCTGAGGGCGGCATCCGTAGCGAAATCCAGAGCGCTGGCGCTGTCGTCGAGAATGAGGATTTCCGGTTTTTTTACCAGAGCCCGGGCAATTGTAAGACGCTGCCGCTGGCCCCCGGAGAGATTTTTTCCGTTCTGTTCCAGGGCGAAATCAAGCTGTCCGGGTTTTCCCTCAACGATTTCCTTTGCCTGGGCGGTGGAGAGGGCATCCCAGATTTCTTCATCCGAGGCGTCCTCCCGGCCCCATTTCATATTGTCCCGGATACTTCCCTTAAACAGAGCGGCTTTTTGCGGAACTACGCCGATCCTGTCACGAAGATCCTGGAGAGAATAGTCTGTCACGTCTCTTCCGTCCAGAAGCACCTTTCCGGAGGTGGCGTCATAAAAACGGGCGATAAGATTTACCAGGGTGGTTTTTCCGCTTCCGGTACCGCCGATGATTCCTATGGTCTGTCCTTTTTCCGCTGTAAAGCTGATATTGCTCAGACTGGGAGCGCCTGTTCCCGGATAGGAAAAGGTAACGTTTTCAAAGGCCACGGCGCTGTCTCCCTCTGGCCCGCCTGTGGTAACGGCGGCAAATTTCATGCTTGAATTTACATGAAGGACAGCGGCTACACGCCCGGCGCAGGCAGCCGACTTGTTCAGGGTAATGATCAGAGAGGCCAGCTTGATCAGCTCAATGATCATCTGAGCCATATAGTTGTAGAGGGCTACGGCCTCGCCCTGCTGCATATTTCCAAGATTTACCTGAAGTCCGGCATGATTGATCAGAATCACGGTTGCAATGTTGATCATGACATAGGTCACAGGGTTCAGAAGAGCGGACAGCTTTCCTACAAATTCATTGAGCTTTGTCAGCTCCTGATTGCTGATATCGAATTCCTGCACAGCTTCCTTTTCCCGGCAGAAAGCGCGGATCACACGGACGCCCGTCAGATTTTCTCTGGTCAGTCCGGTTACGGAGTCCAGTTTTCCCTGGACTCTGCGGAAAAGAGGGATACTGAGGTACATGATCACAAAGACCACCAGAAAAAGCACCGGAATAGCGGCGGCGAAGATCAGGGCGCAGCGGACATTGATGGTAAACGCCATGACCATGGAGCCGATAACGATGAAGGGGCTGCGGAGCAGAAGACGGAGCCCCATATTCAGGCCGTTCTGCACCTGATTGATATCGTCGGTAAGCCGGGTGATCAGAGTGTCGGTGCCGAGAGTGTCCAGTTCAGAGTACGAAAGTCCCTGGACATGATCATACACAGCCTGTCTGAGCTCCGCGGAAAAGCCGACGCTTGCCTTTGCGGCAAAGAACTGTGCGGTGATGCTGACGGTCAGACCGGCTGCCGCCATCAGTATCAGAATAAAAAAGTTCTGAAGAATAAAGCCGCGGTCATCCTGGGCGACGCCTGTGTCGATGATCCTCGCGATCACGACGGGTACCAGAAGATCAAATACAACCTCCAGGAACTTAAAAAAGGGCGCCAAAATGCTTTCTTTTTTGTAATTCTTCAGAAAAGGCGCGAGAGTACGCATATCTCCTTCCTCCGTTTCTTTTGAATTGACATTTCCTATTATATTCCTGTACAATATGATATGTATAATATTGTTTTTGATGCAGAATAATACATTTTCTGTATATGGATACGACAGAGTCAGTTTATACCGCCGCTGGGTTGCAGAATGATGAGAAAGCGCAGGCAGGATGCTGTCCGGCGAAAGAGAGGATATTATGGAGATCAGGCAACTGGAGTATTTTCGCGAGATCGCGGCTACGGGAAGCATAAACGAGGCGGCCCGCCGGCTGAATATGTCCCAGCCTCCTCTGAGCTATCAGATGAAGCAGCTTGAAACAGAGCTGAATGTGAGGCTGTTCGAGAGAAACCGTACGGGCGTGACGCTCACAAAGGCCGGGAAGCTTTTGTACGAGCGCGCGGAGAGTCTTCTCACCTTTGTACGGTCCACAGAGCAGGAGGTGGCGAAGGCAGGCAGGAAGGAAGTGCTGCGGATCGGGATCACGCCTACCACAGTCAGTACGGTGATGCCCTGTATTTCCGCTTTTTCCAGACAGAATCCCGATGTGAACTTTGAGGTCAGGGACGCGATCACGTTCACCCTGTTCAATTATCTCATGGAGGACATTATTGACGTATCTGTGGTCAGAACTCCCATTAATCTTGGAAATGTAGAATTTATGGAAATGGGACAGGAGCCTATGATCGCCGTATTTCCTCCGGATAAAGCCCCGGAGGGAGAGCGTCTTTCTCTGGAAAGGCTGGCGGAAATACCGCTGATCCTTTACCGGAGATATGAGAAATTCATCATGGACGCCTTTTCTCAGCGGGGACTGGAGCCGGACATATTCTGTATCTGCGACGATCCCAGAGACGCCATGCTCTGGGTGGAGGAGGGACTGGCGGCGGCAGTGTTTCCGCGGTCCATGAGCGGCATGTGCGGCGGACTGACCATAAAAACGCTGGGCGAAAAAGAACTGGAGACGAAGATCCTGCTGATATGGAAAAAGGGTAGCCGTCCATCAGGGCTGCTGAAAAAATTTTTAGATGTCTGCGGAGAGGTGCTCGGCAGCGCGAGGAGAGAGAGATGAGACGAGAAGTAACTCTGGAAGAGATTTCCGATGGGAATTTATACGAAGCAAACGATATGGTAAAAGCAGACTGTCAGGACTGTAAGGGCTGCTGTGACTGCTGCAAAGGCATGGGGGACTCCGTCGTCCTGGATCCCTATGACGTATACCGCCTCTGCCGGGGACTGGGAAAAAGCGCGGATCAGCTTCTCTCAGGCGAGTTGGAGCTGGGCGTGGTGGACGGGAATATCCTTCCCCATCTTGCCATGAAAGGGGAGGAAGAGCGCTGCGTATATCTGAATGAGCGGGGACGCTGTTCCATCCACGGGATCCGCCCGGGATTCTGCCGTCTTTTTCCGTTGGGAAGGTATTATCAGGAGGACGGTTTCCGTTATATACTTCAGATCCATGAATGTACCAATCAGAAACGCACCAAGGTCAAGGTGAAGAAGTGGATCGACACGCCGGATCTGAAGCGCTACGAAAAATTTGTATATGACTGGCATGAATTTCTTCTGAAGGTACAGGAGGTTTTTTACCAGTCTGAGGACGAGACCCTGGAAAAAAATCTGAATCTCTATGTCCTGAGCCGTTTTTACAGGAAGCCCTATGAAGAAAACAGAGATTTTTACGAGCAGTTTTATGAACGCCTGGAGGAGGCGGAAGGGCTTCTGAGCCTGGAATTATGAAAAAACCTGCGTCATTTCTTATTTTAGAAAATAGGATGACGCGGGTTTTTATATGTAAGTATCAGTAAAAAAATATCAGCAAAAAAACAGTTGACATATAAATTATTCATCTGTATAATATGCAAAGTTAGGACGCTAACTAAAATAAAAAGAGGTGCGGAAAATGCAGGATGCAGATGAAAAAGTCAGAAACATGCATATAGGTAGGATGATCCATACGCTGGCCAATCAGATGAAGCGGGCGGACGTGGATATAAAAGGCGCGGAAGATCTGACTCCGATACAAAAGCATGTTTTGAAGTATATTCTTCTGACAACGCTCTGTAAAGATGTGTATCAGAAGGATATTGAGGAAGAGTTTCAGATCCGTAAATCTACGGTGACGGGAATTCTTAAGCTCATGGAAAAGAACGGCTTTATCAAAAGGGAATGTGACAAAAAGGACGCCCGGCTTAAAAGACTTGTACCCACAGAGAAGGCGGAAGCGCTGAGACCCAGCATTATGAAGCATATCCAGGGGACGGAGGCCCGGCTGACCGAAGGCGTCAGCCAGGAGGAGCTGGATGTCTGCAGAAAAGTCATGTGCCGTATGTTCTGTAATCTTGCGGAAAAAAACAGGGAGAATAAGGAGGTAGACCAAAAAGATGAATAAGACACTTTTGAGATCAGTCCGGGAATATAAGAAACAGTCTGTGCTGGCCCCGATCTTTGTAATCCTTGAAGTGCTGATGGAAGTTCTGATCCCCATGGAGATGGCAAAGATCATTGATGTCGGCATTGCCGGCGGCAATCTCGGATACATCGTGCAGCGGGGCGTGATCCTGGTGATCCTGGCGATGCTGGCGCTGATTCTGGGAAGGGCGGCAGGAAATATGGCGGCCATTGCGGGAGCCGGATACGCGAAGAACCTGCGTCACGATATCTTTTACAAAATACAGGAATTTTCTTTTAAGAATATTGACCATTTTTCAACCTCAGGTCTTGTAACACGAATGACGACGGATATCACCAACGTGCAGATGGCTTATATGATGAGCATCCGTCTGCTGGCCAGAGCGCCTATCATGGTGGTGCTTTCCTGGATCATGACGCTTCTGATCAACAGAACCATCGCGCTTCTGTTCCTGGTGGTTGTTCCTCTGCTGGGCGGAGCGCTGATCTTTATCGCGAAAAAAGCCCACCCGCATTTTGTGAAGGTTTTTGATGAATACGACGTTCTGAATAACTCTGTCCAGGAAAATGTCAATGCCTCCAGAGTCGTGAAGGCGTTCGTAAGAGAGGATTTCGAGAACAGGAAGTTCCACGGGATCTCGCTTTATGTTTACGATCTGTTCACAAAGGCGGAGAAGATCGTCGCATGGAACTCTCCGGTGATGCAGTTCACCATGTACACCGTTGTACTCCTGATGATCCTCATCGGAGGCAGAAGTATCGTATACGGAACTATGGAAACAGGAGAAATGACCAGTATTGTGGTATACGCCATGCAGATCCTTATGTCTCTGATGATGGTTACCTTTGTTTTTGTGCTGATCATGATCGCCGAGGCTTCCACAGACCGTATTACAGAGGTGCTTACAGAGGTGCCTGAAATGCAGGAAAAGGATGACGCGGTGAAGGTGGTTCCAAATGGGGACATCGTATTTGATCATGTGGAGTTCAGCTACGCCGGCGAGGGCGGCAATCTCTCCCTGAAGGATGTGAGCCTTCATATTAAGTCCGGTCAGACTATCGGAATCATCGGCGGAACAGGAAGCGCGAAATCCACCCTTGTTCAGATGATCCCCAGACTGTACGACGTGACGAAGGGCTCCGTAAAGGTGGGCGGCATCGACGTCCGCGATTATAATCTGGAGGCTCTCAGGGATCAGGTTTCCATGGTGCTCCAGAAAAACGTGCTTTTCTCCGGCTCCATTTATGAAAATATCCGCTGGGGCGACGAAAACGCCAGCGACGAAGAGGTGCAGAGAGTCTGCAGGCTGGCTCAGGCCGATGGATTTGTCCGTGAATTCCCCGCGGGATATAATACGATGATCGTACAGGGCGGAAATAATGTTTCCGGCGGACAGAAGCAGCGTCTGTGTATTGCCAGGGCTCTGCTGAAAAAGCCCAGGATCCTGATCCTTGACGATTCTACCAGCGCGGTGGATACCAAGACGGACGCTCTGATCCGTAAGGCCTTCCGGGAGGAGATCCCGGATACTACGAAGATCATTATCGCTCAGAGGGTTTCCTCCATCGAGGACGCGGATCAGATCATTGTGCTTGATAAAGGTGAGATTTCCGGTATCGGAACATCCGAAGAACTGCTGAAGACAAACGAAATTTACAGAGAAGTATATGAATCACAGGTCAAAGGAGGTGGAGATGATGAATAAAAAAGAGAAAAGACAGTCCAGAGTTACGAAGAATACGCTGGATACAGCCAAGCGGCTTCTGAAGTATACCACCGAGACATATAAGGTCCAGTTTGTGATCGTGTTTATCTGTATTCTTGTCAGCTCCATAGCGACGATTTCCGTATCATTGTCTCTGAAATTTTTGCTGGATGATTTTATTATTCCGCTGATCGGGCATCAGGCGCCGGACTTTTCAGAGCTTTATACCGCCATGGCGGTTCTTGGATGTATTTTCCTGGTGGGTGTGGCCGCCACCTTTACTTATACCCGGATGATGGTATTTATCGGACAGGGCGTGCTGAAAAGAGTCAGGGACGATATGTTCGAGCATATGCAGACATTGCCTATCCGGTATTTTGACCAGAGGACAAACGGCTCTATTATGAGTCTTTACACAAACGATACGGATACCCTGAGACAGATGATCAGCCAGTCTATCCCCCAGGCGCTGATGTCCTTCTTCACGATCATCGTTACATTTATCTCCATGGTCGTGTTAAGTCCGCTTTTGACAATCCTGGCAGTCCTGATCATTTTTGTGATGCTGGGAGTTACAAGAGTGATCGGCGGCAACAGCGGAAAATATTTTGTCCGCCAGCAGATGTCTCTGGCAGACGTGACCGGCTTCGTGGAAGAGAGGATGAATGGCCAGAGAGTGGTCAAGGTATTTAACCATGAGCGGAAGTCGGAGCAGGAGTTTGACAGGCTGAACGACGCTCTGTTTGAGAGTGCTGCCAACGCCAACAAATACGCCAATATGATGGGGCCTGTGATCGGAAACATCGGAAACCTGCAGTTCGTACTGACAGCCGTTCTGGGAGGATTCCTGTCCGTGGCCGGCGTAGGAGGGATCACTCTTGGCGTTATGGCCTCCTATCTTCAGTTTACCAAGAGCTTTACCCAGCCTTTCATGCAGGTGGCCCAGCAGTTTAACTCTATTGTCATGGCTCTCGCGGGCGCTGAGCGTATCTTTGCCCTGATCGGCGAAAAGCCGGAGGTAGACGAGGGCTATGTAACTCTTGTCAACGCGAAAAAGGATGAGAAGGGGAACATTACGGAGTGTAAAGAACGCACAGGAATGTGGGCCTGGAAGCATCCTCATTCCGCGGACGGCTCTGTTTCTTATACAGAGCTGAAGGGAGACGTGGTTTTTGAGAACGTTACCTTTGGCTACAATGACGACAAGGTAATCCTCCATGATATCAGTCTTTACGCGAAGCCCGGACAGAAGCTGGCCTTTGTTGGCTCTACAGGCGCAGGAAAGACGACGATCACCAACCTGATCAACCGTTTCTATGATATCCAGGAGGGTAAGATCCGCTATGACGGCATCAATATCACCAAGATCAGGAAGGATGATCTGAGACGTTCCCTGGGGATTGTTCTTCAGGATACCCACCTGTTTACGGGTACGATTATGGACAACATCCGCTACGGTAAGCTGGACGCTACTGACGACGAGGTTTATGAGGCAGCCCGTCTGGCTCACGCGGATCATTTTATCAGAATGCTGCCGAATGGATATAATACCATGCTCAGCAGCGACGGCGAGGAGCTCTCTCAGGGACAGAGACAGCTTCTGTCTATCGCGAGGGCGGCGGTTGCTAATCCGCCTGTACTGATCTTGGATGAGGCCACATCAAGCATCGATACCCGTACAGAACAGATCGTGCAGCAGGGTATGGATAACCTGATGAAGGGGCGTACTGTTTTTGTCATCGCCCACAGACTTTCCACCATCCGCAACAGTGACGCGATCATTGTTCTGGAGCATGGAAAGATCATTGAGAGAGGAGATCACGAGGATCTGATCAAGCAGAAGGGAACTTATTATCAGCTTTATACAGGAAAGCTTGAGCTTTCCTGAGAAGCGCAGAGAGAAAATAAGAAAAAACAAATTGCTTGTACTAATAAGGTAATAGTTGATAGAAATCATCTTCCATCAAAGATATGGTGGGTTTATGGAGATGTAACAAAAGAAATCATATATAGTTGTGAATAAAAAGGAAAGGTCTTACGAGGAAAAGTAAGATCTTTTTTTTACAATAATTCGCGAAAATTACATGGCCTGTTATGAAACAGATTAACAAGAATTCCAAAAAGAGTATTGCTATCACGCAAACGTGATAGAGTATGCTCTTTATGTGGAGAAAGGAAAGGCCATAGTGAAGAAAACATGTGAAATAAGTAAAATTGTTGGAGTAAGTAAACGTACTTTACAGTTTTATGACGATGAAGGGATGATTTATGTAGAACGATCAGAGAATAATTACCGCTTATATGATGAAAGAACATTGAAAAATTTGTGGGAGATTCTGATATATAAGGAGATGGGAATGGAACTTAAAGAAATTAAAAAAATATTGTTGATGCCGGAGGGCGAGAAAAAAATTTTTTATAAAAAATGTATTAAAAAAATAGAAGATAAAATTCAAGAATTAGAGGAACAAAAAAGGTTTATTTATTTAATTATAAGCAAAGGTTTGCCACCAATGCCAGAGGAAAGTGTTGGTATTACTTACAAGAGTAAGATTATTGAACTTAAAAAAGGGGGATGGTTATGATTCATACATTTCGTAAAGGCTTCATTGTTATGGTTGTAAATATTATTACCGCATTTTAAATAAATCCGTAGAAATGGTGCTTCATTATAGTTCATTTTTAGATTGTGGCTAAGGGGATAGCCTAAAAGACTGATAACTTGGCTATCCCATGATCTTACATTATGGCTCTAAAATTGAATATGGTGTTCATATCACATTCCAGAATATGACAGCAGGTAAATAAGAAAGATACGGTGGGATTTTGCGTACCTTTTTCGATACGGTTATATGAGTAGATAGAAATATCTATTCCATTAATCTGAAGTCTAGCAACCATATCTGTCTGCTTGATATTCATGGATTTCCTCAATTTTGCAATATTTTTTCCGATATCTATATCGTGTACTTGAATAATACGGTCAATACTTTCGTTGTTTTTCATAATATTGCACCTCCATGCAATATTTTATGTGGATTTAAAGGAAGATAATTGCACGAGAGCGCAATGAATGATATAATGTAAATATCTATACAGAAAAAGGAGTTGATTGAATGAGCAGTAATGAAACCTTTGTATGAGAAAAAATGAGGAGGTATGGGTAAGGAGATTTATTTGAATAAGTCAAATATAAACGGTGCCCTGAAACTTTTATTTTTGGCAAAATTATGAGTGTAAAAAAGCAGGTGAAACAAATGACTTTGGCAACAGATGTAAGCAAACAATAATTTTATGAAAGGGGAATATATTATGAAAAAGAAATCCTTATTAGTTACTATATTATTTTTTGCGTTAATTTTAGGTGTTTATGGTAACCAATTAACAAAAGATGCGAATGCACAGACAGAAGAGAATAGTATTTCGGAGGATGTGCAGAATACATCAAAAGCTGAACTGCAATCAGATGAAATTAAAGTATCTACGATAGAAGAATTGAATGAACTGGTTCCACAAGAAATTGAAGCCAAAGTAGCTGCATTGAATGAAAAATATGAAAAACTACAGGCAGAAATAGATACATACGACAAATATATTGCGAACAAAGAAAGAATAGCCGCTTTTTATGATTCTGTATATCAGGATATGCAGGATACATGTATTTGCATGAGAGAATATTGTGTAAAATATGCTCAGATTATACTTGAGTCCGATAAAACTAATGATGAAAAATATGATGATTTGGAGGAAATGTATGATGAAGTTTATGATGATGGAGGAGACGATATATACGATGAGTTCTATGATGGTATATTAGACGATATATACGATGTTTATTATGATGGTATATTAGATGATGCATATGATAGTGTGGCATATAAAGAGTGGTCCGATACACGGTCAGAAGAATATAAAAATTGGTCCGATACACGATCTGATACTTATGAACTTTGGTCCGATTTTCGCTCAGATGTTTATGAATTTTGGTCAGATATGAGAGGCGAGTTTTGGGATAATGATCTCGAAAGAGCTAAAGAAAAAATTCAAGAGTTTCAAGATGATATTTTGAAAATAAAAGAGGAGAGCGGAGAAAAATTATTAGAACAGATGGAAACAAATTCTGAAGTAGATGAAAAAAAAGACGATTCTGTATCAGACGTTGCGGAGATGCGTCCAGAGTTTATTCAAGCAATGGATAGCTATGAATCATTTATGAATGAATATTGCGATTTTATGAATAAATATGCAGAATCAGATGGAACAGATTTAAGTTTACTTGCTGAATACGCAAATTATATGAGCAAATATGCAGATGTGGTGAAAGATTTTGAAGCTTGGGATAGTGGGGAAATGAATACAGCAGAAGCAGCGTACTATTTAGAAGTTCAGACACGCATCAGTAAAAAACTTATGGAAGTGGCTGAATAACATACGCTGCAGGGCAATTCTGACGAAGAAGCAGGACACCAAAATCGAACTTGATTTTAATACGAATTCGTATTATAATAGCAAGCACAGTACGAATTCGTATTGAAAAAGAAGGAGGTATCCTGATGAATGAAAAACGGGCATATATAGACAGGCTGAATCTTTGTATGAATCAGATAGACGGCCTCTACTATATGGCTGCCAGAAAACTGGGAATTAAGGACAATACGCTGGCGCTGTTTTATGTCCTCAATGACGGGAAGCCCCATACCCAGAAGGAGATCTGCGAAGAATGGCTGATTCCCCGGACGACCATCAACACTATTGTCCGTGAAAACGTTCGCCGCGGATATATCCGCCTGGAGAATGACGGACATGGGAAGGAAAAGCAGATTTTTCTCACAGAGGAAGGCGGGAAATACGCCCGGGAGATCCTGAAAAGTGTATATGCGGCGGAGGAGACGGCCATGGAAAGAACCCTGGAGGAATTTTCCCCGAAGCTGCTTACCGGCCTGGAGGCCTTTACCAGATATCTGAAGGAAGCATTTCATAAAGAATTATTAGACAAGGAGAAAAAGGAACAGTGAGAACGCCGGAAACAGATACAAAGACTTTATTCACAAAAACTCCGGTGCTGAAGCTGTTTTTTATCGCGTCAGTTCCGGGAGCGGTCAGCATGCTGGCGTCGGCTCTGTACCAGTTGATCGACGGTATTTTGGTGGGGCAGATTTTGGGAGACGCGCCCTTTGCCGCTCTGAATCTTGCGATGCCCTTTGTGGTGATTAATTTTTCTCTGGCCGATCTGATCGGTGTAGGCTCTGCGGTTCCTATTTCCATCAGCCTGGGCAAAAAAGAGGAAAAGGAGGCGGATAATTATTTTACCTGCGCCTGCCTGATGATCGTAGCGGCGGGAATTCTTCTGGGCTCGGTTCTGTTTTTTCTGGCTTATCCTCTTCTGAGACTGATGGGCGCTCAGGGAGAGCTTCTGGAATTCGCGGTACAGTATCTCAGAGTGTATGCGCTCTGCGCGCCGGTGACCACGATTATTTTCGCCGTGGATAATTATCTCAGGATCTGCGGAAGAATCCGGGCAAGTATGCTGCTGAATATATTTATGTCCGTTCTTACCGCCATTCTGGAATTTACCTTTTTGTATATATTCCGGTGGGGAATCTGGGGAGCGGGACTTGCCACCTGCACAGGAATGTTCGTCTGCACAGTGATTGCTTTTTACCCGTTTTTCCGGGGAAAAATGCAGCTTCACTTCTGCAGGCCGAAATTCTCCGGGGAAATGATAAAGAAGATCGTAAGCTGCGGAAGCCCGAATTTCCTGAATAATATCGCGGGCAGGATCACGTCGATCCTGATGAATTTTCTTCTGATGAGAATGGGAGGAGCCCAGGCGGTATCCGTTTATGGGATCCTGATGTACGCGGACGGTTTTGTGCAGCCGCTGCTCTATGGAATGTGCGACTCTCTACAGCCGGCGGTAGGATATAATCTGGGCGCCGGGAACAAAGGGCGGATCAGGTCGATTGAGAAATGCTGCTACACAGCCAGCGCCGCTGTCTCTCTGCTGTCCGCGGCGGCAATGCTGCTCTTCACAGATATAGTAGTCAGAATGTTTGTGAGCAGCCCGGACAGCGCCTTTATGGAAATGGCTCATACGGCGGTGCAGCTTTTTGCTTTTACATATCTGACCCGGTGGTTTTCCTTTGCAACCCAGAGCTATATGGTGGCTGTGGACAGGCCCAGAGAAGCTTCCATTATTTCGCTTTCCACTGCCCTTCTGTTTCCGGTGATTCTTGTAGGAGTTTTCTGGCCGCTCGGACTTACCGGGATCTGGCTGAATTTTGCCGGAACCTCGCTTCTGGCGGGAATCCTTTCGGCGGTGATCCTGAGGAGATACAGACATGTATAAAAATGCGGGGGATCCAGTGGCCGTTTATGAGTAAAACAGTGGCGTTAGTCACAGTAAGCGCGCAGTGCGGTCTTATGGATGGCGCGGGATAGATAGATACAATACGGGCGAAATTAAAATCACAGGTTTACAAATCAGGGACTATGATTTATAATCGGAAGTACATAGTGAAAACGATTACAGAAAATGCGGATAAATTTTTATTCTACAGAAAAAGTACAGAGCAAAAGGAGTAATCAGTATGAACCGTAAAATTATTTTCCTTGATATTGACGGGACGCTTACGGAACCCGGCAGCAACGTGCCCCCGCTCACGGCTCAGGAGGCGGTGAAGAGAGCGCGGCAGGCTGGAAACTATGTATTTCTTTGTACCGGGAGGAGCTACGGCATGATGTCTTCGCTTCTTTCCTATGGATTTGACGGTGTGATCGCCAGCGCCGGAGCGTATATCCTTTTTGGGGAAAAGGTGATCTACGACCATCCTCTGACAGAAGAGCAGAAAAGGAGGGCGATGGAGGTTCTCAGTGAAAACGGGATTTACCGTACCATTGAATGTCGGGACGGAGCCTATACAGACGAGGGCTTCAAGGATTTTCTCCGGCTTCACGCGTCTGAGGGAGGCGGCAGCGAAATGCTGCGCTGGAGGGAGCAGATTGAAAAATCCATGAATATTCTTCCGCTCAGCGAATATCAGGATCAGCCGGTATATAAAATGGTGGTGATGAGCCCCTCTGTGGACGCTCTCCAAAAAGCCCAGGACGCTCTGAAGGAGGATTTTCAGATCTGTATCCAGGACAGCGGAGAGCGGGGATATGTAAACGGGGAAGTCATCAACCGGAAGATCAATAAAGGGACTGCGGTGGAATTTGTCTGCGATTATCTTCAGGTTCCTCTGAAGGATTCCGTGGGCTTCGGCGACAGCATGAACGATAAGGAGATGCTGGAGACGGCGGGGCTGAGTATCTGTATGGAAAACGGCAACGACAGGCTGAAGGATATTGTGGATGATATCTGTCCTGGCGTAACAGAGGACGGAATCTGGAAAGCATTTCAAAAATATCATTTGATGTGAGGGAAACGGCGGAAAACGGCCCGTGAGGGCGGTTTATCCGCCGTTTTTTATTATAGGAAATACCTTGCACATTAATGTGTGAAAGTATTGAGTTTCCTACGATGATTAAGATGTCTTCTTATGATGCAAAAGCGCTCCGCTGTGGATGCGTCCAAACGGATGTGAAATTGATTACATAAAATTGCACAAAATTGGCATCTCATATTTATAGGATTTGTCAATTTACTTTTTTATAAAAAAGGACTATATTTATAACATCAAATGTAATCGTTTTCACATGTGAGACAAATCAAAGGAAAGAGGGAAAACTATGGCACTGGATTACGCAAAATGCGCAAAAGAGATCTTCGAGACTGTAGGCGGAAGATCTAATCTTGTAAGCGCCGCGCACTGCGCTACAAGGCTCCGCCTGGTTACAGTGGACAATGGCAAAATCGACATGAAGAAGCTGGAAAACATCGACGGAGTAAAGGGTGTTTTCAGCAACAACGGACAGCTTCAGTTAATTATCGGAACCGGAACAGTAAACAAGGTTTATGAAGAATTTCTGAAGGTCAGCGGAATGTCCGCCGCTACAAAAGAAGATGTAAAGGCCGCGGCGGCAGCTCAGCAGCCTTTGCCTAAGAGAATGATCAAGGCTCTGGGAGATGTGTTCGTACCGATTCTTCCCGCTATCGTGGCTTCAGGTCTGATGATGGGACTGGTAGAAGCCCTGGGAAAAGCGATCCCGGCTTTTGCCGGCAGTGACTGGTACGGAATCCTTGATCTGCTGGCGAATACGGCGTTTACCTTCCTGCCGGTACTGATCGCCGTATCGGCGTCGAGAGTGTTCGGCGGAAATATTTTCCTGGGCGCGGTAATCGGTATGATCATGATCCATCCCAATCTGATCAACGCATGGTCGGTAAGCTCCATGGAAGCTTCTGAGATTCCTGTATGGAATCTCTTCGGATTCACCATCCGTCAGGTTGGCTATCAGGGACATGTGATCCCGGTGGTGATCGCGATCTGGATCATGTGCAAGCTGGAAAAATGGCTTCACAAGCATGTGCCGGAAATGATCGATCTTTTTGTAACGCCCCTTTGTACGGTTATGATCACCGCGTTCCTGACTCTGGGTATTATCGGTCCGGTATTCTCCACAGCGGAAACCTATGTGCTGAATTTCGCGTCATGGATCATTACAGTCGGACACGGTATCGGGGCGATGATCATGGGAGCGCTTTATCCCCTTACGGTGGTGTGCGGTATTCATCACATGTACAATGTCATCGAGGCGGGTATGCTTGCCTCCGACGGGCTGAATATCTGGATGCCTATCGCGTCGGCGGCAAACTTCGCCCAGGGCGCCGCATGTCTGGCAGTCGGTATTAAGGCTCTCAGCCACAAAACAAAATCCGTAGCGATTCCTTCCGCGCTGTCCGCGGCCCTGGGAATCACAGAGCCGGCAATTTTCGGTGTGAACCTCCGGTTTATGAAACCACTGGTATGCGGTATGGCAGGCGGCGCTGTGGGAGCTCTCCTGGGTTCGCTGTTCCATATCGGAGCCACTTCTTATGGAGTGACTGGTATTCCTGGATTCCTGACCACCCTGGATTACAGCGTACAGTACGCGATCATGCTGGCGGTATCCTTTGCGGTAGCTTTTGTTCTTACCTGGTTTACCTGGAAGGAAGATCCGGAGGATGTCAAAAACAGCCGTAAAAAAGGCGCTGAGACCGATGAAAAAGAACTGGTGCAGGAGGCTGCGGCTCCTGCTGACGGAAAGGAAGAAGCGGCGCCGGAAAAATCTTTGTTTGCTCCGGTCAGAGGAAATGTGATCCCCCGCTCTGAGATACCGGACGAGACCTTTGCCTCAGGCGTTCTTGGGGACGGAGTAGGAATTGATCCAGAGGAGGGAATCGTATACGCTCCCTTTGACGGCGAAATCTCCTCTGTCACAGATACCAGACACGCGGTGGGAATTACCGGACCCGGGGAGATGGAGGTTCTGATCCATGTAGGAGTGGACACGGTGAACATGAAGGGAGACGGCTTTGCTCTCCTTGTGAACGAAGGCGACAAGGTGAAAAAGGGACAGCGGCTGCTCACCTTTGATATCGAAAAGATCAGAGCGGCCGGCTACAGCCCGGTGACAGCCGTGCTCCTGACAAACAGCGACGATTATCCTGATTTCAAAGTAGTGAAAACGGGAAAAACGGATAAAATGGAAAAGCTTTATACGATTGAACCATAAAACAGGATGGAAACTGCCGGTCACTTATGATATATTAGGAAGAAAAGGGGAATCTGTATGAATATAGGAGAGATCGCCAAATTAGCGGGAGTTTCCAGCGCCGCTGTTTCCCGCTATTTCAACCATGGATATATATCAGAGGAAAAAAAAGAGGCCATCCGCAAAGTGGTGGAGGAGACCGGCTACCGCCCTTCGCTCCAGGCGCAGACGCTCCGCACAAAAAAAACAAGAATGATCGGCGTGATCGTGCCGAAGATTGCTTCGGCGTCCATCGGAAAGGTTGTGGAGGGAATCCTCTCCGTTCTGAATAACAGTGAATATCAGACCTTGATGGCTGTAACCCAGAACAATCCGGAGAAAGAGCTGGAATACCTGGAGACCTTCAGCGACAGGCAGGTGGACGGCGTGATCCTGGTGGCGACCGTCCTGACCAAAAAGCATAAAAAGGTCCTGAAACAGTCCGGTGTTCCGGTGGTTCTGGTAGGACAGCAGTTTCCGGGGCTGTATTGTGTGTACCATGACGATTATCACGCGTCCTATGAACTTACCAGCGCGGTTATCGGCAAGGGGCGGAGAAGACTGGGATATATCAGCGCGATTCTGGAGGACCGCGCGGTAGGAGAGGAACGGTACCGGGGTTTCTGTGACGCGGCGCGGGAAGCCGGGTGTGAAAACGCCGCGGAGCAGTATGTGATCTCCGATTTTACCATGGAGGGCGGCTACAGGAAAGCAGGACAGCTTTTGAAGGCCTATCCTGATCTGGACGGGATACTCTGCGCCACGGACACGATTGCCCTCGGGACAGTCCGGTATTTAAAAGAGCAGGGAGGAAACGCACTGTCGCGGATCCTTGTGGCGGGACATGGCGATTCGGATATGTCGAGGATCGCTGCGGCCCCTCTGATGACCGTACATTATTCCTATAAAAAAAGCGGAGAACTGGCAGTACAGATGATGCTGGATATTCTGGAGGGAGAGGATCCGGCAGTGAGGGAAATGAAGCTGGGATTTTCTCTTGTAGATCCGGAATAACTGACAATAGAAAAGGAGAATGGAAATGCAAAGAAATTTCCATTCTCCTTTTCTTTTTTGTGGAAATTGTCAGAAAACCATGCTATAATGATTCTACTAAAGCAGACTTCACGCCGGCTGGCGCCAACGTGCCGCCGCAGACGCTGCGCATGGTATAATCTGAGGAAATAAGAAATTATCAAAAGAAATGAGGTGGCTGTGCTATGTTAAAAAGTTGGAATCCTCCGGAAACTCCCGACAAAGAAGAGATTGCCGGACGTCTGGAAAAGGCAAAGGGTAAGCTTTATGAGCTTCAGATGAAGATCAAGGAGCATAAGGTTCCGGTGCTGGTTCTGTTTGAGGGATGGAGCTCGGCCGGCAAGGGCAGTATGATCGGCCGGGTGATCAAAAATATTGATCCCAGATTTTTTAAGGTGGCGACGATGTCCGCGCCCACTGAGGACGAGCTCCGCCGTCCGTTCCTGTACCGTTATATGCGTCAGATCCCGGAGCAGGGCAAATTTACCTTCCTGGATTCCGGTTGGATGGAAGAGACCACAAAAGCGGTGCTGGAGGGAAAGCTTTCAGGAGAGGATTACGAGAAGCGGATCGACAGCATTAAGCGTTTCGAGAGACAGCTTACAGATAACGGCTATCTGGTGGTAAAATACTTCATGCATATAGATAAAAACCAGCAGGCGAAACGAATGAAAGGGCTGCTTTCCGGTGAGGATACCCAGTGGAGGGTACAGAAATTCGACCAGTGGCAGAACGAGCATTACGGAAAATGCGAGAAGGTTTATGACCGATATCTGAAGGATACCAATATGTCTACGTCTCCCTGGTATATCGTGGACGCTGAGAACAAGAAATGGGCGGAGCTTCAGGTGCTTGAGACTCTGGTAAGCAATATTGAGGTGGCCCTTCAGAATCAGATGCATTCCGTTCCGATCCTGCAGAATGTATTTCCGCTTGTCAAGATGCCGAAGCTTCAGGATGTGGAGCTGGAAGGCAAGGTGATCGAGGAGGAAGCGTACAGAAAAGAGCTGAAAGAGCTTCAGAAACGTCTGAGAGAGCTGCACAACCGCGTATACCGGAAACGTGTTCCTGTGATCATTACCTATGAGGGCTGGGACGCCGCGGGCAAGGGCGGCAACATCAAAAGAATTACCGGCGCGCTGGATCCCAGGGGCTATGAGGTGCATCCCATCGCAAGTCCTGAACCTCATGAAAAAGCCCGCCATTATCTGTGGAGATTCTGGACGAGACTTCCCAAGGACGGACATATCGCTATTTTTGACCGGACCTGGTATGGCCGCGTGATGGTGGAGCGTCTGGAGGGCTTCTGCTCGGAAAACGACTGGAAGCGGGCATATAATGAAATGAATGAGTTTGAGAAGGAGCTTCACGACTGGGGCGCCGTGATCATTAAATTCTGGGTGCAGATCGACAAGGACACACAGCTTGAGCGTTTTACGGACCGTCAGAACAATCCGGAAAAGCAGTGGAAGATTACAGATGAGGACTGGCGCAACAGAGAAAAATGGGATCTGTATGAGGACGCGGTAAACGAGATGCTGAAAAAGACCAGCACAACCTTCGCCCCCTGGCATATTCTTGAATCTGTAGATAAAAAATACGCCCGTATCAAGGCGCTGAAAATTGTAATTGAAGAATTGGAAAAGGCTCTGGAGTAAGAGCCCTCTGCCCAGAGCCAAAGGAGCGCCGGGGACGATCCCCGGCGCTCCTTTTTTTCTGGCGTCAAAGCCGGCCGACGGAAATGGCTGCCAGGAGCGCTCCCGCCGTATGCCGGAATATGGTCAGGGTTCCATAAATTTCTTCAGCTCGTCCATAAAGGTACTGACATCCTTAAATTCCCGGTAAACAGAGGCAAAACGAACATATGCCACCGCGTCCAGATGCTGAAGATGCTCCATGACGATCTCCCCGATCTGGCTGCTGGAGATTTCTCTGTCGGCGCGGTCAAAAATGGCGCCTTCTATGGAATCTATCATTGTTTCAATCGTTTCTACAGGAATCGGTCTTTTGTAGCAGGCTCTCAAAATTCCATCCTGGATCTTGCTCCGGTCATACTGTTCTCTGGTCTGATCCTTTTTAATTACGCTCAGCGGAATGGTCTCAACTTTTTCGTAGGTGGTAAAACGCTTCCCGCAGGATTCGCACATCCGCCTTCTCCGGATGGAATTCGTATCGTCCACAGGCCTGGAATCAACGACTCTGGTATTATCCTGACCGCAAAACGGGCATTTCATGGCGCACTCCCCTTTCTCGCCTTTATATGGGCACATTATACTATAAATTTTCTTTTTATGTCAACAAATCTTCCCCCTGAGTTACTGATTTTTCGTATATTCCTGATTTTTTTGAATAGAAATAAACAAAAACAGGTATCGCCATGCGTTTATGCGAGCTGAAACAAAAAGAAGTGATAAATACCTGCACCTGCCGCAGTCTTGGATGCCCCATAGATGTGGAATTTGACTGCGCGACCGGAAGGCTTACAGCTCTGATCGTGCCGGGGCCGGGCAGATTTTTCTGTTTTTTCGGCAGAGAGAGCGAGTATGTGATCCCCTGGAAATGCATCTGCCAGATCGGAGACGACATTATCCTGGTGGAGATCCAGGAAGAAAAATGCTTCCATAAGGACCGTCTGCCGTAAATTTGTCAAGGGCTTTTATTTTTTATATTTTTCCGAAAAAAGTATATTTCTCCTTCAGTCTGAGAATCATTTTTAGTACCAAAAGATTGAAGGAGGATGGTTCGATGACACTTAATAAAGTAGAAATCTGCGGGGTCAACACCTCTAAACTTCCTGTACTGAAGCCTGAGGAAAAAGATGAGCTGTTCCGCAGGATCAAGGAGGGGGATATGGAGGCGAGAGATATCTACATCAAGGGAAATCTCCGGCTCGTGTTAAGTGTTATCAAGCGTTTTCAGAACAGCAGTGAAAACGCGGACGATCTTTTTCAGATTGGCTGCATTGGGCTTATGAAGGCCATCGACAATTTTGACACTACGCTGAACGTGAAGTTTTCTACTTACGCAGTGCCTATGATCATTGGGGAGATCAGAAGGTATCTGCGGGATAACAACAGTATCCGGGTCAGCAGATCGCTGAGAGATATCGCTTACAAGGCCATTTACGCCAAAGAAAGCTATACGAAGGAGCATTTGAAGGAACCGACTCTGGCTGAGATTTCGGAGGAGATCGGTATTGAAAAAGAGTTGATCGTCTATGCCATGGACGCGATCCAGAATCCTGTAAGCCTTTTTGAGCCGGTGTATTCAGAGGGAGGAGATACCCTCTATGTCATGGATCAGATCAGCGATAAAAAAAACCGTGAGGATCACTGGATAGAGAACCTTTCATTGAAGGAGGCCATGCAGAGACTTACGGACAGAGAGAAACATATTATTGAAATGAGATTTTATGAGGGAAAAACCCAGATGGAGGTGGCCCAGGAAGTAGGAATTTCCCAGGCACAGGTCAGCCGTCTGGAAAAAAATGCCCTGAAAAGCATGAGGAATTTTCTCAGAACATAAATATAAAAAACATCTGCGCCGGAACCATCAGGTTCCGGCGCAGATGCGGCAGGGATCTGTATGAAAAATCAAACGATACCCTGAGCTTTCATTGCGTCTACTACTTTTTCAAACGCGGCGATGTTCGCGCCTACAACGAAGTTATCCTTCATATCGTAGCGTTCAGCGGCCTCGTCGATCTTTTTGTAAATATCTTTCATAATGTTGTGAAGCTTCTCGTCAACCTCTTCAGCGCTCCAGGAAAGTCTCATGGAGTTCTGGCTCATTTCCAGTGCGGAAGTGGCTACGCCGCCTGCGTTGGAAGCCTTGCCCGGCAGGAACAGGATTCCGTTTTCCATAGCGTACTCCGTAGCGGCCAGAGTGGTAGGCATGTTCGCGCCCTCTACGATATATTTGCAGCCGTTTGCTTTCAGTGTTTTTACAGCGTCGATGTCCAGCTCGTTCTGAGTAGCGCAGGGAAGGTAAACGTCACATTTGATGTTCCAGATGCCGACGCCCTCTGTATAGGTGGAGCCTTCCACACGGTCGGTATATTCTTTGATACGTCCGCGTTTTACTTCTTTGATGTCCTTTACCACATCCAGGTTGATTTCGTTAGGATCATGGATATAGCCGTTGGAATCGCACATTGCGACAACCTTGGCGCCAAGCTGTGTCGCTTTTTCTACAGCGTAGATAGCGACGTTTCCGGAGCCTGTAACGATCACGGTCTTGCCGTCCAGAGAATCGCTGTGCGCTTTCATGAGCTCGTCAAGGATATAAACGACGCCGTATCCGGTAGCCTGGGTGCGGATCAGAGAACCGCCGAAGGTAAGTCCCTTGCCGGTGAGAACGCCCTCGCTGAGGTTGCGGATGCGTTTGTACTGTCCGTAAAGGTATCCGATCTCACGTCCGCCTACGCCGATATCGCCGGCCGGTACGTCTGTATCAGCGCCGATATATTTGCAGAGCTCTGTCATGAAGCTCTGGCAGAACGCCATAACTTCTCTGTCAGATTTTCCTTTGGGATCGAAGTTGGAACCACCCTTGCCGCCGCCAATGGGAAGACCGGTGAGGGAGTTTTTGAAGATCTGCTCAAATCCCAGGAATTTCAGAATACTCTGGTTTACAGAGGGATGGAAACGAAGACCGCCCTTATAAGGTCCGATGGCGCTGTTGAACTGTACGCGGTATCCCTTGTTTACCTGTACGTTGCCCTTATCGTCTGTCCACGGAACACGGAAGGAAATGATTCTCTCCGGCTCTACCAGACGTTCCAGAATGGACAGCCTGCGGTATTCTTCTTCATTTTTGTCAATAACTACTTTCAGGGAATCCAGAACTTCTTTTACGGCCTGATGAAACTCAGACTCGCCTGGATTCTGCGCTACGACTCTCTCGTATACTTCTTCAGTGTAAGACATAATAATTCCTCCTCATCCAAATTGTAAATGCTGACCCTGTCAGCGTCCAGGACTATTATACACGAAAGTGGTAAAGTTGAAAAGAGCCGGATGAAAAAAATTTATTGTCCCTTGAATGAAAATCTAAATTCCACCTCTATGCTGAATTTAGTCTTACACTCCTACGACTGTTCTTAGGCTCCTGAGCCTGAGGCACCACATAAGCCATCTTAGAGTATAATTATCATTGGCAAAAATAAAGGGAAGAGATCGAAACCTCTTCCCAATCATACAGATTTATCTTATTGTTTAATTGACGAGAAAAAACATAAGGAGTCTGTATGATGAGTTCAATGAT